>DAIDJF010000015.1 GCA_027451525.1 Ktedonobacterales bacterium
CAGGACGACCACGGACAGTGGGACCGGCCTCTGGACGCAGACTACGTTCAAGGCTCCTGTTTGCTCCTGCGCGCGTCCTTGGTTGAGACAGTTGGCTCTTTTGATGAGAACTACTTCGTAGACTGGGAGGAAGTTGATCTCTGCCTGCGGGCGAAGAAGGCTGGATATCGTGTGTGTTATGAACCCCGTTCCGTCGTCTGGCATCGCGGGACCCATGGAGATCAGCGGCTATAGTTCATACTCCGAAATGCTCCGTACTTCATGAAACAACATGCACACTGGTATCACTTCTTCACATTCACGCCGTTCTTTATAGCGAAGTCTCTTTACGCAATATTGCGCAGTCCTTCCAAGAACACTCGCACTGTCCTACGGGCTAATCGAGATGCCATTGGTCTTTTTTTTTCAGCGCACCGGAGCATACATCTTGATCTTACACGCGTCTAGCGATCCCGTGTCCATCTGTCTGGCGAGTTTTGGATGTTCCATCGATCTCTGATTTCGCTTGATCAGATGTGTGGAGTCCAGCATCATTGACGATTTTGTGATTGTTTTCATATGCGAGAATGAGATTATTAAGCACAGCGTTACTGCGAAGTCTGCTCGGCGTTGACGCAGGAGAGGTGCGACGTCAGCCGTCGGCAATTGAATGGTCTGGGCTCCAGCTCGACAGCGGCTCATGAGCCGGGGATACCCAAATTCTGCGGGAGACTTGAGGTAGTATGAATTCGTCTCCACTTGTTGCTGTGGTGGTGTTGCACTGGAAGGGACTGGAGGATACACAGGCGTGCATCCAGTCGGTCTGCAGCATAACCTACACGAATGTCAACTGCATATTGGTACTTAACGGGCGGGTTTACGAGCTTGCTTCTAGCCATTGTAGAGGTGGAGATGAGGGAGAGTCGAACTCCCTGTCCAAACGAACCTATCGGAGAATGTACTACAGGTTTAGTCGATGTTTTTCATTACACCCTAGACTCCCGTCGACAAGATTCTGTGGGTGCTGGCTCTCTAGTCTTTGATGACGATGAGAGAGCGGTGGTCGTCATCGCATCCTACGTTTTTGGCGCCCCTACCTGACCCCATAGGATAAAGTCAGAGGGACGACGCATCACTGGTTCTTAGGCAGCGAGAGCGTATTGTGTTGCTGGTTTGGCAACTATTGTTTGTCGGTTGTTTAACGAGAGTGCGTACCGACACCTCGGCCTGCAATTCTTCAATCTGCGCGCCTGTCGAAACCCGACATCCCCAAAAGAATGTCACGCTCTATGACGTACATAGATTGTAGCATATTACTTGACAAATAGCAAGACTTTAGAAGACTTGAAGACTTTTTCGGCAGAACTCTATTAGAGATTCTGGATACGATTCAGAAAACGATCCAGGTGGACAATGAATCGCTCGTGTGTACCGTCACCAATTTTCTGCCGCTCGTCATACGCCTCTACCTTAAACACTAGGCGGCGTCCGTCTATCTCTGTCAATTCTGCAGTTGCACGCACATTTTGCCCGATTGGCGTTGCTGCCAGATGGCGGATGTTGACGACCGTTCCGACCGTTACCTGACCTTCCTCTAGACCATCAACAACGGCCCGCCAGGCCGCATTTTCCATCAGTGCGATCATCATTGGTGTGCCAAATACTTCAACTCCGCCTGCACCAACAGCGGCAGCGGTGTTCTCATACACTACAACGGTGTTTGCTTCGCCAGTCATACCTACTTTTACTGCCATATTTGAACCTCTCTTATAGTGTTCTCATTACTTTATAACAAAATTAATGAGAATGCTATTTCTTGTACTTGTATGTGGGCGGCGTCTGTATGAAAGAATGATACGCTTTCTCTCTATGAGAGTTAGAATTGTCGGTGGTATGATAAAGACGCAATCTTGTTGACTGGTTAGGAGAGAATAAATAACGGTTATGCAGAAGCATTTTCAGCGTGTGGCTCATCGTGGCGGAGCGCGTTTGGCTCCCGAAAATACTCTGGCGGCCTTTCGCAATGCGCTCACTCTTTCTATAGATGCGATTGAACTTGATGTACAAATGAGTAATGACGGCCATGCTATTGTCTTTCATGATGCGACTCTCGAACGGCTGACCGATGGCACTGGTAATATATTAGATCGTGATTTTGCCTATCTTCGCTCTCTAGATGCGGCTGCCCACTTTTCTGGTGGATGGCCTCAGAAACAGCAAATTCCAACCTTGCGTGAGGTACTTGGCCTGGCAAAAGCACGGGTGCGGGTCTATATTGAAATCAAGGCCAGCGAGCGCGAGGGCGTTTATGGGCAGTATCCAGGCATTGTTGATGCGGTTGTTAAAGAGGTGAGAGCGGCTCACATGCAAAGTCAGGTCTTAGTTATGTCGTTTGATTGGTCCGTTCTTACTCCCGTTGATGCCTTAGAGCCACTGATAGAGACGGGCATGATTGTCGGTAAAACAGCATGGGAGCCACGCGAACAAGGGGTTGCATGGCTGGTTGAGCAGGCTAAAGCGCGGCATGTGCAATGGATCAATCTGGAACATACATTGTTTGATGAACGTCTGTTGGCAGTATTGCATGAGCAAGGTCTAAAACTGGGTCTGTGGACCGTGAACAACCGTGAGGATTTACAACGCTTTGCGCGGGCGGGCGTTGATTCGTTAACCTCCGACCGCCCGGATTTATTTGCTGAACTGACTGAGTAGATGCCTATTGAAGCGTTGGGCTTGTGACGGCTTTTAATGTGCGTGACCAGAGATGGGTGCCATTATCCATATTTACCGCATCAATAGTCGAGGGGGTTGTAGCAAAACAGCTATTGGAGTTTCCTGCGGTCGCCGCGTATACCACGCTGTTCGCTACTAGTAACTCTGTTTCATTGATAGGTGTATGCCAGAGTGTTGTGCCATCACTGATGCGATGCGCTTCTAGCGTGCTACTGGAGAGCAGGTAGACAGTAGTATCGGTGGCGGCCAATGAGACGCCCTTATCGCTCACAGGTGTGTCCCATAGTGGCTTCCCGGTGCTACTATTGAGCACGTATAGATGATTCTGGTAGCTATTGGGGATGGGATGAACTGCATGTTCCTGAGGGCCGAGGTAGAGAACGCCATTGCCGATACTCAATTGATAGGGCTGGTCTGTGGTAGGGGTGGCCCACTGCCAGAGTTGTGTCCCATCGCTCGCGCGTAAGGCGTAGACTGTATCAGAGACAAACTGTCCATTAGCAAGATGATCAGCCATAGCATAAACGATACCATTATTAAGGAGCATACTGTTGCCACTTTTGGGAAAACGCCAGAGTACGCTACCATTGCTGGCGCGCAGAGCATAAATCTGGTCCGATTTGAGGTAAACAACGCCATTGGAAATGTCCATCACAAGGTTATTCTCTCCACCTGGGGAAGCACCTGTGTTGTATTGCCACACCTGTGTACCATCGCTAATTTTCAATGCGCGCGCAAGCCCATAGTCTGAAGCGACGTAGACAAGACCATTAGCGACTTGAATACTGTGTGGTGGCACGTTCATATCTATCGTCTGCTGCCATAGTTGCTTGCCTGTGCTGGCGTCGAGTGCAATCAGTAATGGGGTTGGGTTCACCGACTCGACGAAAACCATGCTGGATGTTGCCGCGATGAAAAAAACGTTTGATGTATGCCAGATCTGTTGGCCTGTATCTGGCTGTAGTGCGTAGATGTTATTAGAACCGTTGGCATAAACAGCATCTGGCAGAACGTTGAGCTGATTTGCACTATATTGCCATTGGCTTGTTCCGTTGCTGGCTTGTAAGGCATAGATTGAACTTGTGTAACTTGCCTGCATGAGAAGTGTTCCATTTACCTGTGCCAGATGCGGGTTTGGGTCGGGCGGTGCAATTGTACAATAATCTGTTGGGGGTGTTGTACTACAAGCTGAGAAGCAAGCGGCTACCATGATTATCAGCAAGAGTATACTCTTACGAGGAGATCGGTAGAAGTGGAGAGGCATATATACACTCCTTGTTAGCTCCATATCTATTTTGAATTCACTATACTCTGATGCTCTGCAAGGTAAACGTCCATGGCACAGAATTTAGCTGGTTAGTTTGAATATTGAGATGCAGGCAGATGGGCAATGAGCGCGCAAACGAGAGAAAAAAGTAGTTCTCTTGTATAGGAATGTGTCTCTTTCTCTCGTCTATACGTTGTATTAAGAAGAAAAATCGGTAAAGGTACTGCATAGTACGGAAATATTGATGATATATGCTATAATTGCGCCAAATCATAGGTTGCTATTATAAACAGCCTTTCATTTTGTTATCAGCGGAGAAACATGTATGCAACAAACGCCTATTAGAGCAACGGACCCTGAGATATTGACTCCTGTATCATCAGCGCAAGATATCGCAATAACGATTGTTGTACCTGTGATGAATGAACAGCAGAATGTACGTCTCCTCTATGAAAAATTATCTGCTCAGTTAAATATGCTTGACAAGAGCTATGAAGTGGTTTTTGTAGATGATGGAAGTACAGATAATACTTTCGCAGAATTAAAGAAACTGTATGAGGAAAATAGTGGTCGTGTGCGCGTGATCCGTTTCCGTCGTAATTTTGGCAAGACGCCAGCATTGGTAGCAGGTTTTAGTCGCGCGCGCGGACAAGTAGTATTTACAATGGATGGGGATTTGCAAGATGACCCAGAAGAGATCCCGCATTTTCTGGAGAAATTGGATGAGGGGTATGATCTGGTAACAGGTTGGAAGTTTCCTCGCCTCGACCCAATCTCAAAGACATTTCCATCGCGTATTTTTAACTCGCTGGTAAGCTCAGCGACTGGTGTCCATCTGCATGATATCAACAATGGTTTTAAGGCATATCGTCGAGAAATTATCGAAGATACCCACTTAAAACTATATGGAGAATTTCATCGTTTCGTGCCAGTGATGGCCCATTGGCGGGGTTATCGGGTAGCAGAAATTAAGGTGCGCCACCATCCGCGTCGTTTTGGTGTCTCAAAGTTTGGAGCGCGTCGTTTTGCGCGTGGTTTGATTGATCTTTTGAACGTACTTTTCCTCACCTCGTTCTTGCGTACTCCATTGCGCCTCTTCGGGCCTCTTGGTTTCTGGACGCTTTTATTAGGTATTCTTGTGGATATATTTGTGGTCGGGCGCAGTATTTTTGCCCATTTGCCAATTCATAATCAGCCATTGTTGTTTGTTGGCATTCTCTTGATGATTTTCGGTGTCCAATTCATTCTGACAGGTTTGCAAAGCGAGATGATCCGTCACTATGCATTCCAGCCCGGAGAAGAATATAGTATCAGGCAGGAACTCGAATAGATGCAACGCGCTACATTGATCAAGGTTGGAAAACGGGTAGTGCAGATTGGTTTACCTGTTGTTGTGCTCATCTTTTTTGTCATTTTTATCCAAAAGAATTGGTCACAGCTTACAGTGAAATCATTTCAGTGGAATCCCTGGTTACTCGTACTCTCATTTGTGGGTTTTTTGGTGCAGACGCTTTCCTATGGAGTTATCTGGCGGGCTATCTTAGCTCGCCTTGGCTACCATCTTGGTTTTCGGAACGCCTTGCGCATTTATCTGGCATCAGAGTTTGTGCGCTATATCCCTGGCAATGTTTGGCATGTCCTCACACGAGTACTGTGGGCAGGGCAGTACAAAATTCCACGCTCTGTTGCGTTTGCCAGCATGGTGATTGAACTGGTCACGAAACTCGCCGCAGGTGTGTTTGTGTTCGCGCTAAGCCTTATCTTTTGGGGAAATCTGGGGGCAGTGCAAGCACTAGCCGTCGGTGCGCCTCTTCTTATCGGGTTGGGTGTTGTATTGATGGTTGCTTTGCTGATTGGTTTGCATCCACGTATCTTGCAAGGGGTGCTGGGTTGGGGACTGCGTCTCTTAAAACGGGAACCAATTGTTATCGCTCTACGCTATCGCGATATTCTGGTTATATTGTTGTATTGGTGTATTAGTTGGTTGATTGCGGGCGTGGCATTCTATGTCCTGGTTATGGCTCTTTGGTCGCATGTTCCCCTTATTGCGCTGCCGATCTGTATGGGTATCTACGCGCTTGCTTGGGATATTGGTTTCTTGTCGTTTATTACTCCCAGTGGCCTCGGTTTTCGCGAAGGGGCGATTGCTGGTCTTTTCAAGCTTGCGTTGCCGATTTTCCCTGTTGCGCTTGTCACGATTATTGCCATCCTATCTCGTCTCGTATCGACTCTTGCTGAACTCGTCTGTGTAAGTTTGGCTTACCTCAGTGGTGGGCGGCAGGTACGAGAGGTGCAGCAGATGCGTGAAGAACAACACGCAGTTGTTGCGAAATCGGTAGGGGATAGTTCACAAGGAGTCTAGTAGATGAACAGCGTATCCTGGCGGAAACGTTTTTCTGTCTTGCTCAATCGCTTGTATCTGTATCCTGCACCTGAGTCGCTTCCGCACACACGGCGTTTTTGGATCGCCATGAGTATTGTTGCGCTTGCTGCTGCATTGTTTTCAGGCTTTTTCATTGTCTATCTCACCGGGTTGCAAAGTGCCTATCTTACGCACGCGGAAGATTTGGGCATTATGGACCAGGCGATGTGGAACACAGTACATGGCAATTTGTTACATCAAACGATTTGTAACATTCTAAATGACACCAATTGTTATAACTCTCAAGGGATTGTACGTTTTGCTATTCACTTTGAACCGATTTTGTTTTTGATACTGCCATTTTACGCGCTTTTCCCTAGCACGAATACGTTAGTGATATTGCAGACGATTGTTGTTGCCTGTGGTGCATTTCCGGCGTTCTGGTTGGCGCGCTTGCGTTTGCGCAACGAGTGGGCCGCAGTTGCCATTGCACTGTTATATCTCTTCTATCCCGCTCAACAGGAGGCAACATTTTTCGATTTTCATGCTGTAACGCTGACTGCAGCGTTCCTCCTATTTGTGTTGTATTTCATGTACACGCGCCGAACTGTCTGGATGATTGTCTTCGCCATCCTTGCCATGGGATGTAAGGAAGAAATACCGGCTGTTGTGGCGATTTATGGCCTGTGGTCTGTTATTTTCCAACGGCGCGTGAAAAGCGGATTTGCGCTAGTTGGGTTGGGAATTGTGGGAACGGGCGTTGCGCTCTATCTTACGCATGTATTTAGTCCGTTGGGCCACTCTTTGCTCGCGGGGCGTTTTTCCTCGTTAGGAAATAGCCCGACACAGGTCGCGCTGACATTGCTCAAACATCCAGGTGCGGACTTCCGCAATTATATTCTGGAGCCGAACCATCTAAATTACTTGCGCACGCTTTTTGCGCCATCAGGCTTTCTGGCGTTGTTAGCTCCTTGGGTCTTGCTTCTGGCAGTGCCCACGCTGGGTTTGAATATGCTAAGCAGCGATGCGCAGATGTATAGCGGCATGTTTCAGTACAATGCAGAGATTGTGCCTGTGTTGATCTTTGCGACGATAGAGGCACTGGTTGTGATCCTCTGGCTTGTGAATCTGCTGGTGGCTCGTTTTCAGCGTCCGCGTACAATGCCTGCCGAGAGTGGTACAAATGTGGTGTTGCTCTCTTCAGAGAAGCAAGGGCGTAGAAGTTTGGCCTATGTGCTTCATATTGCCCTGTTGGTATTGCTTTCCTGCTACCTTTTGATCAATGTTGTGCGTATTGATACCCTACGTGGTCATATGCCGTTTTCCTCTGGTTTTCAGTGGCCGCAGGTGACAGCCCATGACGCATTAGCACAACACTTTGTAGACTTGATCCCACAAGGTGCCTCTGTTTCAGCGCAGTCAAGTCTGGCTCCGCACGTAAGTGAGCGCAAAGAGATTTATATGTTTCCTTATGGCGTGGGCCTCTATGGAAGCAAAAAGCTGGCTGACTATGTTTGGGTTGATGTAACGAGCGATATCTATCCATATTTTAGTTCGTATTATTACATTCATGACGTGAAATTGCTCTTGATTAATGGTAATTATGGGATAGTGGCGGCACAGGATGGCTACATTCTACTTAAGCATGGTTTGCCATCCTCGGGAGTCTCGTCATATTCGCTGACACGTCCCGGTGGGATGGACCCAGCGTTTGTGTTGCCAAATTTGCCCACGCAATTTTGTTCATTTGTACAGGCAACGCCACAGGATGTAAGAAATCCATTAAATGCGGTATTTACTGACCCTCAGCAGCCTGGTTCATCAATGTCACTGGTTGGTTTCCGTATCAATACGCTTTATCAATTTAGCAAGAGTGCTGGATATATGACGGTTACGACATATTGGAAGGTCGAAAATCCGATCAGCCAGCCTTTGCAACCAGCGGTATTTTTGGTAGGCAGTGACGGCAAGGATTATCTGGTAAGTACAGATTTTCCAGCTTCATTCTGGTGTCAAACGAATATCTGGAAGCCCGGGGCAATAATGGCTTTGACAACACGTGTTTTTGGCTTGCAGGCAAGTAATATTCCTACAGGAGTAGCAAAAATGGCTATAGCTCTTGTGCCTATGATACAGTCATCTGATACAATGTCCTATATACGGAAGAGTCTTCCTGCACATGTAGCGAGTGGAGCTGCACAAGTAGTCTCGACGAAAACTGCAACGATGGTAGAAATCGCACCCTTGCAAATTATCCCGTAGGTGTTGGAGGAGACGAAGATGAGAGATGTCTTTGTAGTCGATAGAGAACGAAGGAGCATGTAGTGATGGGTATTTATCTGGGGCAATTGCCGCCCGCCGAACTTGCACGTCTAAAAGCTGAGATAGCCGAAACGATCATTGCGAATTTCTGCTATCCACGTTTTTATGATTATCGGACAAATACCTTGCGGGTGCGTCCTGTTGATCGTGCGAAGCGGCAGGAAGTATGGCTCTTTCTGAGTTCTGTTGATTTTACGACATGGGGACGTATTGATCTTTTGTCTCCTGATTTCCAGCGTCAAATGGAGCGGTTGTTTATCCAGTTTGTGCAGCGTAACCGTAGTTTCTTTGGCACCCAGGGGCGTAAACGGATGACCGATGTGCGGATGCTAATTGGCTCTTCGGCGGCTACGATAGCGCAAGGGTTGCGTGTGCATCTTTCTGGACAAAAACAGGGCAATGTACCATTTGGAAGTCCACGCTCAGCGGTTTCCTGGTCGGCTCCATTGGTGACAGGCAAAGCGGATAGTAGTTGGGAGCAGGTGGCTGCGTCAACTATGATGATACAGCAACAATTGCAGGAGCTACGTGGTGAGATGCCCGCGTCTGCGGCAACGGATGGGCGGGCAAATCAGGCAACACGGCGTAGTACAGCATCGCGTCCGTTGACAACTGGGACTGAGAATGGTTCTGCCCCAACCCCAGTTGGAGGAGGGCAGCAGCCTGCTTCTAAGCCTGTAGTAATGGTTAGGGCTGGCGCGCGCGTCTCACCAACAACATCACCTCTCGCGGAACCTGCGCGAACTGCACCTGCTCGTCCTGCCGCGACAATGGCACCTATTGCACCGGTTCCTGGACAAAGTCAGCAAGTGCGTCCTGCCGCAGCGCAAACGGCTTCAGTATCTCAGACGCAGACGTCGCAAGTCAGTGTAGAGCCACAGGCTACAGTCGTTCCTGCGGCGAGTGAAGCATCTTTCAATGCTGTCAACAATGCCGGAAATAGAACCGCACAGACCAATACGGTTGTTTCAACTCCACCAACATTTACCGCGGTAACCTCGCCAGCCGTAGCAGCCCCTGCATCTTCTCCTGTTAATACCGCTCCACTAACCCAAGAGCGTGTCGTACCTGCCCCTGCCCCTGTACGTGGGGTAACCTATCCAGCCAGTCCTCAGGCTGCTGTAGCATCTCCTAATATAAGTAGTGGTGTCTCGTCCAACCGCGATAGTACGTTGATGCGTAGCGGCGAAGATGATTTGGCGATGTTTGAGGAATTGCGTGCGCAGTTGATTGTGTGGTTGCGCATTGAAGCGATTCGGTCAGGGTTAGATATTTCGGAACAGAATCCAACGCAATTGTTGGAACTATTGCGCCAGCAAGGGCACTTGGGTGAGACACGTTTACAGGTGGTATCTACGCTCTTGAATCTGGCAAATCAGGTTCTCAAAAATGGATTAGTAAGTGTGTTAGATTATAAACAGGCGATGATGTTTCATTTGATGCATACCCGCTATATGAATAGATAAAACCGAAGATAGATGAGGAAAGCGGGATTTAGGTAGAGATAGATAATGAGCTTAAGAATATATTAAAAAAAACTTTTGCTACAAAATTTGGGGTTGTTTTGTGTGTCAAGATGTTTTGATCTATGGTACATTACATTTAGTGATATAAGTACATTGTAAGCGTCATGCTTGAAATGCAAAGAGGACACTAAATGTAATGATGAAGGGACGAGAACATAGTGCAGAACGATTAAGTGATATCGTGTCGCTTATTCGTGCGCGTCGTCAAACTGGTTTACTGAGTGTAGAGCGTTTTGAAAATGGGCAGTTTGAAGAAGGTGAAATTTATTTTGAAAATGGTCAGCCGGTCCTGGCTCGTAGGGGCAATTTACCGCACGCACAAGCGTTAAGTCGTTTACTAGGCTGGGGAAAGATATATTTTTCCTTTACAAAAAATGTCGCCGCGCCAGTTGGTGATGCAACACAAGCGGAAGCAGCAAATTTTCAGTGGTCACCAGTGCGAGAACAATCATCGTTGAGGAACAATCGGTTAGCTTCTTCAGGTCCCCTATCACCTTCACCTGGTACTCCAGATCCCTTATTATCCAGGCGAAATGATTATCACAGCGGTGATATTACTACGGTTGTGCCGCGTCGTCTTGTGTTTGAGCAGAATGTGCTCTCATTACCTCTTACGCGGACACAAAGGTCGATGTATCTTCTGATTGATGGACACCGAACGCTCGCTGATATTGCGCGTTGTACACAAAAAAATGTGCAAGAGATTTACAAAATTGTGCAAGAATTGCAGGCACGTAATTTTGTTGATCTGTGATCTTTTGTGATAACGAGGCTAACAATGGATGTTATGCGGTTGACGACGCTGTAGTCGTGAGTTGAGGAAGCAGATCTCGTAATTGTTCTAACCACTTTGCCCCAAAGAGCCTGCGTGGAATCCGAATTACTCCCTGTTGTACACGTGCCTCGTTACGGAACTTACGGTAGAGAATGACGCGATTAGGGATAATTGTGCGTTTAACGGTAAGAATGAACTCGTTATCCTTCAACGCAATAGACTCAAAACCCAGTTGTGCCGCCTCGACCTTGAGACGGACGAGGGTCAGGAGATTTTGTACAGGTTGTGGTGGTACACCGAAGCGATCAGTGAATTCAGCTGTCATTGCTTCCACTTGTTCAGAACGTGTCAAATTAGCCAGACGTTGATAGAAATTAACCTTTAAGGTGCGGTCTCCAATGTAGTCATCGGGGAGATAAGCATCCAATGGCAGATCAACAGATGCTGTGGGGGGAGCGGCTTCGCTCTGGTTGCCCTGTATCTCCTGAACAGCTTCAGCAAGTAATTTACAGTAGAGATCAAAACCCACGGAGTTCATGAAACCAGATTGTTCGGCTCCAAGCAGATTGCCAGCCCCACGAATTTCCAAGTCTTTCATGGCAATACGAAAGCCTGCTCCCAGTTCAGTCGCTTCAAAGATTGCGCGTAGTCGTTTTTCTTGAATGGGTGTCAACTTTGCATCTTTGTTGTAGAAGAAATAGGAATAGGCCTGATGGGTGCCACGTCCAACGCGCCCACGCAGTTGATACAGTTGCGATAAACCAAAGTAGGCTGCGTTGTTGACGATAATTGTGTTGGCATTGGGAATATCAAGGCCGTTTTCGATAATGGTTGTGGAGACAAGCACATCATATTCGCCATTTGAAAATTCGACCATGACCCGTTCAAGTTGTTCCTCATTCATTTGTCCGTGTCCAACCGTAATGCGTGCTTCTGGTACGAGACGTTGAAGCTTTTGCGCGATGATCTGGATACCTTGTACACGATTGTGGACAAAGAAGACCTGGCCTCCGCGATCAATTTCGCGGATGATTGCTTCGCGAATGAGATGCTCGTCATATTCGCGAATGGTTGTACGAATTGGTAAGCGTTCATGCGGTGGGGTTTCGATGACGCTCATGTCACGCAAGTTAACCAGTGACATATGCAATGTGCGTGGGATAGGGGTTGCTGTCATGGTCAACACATCGATATCGCTGCGGAGTTGTTTGAGACGTTCTTTATGCACTACGCCAAAACGTTGTTCTTCATCGATAATGAGGAGGCCGAGATTGAAGAAGACGACATCTTTTTGTAGGATGCGATGTGTTCCAATGATGATATCGACTTTGCCAAATGCGAGGTCTTCGAGGACCTGTTTCTGTTCTTTTTCCGAACGGAAGCGACTCAACAATTCTACCCGCACAGGGTAAGCTTTGAGGCGTTCGCGGAACGTGTTGAAGTGCTGCAAGGCCAGTACGGTAGTAGGAACCAGGATAGCAACCTGCCGTTGATCGAGGACTGCTTTGAAGGCGGCGCGTAACGCAACTTCGGTTTTTCCGTAGCCAACGTCTCCACATACAAGGCGATCCATTGGGCGCGGACGTTCCATGTCGGCTTTAACCTCTTCAATAGAACGGGCCTGATCGGGTGTTTCCTCGTAAGGGAAGGCATCTTCTAGTTCTTGCAGCCAGGGTTGTTCGGAGTCGGGCGGAAATGCGTGCCCCTGGAGTGCCTCGCGTTGGCTATAGAGTTTGAGCAGGTCACGCGCTATATCCTGAACATTCTCTTTTACTTTTGCTTTTGCGCGTGTCCATTCTGTCGTGCCGAGTTTGCTGAGTGCAGGAACAGACTCGCCCATGCCGATATAGCGGGTAATGCGATCAAGTTGGTCGGTTGGGATATAGAGTTTGTCGGTTCCAGCGTAGTGAATTAGGAGATATTCGCGTTCAACTCCTGTCAGGCTGAGTTTGACCAGACCTTCAAAACGCCCAATGCCGTGTTCCTGGTGCACCACGTAGTCGCCAGGATTGAGTTCTGCAAGAAAAGAGGAAGGTGTAACTGGTTTGCGCCGTTGGGCATTGCGACGGCGCGACCAGCCAAAAATCTCGGTGTCGGTATAGACGTGCAGGCCGAGTGAATGTGATTGCCAACCTTCGGTCATCTGGCCTTGAATGAGTGTCAGTGTGCCAGCGTCGGGAGCCTGATTGATATTTGTGCCGGGGCTGACGTGAATTGTGGCGTCTTGCAGGATGCTTTCGTCGCTCAGCACTTCGGAGAGGCGACGGGATTGAGCTGTTACAATAACGACACGCTCACGACTGTCGAGCGTGCGGCGACAATCCTGAACAAATGAGCGCAAACGGCCACCATAGGAATTTGCACTGGTAAGCGGAGGCATAAGATGTTCGGTGCCACCATGTTGACGCATCTCGAAATCGCTCTCGGCGGTCGAGAGAATATCGGCGAAGTGGATCTGTTTGCGTTGCTGTATTTGCGGCTCGAGCAGATTCCAACTAACATGTGCAGCGCGCAAATGGGTGGGATTTGCACGCTCGTGTTCTAGATTTTCTTTGATCTCGTTAGCTTGTGCGTCTAATTCCGCAATCTGGTTGTGAATTGTGGCCGGGTTGTCAAGAATGAGTAATCCTGTGCGTGGCAGGTAATCAAGAATAGTGGCCTGGACATGTAAGTAGGGAAGATAGAAGGCAATATCCTCAAATGAGCGACGCTGGCGTAGCAGTTCCAGATCATGATTCCAGCGTTCTTCGGCATCGCGGTGCAGCATTTTACTATCGAGTTGTGTAAGTTGTTGTACGGCGTCAAGGCCACGAACTGGCAAAGCTTCACGTGCTGGTCCCACAATACAACGGGCAATGGGGTTAAGGGAACGTTGTGTCTCCTGGTCAAAGGTGCGCAGGGACTCGATTTCGTCACCGAAAAACTCTACACGCACTGGACGAGGCAGTACTGGGGGAAAGAGGTCAATGATGCCACCACGATGACTGAACTGACCTGGCTCTTCAACTTCAGCGACAGGCTCGTAGCCGAGATTGTAGAGATGTTCAATCAGCATGGTCAGGTCAACCTCCTGTCCAGGTTGCAGTGAAAAAAGTGAGGCAGACAGTTCTTGTGGAGGGATAATAGGCTGTGTTAAGGCGCGTGCGGAACAGACTACAATTGGTGTACGTTCACGTTCAACCAGCGCAATAAGTGCCTGCATGCGTTGTTGTGTTGTTTCCGCATCGCTAATAAGTCGTTCGTAAGGAAGCGCGTCGCGATCAGGCAGTGCGAGGATGTCAGACTGTCCAGGGAGAAATACTTTGAGAGTTTCAGCGAACTGATTCGTTTGTACTTCATCCTTGACGATGATCAATAGTGGTTGTTTCAGTGCAGAGGAGAGTGAGGCGACGACAAATGGACGGGCTGCTTCCGTAATGCCAGTTAATGCAGGGAGCGTATCCGCTTTATGTAATTGATCTAGCAGGCGGCGAAATTCCGGGCGTTGCGTGAGAAGTGCGAGTAATCCCTGTAATGTCACATCATCCTCCAGAGGGCACAACAATAAGCACCCCTACAAACAACCTCCCATAGGGGTGCGACGAAATAGACCTTTGTTCTTTCGTATCTATCACTATCATAGCGCACTACGCCCAACTATGCAACCCAATAGGATATGTTGATACTTGTTGGTTTGTGGCTACTCAATGGAGAGGAAGATAATGGCGGCAATGCCCAATATCAAGCCAATGAGTTGGTAGGGACTGGCTTTTTCATGGTAGACAAGCAGACCGATGATAACCGCTCCAATAGCGGAGAGAACGGAAAAGAGAATTGCTCCTTTACTCAATTCCGCGCCTGTACGCAAACTGATAAGCCAGGCTGTATTGGCGGCAATAAAGCCGAGAATGGAGAGGACGGCAAAAACGAATTTGCCGTTGATCGCAAATTGTTTAGCAAGGATATCAGCGATAAGCTCAAAAGCAACAAGGATAAGTAGGAAATAAAACCACTTGGGGGGTGACATGGGTAAGCTCCTTCTCTTCTGGAAGAATGTAACGAATTGGCTGTTTCTGTATCTGTATAATACGACTTTATGGTACAACAAGAAAGCAGTATTGGGGAGGATTTTAGACTTTTGGAGAACTAGCCAACAGAGAGAAAGATGTGGTATACTCTTAGCAAGAGACCTTCAGGGCAGGGTGTAATTCCCGACCGGCGGTAGATCTCAGATAGTGGATATGTGAGATAAGCCCGCGAGTTGGCAGGTAGTGCGATGCTGCTTGTTCGACAGATTCGGTGTGAATCCGAAGCCGACGGTATAGTCCGGATGGGAGAAGGTTTATAGAAGGAGCGTTGCTCCTCGTGTAGCATGCCATCTTGAGCGTGCGGCACGAGGATAACTTGTTATGCACTGTGTCTCCTTTTGTCTCCCGTACAAGTTTCCCTGAGTCAGATCATAAAATCTTTGTACCTGTTTGACCTTTTTGTAGAAGACGGGTTACAAAGGGATGACCGAGGGATGTTCATGAGCATAATAACACCGACAACGAGTGAGGCGCCGTATAAGGTGCGCAAGTATGTGTACTCCTGGAAGGGGGTACAGGCTGCCGATGAAACAGCCACGCGGAAAAGGGCATTTGGTTTCCGTCTGGAGCACGCCATTTCAATTGTTCCGCCTGTGATGTTAGCGATACTGCTACTGGCAAGTTGGTATATTAGTACCGCTCCGGGTGGTATTCCTAGCATTATTATTCCGGCACCAGCCGATGTTTTTGTCAGTTTATGGCAAGGCATAGTGTCGGGAATCTACCTCAGCAATGCACTGGTAACGATTCAAGAGAGTGTTTTCGGATTTCTGATTGCGCTGGCTGTTGCTTTACCACTTGGCTATGGATTGGCGAAGTCACGTTTGCTGGCAGCAACGGTGCAGCCATACCTTTCGGCTGGTCAGGCAATTCCCGCTCTGGTAGTCATTCCACTCCTGCAACTCTGGTTAGGCTATGGCATATTGCCAAATATCGTGGTTTGTATGCTGATCGTGTTGTTTCCGATGGTGATAA
The DNA here is from genome assembly GCA_027451525.1 of Ktedonobacterales bacterium. GTDB lineage: Bacteria > Chloroflexota > Ktedonobacteria > Ktedonobacterales > Ktedonobacteraceae > DTNP01. The sequence continues at coordinate 16,007 of DAIDJF010000015.1, forward strand.
ATACGATTTTAGGTATCCAGACGATAGATGGCATCCTCACAGATGCGGCGCGCGTTGAAGGGGCATCGGGGTGGTCGATGCTGGCCCATATCGAGTTTCCGCTCGCGTTACCTGCAATCTTAGCCGCAATTCGTACTGGCTTTACGCTGTCAATCATGGGAGCTATTGTAGGTGAATTTGTGGCTGGTGGGGATCAGGGCCTGGGAGCATTGGTCGTGCAGGCGAAAAATCAATATAACATGCCGTTCATGTTTGCGACATTGATTGTACTTGCACTTCTAGCTGCACTTTGTTATGCTGCAACCTGGTTCCTTGTGAAATGTGCGGAACGCATTTATTAAGTCTGATAGGTGTGTTTTGCTGACCTCATGTTAGCACTCGTTATCCATTTGTGAAAGGTAGATACATAATTCGATGAACAATCGTCATCGTTTCTCGAATGTCATGCTTTTTTTATCTCTGTTCCTATCTTTAGGGACTGTTCTTGCCGCTTGCGGTGGAAGTGCGACATCTGTTTCATCAAGCAGTGCGACCGCGACAACGAGTCCGTCGCAGACACAGAATGTCTCAATTGGGTTAGGCTATATCCCTGATATTCAGTTCGCGCCATTTTATGTTGCGCAGAGTAAGGGCTACTATAAGAATGTTGGGTTGAATGTGACCTTCCATCATGGTATTGTGCCAGACCTGATTGGGTCGATGGTGGCAGGTAAGAACACGTTTGTGTTTGCTGGCGGTGATGAGCTGCTAGAAGCGATGAGCAAAAATAGTAGCGTTAAGGCTGTTTATGCGGGTGACATATTCCAACAGTATCCCGTTAGCCTGATTGTGCCCGCTAATTCTCCAATTAAGACATTAGCTGATTTGCCGGGACATACGATAGGTGTGCCGGGTTTATACGGCTCAACCTATACGGGGCTGTTGGCTTTGTTGTATAAAGCGGACCTCTCACCTGCTAGTGTAAAGATCCAATCTATCGGGTTTTCGCAGGTAGCCGCGTTGTTGACGCATAAAGTGGATGCTGTGATGGGGTATTCCAATAATGAGCCGTTACAGTTGCAAGCGCATGGTTTTGCGGTACGCACGTTTAACGTCTCCGATTATCAGCCCTTGATCTCAAACGGGATTATAACAACCTCATCAACGTTGCAAAGCAGTCCTCAGTTGGTGTGTAGTTTTGTGCAGGCGACGCTCAAAGGTGTCAAAGAGGTGATTGCTAATCCCGCTGAAGCAATCACAATTGGTCAGAATTATATACCGGGGATGAATGTCACGCAGTCTACAGCTGAGCTGACAGCTACTATTCCAGTCTGGCAGGCCAGCAACGGAAAATTTGGCTACAGTGATCCAGCAATATGGAGTTCGATGTCACAATTTCTGGTTACGCAACAATTGATCTCAGCGGTGCCTCATCTGTCATCGTTGTATACGAATCAGTGCGCGGGCTAGACAATCTGTAGTGATGATAGGACCGAGTGGCGATGAAATATGCTTCATCGCCACTCGTTGTGTATTTGCTTTGTTTTGTCCTCTGTCTGACCGGGCACGTTCAATGGGTATCCTCGCCCATTTGTGTGTTATGGAAGCGCGTAAATTGCAAGATTTTGGAAATAGATATCGGCGTTTACATCGGCGACCAGTCCTATTGTGCCGTTTGTGTACAACCCACTTTGGATATATCCTTGTTTGATGCCATTGATATACAGTTGGAACGTGTTGTTGGAGACGACTACATCAATGGTTATTGTACCTTGTAGTGGCTGAATAGTTTTATCGCCATGTAATTGAGTTGCGACTCCTGTTTGATTAGCATAGACATAGGCATTCCAGAGATTATTTGGTGAGAGTAGGAAAGAATATGCGCCTTGTTGTTGACCGGGTTGGTTGCGAATAATAACGCCAAAATTGCCTTGTGAGTTTGTCGCCTGAGCGACCTGTACCTGGAGGATATAGTTTGTTGGGAATGGCTGTTGATGTGGTAAGGCATTTAGGAAGGTTCCTGCCAGATGTTGCGTGCCTGTATTCGTCAGTTCTAATCCACGTGAGGTGCAGTGGAGAGTGGCATTTGTGAGACTACTCCATTGTGCACCATAAATATCACATGTCTCGCCAGGACTGGCAGTGGCATACAGTTGTTGACCTGCGGGAATTTCCGCGCGAATGCGAAAGTTTGGTATAGGTGTTACTGTGCTACTCCTTACCACAGGGGTAGATTTATCTGATAATGCTGCTTTATGTATATTAGGTGTCAAATAAAAGTAGGTGATAAAGCCGCTGATAACGAGGACAAGTGTTAGTAGACTGCCGAGGAGCATCATCCCGGCTGATTGGAAGCCTTGCCGTCTTGCGGGCGTGTTATTTGATGGCGTTTCTGTAATTTTTTGTCTAGGAGTGGCGCGTTCTTTGATGGGGGGTGTAACAACAGTTGGAAAAGTGTCAATGTGTGCAGGTTCAGATGGAACTACACGTGGTGCCTCTTCAGTTGTTATGCTATGGATATCATGTCCATCAGCATTTTCAACTAGCTGCTCAGTATTGTCGTCATGCAAGATTACTGGGGAGGGGGTTACGGGCAGTGTTGCGTGTTTGGTTATATCGGTCCCGACAGGATGATGATAGCGCGCGTCTTCGATAGCTGTACGGAGCGCACAAACTAATTCACCGGCACTGGCAAAGCGTTGCTCTGGTTTTTTCTCCATTGCTTTCATTATAACGGCTTCGATGGCTGGTGAGATACTTGGGTTTAGCTGTGAAGGCTGTGGAGGCGGTTCCATTGCATGCTTGATGGCGACTGCGACAGGTGAGATGCCGGTAAAAGGGACATGGCCTGTGAACATTTGGAAGAGTACGATGCCAAGCGAGTAGACATCTGTACGGTAGTCAATGGTCCCTCCTCGCGCTTGCTCAGGTGAAAGGTATTCTGGCGTGCCGACAATTGTGCCAACACTGGTTTGTAGCGATGGTGTGGAATCGGTATGTTGTGCTTTGGCCGCATCTTTCATGATTTTTGCCAGTCCAAAGTCCGCAATCAGGACGCGACCATCGGCATGAAAAAGAATATTGGCAGGTTTGAGGTCACGGTGGATAATGCCCTGTGTATGCGCATAATCCAGGCCTGTAGCAACCTGTTCAATAATGGGTAAGATGGTGGTTACTGGGAGCGTTGTATGTTGGTCTAGACGATCCCGCAATGTGCCGCCTGTGACATACGGCATAACAAGATACGCGAGTTCGTCTTGTTCTCCATACTCATAAATAGGCATGATGTTGACATGATCGAGTGCCGCGACAGCATTGGCCTCACGGCGAAAACGGGCTAGAAACTCTGTGTGAGGTCTTCCATCAGTGAAGGTGCCTGGCATAAGTACTTTGATGGCTACAACACGTCTTGGTCTTAGTTGTTGTGCTTGATATACCGCTCCCATGCCACCCTGTCCCAGAAGACGGTGAAGTACACAGTTTCCGAGCGTATACCCAAGTAATTCATTGCTATCAATTGCCACGCTCGTATATCCTCTCAAAATAGGTTACAAGAATATGTTATTGTCCTGTACATGTTTAAGCGCAGATAAAAGGTATGTATATCTTTATGAAGAAATGTGAACCCTATTATACCTAATTTTCACCGTGACTGCTAGTGTAGAGGGTAAAAAGTCAATTTTTGATGTTCGCTTGTAGCATAAGGTCCGGTTAGCGCACTGTATAGAGGGCAAAATTGCTCACATTAACGGTTCCACCCTGATCAACGGCGATACCTGCGGTTCCTGAAGAATAAGTAGGGTCAGAGGCAGTTCCGATAGGGTGATTGTTCGCGTAAAATGTGAATATTGAGCCTTTTATGACAATGTCGAGGAGTATAGATGTGCTGGCGGAGCCAAATGAGCCGGTGGCAATCTGCGTTGGTGCGCCTGTTGTATTATTGTAGACATACGAACTCCATGTCCCATTTGCATGGATAAGAAAAGTATATACGCCTTGTTGGTTGCCGGGCTGATTGCGGAAGTAGACGCCAAAATCGGCGGAGGAACTGCTTGCTATTTGTACCTGTACAATATAATTTGCGGGGTATGAGGTGTTAGCGATACCTGTCAGAAAGATGCCTGCCAGTCCTTGTGAGGGGTTATGAAGTTGCACTGTATTATTTTGACAAGTGACACTGATATTGTTATAAGCAACCCATTGACCGCTGCCGGTGTCACATGCTGGTCCAGGCACTGTGGCTGCGTATAGTTGTGTGCCGAGAGGGATTTGAGTATTTGGTGTGCTGGTAATAGGTTGTTGTGTTACTGTCGGGTTTGTCACCGAGGGCGTAATGTGTGGCGTCGTATTTGTTGTATTTGAATTTGCCTTTAAATAGATGACGGCAATAAAACTGCCACTGATGATGAAAAGAATAAGGATAGCTGCGATAATAAGCCATAGTGTGTGACGACGTGGGGAGGGTCGCACTGGTTGGCTATAAGGAGATGGAGTTGTCGGGTTAGGATACGTGTTTGAGGCATTATCAACATGCGGTGGTGTTAGGTAGCTCTGATACTGGATTGGGATTGCGGGCGGAGTAGTTGGCTGAGCGGAGGAAGTATAAGAGGGTTGTGGCAGAATGGCAATCTCTTGAGGCATTGGAGTTGCAGGTGTCGTGTGATAATACTCGACTGTTGCAGATGGTGAGACAGAGGCAATCGCGTCGTGGAACGCCTGGGCAAAGGCGCGTGCAGTACTATACCGTTCGGAACGTTCTTTGGCGGTCGCTTTTTGCACGACAGCATCAACCGCTAAAGGGATGCCTGGGTTGAGATGGTGGAGACTGGGCAATGGCGTTTCAAGGTGTTTAATGGCGATACTAATGGGCGTATCGCCTGTAAAAGGGGGATGTCCACTAATCATTTGGAACAGGACAATGCCTAGTTCGTAGATGTCGGCGCGATAGTCGATAGCTTCGCCTTTTGCCATCTCTGGAGCCATATATTCAGGTGTGCCGACGAGCATACCTGTGCTAGTAAGGGTCGAGCCGATATTTTCCTGATGGATAAGGCGCGCAATCCCGAAATCGGCCAGGACCAATCTTCCGTCGCCATGCAGGAGAAAATTTGCGGGCTTAAGGTCACGATGAATGACACCTTGCGCGTGGGCGTAGTCAAGTGCGGAGGCGGCCTGATCGAGATACGTGGCGGCCTCGTGTAGCATAAGATATACGCGCTGTTTGAGGAGATCACGAAGGCTTCCACCGGTGAGGTAGGGCATGACAAGATACGCTAGTCCATCCTGTTCTCCATACTCGTAAATAGGCATAATGTTGATATGCTCAAGGCGCGCGATGACGTTGGCTTCGCGACGAAAACGGGCGAGAAAATCTTGATAGAGGCTATCAGACATGCGCATTTCAGGTAGCAAAACTTTGACTGCGACATTGCGTACGGGGCGTATCTGTTGTGCGAGATAGACATCACCCATGCCCCCTTGACCGAGAAGGTTTCCTAGTACACATGTACCTAACGTTTTACCTGTGAGTGACGCATGCCGATTTGCCATAATGACCTCAACTGACTAGATTGCTGTTTGAGAGAGCCGTGATGGAGTTTCTATATGTAAGTATACGCAGGAAGTTTAGTTCTTGGGTAGGGTAATCAGGTATTGGGCGGTTCAGTATGAATAACGACAGAACCGAGGTAGGGATAGGCATCGCGTAGGGCACGTTTGATTTCTTCGGCGTGGATGTGAACCTGACTTAACGGCTCATCGGCTGCAAAAATCGTATGGAGTACAAGATCAAGCTCGGAGGTTTTTGTCGTGACTTGTTGTGTTAATTCGCTGGTAGAAGGACGCGAACAATAGAGGTGGATGTCATGCGCGCTGCCTGTGCCAGCGATACTGTTGGCGATGCGTGTAATTTCCACTTCCATTTCGGGGTATTGGGCCGTTACATCCTGGCGGCGCACCACATTGGTATTGGGTGCTTCTAAATGAGTTGTTACCCGATAGATCTGTTTATTGCCTTGTAGCAGGGTTTGCTCAAGACGTGTAGCAACGGCATGGGCATCACTGAGATGCATGTCAGCCTGGACTTCAATATCGAAATCGGCTTCCAGTTGTCCATTGGCAACTTCACGTACATGGATATCGTGCGCATGGACACCCTGTAGCTCGGCCAGATAGTGAATCTGTTCGGTAACAGTTTCCTGTGGGCTGGGAGCAGGCTCGACGTGAACGACCACATCAACATCTGCCTGTGGCGAGACACTACGCGCGCCATCCATGGCGGCACGCTCGACCTGCTCAGTGAGTTCATGAATCTGTTCAAAGGTGAAGGTGCGCGGTGCGGCAATAATGATGTCAGCAAAAAATTTATTGCCAGCACGTCGTACACGCATGCGCCGTATCTCGGTAATATTGGGAATGCTCTGCATGCGTTGTCGAATCTGCGAGGTCAAATCTTCAGGGGCGCGGTCTAGCAGTGCGTCAATCGTCTCCTTTGCCAGTTGTAGTCCAACCCAGATAACGATACCAGAGACACCTAATGCCGCAATTGCGTCGGCTTGACCAAACCATGCTGGTAGCTGAAAGATGTGTGTCAGGCGTACAACGAGCAGACCGCCGATGACAACGGAGGAACTCCAGATATCGGTGCTGAAATGTAGGGCATCAGCCTCTAGTGCCTGACTACCAAGTTTACGTGCGACGCGCATGAGGAGGCGAGAGCGCGTAAAATCAACGCTGATAGATACAAGCATGACGACAAAAGCCCAGATACTGGCATCAACGTTGCCCTCGTGTGTCATAAGGCGATGAATTGCCTCATAGATAATCCAACAAGCAGTGATGAGTAGTAGTCCTGCTTCAAAAAAGGCCGAGAGGTTTTCGACTTTGCCGTGTCCGTAGTTATGTGTAGCATCTGCTGGGCGATCTGCGACACGCACCGCGAAGAACGTCATCAGCGCGGCTACCAGATCAAGGCCAGAGTGCGCCGCTTCCGCGAGAATACCGAGGCTACCCGTAAGGAGCGCGACAATAATTTTTAGGCTGGTAAGTCCAACGGCTGCCGCAACTGAGGAAAGGGCAGCTGTAGTTTTTTCGTGCTGTGCAGCTGTATTATGTGGCATCGCGTTTCCGGCTACTCCTTGTTACTGAAAGTCTTAAGACGGTCTTTTGAGTCTACCCATTTTTCACTATAACATACGTTGCGGTCTTATTGTATGCAGGGAAGGGTGAAAGAGCAAGGGAGAGAGCGTCTTATTACCAGATGGGCTATGGTTATTTTCTCCATAGATTGCATAGCTCAACCAACAAAATAAAGATTGACATTCAAACCCGTAACTGTTATCCTTGATAGTAACAACCGAGAAGAAGTCTGATCCGTGTTGAGCGAGTATAGTATGAGGTTGATTGCCAACAGAGAGCCGATGGATGGTGGAAATTCGGCAAGGAAAAGTCACCTCGGAACCCTCTCGTGAGCGGCTGGCCGAAGAAAGCCCGGTAGGGACCGATGTATCGCGTCGGTACAAGGGCAAGTAGGAACAGATGGGTGGCTCCCATGCAGCGCGATAGCCGATGAAAGTGGTCTTTCCGCCTTCGCTACAGTGTGGTAGGGGAATGCGTGAGTCATGTACCGCATGATTTCGCCGCTGATGAGGAAAAGACAAGCCGGGTGGTACCACGGGAGCCGATGAAATTTCAGCTCTCGTCCCTTTGCTAAGAGCAGATGCAAGGGGGCGAGAGCTTTTTTATTGGTGTTTTTTTACAAGTATGGCGAGGATGTACAGGATGAAGACAGTCTCAATCGTCAATGTGACGAGCTATACAGGGGTGGAGCTATTGCGTATGCTGGCTGGTCACCCAGAATTTGTCGTTACTTCGGTTACGGCGCGCAGTAATGCGGGAAAGCGTCTGGACGAAGTTTTTCCACAACTGGCGGCGTTGCGTTATACGAGTGCAGAGCATGCAGGTGCAGTGAATCCCGCAATGGTATTGACTGAGGAGCCTGCGCAGACCGATTTGGCCTTTGTATGCCTGCCACACGCGGCGGCAGCAGAGGCGATTGTCACGCTTTTAGAGCGTGGTATCAAGGTGGTTGATCTCTCGGCAGATTTCCGGCTGCGCGATGTGCAAGAGTATGAGCTATGGTACAAACATACACATCCCGCGCCTGCATTATTAGAGACTGCTGTATATGGGTTGTGTGAGCGGTATCGTGATGAGATAGAGCGGGCGGATCTGGTTGCCAATCCGGGATGTTACGCGACAAGCTCTATTCTCGCGCTTATTCCGGCATTTGCGGCAGGCATCATTGAGCCTGACGTGATTATTGATGCGAAATCGGGTGTAAGCGGTGCGGGACGTGGTTTGACATTAAGTACGCATTACGCGGAAGTGAATGAAGATGTCAGTGCGTACAGCATCACGGGACACCGTCATCTGCCAGAAATCATACAAGAGGTGCTGCGTGCGGCCGAGGCAGGTGAGCATGGAGTTGCAAATGCTCCGCGCATTACTTTTATGACGCATCTCATGCCAATGACACGTGGCATTCTTGCGAGCTGTTATGCCACGTTGAAGGAGCGTGTGAGTACGGCGGATGTGCGTGCGCTCTACGAACGATATTACGCGAACGAGCCATTTGTGCGGATCGTTGATCAGCCGCCACATACGAAATGGAGCTATGGTAGTAACTTTTGTTTTATTCATCCGTTTGTAGATGAGCGAACTGGACGGCTAGTGGTGTTCTCTTGTTTGGATAATCTCGTCAAAGGGGCATCTGGGCAGGCAATTCAGAACGCGAATAGAATGTGTGGTTTAGCAGAAACAGCGGGTTTATCAATGATTGCTGTCTATCCATAAGAGTTGGTAGACAAGGGTTAAACTTATTCGTCAGATGGTAAGTGACGAGGAATCAGGAGAAGTACATAATGGGAATTACCTTTTCGATGAACGCGGATGGAGATATTATTAATGATCAGCATCTCATTGCTCAGGTGTTAGGTGAGGCTCTTCCGTATATTGATTTTCTGCGAGGCAAGACGCTCGTGATAAAATTGGGTGGGAGTACACTTGAACATCAGCGTGGTGTGTTGCAAGATATTATCTGGCTGCATGCGCTAGGAGCGCGTCCTATTCTGGTGCATGGTGGTGGGCCATATATTAATGAGTGGTTGAAGAAACTGAATATTCCGACCCGTTTTGAGCAGGGGTTGCGCGTGACGGATGCCCAGACGCTCGATGTTGTGCGTATGGTGCTACTTGGTCAGGTCAATCAAGGATTGGTCTTGATGGCGTCGCAAATGGGGGGGAAAGCCGTTGGTTTGAGCGGAACGGACGGCAATATGGTACGCGCGCGCATTGCTGATGAGCATCTTGGTTTTGTGGGAGAGATTACCGAGGTGGATCCGTCTCCTGTACGAGCGTTAATTGAGCAAGGTTATATTCCTGTTATTGCACCGCTAGGCGTGGGCGAGGATGGCTCGTGTCTGAATATCAATGCTGATCTGGTTGCGGCTCATCTTGCAGGTGCGCTTGATGCCGAAAAATTGATCTTTTTGAGCAATGTTGTGGGTATCTGTCGTGCTGATGGCTCACTGATTTCAGAGTTGAGCGAAGCAGAGGCAAAACAATTGATCTCTGAGGGTGTTATCAATGGTGGCATGATTCCGAAGGTTTCGGCCTGCCTGGACGCACTGGCATCTGTGCCACGTGTGCATATTGTCGATGGACGCGAAGCCCATGTGCTGTTGCGCGAACTGTTTACAGACCAGGGTGCGGGAACGATGATTGTACGATAACAGACGAAAAGAGTCGAAAGTGATGCTTCATATGAGAGGACTGGATGAGTTATGAAGAAGCGCGTTGAGCGATTGCGTGGTATGCATGATGTATTACCGGAAACGCATCAGCATCAGCGTTGGGTGAGAGAGCATGTGGAGTCATTTCTGGCACGAGCGGGTTACGTAGCGGTCGATTCGCCGATTGTAGAGCGCAGTGACCTGTTCCAGGCCAGTTTTGGACAAGAATTGTGGCAGAATCTCTATACCTTTCGGTTGCACCATCGAGACTTGTGTTTGCGCCCGGAATATACAGCGTCAATCTGTCGGCTCTATCTTGACCATTATCAGCAGCATATATTGCCACAACGCTTTCAGTATGCTGGACCAGTGTTTCGCTATGAGACGCCGGGACGGAGTCGTTATCGGCAACATACGCAATTGGGTGTGGAGTTGATTGGCGGACAGCCCGCTTTTGCTGATGCCGAGATACTAGGATTGGCCTGTGAGGTTCTCAATAGTTTGCATATCACTCACTATCGGCTGGAACTGGGTCATATCGGCGTTGCCAGTGGTTTTATCAATCGGCTCCATTTGGACGATCAAGCGGCGCGTTTGTTATTAAGTCTGATGGAGCAGATTAGTCGTTCTGAAGAGGGTGAGCAGCAAGCGCAAAAACGGTTAGAGTTGTTATATCCGCTTAATCCGCTTCAGCAGATGGAGCAAGAGGCTTCCGATGCGCTAACGACAACGCGAGCGGCAGGTGAACTATCTACTTCTCTGGGAACGCACCACATTACATCATTGTTGAATGGCATCAGTATCTCGTTTGGTGATGACGATGTGCGCGATGAAGTCATTGAACGTTTCTTATGGAAAACAGGACGGGGCGAGCAGCGTAAGCAGATCTTGTACGCGCTTGAATTTCTCCGCGCCTTGCATGCTGTTTCTGGGCCACCACCGACAGTCTTTGATGAACTGGGAGCCTTGTTAGAGCGTTACGAATTAAGTACGGAACCGCTCGACGAATTGCGCCAATTGGTCGCGGTTGCGGAGCAGTGTGGAGTATCACGTGAGCAGGTTATTCTTAATCTCTCATTAGGACGTGGTGTTAGCTATTATACAGGTCTGGTGTTCGAGATTCACGCGCAGGATGCCGATGGTTTTGATGCACAACTCTGCGGCGGAGGACGTTATGATCGCCTGATGCGCGCTGTGGGCAGTGCGCGTGATATCAATGCATGTGGTTTTGCCTTTGGTCTGGAGCGGCTATTATCTTATCTTCCTAAAACTGATTTACCTACGTTAGAGACGACGGAGGCAATAGTTATTCCTGTCAGCGGTCAGACATTGCCATATGCGCTGTACGTGGCACAATCCGCGCGTGTGCAAGGAATACGGACCGAGGTTGATGTGACAGGGCATGGCGTGGGTATGGCCTTAAAGCAGGCGGCAAAAAAACAGATTCGTCTGGCATTGATTGTGGGAGAGGATGAACAGCGGACACGCAGCGTGACGGTGCGTAATCTGGTGACGGGCGAGGAGCAGGTTGCAAGCATTGAGATGCTGGCAGGTCAGATGGGCGATAAGGAGCAATCGTTGTGAAAACGAAGGGTGAAATCCGTCTTGCTTTGCCGGGCAAAGGGGCATTAGAGGCGGCAACGCTGGCGTTTTTGGCTGAATGTGGCATGAAAGTGAGCCGCAACAATCCGCGTCAATACCTTGCACGGATGAAGAGCATTCCTGATATCGAGGTCGTGTTTCTCCGCGCAACGGATGTGCCACTGCTGGTGCAGAATGGTGACGCGGTGCTTGGTGTGACTGGCTATGATATTCTGGCGGAGCATCGCGGCTATGGAGACGAGGAAGATGAGGACGACGAGGATGATGATCTGGTTATGCTGGAACGCGATCTGGGCTATGGAGCCTGTCGGCTGGTCGTCGCAGTACCGGAGACGTGGATTGATGTCAGCAACTGTGCAGACCTCTGGCATCTCTCTGGCTATTATCAGACGCATAAAGGGCGCGGCCTGCGTATCGCGACCAAATATCCAATCCTGACGAATCAGTTCCTGCGACGGCATAATATCAGCCACTACACGCTTATTTCGCCGCATGGTGCGCTTGAGGCGGCACCGCTGACTGATACCGCTGATCTGATCGTTGATCTCACAGAGACGGGAACGACGCTGCGCGAGAATCATCTCAAACTCTTAGATGATGGCACTGTTTTGCGCTCACAGGCGTGTTTGATTGCCAATGCGCGTTTGCTGCACGAGAATGAGCAGGCGCGACATGTCGTGGAAACGATGTTGGAATTGATGGATGCTCATATACAGGCGCGCAATCGTTCGCTGCTCACGGCTTATATGCATGGAGAGAGTCTGGAAGTGATACAAGACACGTGTAAGACCTTAAATGTACAGCTACGCGCGCAAGACTCGGAGCTTGAATTGCGTGTCGCGGTGAGCGAGATTGCGGGTGTGAATGAAACAGGACATTACACGCTTTCCGGTGTGGTTGATATGGGCGGGTCCGCGCCCGCGCTAATGGCAACTATCGCGCTTTTGCGCCGCGCAGGAGCAACACATGTGAATCTGACGCCGCTTACCTATCGTTTTGCGCAAGAGTCTGTCAGTGTGCGCAATCTACGCGAACGCTTAAAGAGAGTACAGATGTGAATAACACCATTATTTTCGATCTGGATGGTGTTATTACCAGCGAGGAAGCCTATTGGGATACAGCGGGACTGGTAGTGCATGAATTGCTGTATAGTCCGCGCTACTGGAACATCCTACATAGTGCGCTTCCTTATCGTCCGGTCGCTGGTGCAGAAGAGAGCCATCGTGTTGCCAATGCTGTGTTGCCACAGGAGGCGATTATCGCGCTCAAAGCGCGTTCGATCAATTCTAATTGGGATACTTGTTACGTGGGCGTGTCTTTCTGCCTGTTGCATCTGCTCGTGCGTGTACCAAATCTCGCAGCGTTGCTACCATTGCGTCCAGAAAATGCGGAATGGATACAAGCATTCCGTGAACAACTGGCTCATGTAGAGGTAGAAGGTGTAATTCAAGCAGCAATCTATGCGGATTTTAGTGCAGCCGTTTTTGAGGGCCAGACGGGTATGGCATTTATTGAGCGGTTAAATGACTATGCAAGTGTCTTGCTTGGTCAGCGTATCGAGGGCGTTTTTGGACGCTATAGTCCATCCTGGTTGTTCTGTCAGGACCTGTTTCAGGAATGGTATCTGGGTGATGCTCTCTATATGCAAAGTTACGGTCATGTTCCCGCGCAAACAAGCAAAGAGGGTTGCATTCACTTTGAGCGACCGCTGCTGTCCAAAGAGCTAATCGCATCAACATTGGCGGAAATACGAGCGGAAGGCTATGTGCTGGGCGTAGCGACGGGGCGTCCTGGGATTGAAGCAACGCTTCCTCTGCAAAATTATGGCTGGTGGAACTATTTTGATGAGTCGCGTATTACTACGCACGCAGAGGTCGAGCGCACCGAAAATGTGTTACGTGCGCAGGGACAAACGCAATCACTGGTCAAACCGCACCCGTATCAGTTTATGCTGGCAGCGAATCCTGACTATCGGCTTGATGTGGGCAATAAACCGCGCAAAGGCAGTTTTATCGTGATTGGCGATACGCCGAGCGATGTCAAAGGTGGGCGTGAAGCAGGCGCGATCACGGTGGCGGTGCTGACGGGCGCACGCACAACTGAGGCACGGCGCGTATTGGAAGCGAGCCAACCCGATTTTATCATTCAAGATGTGACCAGACTGCCCGCCCTATTAAAGGAAATGGATGATCTGGCAATGATTCAGCGTCTGCAATTCAGCGAGCGCGCTAAAGCCGAGTTATTGCTACAACGCTGGTTCGCGCGTCATATGCATATCGAGGCTGAACGGGTGACGCTCACACCTAAAGCGGTCTCGCTTAACTCGTTTAATGGCTTCTACGCGGTTGAGGGGGAAGAATATTTCTTCAAGACACACGTCGAAGATCAGGGTATTCTGCAAGAGTATTATCACGCGGAACTGTTGTTCAACGCTGGCTATAACATAGTACGGCCTCTGCGCACCATTCATGAGCAGGGACGGCAGATGGTCATTTATCCAGTCGTGCGCTGGCCTGTGATGTTTGATCTGATGCGCGCTGTTGAGACAGGCGCAACGAGCGAGGTCACGCAGGAACAGCTTGCTAGCGCAGAGAGGCTGGAATGTGAACGCTTGCTGCATATTTACCGCGAAACGTTGGCTGAGAGTACGGCTCAGGAGCACGCGCGCGCGCCCATCCATCAGCTTTTCTGGCATCGTCTGGCTGGTGAACGTCTGAAACATTTTTACGGCAACAAAGCTGTGCCGCTACCGCAGGATGCCAACGAGCGATATCCTTTTGAACAACTGGCACGTTATCGCTGGCAGATCAATGGCATACGCTATCCTATGACGCTAGGCGAACTGATTGCGCGTGGACAAAAGTTACTCCTGCCTGAGCAGGCAGGGGTGACGGTTATTGGGCATGGTGATGCGCACTTCGGCAATGTTTTTCTTGAAGAGCAAGAACGTTATCTCTACTTTGACCCGGCTTTTGCGGGACGCCATGCGCCGCTATTGGATATGGTCAAGCCACTCTTTCACAATATCTTTGCGACATGGATGTATTTTCCGCATGAGATCGCGGAAATGCTGCATTTGTCGGTACGAGTGCAAGATGATACCATCATGGTAGAGCATAATTATCGATTAACGCCAGTGCGAGAAGCAATGCTGGCGACGAAGCTGGAATGTCTGGTAATGCCGCTCATCGATGCGCTACGCTCTCGTGACATGTTGCCAGCGAACTGGCAAGAGACAGTGCAGTCGGCTCTGTTCTGCTGTCCCTTGTTGACAATAAATCTGTTTGATGAGGCGCGTATGCCAGCGGCGATTGGCTGGTTAGGTTTAACGCTGGCGGTGATCATGGGTCATAGCGACCTGCCATCTTTGGCAAGAGGGCTAGAGGAATGATTGCAATTATTGATTATGGCGCGGGCAATATCCGCAGTATCGAAAAGGCTCTGGAACACGTGGGCGCGACCGTGCAAGTCACGAACGATCCAAAGGTGGTTGCGCAAGCTAAGGCGGTGGTCCTGCCAGGGGTTGGTTCTGGCGGTGCAGCGATGGCGCAAATCACGCATTACGGGCTAGATGATGCTATTCGTGAGGCTACACAACAGGGTAAGCCGTTTCTTGGTATCTGTCTGGGCATGCAGTTGCTTGCCGATCATCACGAGGAGGGCGAGGTTGATGGTCTGGGATTGTTTCGTGGTGAGGTGAGACGTATCCCGCATGGGCCAAAGATTCCGCATATGGGCTGGAATCAGGTGCGCCCCTTGCAGGATGGTCTGGCAATTTTTGCTGATATTCCAGCAGATGGCTACTTTTATTTCGCGCACTCGTACTACGTCGAGCCGCAAGATCAACACGGCGTCGCCGCTGTCACTGATTACGGTTCGCCCTATTGTAGCGTGATTGCCACAGAACAGGTGTGGGGAACGCAGTTTCACCCAGAGAAGAGTGGAGCAGTTGGCTTGCAATTATTGAAAAATTTTGTGAAATGGGTCAATGTGGCATGATTATTTTACCCGCGATAGATATCAAAGATGGGCAGTGTGTGCGCCTGTATCAAGGAGATTACGCGCAGGTCACAACGTATGACATGGACCCTGTGCGTGTGGCGCAACGCTGGGAGCGCGAGGGCGCACAGTGGTTGCACGTGGTTGATCTGGATGGCGCGGCACAGGGACATCCTGTCAATAGCGAACTGATCAGACGAATGTGTAGCTCAACGTCGCTGCATATCGAGGTTGGTGGTGGCATGCGCGCGCTGGCTGATATTGAGCAGGTGCTTGGGCTGGGCGTAGAGCGCGTGATTGTGGGCACGGTTGCCCTTAAAGATCGCACGCTTTTACAAAACGCGCTGGAGCGATGGGGCGAACGGATTGTTGTGGGGCTGGATGCGCGCAATGGGCTGGTTGCCGTTGATGGCTGGCGTGAAACATCGCGCGTGCAGGCAACGCACCTTGCCGCTGAACTGAGCGAACTGGGTGTACAACGCTTTATCTATACCGATATTGCGCGTGATGGTGTATTGGGCGGACCTAATTTGCAAGCCTTAGGCGAGATGCAGCGTGCCACGTCGCGTCCGCTCATTGCGTCAGGTGGCGTGAGTACCCTCAAGGATATATATGCGCTAGCTGAAATGCGAGTAGAAGGTGCAATTATTGGGAAGGCACTGTATACGGGTGATATAGCATTGGCTCAGGCACTGGAAGCCACTGGGAGGAAATAGAGATGCTGACCAAACGTATTATCCCTTGTCTGGACGTTGCGCAAGGGCGAGTCGTCAAGGGCGTGAATTTTGTGAATCTGCGCGATGCTGGCGACCCGGTAGTGCTGGCCTCGTTTTATAACGACGAGGGAGCCGATGAAGTAGTTTTTCTTGACATTACGGCATCGTATGAGAATCGCGCGACCATGCTGGATGTTGTGCGGCGAACGGCGGAACAGGTCTTTATTCCAGTCACAGTCGGTGGCGGTATCCGTACCGTTGAAGACATTCGCGCCACGTTGGGAGCGGGTGCGGATAAAACCTCGCTTAACACGGCGGCGGTGCAGAATCCAGATATATTGCGGGCGGGAGCGGAACAGTTTGGCGCGCAATGTATCGTGCTGGCAATTGATGCGCGCTCTAACGCGCAGATGCCGAGCGGCTACGAGGTTTTTGTGCATGGTGGGCGCACGCCTACAGGGATCGATGCGCTGGAATGGGCGCAGCGCGGCGTTGAACTGGGGGCAGGCGAAATTTTGCTGACCAGCATGGATCGCGACGGCACGAAAATTGGCTATGATCTTGTCTTAACGGCAAAGATTTCACAGGCCGTAACGGTTCCTGTGATTGCCTCTGGCGGCGTAGGAACGCTTGAGCACCTGTATGAAGGATTGACGACGGGCGGAGCGGATGCCGTACTTGCCGCTTCAATCTTCCACTTTGGCGAGTATCGTATCCGGGAAGTCAAGCATTATCTGCATGATAAAGGTGTGCTTGTGCGTCCTGCGTAGGCTAATCCATGAAGCTTGTAACTGCTGTTGAACCACATGATTGACTAAGACAACGAGATGGAGTAGCAGGTTGGGAGAAAAATCCATGGCAATTCACCCTGCTGTAGGCGTTGGGGTGATTATCAAAAACGGTGATCATGTACTGCTCATGAAGCGGCAAAATTCTCATGGTGCAGGGATCTGGTCTATGCCTGGTGGGCACTTAGAGTAGGGGGAATCACCACAAGAGTGCGCTATTTGTGGGCAAAGAACATTGAGCGTGTAGAGGACTTTGAGCGGCGCCAATTTCCTACATTGTGCCTCATGCTCCATTCATGTTGCCCAACTTCCTGCGTAGTTCCTGGCGTGCGCGATGGACACGCACTTTCAGCGCGGATTCTTCAATGCCCAGTTTTGCTGCCGCATCCTTTGTGCTCAATCCGTCAATCATGCGCAAAATAAAAGCTTCACGGAGCGCGAGTGGCAATGAGCGTACTGCCTGATAGATATGTTCGCGCAATTCTTTGCTTAATACGGCCTGATCTGGTGTCGAGTTATCATCGACGAGATAGGCTACAAGTTCTGCAGAAACAGGCTCATCCTGATTGTAGGTGGCTAATGTCACTGTGGCGAATTCTTTGCGACGGCGGCGCATGAGCGCGGTATTTGTCGTAATGCGATAGAGCCATGTGTGAAGACTGCTTCTGCCCTCAAAGTTTCTAATATGCGCGCAAGCCTGAATGAAACTCTCTTGTACCACGTCATCAGCTTCATCGGCATCTTTGAGCATCGTGTGTGCCAATGTATGTAAACGATGCGCGAACTGTTTGAACATACACGTGCACGCCAGACGCTCCTGACGACGCAATGCTGCCAGCAATTCAGCTTCATCATGGTAGATATCCAGATCGATATCGAGGGGTGAAGACATCTTTCGGTGTGCTCCTTCGCTTATGATATTCCTATAGCCACAAACATATAGCGCATAGTTGTTATTCCGTTCATTACAAACGGCATTGCTATCTTGCATCATAAAAGAAAATGCCAGGGAACGCAAACATGCTACGAGAGGATGTAACCTTTTTGTGATGGGCTGCATCCAACGGGGTAGATAGTAAAATGCACTCTTATTGATGCTGTTTCAGGAGGATATAGATGCTGTTACGTATGGTTTATGATGATACATTGGCACAAGCAAGTTACCTGTTGGGCTGCCCCGCGACGGGTGAGGCTCTGGTGATTGATCCCAATCGCAATATTGATCAGTATATTGAGCTGGCACGCAGTAAAGATTTACGTATTACGGCAATTACGGAGACACATATTCACGCTGATTTTGTGTCAGGTTCGCGTGAACTGGCGCAGAAGACAGGAGCACAACTGTATCTCTCGGATACAGGCCCACAGGAGTGGAAATATAGCTATGCTGCTGAGGCAGGCGCAAAACTGCTTAACGATGGCGATACGTTTAATGTTGGGAATGTATTGGTGCAGGCTCTCCACACGCCCGGCCATACGCCAGAACATCTCTCGTTTATGGTTACCGATACCAGAGGCGCGGATAAGCCAATGGGCATTTTCACGGGCGATTTCATCTTCGTAGGTGACGTGGGACGCCCAGATCTACTGGAGAGAGCGGCGGGTGTGACGGGAACGATGGAACCAGGAGCACGTGCGTTGTTCCGCTCGTTACAAAAGATACGTAACCTGCCCGATTATCTGCAAATCTGGCCCGCGCATGGTGCGGGAAGTGCGTGTGGACGCGCGTTGGGTGCGGTTCCGCAGACAACATTGGGCTATGAAAAACTCTTTAACTGGGCATTCGCGGAGAAGAATGAAGACGAGTTTGTGCGCGCTGTATTGGATGGTCAACCGGAGCCACCATTCTACTTCGCTGAAATGAAGCGTATCAACAAAGTGGGACCGGGGATCGTGGGCGCGATCACGTTGCCAGAGCAATTGACGTTAGCGCAGTTGAGCGAGCAGTTAGCAAAGCCGGCGCGAATTGTCGATACTCGTTCTGCGAGCGAGTACGCGCAAGGGCATATCCCTGGAACGATCAATATTCCACTTGATACCTCTTTCTTGAGTTGGGCTGGCTGGCTATTGCCCTATGATCGCCCATTCTACCTGATTGTAGAACAAGAGTATGTTGCTACCGCGCTTCGTGAATTGCGTCTGATTGGTTTAGAGCATCTGGCGGGTTTCTGGACGCCTGAAATTGTCGCGGCATGGCAACAGGCTGGACGTACCCTTGAAACGTTGCCGAAGTTGACAGTTGCCGACTTGCAGCATCGCCTGACAGGCTCATCCAATGGTCAGCAGGTAACACTGCTCGATGTGCGTGGATCGGGTGAGTATCGTGATGGATATATCGCGGGCAGTGTGAATATTCCATTGGGTTATGTGGAGCGTAGCCTGCGAAATATACCAAATGATCGTCCAGTGTTGGTACAGTGTCAGGCGGGCACGCGCTCAGCAGTAGCGGCAAGCGTCTTGCAGGCGCATGGTTATAAGCAAGTTGTAGATGTGGTAGGCGGTTTCGAGGCATGGCAGAAGGCTGGTTATCCTATAGCCGTGCCTGCAAAAGAAGCTTCGCTTGTCTGATTTGATGAGTGGAATTTTTGGCATAAAAAGGCATGTGGCGGGAAATTTTCCGCTACATGCCTTTTTATGCGGGCTTGTTCTGAGACCATGCTATGTGAGCGTATAAAAATGCAAGTTTCATGTGATATCATGCGATAAAGTATGGACCTTGCCTGCTTACCACATATCGTGAAAGAAGGGCGGAATAGATGCCGATTATTCGTGTTGAAATGCTCGTGGGCCGCACGCCCGCTGTCAAACAGGAATTGATAACTCGTGTAACAGAGGCAGTAGTGAGTACACTTGCTGTTAAGCCGGAACAGGTGCGCGTATTGTTGTACGAAATTGCGCCTGAACATTGGGCCGTGGGAGGCACAACAAAGGCTGAAACAGAGATATCTATAAAACAGCAAGAAAAGGAGTAAACGTTATTATGCCACAATCGCTTTCCCTCGTACATTTATTGCATGAGCCACAGGTACAACAAGAGAAGACACCTTTATTGTTGTTGTTACATGGCGTGGGTAGCAATGAGCGCGATTTATTTAGTCTGGTTCCGCTCTTAGATCAACGCTTTCTGATTATTAGTGTACGTGCTCCAAACACACTTGCGCCGGGAAGCTATGCCTGGTTTCAGGTAAATTTTACGCCGCAGGGGCCAGTGATTAATCCCACGCAGGCTGAGGCCAGTCGGCAGGCGATTATACACTTTATTCAAGAAGCTATAGAGATCTATAAAGTAGACCCAGAGCAGATTTATTTGATGGGGTTTAGCCAGGGGGCGATTATGAGTGCCAGTGTTATGTTGACGCGGCCAGAACTGATAGCGGGTGCGGTCTTGATGAGCGGACGTATTTTGCCGGAGATTCAACCGCTGATTGCATCGCCGGAAGCACTCAGTGGAAAGCCTGTGCTGGTTGTGCATGGAACGGCTGATACTGTGTTGCCAATCCAACATGGACGGGCCAGCAATAAATTGCTCTCGTCGCTGCCTGTGAATTTGACTTATAAAGAATATGCGATGGCACACGAGATTACATCGCAGAGTTTGAGCGATATTCATAGCTGGCTGCGTGAACGGTTAGACGCGTGAGCGTGTGTGCAAACCATGTAAAATGAAATAGAGATTGTAATGGCATTAACAGCAAAAAGAGTGCAGATAGAGCGTTCTGCCTCTATTCTTTCTATTGCCACGCTGGCACTATGGCGTTTACGACAAACCTGGTTTTTACTTTGTATCACCACGTTGGGTATGATCGCGGCGGTCGTCATCATTGGTGCGATTCCATTGTTTACCAGCGTGATAACGACGGCAGGTTTGCGCAACGTACTGAATGCGACTCCTGAAAATGCGGATATCGCGGTCAATGCGAGTACACTTGGCATCTCTGCCCCGATTATGCAGTCTGTTCACACGCAGATGAATGGTACAATGCGGCAAAATCTAGGGTCTCTTGTCCAAGAGACCCAGTTTGCACTCGTCACATCAACCTTTGCACTTGCGAAGCCACCACAAGCGCAGACAGTATTATTTACTGAAGGCGTGGATATGGCGCAAGCGAAGACGCATCTGAACATCATTCAGGGGCGTAGCGCGAGTCTTGCCAGCCAAGCAGGGAATGTGATCGAGGTAATGTTGACACCGGAGACAGCGCAAGCCTTACATGTCGCTGTTGGCTCGACGTTTCAACTACAATTCAGCTATTTGTTACAGCGTTCTGCATTTCGGGATGCCAATCCGTTGCCTGCTCATACTTCGCAGGTGACTGCGTATGTGGCGGGCCTGTTTCAGATCAATGCTGCCAATAGTGTTTACTGGCACGGTAATGATTTCCAGCCGACAAAATTCGCAACCGAAACCGCGACGATTTATAACTATAGCCTGCTTGTTTCCAATAATGCACTATTTACATTGTTTGATGATATCAGCACGGCTGCCCATACTGATGCGATCTATACGCCTACAGAAGGTGGTTATACATTCGTCTGGTATTATCATCTGGAGACGCAACGTATTTTCAGCAGTGATCTGGATGCACTCATCGCACATATCAACAGTTTGCAACTGGTCTACCTCAATTTGTATGGCAATATTCCCGATCCTGGCTATCCCTATCTGCAACGTGCGCAGGCGCTCAGTCCGCTGTTTGGAACGGCTGAGGCCCCAGGATTGCTGGATAATTTTCAGAGTCGTGTGCAAGTGGCGCGCATTCCTGTGCTGATCGTCGGTTTGCAGATACTGGCACTGATACTTTTTTTCGTCAATCTGATTACGGGCGTGCTGGTCGAGCGGCAGGCTGAAACCATCGCGTTATTGCGCAGTCGAGGGGCAAGCAGCGGACAAATCTTTGGTGCCTTGCTGACACAAAGTATTGTCGCGGGCGTAGTGGCTTTTGGGTCAGGTATTCCCCTGGCGGTGCTGGTTGCATTCGCTCTGGCGCAGCGTATCTTGCCTGCTGCAGAACAGGATGCGCTGAATGTAATTACTCTTAATTCGTTAGCAGCGGCTCAGCAAGTGATCTGGTATGCCGTTGCTGTCGTGCTGGTGACGCTGCTCACTATGAGTCTGACACTGTTGGCAGCCGCACGCACGGATGTGTTGGCTGTACGGCGCGAGAATACGCGCACAGGCAAGCGACCTTTCTGGCAGCGTTTGAATCTTGACCTGATAGCGGGAGTGGTTGCACTTGTCGGCTATGGAATTTCATTGTATCTGACGAATATCAGTGGTATTTTGCAGAGCGATGCGCAGACGCTAGTGATCACGCCGTTGTCGATCATCGCGCCTTTTTTCTTGATTATCGGTTGTATGCTGCTATTTCTGCGCGTTTTTCCTTTTCTGTTGCGCATTGGAGCATATTTTGCGGCGCGTGGACGTGGTGCGGTTTCGCTGCTGGCTATGACTTCGATTGCGCGTGCGCCACGGCAATCTATGCGCATGACCATGTTACTTGCGCTTGCAATCGCCTTTGCATTGTTTACGCTGGTATTTCGAGCGACCGAAAGTCAACATATTCAAGACGTGAGTACCTACCTGGCAGGTGCTGATTTTAGCGGAAGTCTCTCCTCGGTGAGTTCTTCACTGAGTCCCGCGCAAGCACAAAGCCAGTATCAGCATATTGGAGGCGTTATCTCCGCCAGTGTTGGCTATGCCTCATCTGGTGTGGGAGGCATAGCCAATATGTCAATGCAGATCCGCGCGGTCGATGTCTCCAATTTTGCACGCACCGTTATCTGGTCCTCGGCATCTGATCAGCAAGCAGGAACGCAACTCTTACAGCAACTAGCGACGGAGCGTTCGCAAGCTATTTCGAGTAATATTATTCCGGTAATTGTAGACGCGAATGTAATCAATGTCTTGCAGTTGCATGTTGGTTCTGTTTTTCCGTTGAAAGATAATAGCTCCACTGGTCCTAATCTACGCTGTGTCATTATTGGCGTTGTGCAGCATCTGCCGACGGTAAATGATCGCGTCACGTTAGCGAATGGCGCAGAGGTAGGCGGGGTTTTGCTGGATTATCAAAGCTATGCAAGCGTGTATGCGCAACAGGCAAAACAGCAACAGTTATCTGGGACTACACCACCGCTGATAAATTGGGTCTGGTTGCATACGAAAAGCGATGCCGTCTCTTTGGCGAATGTGCGTCTCGCGTTGACACGCACGATGCCTTTGACGCAGTTGATTGATCGGCGTGCGTTGCTCGATGCGCTGAATAATGATCCGCTGTACGTGGTAATTGGTGGCATATTGGGGGTTGGGACAGTAACCGCGCTCTTACTGGTGCTGGTTGGTGATTTGCTTGCCTCCTGGCTAAACGTGCGCACACGCCTGACCAATTTCGCCGTCCTACGCGCGCTTGGCACGACACCGCGCCAGATAACAAGTGTGTTACTGTGGGAGCAGGTTGTCGTTTATACAACGGGATTATTGCTTGGTGTGGCCTTCGGCATTACGTTCGCGCTGACTGTTGTGCCTTCGCTAACGATCACTGATTTGAACACGCAGATCAACGGTGGCGTATTCTACAGTTTACAAAATACCTTTCCGGTGCAAATTGTGCTTCCTTCAACGTTATTCTTTGCGTTGCTCGCGCTTGTCGGGCTTTTTGTCCTCGTGCTGGTCATGATGGTGCGTATTGTATCGCGTCCACTGCTCGCGCAGGCTTTGCGCCTGAACGAGGATTAAAGTAACGCTTTTTTAAGGTGTCTTGCTACAGGGGATAAGTCTTGGGTGAAACGTTGTTTCGTGAGGTGCATTCCTTGTTGACATAATATCATCTGTGCTGCCACTTTATCATTCGATTTAAAAAGATGCTTAAAAATCGAGGCTTCTTTTTGATGTTTTCTACTTCCTAAAAATTTAAATAGTACTAATGTCGTGCTCATTAATGTTGACAAAGCTCATCATATGATTTATATTTTTTATGGGTGTCAAGCTTCAATGTCAGCAAAAACCTTAGAAGATTGGTAGGTTCTACTAAGAGGCATAATAAATTTTATGCTCGTAGCTCCTTGATATCTTGAAAGGTTTATAGACGCTACTAAGAAGTAGTCTTCTCGTCAGTATCACCAAAATTTTTTGTTGCTGTACCCTGTCAGATTTTTGTATGGGTAAATCGTGTTTATCCAGTGAAAGGGGATTCACGTGAAAAAATCACATCACATCACACCACACCACACATCTTTAGTGCAGTCTTCATGCTGGTTCTTGCCCTCTCAGTGTCTCTGCAATTTTTGTTCCCTATAGTTGCTCACGCTGCTACAATATCTTCCCCCGGTAAATTCTGTAATGCTGGCAATCACGGTATTACCAAGTACTTCAGTTGGACTGATAATGGTAAAACTGATCACTACGAAGGTGATATTTTCTACCTTATAAATAGTGATTGTACGCAAGTTACTCTACTAAGTGCTTATATTACGTACACATCTACGCCAGGCTTTGTAAGCTGGTGGGATCACAATCAGTATGCAGGTGGTTGGTGGGGTACTGGCTGTCCAATTGTTTCGCAAACTGGTAATACGAGTTATCTTAACTCGAATGGATGGCAGGCAGGCTATTATTTTCAGGAATATCTCTCAGACAACGGCTGCAATATTTGGAGTGAACATACATATTATACGAATCTTGGTCCATTAGTAGATTAGTGGATAATTGGTTCCCTGCAATAGCTAGTTGGTAGGTGCTGTGTTTAGGAGGCAATAGAGATATACATGGTAGTTATTGCCTCCTGCTTCATTGCATAATTAATATTGAAAGGAAGCTTTGATGAAACGAGTGTATGGATTTGCTGGACCATTATGTTTCTGTTTTCTAATACTCCTATCTGCATGTGGGCCAGCACCATTCAATACAACTCAAGGGACTACAGATCCTTCACCGCCGTACCCGCCTTTCCCTACGCTCTATCATGTGCAAGGGTTATCACAGAGTGATGTTTGGGCTGTTGGGGGGCAGTTTAATATGCAGGGAACACCTGTTGGGGGCATTATTGTTCACTATGATGGGCAACAATGGACAAGTATTGCAACATCTTCGCCACTGTTCGGTGTTTCTATGCTTTCGGCAAATGATGGTTGGGCGGTTGGCTATAATGGGACTATTCTGCACTATAATGGGCAAGTGTGGAATGCTTTTAATTCTCCGACCAGTGCCGTGTTGCGCAGTATTGCGATGACTTCGGCAAACGATGGCTGGGCAGTTGGCTATGGTGGGACGTTGTTACATTACGATGGACATGCCTGGAAAGCAGAGACCAGTCCGACAACGGATGATCTCTACAGTATTGCTATGTCTCCTGACAGTATTACAATGCCTTCCGCAAAAGAGGGATGGGCAGTTGGTGAGGCGGGAACACTGCTTCATTATGCGAATGGAAGCTGGACAAAAATGTCGGCTCCCTCGGCAAATACGCTTTACGACGTTTCTATGCTCTCGCCGCAGCAGGTGTGGACAGTCGGTCAAAATGGCACAGTGATACGGTATGATGGAACATCTTGGATACCTGTTGCCAGTCCTTATAGATCGGATCTTTACGGCGTTTCCCTCTCCTCACCAGATGAGGGTTGGGTATCAGAGCAGGATAGCATTATGCATTACACGAAAGGAGCCTTAATTTTACTGGACATTCGCAAGTATCTTGCAATTGGTACGGAAAGTGTCTTTATGCTTTCAGCGCAGGATGGATGGGCAGTTGGTCAGGATAATGTTGTTAGTGCATACCACAATGGCGTCTGGAAAATCGTCTATGGGACTGCGCCTAAAGTGACCACGCCATAATGGAACGGGAGATGAGTCGGGTGGTTTCTTCACAAATGGATAAGCCTCGCCTTACCTCACGCATGCTGTCTACGGCGACGACGTTAGCTGGCGTGTATATTAGCCGTGGCTGGCTGCTATTCTTGTTGACAGGCATAGGAATTATGACGACAGTCATACTCCTATGCACGTTACCTCTTTTCACGACAGTGGCGACGAGTGCCGATCTGCGCAATATGTTTGGCTCAACAGCAGATGGCTACGATTTTGGCCCGCAAGTCACGATCAACAAACTATCACCTGCTTTTGTACAGCAGAGCGATCAGATCATTACTCGTACAATTGCTCAATCGAATCTGCCTTACTCTTCCGCATCGCGGCAGTTTTCGATACAAACGCCCGCACTTGCTGTCTTCAGGACGCCTGTGAATGGACAAGAAGTTGGCAATAGTAATGAGCAAATGGCACTGAATGGCTATGATATGCAGCAAGTGGGGGCGCATATCGTGCTTGTACAGGGGCAATTGCCACACGCTGAGAGTCAGACGCAGGAAATTCAGATTGCTGTGACGCAAACCGCCGCTGATAATCTTGGTTTGAAGCTGAATTCGCTTCTCTATGCACATGTGCCATCAAATGTAGGCAGTCTGGTATGGACGCTGCGCGTTGTTGGCATTGTAGCGCCCAGAAGTGCGGAGGATGCGTTTTGGCATGAGCAGACATTTCAACCACAATTGCGTGGCGAGACTGTTTTTTATAATGCTCTGGCTGATAATAATGCATTAATAGCTGCCAGCAATGCGGCGCAGTATGCTGCCGCTGAACCATTTGCGCTTTCCTGGTATTATACGCTGAATCCTTCGGGTATCGATGCGAACAATTTCGATATGCTACAGACGCAAGCGCAAAATATGGCAAATCAATTGCGCAATCTGCTGGGTAGTCTGGATGGCGTTCAAAATGTGACACCACAGGGGATGCTCTTTAATTCGTTGTCGCAATATGCAGCGCACATTGACATGGCGGAAGTATCGATAAGCTTTCTGCTGATCCAGATTATTGTGCTGGCCTTGATATTTATTGGTATCATGTCAACTTTACTGGTCGAATATCAGTCGGATACTATCGCTCTGTTGCAAAGTCGTGGAGCAATGCGGCGGCAAATTTTTCTTTCTTTCTCGCTTCAGAGCCTCTTTTGGGCGATTATAGCACTGCTCACTGGCCCTTTTATCGCTATTCAATGTGCCAAGTTGATTGCGCAGATGCTACTACCTGTTGCCGATCAAAGCGCACTCAATATCGTGACCAGCAATCCGCTGCAAACGATGTTGCATGAAAGCTGGTTTGCGCTGGGAGCGGCATTATGCGCTGGTGGCGTGATGGTGATCACGGTATACCGCTCATCCAGTTTAAATATACTCACGCTGCGTAGGGAGACAACGCGTTCACAGCGTCCTCCTCTCTGGCAACGTCTCTATCTCGATGTCGTATTATCTCTACTCGTTATTGTTGGCTACGTTGAATATAGTGCTGTGCAGCAATCTCTTGGCTCGGCATCGCTGTTGTTACTTGGTCCATTTGCATTTATCGCTCCTCTTTTAATGATCGTCGCGGTCGTGCTGCTTTTTCTACGCATATTTCCTTTGCTCTTAAAGGGAATGATATCGCTGGTAGCGCGTGGACGGGGCGTAGCGATTCTCGCGCTTATTCAACTACAGCGTTCTGCCCGTCTGGCAACATATTTCATCATTATTTTGACGTTAACGCTCTCGTTTACGATCTTTTCATTGATCTTTTCGGCTTCGCAGCAGCAACATATGATTGATACTGCCGCTTATCAGGTGGGCGCGGACTTTAGCGGACAGCTTCCATCCTTCGCGCTTGGGCAGTCATATGAAACGTTGGAGCAGATGTATCAGCATATTCCAGGTGTTGCCGCTGCTTGTGTGGGTTATCGCACGTCGTTAGGACCGCGCTCCGGCGATGTCTTGCCTGTACAAACCTTCGCGGTGAATAGCGCGACATTTGCGCAAACGGCGCTCTGGACACAACAGGATTCAACGCAGCCATTGTCAACATTGATGAAGAGCTTGCAACAGTATCGAAGTAGTGGTATTAAGCAAGATGTCGTGTATGCTCTGGTTGATCAGAGTATGTGGACAGCGTTTCACCTGCATAAAGGTACGCCTTTTACGCTTCCCGCATCAGATATGGGTAGCACAAATATTCACTTTATTGCGTTGGATGAGGTAAGTCATGTGCCGGGTGCATATGACGCTCTTCCAGATGGTTACGGGATGCTGGTTGACTACCAGAATTTCGCAACCGTCTATGCAAAAGACATGTCCATAACCCTTGTATCGCCTAACTATATCTGGCTGAAAAGCAATAGCAATAATATTGCCCGCGTTCGCACTGCTCTCACGCAAGGTTCTTTACAACTTGTCTCTCTGCTTGATCGTCAGGCTGTGCTTTCAACTGCGTATAAAAGCGCGCTTTTCATTGCTATTACAGGCACATTAGGCGTCAATACGGTTATTGCGCTCTTTCTGGGTATTATCACAACGATGTGCATTATGTGGACGAGCGTTGTGCGCAGGCAACTTGACTTCTCGGTAAAAATAGCGCTGGGCATGACGAAGCGCCAACTGGCCTATCTACTGCTCTGGGAATTTAGCCTCATCTATATTGTCGCGCTCGTACTTGGAACTGTGCTTGGCGTGGCGTTATCGCAAATTGTTACGCCGCTGATCATTTTTACAAATGGCAACAATAATAGCTCCGATTTTTTCAGCCAACTTGCTATTCCACCTGTGCAGATTATTATGCCCATTCAACAGATATCGCTTTTTCTGGGCGTAAGCATTGGGTTTCTGGTCATATTGCTTTGTGTTATAGCGTTGACAATTTCCCAACGTTCAACAAGCCAGACGTTACGTCTCAACGAAGACTGATAGTAAATGACCAATAGAGATAATTTTAATCAACTAGAGCGCAGGGCATAGTTTCATGTATCGCGAGAAAACGATGTGCTACAATATATCTTTATGATAGAGGCATTCAAAGGAAAATGCACAGAGGTGAGTGATGGAGACATATGAGCAGGTGATAGCATCGTTACGTTTGTCATATAACGAGAAGATGGCTACACAACGCGACCAGACAGAAAAGGATGTATGGAAGGTTGAGGAACGCCAGCATTTCCTCGCGCTACTGCACCAGGAAGGCAAGACAACGCTTTTAGAAGTTGGAGCGGGAACAGGTGTGGATAGCCTATTTTTTCAGAATAACGGGCTTGATGTTATCTGCACTGACCTTTCACCAGATATGGTGAACCTGTGCCGCGAGAAGGGCTTGAAGGCGTATGTCATGGATTTTCTGCACATGGATTTCCCGTCTGCTTTGTTTGATGCAATCTATGCGTTGAATTGTCTGCTGCATGTACCTACGCGAGATTTACCGACCGTGTTGGGCAAATTGAAGGAACTGCTTCGTCCTGGAGGCTTGTTTTTTCTAGGCGTCTATGGTGGACAGGAAGAGGAGGGACCGCATGAGGGTGATCCGCACGTGCCGCCACGTTTCTTTGTCCATCATACGGATGAATTCATGCAACACACACTTGCCCAATTTTTTGAGATTGTCTCTTTCCGCACGATTCCTGTCTCTAACAGGAAATGGCATTTTCAGGCATTTGTGCTAAGAAAAGCATATCGTGCGTAACAATGAAATAAAGGAGCCTGTTAATGACGGTATTGCCTTTGCGCCGCCCTGTAACAGTGGCGCGTCGCGGAATGGTTATTGCGCCACATTATCTGGCGGCGGAAGCGGGATTGGATATATTGAAGGCTGGTGGTAATGCGATTGATGCCGCAATTGCCACCAGTGCCATGTTGCAGGTGGTTTATCCTTTTGTGTGTGGCCTGGGTGGCGATGTCTTCATGATGATCTATGAGGCGAAGAGCGGCAAATTATATGGGCTTAATGGGAGCGGGCGGTCGGCGCGTGCCGCGACAATCGAGCGTTATCATGATATGGGTCTTACGACCATGCCTGTTTTTGGTATCCACACGGTCACTGTGCCTGGGTGTGTAAGTGGATGGAACGCGGCGTCGCAACGTTTTGGCCGATTGGGATTAGCGCAGGCACTGGCTCCGGCGATTTCATATGCAGAAGATGGCTTCGCATTGGGACCCGATTTGCACAACGCGCTCACGCGAATGAGTACGAGAGAGGATGTGCATCGTTCCTGGCATACGCATTTTCTGCCTGATGGTGTAGTTCCTGCTGTGGGAAGTGTCATACGTTATCCAATGCTGGCAAACACGTTGCGCACAGTTGCACAGAAAGGCGCAGAGGTATTTTATCAGGGTGAGATCGCAGAACATATGGCCGCATTTTTTGCGCGCGAAGGTGGACTAATTACGCGTGAAGATCTTGCTGCTCATCAAAGTAACTGGGTAACGCCGCTCGGTGTGTCTTTTGCTGGCCTCAAAATTTATGAACTTCCGCCCAATACGCAAGGTGTGACAGCTTTACAGATGCTTGGGATGATAGAGCATCAACGGCTTGGTGATAATGCACTTGCGCCAGCGACGGTTCACCCAGCAGTAGAGGCCAAAAAACTGGCTTTTGCGGACCGCAAGGCGTATTTGACTGATCCGGCACACATGCGGGTAGAGCCAGAGGTCTTGATTGCACCAGCGTATCTTGCACAACGTAGCGCATTAATTGATCCCTTACGTGCTCAACCTTCTGTTGCTCCCGGAGGTTTTACTGGAGATACGGTCTATATGTGCGCTACTGACCAGGAGGGGAATGTCGTTTCACTCATTCAAAGCAACTATATGGGTTTTGGAAGTGGCGTGGTGGTAGATGGTGCAGGGATTGTGCTGCAAAATCGTGGCGCATACTTCTCGCTTGATGAAACAGCTGCGAATGCGCTAGCTCCTGCTAAACGTACACTGCATACGCTGATTCCCTCAATGGCTGTGCGCGATGGACGCCCAGCTATTGTTTTTGGGACAATGGGAGGAGATGGGCAGGCGCAAATTCATTTGCAGGTTTATACGGCCCTCGCACGTTTTGGTATGAACATGCAGGAGGCTGTTGAGATGCCGCGCTGGATTCATGGGGCACTGGATGGTCGCGAAATATTACAGGTAGAAGAACGTTTCCCAGAGACCACGCTTGCGGACTTACGGCAGCGTGGACATGAGATTCAGGGACAGGGGTTGTGGTCGGCAGGGATGGGTTATGCGCAGGGGATTCTATTTGATGCTGCAAGTGGTTCTATGTTTGGCGGAGCAGACCCGCGTGCTGAGAGCAATGCAGCCGCCTGGTAGATTGCGTATAGCATGAGTCGCGACGGTAGGGCATACAACAAAAAAGTATCAGCCAGATATGAAAAATGAAAAGGTTGATACTTTTTGCTGTATGGTGCCGGTTGTAATGCCGCAGCATCGAAAATTGTCAGGCTTGAAGTAGCGGCAATGTCAGGAAAAAGGTAGTGCCAACGTTTTCCTGAGATGCAAACCAGAGCTGACCTTGATGCTGTTCCACGATTGCGCGGCAAAGATATAATCCCAGTCCTGTTCCGTTAATACCTGCTGCATGTGCATTGTCGGCACGCATAAAGCGACCGAAAATTTGAGATTGTTGATGCTGGGGAATGCCGATACCGTGGTCTTGAATACTAATTTCAACAGTAGCGTTCGTGTGTATTGCCAGTGAGACGAGGACCGCCCCGCCTTTCGGGCTGTACTTAATGGCATTAGTAAGGAGGTTAGTAAGAACCTGCTCAATGCGTTGTGGGTCAATGTTTGCGATGACATTGTGAAGGGAGGTGTTTATCTCTATTTGATGCAGAGAGGTTGTCTGTTGCAGGCGTTCAACGATGCGTTGAACTAGTGCGCTGAGATTGGTAGAAGTACGATGTAGGAAAAACTGACCTGCTTGTAAGCGTGTGACGTCAAGGAGATCAGTGGTCAGTGTGTTTAAGTGATCGGTGGCCTGTTCAATCTCTTGTAGCATCTCTTGTTGCCAATCAGCAAGCTGCGGGCCATGTCCACGTTGAGTTTGAAGAAGAAGTGTTCCGACGGCCCCTTTGAGGACCGCCAGGGGAGAACGTAGTTCGTGTGCAGCCACGCCAATAAATTCGTCTTTAAGATACTCAGCCTCTTTAAGCATACGGACATCCTGGTGAATGACCAGTGCTAATGGTTCTGATAGTTGCACGGTTGTTTGCAGTAGGGAAGGTTCCATTTGTTGCAAACTTTGCCAGTAGGGTGAGTCTAATGGGACTGCGTTGACCAAAATGGGTATGCTGACGCCCGTCGATTGGCGGATGATCTCTTGATGTTGGATAACGATTTCTTTTTGTAAAAGGGCGCGTGTGGTGGCCCATGCTTGTTCAGGAAAAGGGCGGCCTTGCGCGTTGACGATGAGAATACCATGTGTGTCTAGAAATTCACGCATGGTTTGACCAACAGGCCATACAGCTCCCCATATGCTAGCGGCAGCTTTATTCGTAAGGAGGAGACGAGCATTATCGCCATGGACGACGTAGATGCTGGTGGGTAAGGCGTCGATAATGTGTTGGAGAAAGGAAAGTTGTTCCGTGACCGCCTGCATAGTATATGGTTTGTGTTCGTATTGGTCTGGACTGGTTACTTCGTGGTTGATCTCTAGTGTTGCATATGGTTGGTTTTGCTGATCGCGTAAGAGAATTTGCTGACTACGAACGATGACCGTGGTTCCATCGCGGCGTGTGTGAGCCAATTCGCCTTCCCAATGACCCTCTTGTTCGAGACGCATGTCTATAGCGACACGGCTGGCAGGAAAACGTGTTTTAAGGAGCGTATGAGAGATACGTCCGAGTGCCTCTTGCGTTGTCCAGCCATAGAGTTTTTCGGCTCCATGATTCCACAACTTGATGCGGCTGACAGGGTCACGCACAAGAATAGCGTCATGGGCAGCGTTGAGAAGTGCTGTTTGCATATTAAGGCGTTCGGCTTGTTTGGCTAAGGTGCGCTCGGTAAGGCGTTGTGTAGTGACATCGCGAATAGCGGCGATAGTGTGTAGGGCGTGCTCTAATAGGATGGGGCGCAGACTGATGTCGATGGGAAACTCACTACCATCTTTGCGACGACCAAAAAGTTCTAGTCCCTGGCCCATAGGACGCAAGCGTGGTTGCGCAATATAGGAGTCACGATGAGCAACATGGGTGGCGCGAAAGCGTTCAGGAAGAAGAATTTCTAGTGACTGACCGATAAGCTCATCATATGAGTAGCCAAAGAGTTGGCTGGCTGTCTCATTTACTTGACATATAATGCCTGTCGTACTCACTAGAAGTAAAGCATCTGGCGAGAGATGGAGCAGCGTCGTCATTTCTGCTGCAGAGACCGTCAGTGGTG
The DNA here is from genome assembly GCA_027451525.1 of Ktedonobacterales bacterium. Classification (GTDB taxonomy): domain Bacteria; phylum Chloroflexota; class Ktedonobacteria; order Ktedonobacterales; family Ktedonobacteraceae; genus DTNP01. Next base: position 49,100 of record DAIDJF010000015.1, read on the forward strand.
GGTGTCCTGGTGTGGTCTTTTCTTGCTGAGGTGATAGTGTTTCAGGCTGTTTATCAGGGATATGGTGCTGAAAATTGAAGGCCTGTTCATCCATCAGCATGTATCACTCCTTTCGGATTTTGGTTGTAGGTGATTAGTGGTAATCAAGTCATCACGTAGTATATCACAAAACCCGTCTAGTGATTGCCTATGCTGAGGAAAAAGCTGGCATTATGGTGCTAGATGTAAAAACAGGCAGCAGAGATCCACATTTTAAGGAGGTCTGTCCTGTCCTGTGATATGCTATGCACAGGTTAACCCAGTTGATGTTGTGCGCGACTGGAGGATTTCGGAGAGTGAAACGAAAGAGATAGTAGGAGGCGAGAAACACATGTCAGAGATGAAGCTACACGAGGAAGAGGGTTTTGTGCCTGTAGAGGATGGTTACAAGGTTTGGTATTGGAGTATAGGTGGTGGAGATAAAGAAGAACATATCCCTTTAATTGTTTTGCATGGTGGGCCGGGTGTGCCACATGACTATCTGGAAAATCTCAAGGCATTGGCATCTGAGCAGCAGCGTGTTATTTTTTACGATCAACTAGGGTGTGGACATTCAGATCAGCCAAATGAGCCGGAACGCTGGCAGGTACAGCGTTTTGTGGAAGAGGTAGATATGGTGCGTAGGGCTTTGGGATTGGAGCGGGTGCATATTTTAGGGCAATCCTGGGGTGGAATGCTGGCAATTGAATATGCATTGACACAGCCTAAAGGGTTAGTGAGTCTGGTGCTTGCGAATACGACAGCGAGCATCCCCTTATGGATTGCGGAAGCCAACCGTTTGCGTAACGAGTTGCCGCTGGAGGTGAATGCGGTACTGACGCAGCATGAGGAGGCGGGGACGACGGATAGTCAGGAGTATCATGATGCAATGGATGTTTTTTATGAGCGTCATGTGTTGCGAGTGAAACCGATGCCTGACTATGTGCAACGGAGTTTTGATGGTATTGGACAGGTATATCTGACGATGAATGGACCGAGCGAGTTTCATGTGATAGGGGTGATCAAGGATTGGGATCGCACGGCACGTTTGGGCGAGATAAAAGTGCCAACGCTGATTATCTCTGGTCGGTATGATGAGTCGACGCCGATGATTAACGAAATATTGCATCGTGGTATTGCTGGTTCAGAGTGGGTGTTGCTGGAGAACAGTTCGCATCTTGCTCACGTCGAGGAGCCAGAGTTGTACATGCAGACGGTACAGAAGTTTTTAGCGCATGTGGAACAAGAAGCGTAACTAGTTAGTAGTTGTGATGGCGTATCCCTCTGGTTATTATCGTGAGGGATACGCTCTATTTATTGATCTTTTTGTGATGTAAAGGGAATAATGGAACGTTCAAGTTGGTGCGCTGTAACCTGATAGTGCCAGATCGGTATTGTTTTCCACTCCCAAGGTGTATTCACAATTTCTTCCACAGAAGTGTTACCACACCAGTAGGCGATGCCGTAACGTGTTGCTCGATGTCCGATAACGATAAGCGTTTTCCCGTCATAAACATCAAACGCGGAGCGTAAGAACTCCCCGACTCTCTGTATAACCATCAATGCGCTTTCTCCGTTGGGGAAGGGGTTAATGATGCGTTGTGGAAACTCTTGTTCTACCTTCGCGGTAGGAGATTGGGTCATGTCTCCATAGTCGTATTCACGGAGGCGTTTATCGGGTATAAGAGGTATTGCACGGTGCGAGAAGGCGATATGGGCGGTAGAGGTAGCGCGTTGGAGATCAGAGTGGAATACAGCATCAATTTTTTCATCAGCGTAGTGTTGGCCCAGTATGTATGCTTGTTGTTGACCAAGAGCGGAGAGTGGTACATCAGCGTGACCAGAGGCGCGCCCTGCCTCGTTATCGATGCTAGTTGAGTGGGGAGAATAGAAGAGTGATAACATGTCTTACTCCTATGAACTGATTTGTTATGCCCGAAAAAGGTATACATGGATTTAATGTAGGGATTATAGCATAGTGTAACATAATTGCCGACGTAATCGTGTTTAGGAAAATAAATGGAGCCTCCCTGGTTGGTAATGTTTGTTATGGTGCTTGTGAGATGAGCAGAGTGTATAAACTGTAGTATAAATTGTAACTAAATAGCTACCTTTTGGTCATATAATAATAATATATTAATGGTATTATTACTTATATCAGCAGAAAACATCCTATAGTGTGGTGGATGGTCTAGTGTTCTATAAACGCATATAAACATGATTTTGGAGGTTTTGCCCGTGAAATATGTAGAAACATTCCAAGAGTTAGTGCCAGTTTCCTCAGAGCGAACATTTCCTGGCGGCTCTTTTCCGCGTCAATATATTCATTGTGTAGTGAACGAACTTCGTGATGCAGTCCACGCGGTTCTGGCATTGCGCGCTGTTGGTTGTCGTGCTAGCGAAATTCATGTCATGGCGAGTTGGGACTTTGTGGAGGCGGTTGAACGCAAGCGGCAGCGGCAAGGAGTAATGGGCCGTCTGGTGGGATATATTACGTCGTTTTTGGATGAAGGTTTAGGGGATGTCTACCTGAAAGCAGCACAACAGGGGAAACATATTGTGTATGTTCGGTTATCAGGAGGACATACTGTTGAGAGGATCAAAGATGTATTAATTTCACATAATGCTTCTCTTTTGAAGCATGTAGATATGTGGCTGGTGACAGATTTGTAAAGGCATGAGAACAACAAAATCGCGTTGTGTGGATATGATGTAGGAAAAGATGAGCAGTTATGCGGGGCGAGTTGACGAAGTTGATGTTTGAGGAGTTGGCTGTGATATACTTGATGGAGAAGCCAGTACCTTGAATAAGACGAGGAGGCACTCCGTGGAGCAGCAGAAACCGCATATTCGCTATGATGAATTTGCGACACAATTCACATCTGTTTTGCATCAGCATTGGTCAGACATACTCCTGATTGTCAATCGTCAGTCGCCCCGGGTAGCTACGTTGCTACGAGCTTCAGTGCCCTCTGGTCTCAGGCGCATAGATGGGGCGTGGTGTATTCGGGTAATGGCTAAACGTGCGGTACGGCGTGAGAGGCTGAATCAGCCGCATGATAATGAAATCGTGGCTCAGGCGATACGACTATGGGCGCATTCAGCCGCGCAACTCAAATTGCCGCGTGTGACGGTTGATTTTGAGTCATAGGAGCCTGGGCGAAAAAGGAGCCAGGTTGTATGTCTACAGCTCAACCGAAGGCACGACGGCGTTTTCCAGGTCTTGACGCGGCAGCCCTTCAGCATCCCTATGATCGTGCTGCTCTAGGTGCGTTGCAAAGAGTACCGGGGCTAGATATTGTTGTGCGAAAATTTATCGAGCTATTCCCTGAACGTGTTGCGTATATTCAAAATGTGGCACAGACAGTAAAGGTGACGCCGACGCAATGTAGCCAGTTGTATGCACAGCTTCAAGAAGCGTGTGCCATTTTGGATATGCGTGAGCCAGAATTGTACGTGGCGCAATATCCTGTGCCAAATGCCTATACCAGTGGACATGACCATCCCTATATTGTTGTGACAACGGGTCTGCTTGACCTGATGAGCGAAGATGAAATCACAGCTGTTATTGCACATGAACTAGGCCATATCAAATCGGGCCATGTGTTGTATAAAACGATGGCGCGTGGTATTAGTTTTCTGCTCACTATCGTTGGCGATTTAACGCTGGGGATCGGGCGTCTTGTAGGGCGTTCGCTAGAAGCTGCATTGCTGGAATGGGATAGGAAATCAGAATTTTCGGCAGACCGTGCGGCGTTGTTGGTTGTGCAAGATCCGCAAGTGATGCTTTCATTAATGATGAAGTTTGCAGGTGGAACGCTTTTTCAGCGTAATCAATTGGATACTCATGAATTTCTCAAGCAGGCAGATTTGTATGAAGAGGTAGATGCGAGCCTGCTAGACCGTGTTTATAAGATGTTTCTAGTCGCGTCTGTAAGTCATCCGCTTACGATTGTACGTGCCCGTGAGATTCTGCGCTGGTCTGAAAGTCGAGAGTATAAGGATATTATAGAGGGGCGTTATCCACGTATGGCGAGCGAGAGTAAAGGAAAAGGCGTAAAAGGGGAAAGTGGAAAGAATACTGGTGAAAAAGTCAGTGGAAGTGGCCTCTATCGTTGTCCTCATTGTGGGCGTGAGCAAACAAATCAGCGTTTTTGTAGTCTCTGTGGCGGAGCAATTTCATGAATAAAGAGAGGTTGGGAACCTCTTCGCGTTTCATCGGCTATCTGATGGTCTTCAGCGCATCGCTCCTTTTTGGCTTCAACGGAAATTTATCGCGTCTCCTCTTCGACGAGGGTATAACACCTGTCACCCTCGTCGAATTTCGTATGCTCATCGGAGGAATATGTCTGCTGGCTGTGTTGGTAGTAGGATGGAGAAAAGGACTTAAATTACCAAGGCGGCAATGGGGTTGGATTGTTGCTTTCGGTCTGTCGTTGGCGATGGTCACGTATACCTATTTTGTGGCGATTAGCCGTTTGCCTATTGCAATTGCACTTGTGATTCAGTTTAGTGCGACCGCGTGGATGACGTTGGGAGGGGCTGTGTGGAAAAAACGCTGGCCTTCTCCACAGATGCTGGTAGCATTATTTTTGACTTTTGGGGGCGTGCTGCTATTAACTGAAATCTGGCGAGCGCATTTAAACGGATTGGATAGTTTTGGTCTGCTTTTTGCCAATCTAGCACTCATCGCGTATATTGTCTATCTTCTACTTGGACGGCGTGTGGGACGTGACATTCCCTCGTTGACATCGACAACGTATGGTGCTCTAGTGGCGGCAGTTTTTTGGTTGTGTGTGCAACCTCCCTGGGAGATTCCTGCCAGTACCTGGACACCACATAACCTATTGCTCATCACGCTTGTGGGTATTTTAGGGATGGCTGTGCCGTTCTCGTTGACGTTAGGGGCACTGCGGCGGATTGATGCGACGCGTGTTGGTATAGTGGGGATGATGGAGTTGGTTGCAGCGGGAATCATTGCCTATTTCTGGCTGGGGCAGCATCTAGATTTCTGGCAAATTGGTGGTTGCCTGTTCGTGATGATCGGTGTGACCGTGTTACAATACGAAAAGCCACAGGCAGTTTGATATAGAGGAGGTAGTTTACTCATGACACTTGATCCGCAGGTGCAGGTATTATTGGAACAGATAGCCGCCGCAGGCAGACCTCCACGCTTTGCTATACCATTGGAGGAGGCACGCGCGCTTAGTATCGCCAATGCTGCCGCGCTGAATGGGCAACCAGAAGCTGTTAAACATGTTGAAGATAAGATGATTCCAGGCCCAGGAAGTGATATTCCTGTGCGTGTATATACCCCTGAGGGGACTGGTCCATTTCCTGCACTGGTATTTTTTCATGGAGGTGGCTGGGTTCTCTCAAATCTTGATACGCACGATGGGATTTGCCGCCAGCTGGCGAATAAAGGTGGTTGTGTGGTTGTCAATGTGGATTATCGTCTTGCGCCAGAGCATAAGTTTCCTGCCGCGCCGGAGGATTGTTTCGCGGCGACGGAGTGGGTAGCGAACAATGCGTCGTCGCTCAATGTTGATCCCAAGCGTATTGCGGTTGGCGGAGATAGTGCTGGCGGCAATCTGGCGACTGTGGTCGCTTTGATGGCGCATGAGCATGGTGGACCAGCACTGGTCTATCAATTACTGATCTATCCAGTTACGGATTATCACACGCCAGGTACGCGTTCGTATGTTGAGAAGAGCGAAGGGTATAATTTGTCACGTGATGATATGGTCTGGTTCTGGGGCCAATATCTTTCTGATGAGGCTGAAGCGTACCATCCGTATGCCTCACCGCTACGCGCAGAGAGTTTGCGCGGCTTACCACCCGCGTTCATCATTACTGCAGAACATGACCCATTGCGTGATGAGGGAGAAGCCTACGCTGCGCGTTTGCAGGCTGAAGGGGTGACCACGGTTCTCAAGCGTTTTCCTGGTGTGATTCATGGGTTCTTCAATATGTCTGGTGTAATTGACCTGGGAAAGCAGGCAATTGCTGATGCGGGGGCGGCATTGCGTGAGGCATTTGCACATATCTAAGACGGAAACCTTTATGGGCTACCATCCACTCCAACAGCGAAGATGGAATTGCAAGATGTTTTCAGCCGATATCTTGCAATTCCATCTTTTGTGCCTGATCTTTTCTTTCTCCAACAGTGCTTCAGCCTGATTTCGGGGCCGATGTAGTTGTGCGAAAGGCTGTCAAAGATTACAGCGCATGTAAGGTGAAAATACCATGTGGGCCATGATAAGCTGCATGGTTCAGCTTTTGCATAATAGCCGGAGTGAGAAGGGTTGCTCTGCGTAAGGCATTAGGTCCTTCTACATGAACTGCATAGAGGCGAAGGATATCGTTCTCGGCATCATAGGCATACATGGGCGAACCACTATTTCCTGGAAACGTTTCATGTAAATGGGAAAGTGTGTTGTATTGGAGAGCGATTCCTTCTACTGGTAGATAGTCAACCCACATTTCGCCTGGATGATTTCCAGGGAAACCCACGAGTGTTAAGTCTTGCCCAATTAAGTTTGTGTTGTTAACTGTTTGCATCGTAAAATAGAATGGAACGTGAACAGGCCCTGCGAGATTGACCAAGCCTATATCCCATTCTGTCTCACCCTCTACATACCGATTTCTGTTGTTATACTGAGCCACGTAGAAAGCGCAGTTGGCATTGATGAAGGGTGTCTGCCCGGCTACGGGACCTGTTACTACAGGCATAGCACCCTGGTTCCAGCCTGGGTAGAAACGAATTCCGTCGGCTTGGTGTTGGTTGCGAACATCGATCAAATTGTGTCCACATGTTAAGACCTGGTGGTTGTTGACGAGCGCACCAGACCCCGAATACCAGTTCCCATCGGTAAAGTGCATCATGAGCAATCCAACAGCTGAATAAGGAGGTCTCTGACTTTCAGTTGCACCGACTCTGCGTTGTCCGCCGATCATTGTTTGCTCCTTTGCGTTGCTATCGAGCAACGGTAAGCATGTGCAAGAATATCTATGGGAGGACGTTTATTGTTCAGTGTACTGAATAAATGAGCACGCTGTCAAGGACGTTAGTAGTATGCTAGTATGATTACTCATGCGTATGATTTGATGAATGAAATAATGAGCTTTGATATGGTATACTTCGTTGAAGTTACTCTTGTTGTTCTTAATTAAGGAGGACAGAGACATGCTCTTACGGCTGAAATTACGTCTTGGCGCGTGGTTGTTACTTGTCGGCGCGGGTGTAGCTGCAGTGGGAGAACTCTTCACACTTTGGAGTTCCAATCCTCTGACGGGTAACTGGTTTGTCTCAATGAGCTTGATTGTGCTTGGTACATTGGCTCTGCTCTATGGTATTACAACGTATGCCCAGTTATCCGAAGAAGTCACGCTATTTGGCCTTGGTGGAGTAGGCTTGCTTATACTGGGAGGATTTGTGCTTCTCCTTGGTACTGTTGTGCTTAACATGGTTGTCGTTCCTTTGTTGTTAGGAATGGCAGCGACGGTGGCGACAGTACTCAACGCCCCTGGTTCGGCTGTGCAGTCAGCCACTAATTCGGTTGGTTCTGGATTGAACAGTATTGGAGGACTTTTTGGGAGTGGTTCCTCGGTTCCGAGTGCTCAGATTCCTCAAGCCGATGGAATACAAATTGTCTCAAATACATTAGTGGGACTGCACTTGCCAACACTTGTTGATATAGGCCGATGGGGGCATTTCTTTTCCTCAGGAGGATCACTGACGTTTGGATGCTTGCTATTAGGGTTTGCCCTGCTGAAGCAAGATTCGTTTTCTCGACCCACCTGTTACGCTCTTATCAGCACTGCTGGTCTTAATCTGCTCTTTCAATTGCTCTCGCTCAGTCCAATCTTGCCATCGGTAGTGAGTGTTCTGCTTTCAATCACTGGCTTATTGCTTTTTGCTGCTCTCGCTTTGTTTGGTGCGGTAATCCTTTTTCCCGGACAAGTCTCTCGTTTCTGGTCTGCAAGTGAAAAAGGTGCAAAAAAGTTTGCAGTATCTAAAAAGAGATAAGTAGGCTCAAATCAGGCACACCGTTGTTGTTTGCTACGGTTGGCCGTAATCTTGTACACCACGTTCTCCTGAAGGAAAAAAGAAAGGACAGCGAACAATATTGCTCGCTGCCTTTTTATATAAAATGTGGCTAGCGAATAGTTTGTTCGCGATGGTTGTTGTTGGATGGGAAGCGGTCCTGACGGTAGCTTTCTTGATAGGACTCTGTGACGATGCGGCAGATTTCCTGTGGGTCATCACAGAGGCGGAGCAAGGCAATATCTTCTTCATTGACAGTCTTACGCTTAAGCATGGCATCACGTATCCAAGTAATCATTCCCCCCCAGTAGGATGAGTCATAGAGAATGACAGGAAAGTGATTGACCTTTCTGGTTTGGATGAGTGTGAGAGCCTCAAAGAGTTCGTCCAATGTGCCGAAGCCGCCAGGGAAAATGATAAAAGCTTCAGCATATTTGATAAACATGGTTTTGCGTATAAAGAAGTAGTTAAAGTCGAGCGAGATATCCAGGTAGGCGTTAGGTTTCTGCTCGAAAGGTAACTCTATATTACAGCCGACAGAACATGTTCCGCCGTCTTGTGCACCTTTATTGGCCGCTTCCATGATGCCAGGGCCGCCGCCGGTGATGATGCCAAAGCCTGATTCTGCCAGCAAGCGTGCTGTTTCGACGGCCGCGGGATAGGCAGGATCCTCCATTTTAAGACGTGCGGAGCCAAAAAAGGCGATGGAAGGTGGGAGGTGGGCCAGGGCATCAAATCCTTCAACAAATTCGCTCATGATGCGAAACACGCGCCAGGGGTCAGTGAGCGTGAAATCGAAGTGCAAGGCTCTATCAAGAGCGTGTAATTCTTCTTTCTCCTGTTCCTGGGGCATTGGTTCCTTGGGACTTACCAAAGGTTGGGTAGGACGACGCAGTAAACGCTCGTCCTCGGTAACTGACTCTTGAGGGCGTGGTGCGCGATAGCGTGGTGATGCTTTTGATCGTTGTCGTTGGTTATAGCGTTTATCGTAATTACGGCTCATGAACTACAAATCCTTCTTCCACTTGGTTAGGTTGCTTTTTTAGAATGACAGTGGCGAGTGGGGGAAGTGTCAAAAGAAGAGAGTGCGGGCATGATTGCCAGAAAGTTGGTGCGCTAGGCATCAGTTGTGTGTTGGTCAGACCACTGCCCCCATACTGAAGATCGTCACTATTCAAAATTTCTACGTATGTGCCTGCATGGGGGACGCCAAGGCGATAGCCATGACGTGGCATGGGTGTAAAGTTGCAGATAAAGACCAGCGTATCGTCCTCTTGTTTACTACTGCGCATGAATGAGATGACACTGTTATCTGAGTCGTGGCAGTCGATCCAGGAAAAGCCTTCGGGGTCGCCGTCAAGAGAACTGAGTGCTGGTTCATGCTGATAGAGATAGTTGAGATCACGTATGAAACTCATAAGCTGAGCGTGATGCGGATCGCTGGGTGGTGTAAGCAGATGCCAGTCAAGGCTTTCGGCAAAGTTCCATTCGTGCCATTGTCCAAATTCACCGCCCATAAAGAGCAACTTTTTCCCAGGATGTCCCCACATATAGCCATAAAATGCACGAAGATTGGCGAAACGTTGCCAGAGGTCGCCGGGCATTTTTGTAATCATGGACCCCTTGAGATGTACCACTTCATCGTGCGAGAGAGGCAAAACAAAATTTTCGGAATAGGCATACATGAGGGAGAACGTGATGTTATTGTGGTGATAGCGGCGATAAATGGGATCAAGATGCATATATTCCAGCATATCATGCATCCAGCCCATGTTCCATTTATAGGTGAAACCGAGACCACCGACATAGGTTGGGCGTGTTACTAGAGGCCAGGCGGTTGATTCTTCCGCGATAGTGATCGTGCCGGGTTGTTCGGCGTAGACGGCTTCATTGAACTGGCGTAAGAAATCCACGGCCTCCAGGTGTTCGCGGCCACCATATTGATTGGCTGTCCATTCACCTGATTTGCGCATGTAGTCGAGGTAGAGCATAGAGGCTACGGCATCGACGCGCAGTCCATCGATGTGATATTCGCGTAGCCAGAAGAGTGCGCTCCCAATAAGGAAGTTGCGAACTTCACTTCGTCCGTAGTCGAAGACATACGTTCCCCATTCCTTGTGTTCCCCTTTGCGCGAGTCGGCATATTCATAAAGGTGGGTGCCATCGAAATAGCTGAGGGCATGTCCGTCTTTGGGGAAGTGGGAAGGAACCCAATCGAGGATGACACCGATATTATGTAGATGCATGTAGTCAACGAAATATTGAAAATCTTCTGGGGAGCCGAAGCGGCTGGTCGGGGCATAGTAGCCAGTGACCTGATAGCCCCATGAGCCATCATAGGGATACTCGGTGATGGGGAGAAGTTCAATGTGAGTGAAGCCAAGTTCTTTGACATGTTGGGCGAGAGCGGGAGCCAGTTCCCGATAAGTCATGTAGCGATCTTCTTCGACTGCACCAGGGGTGCCACGTTCGGGCACGTGTCGCCATGAGCCAAGATGGACTTCGTAGATGGAGATAGGCGAGCCAAATTGTTGGCGGTGCGCACGTTGCTGCATCCAGTCATCATCTTGCCATTGGTGTAGATGGATGTCGGCAACGATGCTGGCGTTGTTTGGGCGAAGCTCGGCTGCAAAAGCGTAAGGATCGGTTTTGTCAGCGGAATAATTGTTAAAACGAGAGTAGACAGAAAATTTGTAGACCTCGCCAACATTCAGGTTGGCGATAAAGCATTCCCAAATGCCCAGGTCGTTATGGCGCAGGTGCATAGGGGTTGCGCTGCGGACCCATTGGTTGAAATTGCCGATGACCGAGACTGCGAGGGCATTGGGTGCCCATACGGCAAAGTGAATGCCTGTAATGCCATCAATAGTCCGTTGATGGGCACCCATTTTTTCGTAAATGCGATAATCTTTGCCTTGTCCGAAGAGATACAGATCGAAATCGCTGAAGATAGAGGGTGCATCAGTGATGAGTGTTGGCTGTGTAGTTTCTGGTTGTTGTAAGGGTGCTGACTCTGGCATAAATGAAATCCTTTGCTTCGTGTTCTCCATACCTTAATTTAGAATAGCATAGAAAGCAAGTATTGCATAGTCGCAAAGCGTATAAGCAGATAGATGTCTGACAAACCCACTATTAGGATGAGTTACTGATTATTACTCTATCACGAAACCCCCAATTTTAGAACGGATAGAGAGGGTAATACGTATATCAGGTAGAGTAAGTGCCGTATCTTTTTGATGTATCATGCTGAGGCGTTGGCAGATTAGCGAGGAAGGAGCAGTGTATATGACGCTCGATATACAGCAGATGAAGGCGCGACTAGAAGAGAAGCAGGTAGAACTGCAAACGCAGTTGAGTGGATTAACTGAGGCATATCCAGCACCTGTGGGACCAGTGGAGGCTAGTGAGGGACCGCAAGATTTTGAGGAGGTAGCGGTGGATTTTTTGGAAACGCAACATGAGCAATCGATCATGGTAAATGAACAGGCACTATTGACCGAGGTGCAAGATGCATTAAAGCGTATTGAGCAGGGAACGTATGGGAAGTGTGTGATTTGTGGTCAGGAGATTCCAGAGAAACGCTTGGAGGCGATTCCGTGGGCTGCGCGGTGTGTCAAGGATGAGGAGCAATTGGAGCAGCGTAATCTCAGTCAGGAAGAGTTGTATAACACGAATACGTATTAATGTGTTGAGATGGGGTGGCTATGATGCCCGAATGTTTCCTACATAGAGGCGGGAAACATTCGGGCATGGAGTTTCTTGTGGACAAGTGGCGAAAATAAGTGTACCATAGAGAAGGATATCTGCTTTCCTTGATGCTGTATGCCAGATATGGCGGATGTATGGGAATGCGAAATATTAGGTAGAGAGTCAGTAGAAAGAGAAGATTGTGACTGCCAGACGTGCGCGTTTTTATGATGTATTAGCTCTGTTTATAGCAATTATGGTAATTGTGCTTGACCAATGGACGAAAGCGTTAGTTGTTGAGCATCTTAGCCCTCCGGGAAGCAAGCCGTTCATACCAATCCTGGGTCAGTATCTTGGATTGTATTATATCCAGAATAATGGAGCAGCGTTTAGTTTGCTTGAGAATAGTGCTATTCTGTCGGTGCTGATTTTGGCCGCTATAGGGGTTGTGGCATATTTGTATGCCCGCATAATAAACTCTGGCCCGCTCATTTACAAGCTGATTTTTGGTATGATTATTGGTGGTGCGCTGGGAAATCTGATAGATCGCTTGCATCATGGGGGCTATGTAGTAGATTTCATATTTTTTCGCATTCCGCAAATTGGCTATCAGTTTGCTATTTTTAATCTCGCTGATGCCTGTATCTCCGTGGGTGTCGTTCTACTCTTTATTTTTGTTGTCTTTGGAGGGGTACGCCGTGGAGATACGCAAGAACGGCAGGATGTAAAAGAGAATCCGGCAATCTCTCCGTCATCGCAGAGGGGCGCGGCAGTACGCCCTGGGGAACAAGATGCACAATCCTGAAACAATAGAACAGCACGAGCCGAAGCAATGGCTGATTGAGGAAGAGCATGTTGGGCAGCGGCTTGACCGTTATCTGACAGGCATGTTAAGCCACCTTTCACGCACTGGAGTGCAGCAGTTGATTAACGATGAGTTGGTTTTAGTGAATGATCGTGCCAGCAAGCCGGGATATGTATTGCGCTTGCATGATGATGTATGTGTGTTGCAAACACATGCATTAGAGCAGGAGAATAGGGTAAAGCCTCAGGTTCTGCCGCTCGATGTCATTTACGAGGATAATGATCTGCTGATCATCAATAAGGCGGCGGGGATGGTGGTGCATCCTGCTCCTGGACATTATGATGATACGTTGGTTAATGCGCTGCTGGCGCGCTATCCTGAGCTACAAGTTATAGGTGATGACACACGTCCAGGTCTGGTCCATCGTCTTGATCGTGACACTTCTGGTTTGTTGATAGTTGCGCGCAATACGAGGACGCTGACGGCTCTAGGAGAGCAGATGAAGGAGCATGAGATCATCAAGCGTTATCTGGCTCTGGTTGAAGGGATCGTGGCACTTGACCAGGGTAGTATTGACGCTCCAATCGGTCGTGATCCACGCAATCGTCAACAGATGGCGATTACTGTAACGCAAAGTCGAGAGGCTCGCACGCATTTTCGGGTAATTCAGCGTTTCAATCGTCATACATTGTTGTTGCTACAATTGGAGACTGGGCGGACACATCAGATTCGTGTGCATCTGAAGGCGATAGGACACCCGGTGGTGGGAGATCCTGTCTATGGTTCTGGTTCTACGCTGTTCCGCAAGCGTTCGCATTTGGAAAGGCAATTTCTCCATGCATGTCAGCTCAAATTTGTGCATCCGACGACTGGTGAGACGCTAGAGTTTGAAACTCCGTTGCCTTCTGATTTACAGGCGATCCTGGATGACGAATCTGTCTTATAGACACCTGGAAATAAAGAACCTCTCTATGTTATACTGTGGTTGTTAGGAACAACGTAGGTATGTATTGTTGTTGATCTCCTTCGATCATGTGTGATTCGTGATCTTCTCTTCGTAATATATGGCCTAATCAGGCTATTGATAGCTGACAAATTTGCTACACCAAAGGCTTTCCTGTACAATACCGTCGCCCCGTACACCAAGCGGGTGTAACGTATTGAGGCCGCGCATATGCATGGATATGTGGGATAGATGGGAATGCCTCCAGGCGCACGGCTCTATTTCTTCAATACATTTTGAGGGATCAGTTTGTCCGTTTGCAGCGATGAGGAGAGGAGAAATCAGCCTATGCCGACTTTCGCAGTAGAAGAGAAAGTTGCTCCAAAAAGTCTTTTACGTCATCGTCCAATAGGGGAGACCGCGAGTCAATCTGAAACTGGACGTTCAAGCACACGAAAACGAAGTACCAATGTGACTTCAGCAATCGAGATTGTCAAACCACGAGCGTCGCGCACGCGCGATGATATTGCTGAATGGAAATATACACCTGCAAGTGAGAAAATTGCGACCGTTCCTGGCAGCCAGAGTAAAGCAAAGGGACGTACCACCCAGACAAGCTCGGTCAGCCAGGCAAAAAAAACGCTGGCGCGCCGCCGTTCTTTAGGGAAGGTACATCCGCTTTTTTATCTGGGTGGGGGTATGGTGGCGATGTTGATTTTGTGGATGATCTTGAGTGTGGTATCGGGTTGGTTTACGGCTGCATGGGACGATCTTCAGTATGGACGCCCACGCACATTTCAGATAGATGCCAGGGTGGGTCACAATGAGCAGGCGGGAACGCCAAGCCACTTTATTGCTCTTAATCTTAACGGTCATATTGAAATTATCGAGTTTCCTGGCGGAGATGCTTCCCATGCTCGCGTCTATATTGGTCCACAACTGTATGGGTCACAGGCTGATCTGACTCCCGTCACGTTGACCTTTGCAGATGTGAATGGCGATCATAAACTGGATATGATCGTCAATTTTCAGGGATCACATATTGTTTATATCAACTCTCAGGGTGGGTTTCGTCCGGCTCTCCCATCTGAACAGCCTCAGATCGAAGCTGCACTGCATCGCCTGGGACAGTAGTTGCGATGAATGAGCGTACAAGCGCGTAGACTTTCTGATGTTCATTATCAGTTGTGATAACGTGACCAGAGGATTCTAGCCAGTGCAATGACTTGGGTGCGGCAGAAGTTGTTAATTGGTCAAGTTCCTCTGCGCACGTGGGGGCGACGGTCTGGTCACGTCTGCTGTGTATAATAAGAAGTGGGCCGTAAACTCTTGCTAGCTGGCGGCGATTCTTGTCGGTCAAAGCGAAAAGTTCCGCCAGTGCTGGGATGGGGAGGCGGACCATTTGTTTAATCGCGTTGACAGTTTCAGGGTTTGTGAAATCGATCTGTACGTCAGGATCACGTAATTGGGCTTGTTTCAGTACCTCGGCCTGTACTTTGGGGTTCTTAAAATTGAGGTTGGCGAGAGGATAAAACCACTTCACAAAATAGCGTGCCAGAGGAACTATTTTGACCTGCCAGCCACCTGAGAAACGGGTGGGAGTTGAGAGCGCAACCGTCGCGATGATGCGTTCAGGATGGCGAATGGCAAGCTGTAATGCAAGCACGCCCCCCATTGAAAGGCCAATCACCACCACATAGCGGTGACCTGCCAATTTTGTCAGTCCTTCCTCGGCAGATGCCAACCATTGTTTGCGCCCGGAAGCAATCAGAGCCTCGGGGTCACCACTATGTCCAGCAACTTGCATGCCATAGACACGTATGCCATCTGCCGCTAAAGCCTCACCTAAGCCATACATTTCGGCTGGCGTACCGCTAAAACCATGAATAAGCAGGCAGGCGCATGTGGCCTGCTCTGGCCCTAAAAAAAAAGGATCATTGGGTTGTCCCATGCTGTATTTCCTCTCAACCGATCTATTTCCTATGTGTACACTAACATGCCGAGAGGGAACATATCAAGGTGTGATGCCAAACGACGCGGATTACCAAGGTAGTGGTTGTGCGTTTGCTCGTTTCTTGGCTTCCGTTTGGTCACCCATGAGGGATTCAATTATGGCGTTGCGTTCTGGCCCATCCGGTATTTGAGATCATAGTGCAGGATGAACGTCAGGTCGGTGTTGTCTAGTGCATAGTGTTCTGCCAGGATACGGTCAATGCTATCGAGTAGCGGTTTGGAGTGGACCATCGCATACTCTTCAAGTTCGATAGATGTGCCACAGCGGGCATGGTTACGAGCGGTTTTGATGTTACGAGTGCTTATACGTTTGTGGGCGACAATATCTTGTTCTAGCTGTTGGGCGAGATGGACTAAGCGGTTGTTTGTGAGCAGTGTTTTGGCAAGTGGAAATGATTTGACCAGTGCGTGTGCGAGGTGAAATCCATCGGCATAGGTTGCGAACCAGAGATAGAAGAGACTGCTATTCATCAGTGCCATGACGATATAGGCCGTATCGCTATCGTGGAAAAAGAGCAGACGTCCATGAGGAGGAGTCATGACGATACCATTTTTGCAATAGAATGGGATGCGCAGAGTGGCTTTTGTCCAATAATTTGTTGCCTCTTGATAATAAAGGGTGTGCTGTGTCGGTTTGGAGCTTACGAGATCGGCGAGAGTAGCATGGTGTGCATGTTCAATGAGTTTATGCAGAACAGTTTCCTGAAGCGGTGAGGCGAGTTTGGGAAAAACAGAGGGTTTGATCGTACATTGGACTGGTGTAAAGGAAATCAGGGAAAACAGGTGTGGACGTTCAAGAGCGTACCAGCGTTGGATGTGTGTGACGTAAAGTGTGTTAGGTGTAGAGGGATGATGACGGGCAAGGAGAAGCGAGAGACGTTGAAAGGCATCCTCAAAGAGGCGAGAAGGGAATATTTCAAAGTTTGCTAACCAGAGTGATGCAGTTTGTTGGGTGAGCAGTCGGCGTACCCACGCAAAGCGTTTACTGCTACAGAGGCTCAAAGGAACGATGAGACCGAGATAGCTCTTGCCAGGGCGGCAGAGGGCGAGAGATCGTTCGATGGCGATGGCATAGAGATTGCCAGAAGAGGGTATTTCTGGCTCCTGTTTGATGTGTGATTGGTGGTATTCGATATAAGGCGGGTTGCCAATGATGACATCGAAGCCACCGCGCTGCATAATTGTGGGGAACTCATTCGCCCAATGAAAAGGAGTGCCATCGGTGGGAGATTGCGTAACGATTTCGTCTTCACATGTTCTGAGAGAGCCTGCAAAAGCATTGCCCATACGTAGTGTCTGTTGCATATCGGGCAAGTGGATTACTTGATGGGGATGAGTGACTTGAGCCAGGATAGTGAGTAGCAGGCGTTGTTTGCAGACTTCGAGCGCATCTTCCATGATATCAACGCCATAGAGATTATTGCGCACGATAGTTGTGTGTACAAAATGCGCGGTATTTGCATATTGTCTTACCGTGGAGAGTAGCGTGTGGCAAGCATTGTAGAGAGGGTGAGAGCAAGGAGTTCTGGTGAGATGAAGAGATATTTGTGTCAGACAGGCATGATAGAGTGGGGCCAACGTGTGGAGGGCAGCGAGGAGAAATGCACCAGAGCCGCAGGTAGGATCGAGAATGGTCATACGTGAAAGCGTGGTATAGAAGAGATAGGCCAGATCGAGGGTTGGCAACTGTTCGAGCACGTCCAGTGCCAATTGTGGTAAGTGTAATTGAGCGGTAATGAGATCATCAATGGTGAGAAGATGTTGGGCCATAATTTGGTCATGTAGTTGCTGATAACGCGCATTACGCTCTTGATATTCATAGGTGGTTTCATGTGGAAGGAGCGTTGCGTTACGCAGTGTCACCTGAATATAGTGGTCTGGATTGGCGCGCAGGAGAAGCCAGAGTAAGCCGTGTTGCGTAAAGAGGTGCGGGGCTTGCTGAGCGATTGTGTAAAAAAGCTGAGGGATGATAGTATTTTTAGCAATATAAGCGGTGACATCGTCTTGTGTATAGTAGGAACCGGATAAGCGGCGATTGCTCTGTTGTTCATAGGGGTAGCTCAGGATAGCGGGGAAGAGATCGTGATCGTCGTCAGGAACTCCATTTGTGAGATGCCAACGATAGCGGGCAAGAAAGGCGAAAAGCTGTTCAAAAGCACTATCACTGATATGTAGTACGCAAGGCTGCTGTTCTAGCGCATGTGGAGAGAAGAGTGCAAGCTGTAAGGATGGTAAATGACCAGATGATGCTCTTGATATTTTGTGAGGCTGCACGCCGAAGTGATAAAACAGTGGTAACAGGAAATAGCGGTAGAATGAGCCATCAACGTGTGTTGCATGCATACGTTGGAGATGATTGCTGAGGTAGTGTGTATCATTGTCAAGCAACCCCTGGTGTTGTAGAAAATGCAAGAATAGTAAGCGTTGTAACAGCCGTGCGGCGTAGTATGGGCGTTCATTGGCGATTGGTAGGTCGTGAATAGCGTTGAGAAGTTGTTCATAATGAGGTTGAAGGGCATGGTAAAAGTGTTTAGTGACAGAAGAAGTCGTTGTAGTCATGCATTGTGTTGGCATAGAGTGACCTTTTAAAATCGATGAAGACAACACGCTTTATGTATTCTCAAATGATATACAATACGCATTTCTGGCTTGCAAATTCATCTGTTGCGTGGTACACTGCGCAATAGATTTGCGATTTGACAAGTGTGGCTAAAAAGCTATCTGTGCGAGATTCGCCCTGATGGTATCTTCTTTCCTTATAGTATCACGTTCTGTTGCCACTAGAGAACCGTGAGGTGTGAGAAATGTTATTAACGATCTCGACAACGCAGCAACCTGCAACGGATCTGGGGTATCTGCTGCATAAAAATCCCGCGCATGTACAGTCATTTGCGTTAAATTTTGGTCAGGCCCATGTGTTTTATCCCGAAGCAACTGATGAAGCTTGTACAGCGGCGTTGTTGCTAGATGTTGATAGCGTTGCGCTGGTGCGTAACAAGGATAACGCTGCTCTTGATCAATACGTGAATGATCGCCCTTATGTGGCCTCATCTTTTATGAGTGTGGCAATAGCGGATATCTTTGGGTCAGCTCTCAATGGGAGGTGCACAAAACGACCAGAGTTGGTTGAGCGCGAGATGCTCTTACGTGTATGTGTGACAGTGATTGCCTGTCGTGCGGGCGAGTCACTTTTGCGACGTATGTTTGAGCCGTTGGGTTACACGGTGACGCTAACGCAACACATGCTTGATGACCATTATCCAGCATGGGGGATGAGCCATTACTATACATTAACAGTGGAAGCGGTTTGCCGGGTAAAAGATTTGTTAACGCATCTCTATGTGTTATTACCAGTCATGGATGATGAAAAACACTATTACATTGGTGATGACGAGGTCAAGAAGCTTCTGTTGCGGGGAAAGGGCTGGTTAGAGACGCATCCCGAACGCGAGCAGATTGCGTATCGCTACTTGCGTCATCAACAGAGCCTGGCACGCCAGGCCCTGGCGCGTCTCGTGCTTGAGGAAGAAGAGGATGATGTAGTGGAGGCTGCTGAAGAGGCAAGCACTATGAAGAGTACAAGTGCATTGCCAGAACTGAATCAGGAAAAGCCTGCGTATCTCCATCAACTTCGTCTTGAGCGCGTTCTGGCTGTATTAAAAGAGCATGGGGCAAGAAGTGTGCTTGATCTGGGCTGTGGTGAGGGCCGCTTACTAAAACTGTTAATGCAAGAGCGTAGTTTTGAGCGTATTGTAGGCATGGACGTTGCGTATCGCATTTTAGAGAAGGCACGCCAACGGCTACATTTGGAGCATACAACGGAGAAACAGCTTGCGCGCGTCAAGATTATGCATGGTTCATTGACGTATCGTGATAAACGGTTGGAGGGATACGATGCGGCGGCTGTCGTGGAGGTGATTGAGCATCTGGATGCACCACGGCTGCGAGCCTTTGAGCGTGTGTTGTTTGAATTTGCGCATCCAGGTTTGGTGGTAATAACTACGCCAAATGCTGAGTATAATGTCAAATTTGCGACATTACATGCAGGGACATTTCGTCACAGCGATCACCGTTTTGAGTGGACGCGGCAGCAGTTTCAGCAGTGGGCGACGCAGGTGGCCGCGCGTTTTGGCTATGCAGTGGTTTTTGAGGCGATTGGGCCAGAAGATGAGCTTGTTGGAGGACCATCGCAAATGGCAGTGTTTAACGTAATCAGTGATGTTGAGAGAAGGTGACAGATGCGCGTAACAATTCCTGAACTTGCGCTGGTAGTGCTGATTGGTCCATCGGGTTCTGGCAAATCTACTTTTGCGCGTCAACATTTCAAAGCAACTGAAGTACTTTCCTCCGATTATTGTCGGGGTCTGGTTGCTGATGATGAGAATGACCAGAGTGTAAGCAAAGAAGCCTTTGAAATACTGCATTTTATTGCTGCCAAACGCCTGGCGGCTGGCAAACTCACTGTGATTGATGCAACGAATGTGCAGCCAGAGGCACGGAAGCCGCTGCTAGCACTGGCATGTGAGTATCACTGTTTAGCGGTCGCCATTGTTTTTAACATGTCCGAAAAAGTTTGTCATGAGCGCAATAGCCAGCGAGCTGATCGTCAGTTCGGACCACATGTCGTGCGGCAACATGTACGCTATTTGCGGCGTTCATTGCATGATTTGCGGCGAGAAGGCTTCCGTGATGTATATGTTTGCTCTTCACCAGAGGAGGTTGATGCGGTCACGATTGAGCGGCAGCCATTATGGACAAATCTCAAACGGGAACACGGGCCTTTTGATATTATTGGCGATATACATGGTTGTTTTGATGAGTTGTGTTTGCTGTTGGCGCAACTGGGCTATCGTATTGAACGGAATGTAGAGGCCACGTCCGCTGAAAATGCATTGCGCGTGGAGGCTCCGCCGGGGCGAAAAGCAATTTTTCTGGGTGATCTGGTAGATCGTGGGCCAGCAACGCCTGATGTGTTGCGCCTTGTGATGAGTATGGTTGCCGCTGGGAGTGCGCTCTGTGTTCCTGGCAATCACGATGCAAAACTGTTACGCAAGCTGCGTGGTCATAACGTGCAAATTACGCACGGCATAGCGGAAACATTGGCCCAAATGGAGTTGGAGAGTGCAGCTTTTAAGGAACAGGTGGCGAATTTTCTGGATTCGCTCATCAGCCATTATGTGCTCGACGAGGGGAAACTGGTTGTAGCGCACGCGGGTATTAAAGAGACGATGCAGGGACGAAGTTCACGTGCCGTGCGTGAATTTGCACTGTTTGGGGAAACGACGGGTGAGACAGACGAGGCTGGTTTACCAATTCGCTATAATTGGGCGGCAGAGTATCGCGGTAAAGCAATGGTTGTGTATGGGCATACGGTTGTGCCCGAACCTTTGTGGCTCAACCATACTGTCAATATTGATACAGGGTGCGTCTTTGGGGGGAAACTGACCGCTTTGCGTTACCCTGAAATGGAGACACTCTCGGTTCCTGCCTTGCGTGTCTATCGTGAGCCATTGAAGCCATTAGGTGTGCAGGAGACAGCCGATGTGCCGACGTTAACGATGCAGCAACAGCATGACGATGTGTTGGATGTCGGCGATGTGTTGGGGAAACGTTTGATTGAAACGCGCCTGTCGCCGAGAATTACGATTCGCGAAGAGAATGCAAGTGCGGCTTTAGAAGTAATGAGCCGTTTTGCTGCTAATCCAAAGTGGTTGATCTATCTGCCACCAACGATGTCACCGTGTGAAACCAGCAAGGAGGCGGGTTTATTGGAGCATCCCGCGCAAGCTTTCGCCTATTATCGTGAAGAGGGCATACAGCAAGTTGTGTGTGAAGAGAAGCACATGGGATCACGCGCTGTCGTGATTGTGTGCCGCGATGAGGATAGTGCGCGCAGACGTTTTGGCATTGTAGATGAGGGATGTGGTATCTGTTATACGCGCACAGGGCGACGATTTTTTGATGATCGTGCGTTGGAAGCAGGATTGTTGGAGCGTGTAAGAGAAGCTCTGGATAAGGCGCATTTCTGGGAGGAACAGCAAACGGATTGGGTATGTTTAGATTGTGAACTGATGCCCTGGTCTGTGAAAGCGCAGGAGTTGGTATTGCGCCAATATGCTGCGGTTGGGGCATCTGCACATGCTGTTCTGAGTTCCAAGGTAGTCGCTTTAGAACAGGCACAGCGGCGTGGGCAAGATATGGGAGTGTTGCTTGAAACTTACCAGCAACGTTATACGTCGGCAGAGCTGTATGTAGATGCGTATCGTCGCTATTGCTGGCCTGTAAATGCGCTTACCGATCTCAAGTTAGCCCCGTTTCATGTGCTGGCAACACAAGGGATGGTGCATACCGATAAAAATCACCTCTGGCATATGGAGACTATTGCGTCTATCTGCCGTGCTGATGAGGATCTGTTGCTGGCAACACCGTATCATGTAGTGGATGTGCGTGATACGCAGGACTGTGAGGCTGGTATTGCATGGTGGGAGCAATTGACCGCACGTGGTGGCGAGGGTATGGTAGTAAAGCCGCTCGACTTTATTGCACAGGGACGACGTGGCATGGCACAACCAGCAGTCAAATGCCGGGGAAAAGAGTATCTGCGTATCATCTATGGTCCCGACTATGATATGGCAGAGAATTTGGAGCGGCTACGGCTGCGTAAGTTGAGTTTTAAGCGTTCATTAGCGATGCGTGAGTTTGCTCTGGGCCTTGAGGCATTGGAACGTTTCGTGAAGGAAGAACCGTTGCGGCGTGTACACGAGTGTGTTTTTGGCGTGCTGGCACTGGAGAGCGAGCCAGTAGATCCGCGCTTGTGAGATAAAGCAGATGGGTAGTGAGAGCATTCCAGCAGGTAGTTGCCAGGAATGCTCTCATAACTTAGATTTATTCGACTTCAAAGTATTGTTCAATCAGCTCAAAATGCTCCGCGTCGTGTCCACACATGTCGGAGATAAGGGCACATATGGTCAGTGTTTCCTCACGGCTCCAAGGCGCACGCACGATTTCATCAAGTTTTTGGTCATTAAGATCATCGGCAACAAGGTGCTGCAGGCGTGAATGTACCTCTTCCCAATAAGTGCGTACTCGTGGCAATGACTGCGAAGCATTTGCCTTGCGATCTTTCTCGTTAGCTTCATCTCCTGAAGGTGTTACAGGTGGTAGTGGCTGGTCATGCAGGCAGGCAACGATAAGGGCATGTGTAGCCGCTTTCCAGTGGCTCATATGGGCAAGAAAGTCCTTAATAGACCAGTCTTCTGGTGTGAAAGGGGTTTGTTGCTCTTCGTCATTCAAGCTAGTAATCAAGCGTCTAAAGCGTTCAAGGTCGTTTTGTAGTTCGTCAGTGAGTTCAGTTCGGGTTAAATGTTGGGTTGTCATTGCTCTTGCTCCTTTTGTTCTGTATTGCTAACGAGCAACTAGTGAAACTTATCCTTTGGACTGGTACCTTAAAGATAGGTGTGCGACAGTATCAACGACATCATTGGGATTATACAATAGGCTAAGGAACGCAAACGCCACGTTCTGAAAGTGACACGCATTATGAGGACAAAAGGTTATTGCGCCTGGTTGTCTGATGTTAGCATGATGCGTGATAGAAAAGAGACCGCGCTATGAATTTGTCATTGCTCCCTGATCAGCTAGCCGTATGTCGTTTTTTGCCAGAGCAAGAAGTTCCCGCATGGGTCTGGCAGCAGAGAAAATTTCTGTCAGTTACTTATACACAGGATGAGTTATCTATTGTGTGCCTGAGCCAGCAGATTCCCACGCAGGCATACGAGGTGCGCTGCGAGAGGGATTGGCGTGCAATCAAGGTGCAAGGGCCATTAGATTTTGCGCTGACGGGTATTTTAGCACGCCTGCTTGTACCACTTGCGGAAGCTGGTATTCCAGTTTTTGCGTTATCTACGTTTGATACAGATTATATTTTGATCAAAGAGCAGCAATGTGAGCAAGCGAGGAGTGTATTAGAGCAAGGGGGGCATTGTTTTCTGTAGGGCAGAGAGGCAAAAATGTGAACTGAACCAAAAAGCAAGCGTTGTCCGTGTTAAGAGAAAGGTTTTGTAGAAAGAGACACACTAGTATATAGAGGGAGATACAGGTATGGTTATCACGTTGACGACCTTGATTGTCTGGCTTATCATTGCAGCTCTTGTTGGCCTGATTGGGGAATTATTGGCTCGACGGCGTGCTCCCGATGGTTTTATCGGTGCAATTATTGTGGGTTTTATTGCCATTTTTCTGATTGTGGGCGTGTTTCACTTTTCGATTGCCGGTGAACCCGTGATTGCAGGTGTACCATTGGTAAGTTCGATCATTGCGGCAGCAATTCTTGTTGCGCTTTGGAGTGCTTTTGCCTATCCGCGCTACGTACGCTATTACCGACGTGGTGGGTATGTAAGAAGGAGGCGTTTTTTTTAGATAAAAGTGCCTGTTACATATAGGTGTGATGAGAGTAGTTCATTGCACCTATTTTTAATGGGTATAAGCTGGTGCTGTCTTCTACGGAGCAGATGATCGTGAGGGGTACACTTTGTAGGTTGGAAACGTCTTGTATGTATACAATGAGAAATAATAGTACCAAATATGGGGTTATGAAGAGTGAGTGTAGAGCGTGTTTCTGTCTGGGTCCTAGGTGATCAATTACTTACATATCACCCTGCGGTTGTGGCAGCAGAAAAGGCGGTTGGTAAAAAAAATATATGTGTTGTGCTGATAGAGAGTACGGAGCGTCTCCGCCACTTGCCATATCAACGTAAAAAAATAGTATTGTTGCTAAGCGCGATGCGCCATTATGAGCAAGAGTTACGTAGAGCTGGTTATGCGGTTGAATACGTCCGTGCTACAAGTTTTTTGGAGGGTTTGCAGCAACATATTCATAAATATCATATAACACATTTGTATACGATGGCCGCAAGTGAATATGATACACGGAGAATGCAGCAGGAAGATCTTGAGCAGCAACTGGCAATTCCTCTTACGATCTTACCAAACACGCAATTTTTAGTTGAACAATTTTCCCCTTATCCTCATCCACAAAAGGGGAAACGCTATATCATGGAAAATTTTTATCGCGCGATGCGGGACCATTTCCAGATCCTCATGGAAGGAGAGGGCAAGCCTGCTGGTGGCAAATGGAATTATGATGAGATGAATCGTGAGCCATTGCCAGCACCTATGGTTTTTCCCAAACCATTCCTTTGTGAACCAGATGAGATCACGCAAGAAGTGATGGTCCAGGTAGAGGCAGATGCTTATGGTATTGGCACAACCAGCGATTTTAAGATGGCAGTGACACGTGCAGGAGCACTTCAGGCACTGGATAAATTTTTAGAAGAGCGTTTGGAGTATTTTGGACCATATGAGGATGCAATGAGTATTCAAGAGGGATTACTCTACCATTCATTGCTCTCACCCTATGTCAATATTGGTTTACTGGAGCCAATGGAGATGATTCGTGCTGCTGAGTTTGCATATTATCAAGGGCATGCACCACTGCATTCGGTAGAAGGATTTATCAGGCAGGTAGTGGGTTGGCGTGAGTATATGTATTGGCAATATTGGCAGCAGATGCCAGCTTTGAGGAGTGCAAATAGTTGGACGGGCAAACGTGCAATGCCGCTTGTGTTTTGGAATGGCGATACTGATATGAATTGTATTCGCCATGTGGTGCAGCGCGTGCTTGAGCAGGGATATTCCCACCATATAGAGCGTTTAATGATTGTGTGTAACTTCTGTTTGTTGACTGGTATTGATCCTGCCGCAGTTGCGGAATGGTTTCTGGCATGTTATGTGGATGCTTATGATTGGGTGGTATTGCCGAATGTGATTGGTATGGGTATGAACGCAGATGGTGGGCGAATTGCGACCAAACCGTATATCGCTTCTGCAAATTATATTCATCATATGAGCGACTATTGTGCTTCGTGCTGTTATAATCCAAAGAAGCGTGTAGGAGCAGATGCCTGTCCCTATAACTACCTGTATTGGAACTTTGTGATCGAGCATGAGACAGTGTTGCGTGCTAACCCGCGTCTAGGGAAGAATGTGTTGGGATTGCGGCATATTAGTGAGGAAGAGCGGCAGGAGATTGCTGCCAATGCCGCTCGTTTTCTTGATGCACTGACATTCTACACGGCTGGTTAGGACAACATTCTTTAATGAGGGGATTGATGTTTAGAGAGCAAAAAAGCACTAAAATTAGCAATACTCTCGACATCACCCTCGTCGAGCATATTGACAATACGTTTGACGACCATGCGGCGTGGTTGATTAGGTGTTGAGGGCAAGACAAAGCCGATTGCATTCGTGGTCATTTGTGGTTCACGCTCGTTACGAATTTCTTCGGCAACAAGTTCAAGTAGCTCTGCGATATCAAGTCCTAATGCCTGGGCAATACTCTCAAGTACCTTTGCCGACGGATATTTTTGTCCACGTTCAATTTCGCCAATATAAATCTCCGATAGCCCCGATTTTTCACCAAGTTCCTTCATGGTTAGATTGTGGTCTTGACGTTCGCGTCGTATTACGTGACCCAATGTCTCTTGTAAGTCTGGCACTAGCGTGTTCTCCCGTCTCTTATTTTTTAGGAGCTATGCTAATAGCATGTTTTTTGCTGTGACTATGCTAATAGCATAGATAATATCTATTATTATAGGCTATTAGCATGATATATTCAAGAGGAAGGATTCAGAAGAGTGTAACTGATTATTCGATGTCAGAGGAGAAGCAATTTATGTTTGCCACACATTTGCCCCATGTACGCATGAATGAAAAAGCAGGGGGGCGGACAATAGGCTATGTGCCGATGGTATATGAGAAAGCTCCTGTGCAGCCTATGCATTGGGAGTATCACGTCCTTGCTATTAATACGCAAGACATGGCTCTGCCAGATACGGTCCAGTTAAATGAGTTGGGTCAACAAGGCTGGATTTTAGCTGGGATGCTTGATGAGCGTATAGGAGGGCAGGGAATGTTTGTCTATTACTACTTTACACGTCCCCAAATGGTCTAAAGAGGAGGAATTATGATGCCGATGAACTTATTCGTACCTACCGTCGTAGAGACAACTGGACGAGGAGAGCGTGCATATGATCTTTTTTCGCGCCTGCTGAGAGATCGTATTGTTGTGGTGAATGGGCAAGTCGAGGAGGGGATGGCGAGCTTAATCATCGCGCAATTGTTGTTTCTCGCTGCGGAGGATAGTAAGCGCGAGATCAATATGTATATCAGTTCACCTGGTGGAGTGATTGCGGCCGGATTAGGTATCTACGATACGATGCGTTCTATTCCCTGTCCAGTCGCAACAACATGTGTAGGGTATGCTGCGAGTTTTGGGACAATTTTGTTGATGGCTGGCGATAAAGGAAAACGCTATACAATGCCACATGCGCGGATTCATATGCATCAGCCATTGCAAGGTGGATTAAGTGGGCAGGCAACAGACATTGATATTCACGCGCGTGAGATTCTGTACACGCGAGAGGTGATTAACGAGATCATTCATAGTCATACCGGCCAGCCCTTGGAGCGTATCAAACGGGATACGGATCGAGACTTCTTTATGAGTGCGAATGAGGCGAAAGAGTATGGTATTGTAGACGAGGTGTTGCCATTGCTGGATAAATAACATGGCATGCTAAGAGCGATAGGATACGTTGATAGGGAAACATGTAGCTGTTTTGTTGATAGTAGTTATATGTTTCTCTATTAATGTGTCGAGTCAAACATTCCCTCCCGCCCTGACTTCTAAAATTTTAGGATTAATGTAACCAGTTACATATCTCTGTCTTGTAACCAGATGCTTACGGTAGTATGACGCGCTGGTGTATCTGATTTCGTGCCCTTCATGCTGTTAATACTAGTATCGCGTGGAAGAGTTTAAGGGGGAATATCGTGTGGTTATATAAATGGTAATATAATTACCATTTTTGAAAAAATTTTTAATAACTATTACTCAATATAACTTCTGTCCACGTCTGTGATATAGAAGCCTGAAAGATGGCGAGAGATGATAAAACATGAAGCATCTTAGAGCCATGAGGGTGGGCTGATATCGTAATATATAAGTTTACCGAAGGAGGTAAATTTCTTATGGATCCTGTTGTTCAGACGGTTTTATGGATTGGTACGGCAGTGATGACGCTTGGCCTGTTGGTGTTTGTCTACATGACTAGCACAGCAGCAGAAGAGAACAAGCATTTTTACTATGCGACTTCACTTGTTCCCCTGATTGCTGCCACGGCGTACTTTGCAATGGCAACCGGACATGGGCAAGTCATGATAGCTGGTCGAACGTTTTTCTTTGCACGTTATGCTGACTGGGTGTTCACAACGCCTTTGCTATTGCTTGACATCGCACTGTTAGCGTTACCCAGTGTACGTGGTCGCCTTGGCCTCGTTGGTGTGTTGATTGGTGCAGATGTGTACATGATTGTTACTGGTCTGGTTGCAGGTCTGTTAACTGGTCCTGACAAATATGTCTGGTTTGCAACGAGCACTGTTGCTTTTATTGTCGTGCTGTACATCCTGGTACAGATGCTTGGCGAGGCGCGTTCACGTAATCCAGAGATTGGAAAACTCGTCAGTACGTTGTCTACCTTAACAATTGCTCTGTGGATCTGCTATCCTATTGTTTGGTTGATTGGAACAGAGGGTTTTGGTCTTATTCCACTTGCTGCTGAGGTGGTTCTCTACGCAATTCTGGATGTTTCGGCAAAGGTTGGTTTTGGCTTTGTTCTATTGTCCAATCGCAATGCGCTTCAGCAAGCTTCTGCAGAGGCGCGCACTGCGGTGGGCGACTAGTCGAGCGACTACGTAAGAGCTTCGATTTGAATTGTATCGATTTCAAGCCATTGTGGGCCGCTGCTGACAGTGCCAAACCGTAGAATTCCTTGAGGTGTAGCAATGGCATATTGATTATCGAGCCAGGTAACGAAACCAAGGGGACGTCTTGGTGGAGAGGGAGCAGTGAGGATATGCGTCTCATCAACCCAAAAGTGTGCTTGTTGTGAATGCCATTCCAGCTTATAGGTATGCCATTGGTCCATCTCGACGGGAAGTAAAGCCTCGCTGGCTCCACTGAAATGTTGGAGCCAGCGTGCTGCATAACGTGTTTGTCCTGTAAGTCTGGCCCAGCCAGTAGTGAGTGCTGTCGGAAGAAGTGCGGCGAGTGCTTCTGGGCGCATGGCATGGACGACTTGGGCTTTCCAGCCCCAACCGGGGGTATGTGGGACAAGTGCCATATTAGAGGGAGGTGAGGCGTAGAAAAACCAGACAGCCTCTGGTAGCATAAGGATATCTCCGTGTATGGAGAAGGGATAATTCCAAAAGCCGAATCCTGCTGTTCCATGCAAATGTTCTTTTGATATGGGTTCTTTATAACTATTCATTGTGGTAGCTGGATGGGAGGAACGAGCGCGAACCAGCATACGCAGAGGGGGCTTCCAGGGGAAGTGTGAGCGGGATAGGTGCGTATAATCATCTATCTGTCCATTACTATAATGGCCTTCTTGTGCAGCATGAAAGCCCATGCGTAGGATGGATGGTGAAAGTTGAATAAAACCATTGCCAACAGTTGTTGGTATCCAGTGTGGTCCCAGGGTGGTTGTTGAAAAATCTTCAAGCATTATAAGTATATTTCTGTGTGTTGGAGATCATTCCCCGTAGATCCCTAGGGGAGAGTTCAGCAACTGCTTCTCAAGAACCTGCCAGACTCTTTGTTCCATTTGCGTACTGGAGAGGGGTGTTTTGTTGTTGATAGCGTCACGCTGTACCCCTGTGAAAATATCGCGAAATTGCGTAAAGTAGCTCTTTTGCTGTTCTTGTTCAGGCATAATACTGAGTGCGATTTGATCTTGTTCATAAAAATCTTCTGGTTCAAAGGCAAGAGCGGTGAGGTCTGCGTATGCTTGAACGAGTGAAAAGCGAGCTTGCGGTAAGAAGTAGTTGGGTTGTGTACTGGAGACCATAAATGCACCAGCAATGCGTCCAGCATACAGTAATGGATAAATTGCGCAACTTCTTTCATGTTCACCGCGAGAGACGGGAAAGGTATGTTCAGCATCAAGATCGTCGATGATGCGTGGGTTAAACAATGTGACGACATTGCCTGCTAGAGACTCTGCTCCGAGAAATAATCCTTTTTGTTCGAGATTTGCGCCCCAAGGAGGTGTCCCTTGACCGATACGTTCGCGCAAACTACGCACGAGTGGCGGTGTGCCAGATGGGGGCATGCAGGTGACAAGCCAGATAGCCATACCCAGTCGTTCAGGATCTAGTTGTTTCAGTGCTTGTTGCATAATCAATTGGGTAGTAGTCCAGAAGCGCAGGCTGACGATGGAAGAGGAGAGTGAAGATAATACTTTTGTATAGAATTCAGCAGGTATGATATTGTTCGTGTTTTCTCCAATATCATTAGAGAAATCTTCAAACGTTTTTTCCTTTCTGAGAAGGGCAATCAAATGTTCCCGCTGTTGAGGAAGCACTGTGACCAGGCGATACAGGTTATCGCGGCGTGGTGTAGAGTCACCTTCTACCCAACGGGTAAGTGTAATAGGTTTTACGCCTAATTCTTGAGCAAGACGCTGTTTTTCGCGTGCATTACTGATAATTTCTCCTAAGAAGCTGCGCCAAGTTTGCTCTGCTTGCATATCTACTACCTCAACCTCATATTGTGATGAGTATACCAGTGACCAGTATCATGATAGCAGTTTATGATAACAACGTCAACTTATCACATAGGGCATTTCTTAGATAATTGGTGTCTAAGAGAGGAAAAATAGGCCAATTGAGCGGCTATTTGAGGATGTTGGCTGTGTCATTCTGCTTGTTGATGGGTTATGCTCTATGGATAGAAAGCGTAGTCCAGCAGGAGGTGCAATGATTTATGTATATTCCAGCACATTTCCGTGAAGAGGATGTACCAACGCTGCATGATTTTATGCGCGCAAACAGTTTTGCGACGTTGGTTACCCAGCAACAAGGCATTCCTTTTGCCGGCCATCTTCCCTTTACATTGGATGCAACTCGTGGTCGCTATGGTGTTCTGGGCTGTCATGTCGCACTAGGCAATGCGCAATGGCGCATGTTTCAGGAGACACCAGAAGTATTAGTGATCTTTCAGGGGCCACATGCCTATATTACCCCCTCGTGGTATAAAAACCATCCAAGTGTTCCTACCTGGAATTATGCTGTTGTTCATGCATATGGCTTACCACAGATCGTTAAAGATGAAACAGTGGTGTATGAATTACTGCATACTTTAGTCCAGTTTAATGAGGCGAGATTTGCAGAGCGGTGGGAAATGCAACCTTTAGAAGGCTATATTCAGAAAATGATGCGCGGTATTGTCGCTTTTGAGATTGAGATAACGCGCCTGGAGGGTAAATACAAATTGAGTCAGAACCGTCCGGTAGAAGATAGGAAAAAGGTGATAGAAGCGTTAGCGTATGCTGATAGTGAGGTAGAGCAGCATGTTGCCGAACTCATGCTTCATCGTGATGGCGAGTTTGATCAGGAGTAAAGAGAATTCAGAATGAAAAAGAATGCCCTTGCAATGGGAGAGAATGAGATTGGCATCACTAAACAGAAAGTGCTCGTGTGGATTGTGTTTATCCTGATTGGTGTTAATTTACGGGCGGTGATTCTTGCCGTGCCGCCCGTTTTGCCACTAATCCAACGTGATCTCGGTCTTTCTTATACGACTATCGGTCTGTTGACTGCGCTGCCAATTCTGGTGCTTGGTCTTGCTGGATGGATATCGGGAGTCGTTGTGGAGCGTATTGGTGAACGAACGAGTGTTGCGCTGGGGTTGGCTCTGCTGGGATGTGCGGCGATGCTACGAGCCTGGTCGCCATCGACATTTACGCTGATTCTCTTTACGTTTTTACTGAGCGTGGGTATTGCGCTTAGTCAGACGGCAATTCCCCCACTGGTGCGTCGCTGGTTTCCAATGCAAATTGGCTTAGTAACGGCCCTCTTTAGTGATGGATTGATTGTTGGTGAATCGCTGGCGGCTGGTTTAACATTACCTATAATGGTACGGTATTTTGGAGGAGATGCCTGGAACGCGACCTTTATTTTCTGGGGTATACCTGTAATTGTTTCGTTGGTATTGTGGTTGTGGCTTGCTCCCTCTATTGCAGGTCCACGTGGGTCTCAACATTCTAAGGCTGTAGATTATCATGCTACGACGCCCAAGAGTGAGCTACCGGAAAAAAAGGCTTCGTCGGCTCGGCGGTCGGTCAGTGCGCTTCATCTCGGTATTATGTTGGGCGCGAATAGTTTAATTTATTTTGGGATGAATAGTTGGATCGCTTCGTACAATCAGGCAATCCACGC
The DNA here is from genome assembly GCA_027451525.1 of Ktedonobacterales bacterium. Classification (GTDB taxonomy): domain Bacteria; phylum Chloroflexota; class Ktedonobacteria; order Ktedonobacterales; family Ktedonobacteraceae; genus DTNP01. The sequence goes on from DAIDJF010000015.1 coordinate 80,951, forward strand.
CAGTAATCTGACGCCGCTTGTGTTGGCAGTGTTGAATACTGCCCAACTCCCAGCGAGTCTTGGTGTGACCTTCTTTGCGCAACGTTTGGCAGGTCGCCGTTGGCCTTTCATTGTCTCTGGGACGGTGTGCGCACTGGCAATAGTTGGCTGGGCAAGCACCCCTGCCGCGTTAGAATTTCTTTGGGCTATGCTGCTTGGTGGCAGTTCCGCATTAGTCTTTACGCTTGGTATCGCGTTACCCCCACTTTTGGCGAAACCAACAGAGGTGGCCCGCTTAACAGGCTTAACACTCTCACTTACATATGGTGTTGCGTTTGTTGGTCCATTGGTCGGAGGTCGCCTTTGGGATGTGTTTCATCTTCCATTACTAGCATTTCTGCCTGTGTTTGTTGCCAGTTTGACATTGGCTATATTGGGCGTACTCCTTCCAGCGCGTGCTGCTTTTGAACAAAAAATGGTATAAATCTGGCTACGTGTGGAAAAGGTACTTATCTTAGATGTAGCATGGAGCCAGTCTGGAGCGTGTAACTGCAAGACGATAACGGTAAATTTTGCTGGTTGCCTGCTGGAGTGAACCCCATTTGCCGAACACAAAGGAAAGTCAACTTCCGGCACAATCAGGCCAAGGTAAGTATACCGCGACGTGCGTCCATGTCAAGCCAGGTTGCTCGTGCCTCGCAATGCGCTTGACATGGACGCGCTTACGCGATTTCTGGCTCGTAGGCCTGATTGAAAGACAAAAAACAGCAGGTTTTTGCTGTCTTGAATGACCAGACGGCTTATCTGCTCGCTGCAGTGACAGAGCGGGCCTCAAACTCGGCAGGCGGTAGGTACCCCAAACTGGAGTGCAAGCGCTTGGTATTGTAGACCTGTTCAATAAACTGCTCCAAATTGGCCTCGGCATCGGCAAACGACTCGTATTCTTTCAGGTACACTTCCTCCATCTTCAGCGTTTTGAAGAAGCTCTCGGCTTTGGCATTCTCATAGGGATTGCCCACCGAGGACATGCTGATCTGCGCTCCGATCTGCTCTAACTGCTGCACATAGTCGTGGCTAGCGTACTGCACCCCACGATCAGAATGGTGGATCAAGCCCATCGGCGGGTGACGTTGGTCAATGGCTCGGCGCAGGGCGGCTAGAGTCAGTTGCGTGGTCATATCCCGCGAGAGATACCAGCCGACGCAGCGCCGGGAGAACGCATCAAGAATGCAGGCCAGGTAGACAAAGGCACTGCGCAAGCGAATATAGGTCAAGTCCGCCACCCAGGCTTGATCTGGGGCGCTCAGCACCAGGTCGGCCAGCCGATTGGGATAGACCGGAAAGCCGTGTCGCGAGTTGGTGGTTAGTACCACAAAGCGCTTCTTCAAATGGCAGAGCAAGGACTCCTCACGCATGATGCGCAGAACGCGTTTGTGATTGACCTCCCAGCCTTGCCGCTTGAGGGCATGAGTCACGCGCCGATAGCCATAGCCGGAAAACTCCAAGATGATGCGCTCGATCTCATCGCGTAAAGCCATCTCCTCGGCATCGCTCTCTGGCTGGCTCCCACGCTCATAATACCAACTACGGCTGACACTGAACAGCTCGCACAAGCGCTCAATGGAAAGCTCTGGATGCTGCTGATGAGCCTGCTCAATCATAACATGCCGCTCCCCGACCCCCTGCTCTGCAAGGCTTTTTTTAAAACCTGGTTCTCCAGTGCCAATTGGCCACAGAAGCGCTCTAATTCGGCAATGCGCTGCTCCTGGGTGCTAGACTGCTCCGACGGTTGCGCCAAGAAGGCGTTTTCTCCGCGTTGCTGGTACTCTTTGCGCCAGCGTGAGAGGACACTTTCCGCCAGGCCATACTCTCGGCAGGCTTGGGCCGGTCGCTTCTGGCCGTTGGCGATTTGGCGCACCACATCCAGTTTGAATTCCCGGCTGTGCATCCGTTTTTGCATCGTCTCTTCTCCTTCTCTTGTCTTGTTCTCAGTTTACGACATTTTGGAGAAGTTGACTTCCTTCACTGTCCGGTCTTCGGGGTGCAGTCCATGCAATCATCATTGGTTTCTTGTTACAGAAGTAAGTAAAGGACGTGTTATGAGTGGAAGATTGGAAGGCAAGGTAGCATGTGTTTATGCGCTTATTCAGCCAGAGTATGTTAGTGTGAATGAGATCTTGATTTGGCCTACAGAACAAGATCATTAGAGATATTAATGGCGCATAGCACGTAAAAAATATGAAGGAGAGAAGAACAATATGGCAAATAGAGGTGCTGCTGCAAGTGGGCAGTTTACTATTGGGGGTGATTTGACGGTAAATCGTCTTGGTTTTGGTGCTATGCGAATCACTGGACCGGGAATTTGGGATGAGCCGAAAGACCGTCAGGAGGCTTTACGGACGCTGAAGCGTCTGCCAGATTTGAACATCAATTTTATTGATACTGCTGATAGTTATGGACCTGAAGTGAGTGAGAAACTGATACATGAAGCCTTATATCCGTATCCTGGGCTGGTCATAGCGACGAAAGCTGGCTTGACTCGTCATGGGCCGGATATTTGGGTTCCACTGGGGCGACCAGAGTATCTTCGTCAGGAGGTACTTATGAGTTTGCGCCGTTTAGGTTTAGAGCGTATTGACCTTTGGCAGTTGCATCGTATTGATCCTAAAGTGCCGAGGGAGGAGCAGTTTGATGCTATTAAACAGATGCAGCGGGAAGGTTTGATACGCCATGTGGGGTTAAGTGAAGTAAACGTAGAGGAGATAGAGGCGGCGCAAAAATTCTTTCCTGTAGTCACGGTGCAAAATCTCTACAATCTAGTAACTCGCCAAAGTGAGGAGGTGCTCAATTACTGTGAGCGTGCGCGGATTGGCTTTATTCCGTGGTTCCCACTTGCAGCAGGGAATCTGGCACAGCCTGGGTCTATGCTTGCCGAAATTGCTAGAAGTCATACTACCACACCAAGCGGAGTCGCATTGGCCTGGATCTTGAGGCGGAGTCCTGTGATGCTGCCCATTCCTGGCACGAGTAGTGTCAAACATCTAGAAGAAAACGTGGCGGCAGCGGAAATTACCTTAAGTGATGAGGAGTTTCAACGTCTGGATCAACAAGGGCGGCAGGAGTATCAGAAGCAGGCAACAGGTCAAGCAGTGGAAAGATAAGTGCAAGAGTGCATTTCGAGAGTGTTTCTTGAAATGCACTCTTATAGTTGTTTGAGAGGTTGATAGGAAAGATCCTCATATGGATGTCTGGCTGTGAAGCAGATTGCCAGAATTGCTTATTTTTTGTTTTGATAGATAGTTATAACGCTATCTTAGTCCTGGTTATTATTTTCTGGTTGAGATCTTTTTACAAGAGCAATATAGGTAATGGTATCCCAGGAATTATGAATGCCAATGAAGAGAAGTAGAATTGTAGCTGCACCGATGATGAATAGTGCGGAGGATGAGTAGTTGGGAAGCAGGGCACCTGCAAGGATAAATGTTATATACGAGATAAATGGGAAAATCGTATGCCATAGCCAATCTTCCAATACGAGCGTATAATCAGTTTGCAAGAGTGCTCGTCGCGTGACAATAGCGATGTAGATTATTCCTCCAAGACCGAAAATGCCGAGTAGCAGACTTGGTACCCAGAGTATCTGCCAGGGGGCGCAGAGAAATGTGGCGATGAAGAGCGCGGAACTAAAATGCATGACGGTTGGTGTGCCAAAAGCGTCAAGAGGTTCAATTTTCTGTCGTGTACGGGAACGACTTTCCCCTTTTAAGGTGATTACGACAAACATCAATCCTATAAGTGCTCCAGAAGCGGAGCCGACGATTACATAAAAATTCTGCCAACTGGTAAGTATTGAAACTGTACTTTCCTGCACGATAAGAATCCCTTTCTATGTGTCTGGTATGTATGCTATCACAATAAAAGAGAGCTTGCTCACAGCGAAAGCGAAGGTATCATGGTATTCTTTTTTTAAAGATACATGTTTACGTACGCTCATTTGAGGAGGGTAATGCAACCGATGACAATGGCAGATGCACTAATAGTTGCCCCAGACTTTCTGGCCTTGGGTCTGGGTGGAACGAATATGATGTCTATGCTATGGACTATAGCAATGGGCCATCAAGCTGTAGGGGTTGAGATGCGTGGCGACCCTTTTTTGGGCGTGCACTGGAATCTTCGGGAAGATTTGTATCACCAGCTTGGCCTGATTGACCAGATGATGTTGGAACGATATGGAGAGGAGCGGCTACCGCGGCGCGGGAATGGGCAAATCTTTCGTCTTGCAGAGTGTTTCTATAGTCCCCAGACTACGGCGGGAGATATTGTTGCTGATGAAATTATCGATGGTTATGATACCGATCAGCATATTGTAGGAACGATTCACGATGTTGAATTTATTGATGATCGCTGGCGAGATGGTTTGCCGAATCGTGTTATTACATTGTTAGAGCCACCTAAGCCTCCCGATCACCCGGATCCACGCAAGATTCGCACTGACATGGTCGCGGTCCTCGATGGTCCGTCAACATTCCAGGCAGAGGCAGCATCAATACAAAAGTTATTGCGTCGTTATCTGGAGGCTGTTGAGAGACGGGATAAGGAAGATAATTGTAAGCCGCGTGTTCAGCTGTTCACGCACCATCGTGTCGTCCCGAGTGAGAGCGATGGTTTCATTGATGATTTGGATGGGCGGAAGCGTGTTCGTATTGAGGCACTTCAGGAATTTGACTTCAAAGGGCAATTTGTGCGTGTGCGTGAGCCGGGCAGTGAGGTGATTGACCTTGGCGTTCCAGAATTGTTCATGATTGCCCAGGGTTTCAACAGTGCGGATGCAAAACGTCTAGGTTTTGTACAAGAGGATGTGAAGGTAGATCATGAAGATGGGCGAGGTCCGGTAGTAGCTCAAGCTGATTTCCTGGCTGGTCTGGTCGAAGTACTGATTGGTGGGCGTCTGAGGCGGCGTATATCTTCAGAGTTCGATCAAGATGGTAAGGAATACTGGGTACGACAAATTGCAGTGGGCCATGAGAATGATCCAGAGGTAGGCTGGGTGTTGGTTCAGGTGCCAGATTTCAAAACCTTCGATCCCATTGTTTCAGGGCTTGTTCCTGCTGGAACTGATTCCAATTCAGCAGAGTTTTATGCGGCTTATCAACATATGATCTACGACTATTATATGGAGCAAGCTTCAGATATTCTCGATATCCCTAAGCAAGAGCTTATGAAGGTCCAGATGATTTATGGACCAACATTGTTCAGCCTCGTGGAGCGTGTTGGTGCCGATCCGCTGGTCGCGGCTAATGGCGTTGTTGCAGGTGATTCTTTTGGCAATGGACATTTCCTGACCAGTGGTGGGGCAATGACTGGAATGATTGGGCATAGTGCTCGTGTCCTCGAATACTGGCAGGCGCGTGCTGCAGGTGTTTCATCAGGTGACGCAATTCGTCACCTTGCCGATAGTATCAAAGCTGATACCCATGCTTGGCTTCACGTGAGTGCGAAAGAATATAGTCAGGCTATTCCGATCAATTTTGGAGCAGAGCGTATCGAACAGATCAATATGGTTAGTGGGATTGGTACGAACGTGCGTGCTAATTCTATCGATGCTGCTCGACGCCAACGCCATGCTCTCATTCCGCTTGATCCATCCAATTGGAGGAGGCTCTTTGTGCGCAATGGAAAGGTGCTTTCGAGCTTGCCGGAACTTGGAGTTGATCATCCCTGGCAGCGGGCTTTGCGGGCTGGCACACTACTCTCGGTGTTGAAATCGATGCCAGTGCCGCCCAAACAGGTGAGTGGGGAGCATGAT
>DAIDJF010000016.1 GCA_027451525.1 Ktedonobacterales bacterium
CCCTGCCCATGCGCCAATCCGCCTGGGGTGCCATGTGCGAGCCATTTACATATTATTTTGTTACAATCCATAATCGTGCCCAATACGGTATAACAAGTCTTCATCTCATGCTACCTTACACGCATGTACAAGAAATGTCTACCTCCTTTTTCCAATATTCCCCCCCCGCATTGATATCCTCACAGAAGTGCTATACACTGTAGAGGTTAAAGTACATATACTGGCGGTTCACACCGAGCAATGCGTGGCAATCTCAGCAATTATGCTCACGCATGTAGTGATGCTTTCCGCAATCGATGGCTAGCGCGAGAATAGCAAGATAAGAGTCGGTGGAAGGCAATCATCGAACCTCCTGTCGCTTTCTGTGTTGTTTTCTTAGGTCGCTTGTCCTTGCGCTTTCTCAATGCGCAAACCATCGGCTCTCCATATTTTCAGGTAATATAAAGAGGAAGAGGTATGCAGATAGATATTCCCGCCTCGTGGCAGACTGTGCTTGCTGACGAGTTCGACAAGCCATATTTCAAACAACTGGCCCAATTTGTAGACGAAGAGCGCGCCCACGCAAGCGTTTTCCCTTCTGAACAGGATATGTTTGCGGCCCTGCGCTACACGCCCTATGAGCAGGTGCGCGTACTACTACTCGGACAAGACCCCTATCACGACGACGGACAGGCCCACGGCCTCAGTTTCTCAGTTCGCCCTGGTATCAAGCCACCGCCCTCGCTGATCAATATTTTCAAAGAGTTACAGAATGACCTCGGTTGCTGCATTCCTAACAATGGCTACCTCGTGCCCTGGGCCGAACAAGGCATCCTACTACTCAATGCCGTCCTCACTGTGCGCGCTCATGCCCCCAACTCGCATAAAAATCGTGGATGGGAACAATTTACCGATGCGATTATTCGCGCTGTCAATCAGAAGAGCACACCCGTAATTTTTGTGTTATGGGGTAGTTATGCGCAGAAGAAGCGCAGCCTCATTGATGAGACACATCACATGGTCATTCAATCAGTTCATCCCTCGCCTCTCTCCGCGCGCAATGGTTTCTTTCGCAGCCATCCCTTCTCCAAAATCAACACGGCCCTGGTAGAGCGTGCTGAGCAACCGATCAATTGGCAGATACCAGACATCGAGTAGGAACTTCTGCCTGTGTTATAATGGCGTTATCTATATGTAGAGCATAAGAGGAGATCAACTATGGCAACGCCATCCACACACACGCCATTTGTACCGCAGGCACCACTCATTCTTGCTTTAGATGTTGGCACGTCTTCTACGCGCACGCTGCTGTTTGACGCGCAAGGAAGAACAATTCCGGTGGTGCATGCCCAACAAACTTACAAATTAAATACTTCGGCAGATGGCGAGGTCTCGGTTGATGTGGATATGCTCGCAGATGTCGTAATCCAAACTATTGACACAGCACTACAGGCGGCGGGCGACCTGGCACAACAGATTGGCGCGGTTGCCATTGATACCTTCTGGCATGGCTTGTTAGGCGTTGATGCACAGGGCAAACCACTGATGCCACTCATCACGTGGGAGGATACACGACCACAACAGGCCGCCTTGGAGTTGCGCAAACAGCTCGACGAGCAAGCAGTACATGCACGCACGGGAGCGCGTTTCCACGCCAGTTATTGGCCCGCCAAACTGCGCTGGCTCGCGCAAGAGCAGGCCGCGATGTATCAGCACGTTGCGCAGTGGCTCTCTTTTGGCGAATACTTGCATCGTAAACTCCTCGGTCATTCGGTCTGTAGCTTGTCGATGGCCTCGGCAACCGGTCTGCTGAATACGCGCAAATTGACATGGGATGAAGAACTACTTGCCGCCCTCCAACTCCGTGCTGAACAATTACCAGCTATTGGCGATGCCACTGATGCTATACAGGGCTTGCGAGATGAATACGCGACGCGCTGGCCTGTTTTGCACAAAGTACCCTGGTTTCCCGCGCTTGGCGATGGCGCGGCAGCCTGCCTCGGTTCGGGTTGCGCAGGCATCGAGAACTGGTCCATGACAATTGGGACGTCGAGCGCGTTACGTGTTGTTGTGCCGCCTGAGCGTGCTACGCCGCCAATGGGCCTGTGGCTCTACCTGCTCGATAAACGCCATGCAGTGCTGGGCGGTGCATTGAGTGAGGGTGGTAATCTGCTAGCTTGGCTCGACCAAACGCTGAAATTGCCCGCACTGGCCGAGGCGGAGCCACTGGTTGCCGCTATTCCACCTGCCGGGCATGGTCTGACTATTCTACCCTTTCTTTCCGGTGAACGCAGTCTGGGCTGGCACGCCGAGGCACGCATGACGATCAGCGGCCTCAATGCCCATACCCAGCCCGCCGATATCTTGCGCGCGGGCATGGAGTCACTTGCCTATCAACTCGATGGCGTGTATCGTCAGCTACAGACGGCTCTCGCGCCTGATGGGCAGGGCACCGCGCGCGTAATAAGTAGCGGTGGCGCGCTACTAAACTCGAAGACACTGCAACAAATTATCGCAGACACGCTGGGAACGCCGCTCTATCCTTCGCTCAACCTGGAAGCCTCGGCGCGTGGGGCAGCACTGATGGCCCTACATGCCTTGGGCATCATCAGCGATATCGAGCAGATTCCGCCCGCCCTGGATGCCCCGACGCTTCCTGATCCAGCGCAACGGGCAATCTATCAGCAAGCAGCAGAGCGACAACACAAGCTGTACAACACACTACTAGGCTAATTATAAAGCGATTCATTGCTTCACCCCGGTAATCATCGTGGCTAGAGGCGTGAGCATGCGATACTGCTGCACCTGGCCCATGCCCACGTTCTCAAGCCAATGCTTAACTGTCGCGAAGGGATAGCAGGTTCCACCTACCGTTTTCATGGTTAGAGCCATGAACTGGACCATCAGGGCGGCAAGGCGCATATAATAGCCGCGGTCCGTGACCTGATCAACGTAGATCAGCACGCCACCGGGTTTAAGCGCGCGCGCAACTTTCGCCAGGACGGCCTCGTTGACATCAGGTTGTAGCAGATGGGCAATGTGAAAATAGAGCACGACATCAAACTGGCCCTCCATCGACGCGGCAGTGACGAAGTCATCACGCACGATATCGGCACAGACAAAGCTCATACGCTCCTCCATGTTGCTCTCTTTGGCTGTGCGCAGACCCGCTTCAATCCCTGGCTGAATATCGACAATGGTGGCGTGCAAATTAGGGTATTTGCGGCAGAAGAGCTGGCTATAAGCAGCGTGTGAACCACCAACATCAAGCAAGGCGGTGGCATTAGCAGGGACATGAGCACGAGCGATCGGCTCACGACCCATGACTGTGGCTAGAGCCGCCAGACCAGCGTAATGGCGTTCGAGTTGGGCCTGTGTCTGGGGCACACTGGCATCATCTTCATAGGGCATACGCATCGCAGGCTTGTTGTGGCGCACAATTTCTGGCAGATGGTTCCAGATGGTGACAATATCAGGACTATGCACGACATAGGGCGCGATATTGAAACGGGAACCACTTGTAAGCCAGCGTTGTGACAGGTGTGTATTGCGATAAACGCCATTTTTCTGCCGGAGATAGCCTGTCTCGACCAAAACGTGCAGCAGGAGTTGCAGACCACAGGGATCACAATGCACGCGCCCAGCCAGCACATTGAGCGGCAAGGGATGCGTGCTTAAGGCATCGAAAATACCCACTTCACAGGCCGTAATCAGGGCCTTAGCGATACCTGGGGCCAGCGGTGTATCCAGCAAGGGCGCGGGTAAGAGATTGAGGCGCAACAAGAGATCTTCAAGCAGGGTAAGACGTAGTGGCATTAGAAAATAGCTCCTATAATCCACCCTCCAGCCAGCAATAGACTCGTCAGCACAACCAAGTAAAAGTAGGTTTTGCGTCCGCGCACCGCGCTATAAAAGGCGGAAAAGAACGCAAACGAACATGCAAGACAGGCCGTGAGAATGAGCGTTGGAATAATGATGGCAGGTAAGGCAGGAACGGTATGTGTCACGCTGAGAATAGTGACAAGGGCAAGGGCGAGAAAAACAAGCAACGTACTGACAAAGAGTGAACGCTTAACGCCAAGCAATACCGCGAGCGTGCGCACGCGACTGGCGGTGTCATCCTCAATATCGGGCAAGGAATTAGCAAGGTTGAGAGCAACACCGAGCAAAGCCGCGACTGGCACCAGCCAGAAAAGCAACGGTGTGGAGTGGCCCACCCCCACAAAGGCGTAGACCGGAATGAGCGGAATAGCGAGGGCAAACACGACACCACTGAGCGGCGTGGCTTTCAGTCCTAGATTGTAGCCCTGTCCTAAGACCAGATAGAGCAGCGAGATCAGCAGAGCAAGTGGCGGGAGCGGCAAAAGCAGCAGCAACATTAATACGACACACACTATCCCAATGATAAGAGCCTCGCTTGGGTGTACCAAACCAAGCGGTATCGGTTTCTTTTTGTGGGCGGCAGCATCCACATTACGATCACAATAATCATTGAGAATAGCAATTGAGAGTTGCATAGCAAGATGCGCCCCAATCACCAGGGCAATTTTAGACCAAACAAAAACCGGCCAGGCGGCGATTAACGCAAAGAGAGTTACTCCGATAGTATGAAACAAAACAGGCAACGGATGACACAGCAGGTAAAGACCTCGTACAATATCGCTTAGGCGACGATGTTTAACTATCTCCATAGCAACGTATTGCTCACCTTCGTCATGTTACTTTTGCAACGAATCATAGCACAAAAACGGCCTGCAATGCCGCATAGTGTTTGCTATGTAGACGCTGGAAGAAGGCATGTTTGGGAAATAAGATGCGCACCTTATTTACCAGACGGGGAGGCGTTCCATCATCGCTTTATACCAGAGTGTGCGCATCTCACTACCTGCCACCATCAACGTGATGCAGATACCCAAGACAGTCCCTACAATCCAGAGAACGAGCGTCACGGTACTATTATTGATGCCAATCAGCTGATGCTGCATATTGATAAACACAAGCGAGAGAAAATCGTGATCATTGCCGAGGAGCGACGAGATACGCAGTGGTGGTTGTGCCAATATAATCCCAAATGTGGTCACAGTAGCGAGGATAATAGCAGCCAACAGTTCTAACAACGAGGGACGTAAAAGTTTATACGAGGATTGCTCTAACTGCATGCGTGGATGAGCCGCAACCTGTTGCATAATTGTACGGGTGAGATTGGCAGGCTCTTCAACAGGACGAATAGTGCGCAAGGTATGCGTCACCTCTTCGAGCAGAAAGAGTTCGTCCTGACATGCCGCACAATGAGTCAGATGAGCCTCAAGGATACGTACCTGCTCAAGAGTTAGTTGATTGTCGAGATAATATTGTAACTGCCGCATAACCTGTGTACAGCGCATTATTAGCCTCTCGTTCTATTGCTCCTGTCACGCTCAAAAGCTTCCAGGCGTTCTTTCAGGAGATTGCGCGCCCGAAATAAATGTGTTTTAATAGTACCAACAGGCATGGTGAGAATCTCGGCAATTTCCTCGTAAGTCATTTCTTGCAAATGGCGTAATACCAGCACAATACGGTATTTCGCAGGGAGCAATGAGAGTTGACTACGCACAAAAGTCTGACACTCCTGTGTCTCAAGGGCTTTATCAGCACGCTCTTCCAGGCTCTCTTGTTCTAGTTGCTCGATTTGTATTGCTGCTTGTAGGACTTTATCGCGTTTATGGATTTCCAATTGTTTGAGACTACAATTATAGGCGATACGATAGAGCCAGGTAGAGAAGCGTGCATCACCACGAAATGATGGCAAGCCTTGCCACGCGGCTAAAAAGGCCTCTTGTGTGATCTCATTCGCCTCTTCGTAGTCTTGTACCATACGATATGCCAGATTAAACACCCGACGTTGATGACGTTGGACTAATTGCGCGAACGCATCCTGATCGCCATCGCGACTAGCCGAAACAAGCTGAAGCTCATCTTGTTCGATACTATGTGTAGCGAAACTTGATAGTGGTAATCCTATACTTTGTGATGATTGCAATAGATGCTCGTTCATACTTCCTCTTTAGAGGATAATTAGGCACAAAATGTTTCGCTCGCTGTACAGACAAAAACGAAACAATCCGCAGGTTTCTCTTATCATACCATACACGTGTAGCAAATAGAACGAGGTATCAAGTATGCTATCGAATGTAACTATTATTTTTTTGCTTTCACTTGCCGTGTTCTTTGGATGCATCGTTCTTGTGCGTTACCTGCATCATAAAGAGCGTATGGCATTAATTATACAGGGTATTCAACCACCCGCACAAGTACGGCGTCACAAGGGTATCTTGCGAGCAGGCTTGATCACCGCCATGGTCGGGCTGGCACTTACCGTTGGCCTCTATCCGGTGGGCTTCTTGCTACCCGCCAGTTTTACTAGCACGCCCTTTCATCTCGGCCCCTGGCTGCTGCCCGGACTCATCCCACTCGGCGTTGGCATCGCCCTCATCGGGAGCTACTACCTGGAATCGAATAGCAGCGCGCCTGAAGAAGAGAAGCCACAAGCCAATGTGACATCTCTACAAGAACATCGAGAGCGCGAACGGCGTGAACGCCACGAGACTCACTGAAAACGCGCAGGCACAAACGGCTGGAGCAGCGCGGGTAGCGATCCCGTCAGAAGATACACAGCAATCAACTGCCCCGTAATAGCACTGAGCATGATGCCGACGCTATTGTGACCAGTCGCCAGCGTCACGTTCTCCCAGCCCGCCACGGGTCCCAACATAGGGCGTGTATCGGGCGTACGAGGCCGCAACCCTGCCCAGATTTTGAGCAACGCACTCTCTTGTAGAGCGGGGACAAGGCGAGCGGCGGTAGCGCGCAACCAATCTATGCCCTCATCTGTCACTCGCGTTTCAAAGCCAACTTCGTCTTTTGTAGCTCCAACGAGAACGGCTTCCCCTCTAGGAACCAGATAAAGGGCCTCTCCAAAGATGAGCGTATGCAGAGGATGCGTGGGTTGTGCCAGCAGCAGCATCTGCCCATGTAAAGGTGTGACGGGTAGCGTGACATGCAGCCATTCCGCGCATTGCCCTGCCCACGCTCCCGTTGCGATGACCAGATGCTGGCACGCAATGGTTTCCTCCTGGGCAGTACATACACCCGTTACACGTGCATCTTGCAGGAGAAGACCAGTAATAGTTGTGTGCTCATAAAGATGCGCTCCCATCTGGCGTGCAGCCTGAGCAAAGGCCGTAGTCAGCGCGTTCGCCTGTATCTGCGACTCCTGGGGGGCGTACACAGCGGCACAGATATCGGGAGCAAGCTGCGGCTCATACTGACGCGCCTCATCGCCACTGAGCCAGTGTAACTCCAATCCCAACGGTCGCCATGCCTCCATGCGTTTGCGCAGATGAGCGACACGCTTCGGATTGCGCACAACCCGTAAAGCTCCCGTGCGCGCGTAGCCGAGCCGCAGACCTGTGTATTCTTCCAGTTCGGCGGCAACGGCAGGCAGTAAGATGTAGCCTGCGAGGAGCAGGTCTGCGAATGGTCCGGGGCCAGAGAGTGGTCCCAACGGAGCGAGCAGGCCCGCCGCCGCGCTCGAGGCCTGTGCCCCTATCGTGCCCTGTTCACACACAAGCACCTCGCGCCCACTCTTACGCAGATAGTACGCGATAGCGCAGCCGATGATGCCGCCGCCAATAATCAGAATGTCAGTGTGTCGTCTTACAGAACTGTTGATCATTCTCCATTATAGTTTCTTTTGAGGTCGAACGTCCCTGATGCCTGTTTACAAGCGCGCAGTGGACTCAATAGCCGCACGATGGGCACGGGCGCGCTCATAATAACCGTTGGCACTCGTGGCAAGATGGAGGCGCTCGGCCTCGCTGAGAGCGCGGATGACTTTGGCGGGCACGCCGAGGAGTAGCACGCCATCGGGGAAATGCTTGCGCTCCGATACCAGCGTACACGCGCCAATCATCGACTCGTTGCCGATCAGCGCGTGATTGAGCACAACGGCGTTCATGCCAACCAGCACGCGATTGCCCAGCGTCGCCCCATGCACGACCGCATTATGCCCAATCGTGCACTCCTCGCCAATCGTCAACGGCGCATCCGCATCGAGGTGCAGCGTGCAGTTATCCTGAATATTCGTGCGCCTGCCAATCACGATTGGTCCTGTATCCCCGCGAATAACCGTGTTGTACCAGATACTTGCACCCTCGTGAATAGTGACATTGCCGATAATCACCGCACCTGGAGCAATAAATACATCATCTGCAATCGTGGGCCAGATGCCGTTAAAGGGCAGAATTTGCATAGGGTCCCTCCTCTACAACGTATAAGGATTGGCATTGAGCATGTCGGGCGTCACACGCTTGAGTCCCCACACAAGCTCGCGCAGTCGCTGGTCATAATTGGTCGCGTTGGGGTCAAAGCTATTGATGAGCACGCGCTGGTAGCGATTGCCTTCCGCGTGAATATACTCGTGATTGCTGACAGCAAGGGCGACATGCGTGATGCTCGCGCTACCGAAAAAGATCAAGTCGCCCTCCTGCATCTCTTCAATCGTAACGGCTTGTGCCAGCGCGTCATCCTGCTGATTGGCATCGCGTGGCAGCATATAGCCGCACATGCGATAGCTCAGTTGCACGAGACCACTGCAATCGATGCCCTCGACGCTTGTGCCGCCCCAGAGATAGGGCACATCGAGCAATAAGCGCGCAACCTGTGTCGCGTGCGTCACTACTTCCTGAGGATAGGGTGCATCTCCCTGACGGATGGCGATAGCGGAACGTTCCAGCCACGCAGTGCGCTCTCCAGGCAACGCGACCTGGACGCGCCGCGCCTGTGTCGTATCGACAAGCGGAAGCGTGCTGGAAAGATAGGCCCGTGCCAGTTTATTGTCTTCGACAACGGCGGTTCCCTCCGCGTCTTGATAGAGGGGCGTGGAAGGTTGCAGGATGACCGCTGAGAGCGCGAGCGGCGTGGCGCACTGCTCACCTACTTTGCAAAAGCCTCTGACGGGCAGTTCGTCCAATTCATTGCTGCGTATCCAGCCCTCGTAATCAACCAGGGCGATACGCGTCCACTCGTCATAGGTATCCAGAACGTGCGCGGGCATGTTCAATAATGCCTGCGTGACCAGTTCCGAGTGCGCATCGGGATCGCGTCGGATATCGGCCACGCCTGCCGCGATTGCAAAATGGGTGTGCTGCATGTGATCTACCTTATCGCATTGCTCATGACAAACATCAGATTCGCGGGCCGTTCCGCCATACGCCGCATGAGGTAAGGATACCATTGCGAGCCGTAGGGCACGTAGATGCGCACGTTGTAGCCTTGCGCGACCAGCTTTTCTTGCAAATCGCGCCGTATGCCGTAGAGCATCTGAAATTCAAAGGCGGACTTGCTGATCCCGTGATCGCGCACGAACTTGCAGGCAGTGTCGATGATATGCTCGTCGTGCGAGGCGATGGCGGGAAAATTGCCACGTGCCAGCAGATGCATCATCAATTGCACATAGTTGCGGTCAACCTCACTCTTCTCCTGAAAGGCGACCGTTGCTGGCTCTTTATATGCCCCCTTGACCAGACGCACGCGCACGCCTTGCGCGACAAGTTGCTCGATATCGGCATTGCTGCGATAGAGATAGGACTGAATAACCGTCCCGACCTGCTCAAACTCTTCGCGCATGCTAAACGTCGTTGCAACGGTGCGCTCTGTATAGTCGGAGCCTTCCATGTCGATGCAGACGAAAATGTTGTGCTGGCGCGCCTGCGTGAGGATGAGGCGCAGGTTTTGCTCACACACATCTTGCGAGATATCCAATCCCAGCGCAGTGAGTTTGATAGAGATATTGGCATCAATCCCGCTTTGCCGAATGCGTTCAATCGCGGCGAGATAGTCCTGCGTAGCGGCGGATGCCTCGCGCGCGTCGGAGACATTCTCTCCAAGATGGTCAAGCGCAACGCTCATGCCGTGCTGATTGAGTTGGCGCGTGGCCTGCTCTGCCTCCGCCAGCGTTTCACCCGCGACAAAGCGGCGCGAGACGCCTCTGGTGGCTTTATTATGAATCACGAACTCGCGAAGTTGTTGATTTTGGGCGAGATACAACAGCGTATCCTTGAGCATCGTTGCCCTCCCTTTTTGCTGTGTAAACATACTGAGACACCTTTTTGTATTGCTCTGGCATATCATACCGTCTACTACTATGATAGCACAAAAGCTCAGACAAGATCAGCTAATCACTACATTATCCATGCTCGTGAGCGGACTGAGCCTCGCTTACGCCAACTATCTCAACCTCTTCTCTTTTCACAGACAGGGATGAACTATCGCTCCGTGAGGAAAGCTGTGTACAGTGAAGAGCTATAACCTGTAAAAGGGACACCTCAATGACTCAGACCCTGTTTTTGTATGGCTTGTATGTTTATATACTCTACACAATTGTGTTCTTCGTGCTCAATATCCGCAATGGTGCCTTCGTGCGCATGACGATTCTTTATTACATTGTTATCACCACACTGATTTGCCTGCTCCTTTATGGCAGTGCTTACTATCTGGAGTGGAACTACACACTCTGGCATCAGTGGGATCAACTCGCACCATTCCCCATCACCCTGACAAATGGTGGGCTGAATGCCAACACAATCACCAAGACAGGCTCTCTCTACTGGTTTTGGACGATAGTCACAACCTCGTTCTACCTGACCTTTCCGCAGTCAGTAGCGCGCAGTGCCAATTTACATCTAGGTGAGAGCGAAACCACGCGCCTGCACTACCTGAGAGAGATGCCTTACCTGGCGAAATTTGCGAAATTCAGAGACTCATCCCCGCTTTTACAGAGTTTGCTGCACCTGAGCAACGTGCCCTACATCCATAAAATACTGGTCTTTCTCAAAGGTACACCGTGTAACGTTTTTAATATCAGCGAAGGATTTTTCTCGCTGATCATTCTTGTGACATCGTCTTTCTCGCCTTATGTGCATGCCAACTGGCTATTGATGCTGCCATGCTTCTACTTTATTGTCCTGATTTCAGGCTATGACCTGTCTGGTTTGGGACCTGTCTCGATCATTCTCAAGCTCTTCGCGCCAACTATCCTGTATAAAATGCAGCAGATAGCCGTTTGGTCACTGAAAGCTGCTATTGCCCTCTTCTCGGTGGGCATTGGGTATATAGCGGCATTAATCCCCTTTAACGTCTACCTGAATGTAACGCATCAGCAGACTGCTTCTGTTGCCATTATCATTCTCTCGGTGGTAGTAGGTGTCGCTGCAATCTATGGGAGTTTTGTGTTGCTGTTCAAGGTAATAACGTTCCCGCTGAAAAAAGCGATTGACGCGCTTGGCATTAGGGTGTTCACAGCCGAAGATGTATCGTCGATAGGATAGAGCGTTTCTACATATTCCCGAGCAGATAGTGCTCAATATATGATAGGATGATATATATCGCCTTATCACATATTGAGCATATTTCTATTTTCTGATTATAGAAAGGGGATTATACATGAACATTTTTATCGCCAACCATCGCACCTCACAAGCGAAGCTTCAACAACTCTATGGAGATATTCCTGTTTTAGATGTCACCTCGCATGGTCAGCAACCCTGGCTCCGTTTTAGCCCTTTCTATCCACATGGTGACATTCCTGTTCCATTCTCCCCTGGAGTTGTAAGTGCCAGCGTAGAAGGTATCTGGCAAGGTCTGAAAGTCTTCGAGGCTGCGGATATAGACCCTTCAAAATTTGCCGCCCGAAATATGAAAGGCTTAAAGCGCACCGAAAAGACATACGGCAAGACATTAGGCCATAGGGAAGGAGTACACGGAAGTAGATTACTTTCCTATATAGAGGCACGGCGTGTGATTTATCTGCCATCATACCTTTGGGTGCTTGAAAATAGGCTACAAGATACGCTACAAGAGCTACAAGGTATGGCAGACGAACACGGCATTGTGTTGCTAGATTATGAGACAAATTGCGATATCGATAATCCCACAAAGCCGCTCTCCCATGCGGGACTGGTAAAATATTATCTCGAAGGGCGGTTGAATATTGTCTAAAAGCATGGTATCCTTTGTGTAACTCGTCTTTGCGAGTTCTGTTCGTACTACATTCTCACGCTAATCGGTAAACCCACTCTTTGTATTGAGGTCGCTGGCACAATGTCTGTGCTGGCATCCATGTCTACGCTGTCTCCTAATGACAGGCAACAGCAGAAACAGGAGTATTGCATGAGTAGTACACGTTCAAGCAGCTTTTGGCAACGTAGCCTCGAACACTATCCCTCCAACTCCAATCGTATCTGGTATCTCGCGCTTTCCGTCATCGCTACCATTGTCCTGTATTATCAATCGTATGTCCTTCCTTCAGTTGCGCCCCTCGTGCTGACCAATTTTCACCTGACGCTCCAGCAATACAGCTATTCGCTACTGCTGGCAAACCTGTTGGGTGCAGTTGCCTCGATCTTTGGCGGCTTCTCGGACCGTTTAGGACGAGCGAATCTGGTGATCTACGGCCTGCTCGTCAGTTCCGTTATCACCTTTGCCATCTCGCTCACTTCGTCGGCTCCCGCCTTCCTCATTCTCTACTGGCTGCTCGGCTTCATTGAGGGCATTATTCTCGTAGCAACACCCGCGCTAGTACGTGACTTCTCGCCGCGCCTGGGTCGCGCGATGGCAATGGGCTTCTGGACAGTTGGACCTGTTGGCGGCAGCGTGCTGGCAACCACCGTGCTCAGCCAGACCATTCATCTGTATGGCACATGGCAGTCACAATACGTCATCGCGGCAATCTCTGGTCTGGTGGTCTTTGTCGTCTGTCTGTTTGCTCTGCGCGAACTCTCACCCGCTCTACGCGCGCAAATTATGACGACCTTGCGCGAACGAGAACTGCTAGAGGCACGGGCACGCGGCATTGATACGCACGAAATTCAGCGCCATCCCTGGCGACAGATGGCCAGTCCCAGAGTGATTATCAGTTCTATCGGCATTAGTCTCTTCCTGTTGCTCTACTTCGCGGCAGTTGGCTTCTTCCCCACCTATCTCAATGCCATCTTCGGCTATTCGCTCGCTGACGCCAACGGACTGATGAGCATCTTCTGGCTGGTCAACGTGCCCGCCGCTGTCATCATCGGCCTGATCTCTGACCGCCTGGGCGTGCGCAAGCCATTGATGCTGATTGGAACCGCCGCGACGATTATCGTCACGATCATCTTTATTGCGCAAATCGGGCAGCATCCCAGTAACGGACTCATGGCAACGCTGCTTGGCCTCTTTGGCCTGACGATTGCTACAGCGTATGTGACCTGGATGGCGGGTTTCACGGAGACGGTCGAGGACATCAATCCAGCTCTCGTGGCGACGGGGCTAGCGGTCTGGGGTTTTGTTCTGCGCCTGGTTGTCGTGCTTTCAACTGTTGGCCTGACCGCTGTGGTGGGCAGTTTTACCAGTGCCTCCGGCTGGGCAGCATGGTGGTGGGTCTGCATTGGCGGCATGGTCCTGTTCGTACCAACGGTCTTTATGACCGCGGGCTACTGGCGTCCCGCGCAAGCACACGCAGCGCAGTTGGAGCGTGAACGCGCTGAAGGTTTGGGCATCGAGCCAACCGTCGGCTAAGCACGTAACTCTTTCCCTCGAGGCAGGATAGTCGCAACTTTATACATTCTTTAACGTATAACATGTGGGTGTATAGATGTTGGACTACACCTGCCTTTGCAGGGGAAAAGAGCAGCACAATTACATGGTTGAAAAAAGAGGAAGCCTCGCACGGCAAGAAGCTGTTTTAAAGCGCGTCATACGCCGTAGAATGCTTCGCTTTGTCTTAAGTGGTTTTATCATCCTCGTAGTTGGTGTTTGTATTACAGCTCTCGGTTTATCGCACATTGCACACACATACTCGTCTGAAGTATTGATTGTCGGCTTGGGCATTTGCCTGCTGATTATCGGCCTGATACGCCTTCTACTTGGCGTAATCAATCCCTTATTGCCCTCTGATTTGCATGCATTACCATCAGAAAAAGCCTCGGAACCCGTAGATTCACTCTTTGCCCATGAAGGAGACCGCGCAGAGTAGGAACAATAAGCGTATTGCGCCAAAGCATGCAGACATTGTCCATAACAACGTAGGGGCGTGATTCCATCACGCCCTCGTCCCAACACTCTCGTCCCCCGTCACATGGCTCCCCAGGCGGATTGGCACACGGGCAGGGCGTGATAAATCACGCCCCTACTGGTCGGTTTGTTGATCCTGGTCGTGTTCGTAACCTTCGAGCGGGGATGGCTCCCAGACAGGTTCAGGGGGAATCTCTTCAACAGGCGTGACATCAAAGGGTGCCACTTTGACGGTCACACTGAGCTCGCTCTCGGCCTTACCACGAAAGACGCCGCGCGTGGGCGGCACATCGGCATAATCGCGCCCGATGGCAACACGAATATGCCGCTCATCGGCGAGCGTATTATTGGTTGGGTCGAAACCCACCCAGCCAAACTCTGGCAGTAGAGCTTCGATCCAGGCGTGCGTTGCCCCACTAGCAGAACGGTCCTGCCGTTGATGATAGAGGTAACCACTGACATAACGACACGGAATACGTAATTGGCGCACAAGCGTAATCATAATATGCGCGAAATCTTGACATACGCCGCGCCTGAGTTTTAAGGCATCATCAATCGGCGAGTCAACGCGCGTCGTCTTGGGCGAATAATCAAAAGCGCGGTAGAGCGCACTATTGAGGTCGCGCAACACGGTCAGCGGATCATCTCTTCTCTCCAATTTGAGTTCACGTGCCAGCTCCAATAGCAGTTCACTGGGAGCAGCAAAATGACTGGGCATAAGCGTATCCCAGTAGTCATCGCGTTCCGTCAGTTCGTCCAGTTCCTCCCAGGATTGCGGCGTAAGAGCAACTGGCAACGGCGGCGGCTCAGTTACCTCTACAAACGCCTCAGCACTGATCGTTAACTGACTATGATAGTTAGGAATATCGAAATGATGAACGCGATTGCCAAACTCACCACGATATTCCTGAGGACGAGAGCGCGGACTGGTCGAGAGACGAAAATCAAAACAGTGCTGATTGCCCTCGCTACGCGGCTGAATACGCACCTCCATGATACTTTCGCTAATTGGTGCGCTATAGCGGAATTTAGTAATATGACGCACAGTATAATGCATTACATCTCCCACTGGTGTCGCTTATCTAACGGGACGCGATAGCCATCTCTAATAGCCATCTCTATAGGATAGACAATATATGCCTGATAGATAGCATTGTGAATTTGATAACACTGGTGTTGAATGTTATCCAGGTAGGCATGCATATTGCCGCTGATGACCTCTTCAATCGGATCGTAGTCCAGTCCCGCCCGTAGACGACCTACTAACCGCTCGGCCCGTCCTGACGAGCGCGTATTGGTTGACTTGGCAATAGCCTGTAGAGCGGTCTGCATCATCGTCGCCGAAAAGCGAATTGAGCGCGGAAATTCGGCATTAAGCAGCAGAAACTCCGCTATATTCGCGGGCCGAATCGCGGCGGTATGGACCTTACAGTAGGCCTCAAAGGCTGAACACGAGCGCAAGAGACCCACCCAACTCAGGTAATCCAATGGCTCGTTATAATATTGCCCCTGCTCATCCAGAAAGGCCGAGAAGTAGACATTGAGCAGAGCCGCCGTGGCAATCGTGCGCTCAAGGAAACGCCCGACACGAATAAAATGCCAACCCTCGCTATGCGTCATTGTCGCGTCGGTGATGCCCTGAAAGAGATGCACGCCCTCCTTGACACTGGCGAGAAATCTATGCGGTTCCGCGTACCAGATATCTTCCATGCTGGTTCCGCGCACCTGAAGATAGAGACGGTTCAGTTGTTCCCACATCTCCGAACTGACCTGCTCACGCACCTGGCGCGCATTCTCGCGGGCGGCTCCGATACAAGAAACGATAGAAGAGGTGTGGGCTGTATTAAAGGTCAGCGATTGCGTGACGCTGTAAGCATCAACCTCCTCATCAGCGGCAAGCGGTGGCATGCGCAGACTGCTCAGCAGGCGGTCCCAGCGTTGATTAGCGTCCAGGTTGGTCTGGTCAAGCATCTGTGTCAGATTGACATCAATCAGACGGGCCGTATGTTCGGCGCGTTCCAGATAGCGGCTCATCCAGTAGAGGCTATCGGCAACTCGTGAAAGCATGTTGTATATCCTCTCCGCTAAATGGTCATCAACGGCGGTGGCTCCGCCAGCACCCAGGTATCTTTGCTCCCTCCGCCCTGCGACGAATTGACAACCAGCGAACCGCGTCTGAGGGCCACACGCGTCAGGCCACCAGGGATAATCGTCACCTTATCGCCATAGAGAATAAAGGGACGCAGGTCGACGTGACGCGGTTCGATCTGGTCCTCGACGACGCAAGGGGCGCGTGAAAGGGCCAGCGTCGGCTGCGCGATATAGTTGCGTGGGTTGGAACGGATCAATTGACGAAACTCTTCGCGTTGCGCGGCCGTGCTATAAGGGCCAATTAACATGCCGTAGCCGCCCGATTCACCAACCGCTTTCACGACCAGTTCCTCCAGGTGCTCCAGGACGTAGCTTTGCTGCTTTGCGTCATCGAGCAGGTAGGTCTCGATATTGGGCAAGATGGCATCCTCGCCCAGGTAGTAGCGAATGATGGCAGGCACATAGGCATACACGGCCTTGTCATCGGCTACCCCTGTACCAATCGAATTGGCAAGGGCGACATTACCAGCGCGATAGGCGTTCAATAATCCAGGCACGCCAAGCGTGGAATCGGGACGGAACGCCAGCGGATCGAGGAAATCGTCGTCGAGGCGGCGATAAATCACATCGACGCGGCGCAGGCCACCAGTCGTGCGCATATAGACAATATTGTTGTGGACGAGCAGATCGCGCCCCTCGACCAGTTCGATGCCCATCTGACGCGCCAGGAAGGTATGTTCATAATAGGCCGAATTGTAAACACCAGGGGTAAGCAGCACGATGACGGGTTCCGAGCGTCCAGCGGGAGCCAGCGACATCAACGTGCTGAGCAGTGCCTGCCCGTAGTGATCGATAGGACGCACGCCATAGCTGCCGAACAGAGAGGGGAAGACGCGCTTCATGACTTGCCGATTAGCCAACATATACGAGACGCCACTCGGTACGCGCAGGTTATCCTCTAACACGGCAAACTGTCCGTTGGGCAAGCGCACAAGATCAGTGCCAGTGATGGCAACATACGTATCGTGCGGAACATGCAGGCCGCGCATCTCGCGCCTGAAATGGCGACAACTATAGATCAACGCGCGTGGCACAACGCCATCCGCGAAAATACGTCCATCGTGATAAATATCTTTTAAGAAGAGGTTGAGAGCAGTGATACGCTGCGTCAGCCCACGCTCTATCGTCTCCCACTCGCTCTCCATGATGATCCGTGGTAGCAGGTCGTAGGGCCAGATGCGCTCCGTGCCCTCATCATTGCCATAGACGGTGAAAGTAATGCCCTGGTTCAAAAACGCCGTGTTGGCCGCATGCTGGCGAGAACGGAGCGATTCAGAGGGCATTTCGAGCAGACGATGATAAAGCTCTTGGTAAGCTGGACGCGGGCTTCCCTCGGCATCGAACATCTCGTCAAAGGGCACGCCGAGTTCGTAAGAAGAGAAAGGCGGCGGCAACGTGGGCCGTCCGGTGGTGTCGGGTATGAGCACGGGCGGTTTTCCTGCATATTGAAAAGGCAACGCGCTATGGGTGACAACAAAAAGAGCGCGCAGTAACAATTTTGCGCGTGCGGGCGACAATGCCGGAGAATCTGCGTTGAATGAAAAATATCTATTACAAGTATAGTACCTATCGTAAGTAGAGTTTGTCAAGATTGCACTCCGTCAAACGCCACGGACGCTTTGCCGTTTCTGCTAGCTTTTCAGGTTGCTGGTATCTCTCATGCTAGACAAGGCTATGATATTTACCGTGAGCAGAAATGTTCCATTGCTAATCGTGCATAGGCCTGGCTGGATGCCCTCATATCTGACGGCGTAGAGAGGTGGAGTTTCAGAGGGAATGTTCGAGATGGAGCCGAGCGTCCCAGCAGGATTGCAAGAGACCAGGAGCTTTTCCTTCGGATACATCTGTGCGTTGAGAATAATAGTAAAGCGCGTTGTCATAACATACGTGACTGTTTTTTGGCTATCATGCTCAGTAAATTCATACTTTTCCGTTAAGGCCGGCGTAGCCAGAGAAACAGTCCCCACTAGAGTTGATGTCGGTTCAGGCGTATTGTTTACGCTGCTCTGCCCTTGCTGAGAACTGCATGCACTGAGTAGGAATAAGAGCATGGCCGCAAAAAAGAGTGGTGGACGCGACAAACGCTCCATGGAGTGCGTACCCGTTTCCATAAAATTCTCCTAAGCAATTTGCAGATAATGAATTATTACAAATAATAAGGTAAGGAGCTTGGCAAACGTTTCGTTTATTTTCGAGACAGCAGTGAACACAAACAATTAATTCCAACAGGAGAATGCTCAAAGGTAGCAATGACACACACAATAGCTTATAATCCGTATAACAACTAAGCAATTTTACAGGCGCGGTGGCCTGATGAAGCGTCGATGGTCGCACGCACAAGCAAGAGAGGAAGAACGCGCAATGCATGTAAAAGTAGGATGCGAGTTTCGGTACGAGGCGACATGGTCAACCCCTGCCGTGATGCAGGTGCAACCGCGCCCAGATGGCGATCATCGTCTCTTAAAAGAGACATGGCAAACAACACCACACATTGATCGACACAGCTATCAGGACCTCTACGGCAATGCCTGCCAGCGCATGGTGATTCCGGCGGGTGAGCCGATCATATACTATGACGCCCTGGTCGAGGTCTCTGGCGAGCTGGATGCCGCAAACCCAGACGCGCACCAATTATCCGTTGATGCATTGCCCGACGAGGTGCTGGTCTATACCCTGCCCAGTCGTTTCTGCCTGTCCGACGTGCTTTCCGATGTAGCATGGCAGCAGTTTGGCAGTTTGCAACCCGGTTGGTCTCGCGTGCAGGCGATTTGTGATTGGGTCCATGATAATATCCGCTTCCAGTACGGAACCAGCAATGCCCTGACAACCTCCGCTGATGTCTATCAGCAACGCATTGGCGTCTGTCGCGACTTTGCCCACCTGGCTGTGACCTTCTGTCGTGCCCTGAATATCCCCGCACGCTACGTCTTTGGCTATCTGCCCGATATCGGCGTGCCCGTTGCAGAAGAGCCGATGGATTTCGCAGCCTGGATGGAGGTCTACCTGGGAGACCGTTGGTGGACATTTGACCCGCGCAACAACGCGCGCCGCATCGGGCGCGTGCTGATCGGGCGTGGACGCGACGCTCTGGACATTGCGATGGTAACAACCTACGGCATGCCACGCCTCGTCAATATGACAGTCTGGGCCGACGAAGCCACAGAAACGGTGGGGGCGTAAAGCATGGCATCTGATGAACTCCATAACCAGTCCACCGACATCAAAACGCAGATCGCGACGATGCCCTTGCTCGACCATCGCAGCGTGGACTGGAAACGGGTACAGCGCACCGCCTATCTGCTGCATCAACAGTTGCGCTATGACTACCCTGGCCCTATCCATGACTTGCAGCAACGCCTGATGCTGCTTCCACCAGAAAGATATGGCGACCAGCGGCGCGTGGTCTATCGCTTGGAAGTCTCCGCTGAGCAGAACACGGTACGCACGTATAGCGATGATTTTGGCAATTGCGTAATCGCGGTCCATGTGCCCGAAGTCGCGCAGTCTATCGAGTTCGAGACGTGGATTGTCGTGGAACGCTCCGCCAATTATGGTCCCCACTACGTGCCCGCCACGCTACTGAGTGCGCCCTATTGTCGTGAAGTCTCGGCCCTGACACAACCCGATGAGACATTGCGCCAGATTGCCGCCGAGTTGCAGGCCAAGCCTGTGCAGGAGGAGGAGATTGCGGGGCTGACATTAGCGCGCCGTATCAACGAGCGCGTCTATAAGGCCTTCAGCTACGCGCATGACGTGACCAGTATCCATACAACGGCAGCGCAGGCGTGGGCCTTAAAACGCGGGGTCTGCCAGGACTATTCACATGTGATGCTCGCGCTCTGTCGCCTGTGCGGGTTAGCGGCACGCTATGTCTCTGGTCACTTGCTGGGCGAAGGTGGCACGCATGCCTGGGTCGAGGTCCTGTTGCCCGCCCCTGGTCGTCCCGCCGAGGCTATCGCGTGGCCCTTTGATCCAACGCACGGTGACGAGGCCAGCCTGAACTATCTGACCATCGCCGTCGGGCGCGACTATTACGATGTGGCCCCCACGTCAGGAACCTACCGCGCCCCCTACGCCGGACAACTCTCGGCCCACAAGCGCGTTGACCTGACCGAACTGGAGTACACCCCGTAAAAAATTGAAGCGTGTGTAACGAATGTATTTGGTCATCAAAAATGTTGTGTAGGGGTGTGATGGAATCACACCCTTCGTCCCCCGTTCGCATGGCCTCCCGCATGGCTCCCCAGGCGGATTGGCGCACAGGCATTATCCCTTGCCCATAGGCGGCGCAGGGTGACCTGGATTGGGACTGGGGACAGCCTGCCAGGAGCGACCATCCCAATGCTCGATCAAGGTGATGCTTTCGCCTGTGCCAAATGTGACATCGCTACTCCCCACAGCCCAGATATTGTCGGCGGCGAACGCAGAAATGCTGTTGAGTTGGCTACCTGCGAAGAATGAGGGAGCTTTGACCGAATGCCAGTTCTGTCCATCCCAGTGATACACGAGCACCGTATTCGTCTTCTTTTCTGCGAGATTTCCGGCAGAGCCAACCGCCCAGGCGTCGTGCGCATTCACGACAGCAATTGCCTGGAACGCGGACCCGGGCGTGTGCAGGTTGGGATTCTGAGGTGCTGAGCCATAAACGACCTCCCAGCGAGTGCCGTTCCAACGCTCTATCAGCGGAGTTGCTTGATAAACGGATGAAAGCTCTATCTCGCCCACAGCCCAGAGCTGACCCCCTGGCAATGCAGCTAATCCCGTAAAGTCGGGGTCGCCGAGCAGCCGCTTATCTTGCGTCCCTTCAGGCATAGGGACAACATTCCAGGTTTTGCCATCCCAGTGTTCCGCCAGTGCGTGATAGTCCGTATGCCCAACGGCCCAGAGATCGTTTGCCGACCTGCCAGCGATGGCTTGCAGTGCACTGCCCAGGTCAGTGTCAGGCTGTGGAACGTTGCTCCAGATTGTACCATCCCAATGCTCGATACGTGCTTGCCTCTCGTCGGTTCCGACTGCCCAGACATTGTGTGACGAGAGGGCAAGCACGCTTAAAAGGCTACCCTGACCGGTGCGCAAGCCAGCAGATAATGACTGCCAGTGTTGCCCATCCCAGTGCAGGGCGAGGGATTGTCTGCCTGAACGACAAAAGCCGTCACCACCTACAGCCCAGATGTCATTGGCGGCAAAGGCGGAGAGAGCACAGAGTTCGCCCGCGATGTCTGGTAGCACGGTCTGCCAATGCTGTCCATTCCAATGTTCGATCAGCGTATCAAATCCAAAATGGCTGGATGAGGACATGCCGCCAACCGCCCAAATATTATCTGACGTCAATGCAACGACAGCGTTCAAGACATTACTCGTGGGTCCTCTAGACGTGCCAGGACTTGTACAGGCACTTGTGAAAAAGATCAAAAGCAGTAGCAGCACGATCAGCCATCCATTCCATATTTCTACGCGCTGGCCTGTGCGAAGCTCCGACCTGTCTAGAGGAACCATGCTGCCCTCCTCGTGCTCTCTGTTTGTACGCCTGCCCAATCTTAGTATTAATAGTACGCTTAGCATGGCGCGATATTCCCACGCTTACACACTACGCCTCGCGCCACAAGTCAGGATATCAGTGCAAGGATAGTTCGTTCGGAACCACCTCACGTGATGAAATGCAGTAACAGAACGTTATAATATAAGAACAAGTTGCCTGATTTGTGCCAATTTGCTATGATTAGATGGCTCATCCTCTCTCTGCATTCTCATCACACATCGGAAACGAGGTATTTTTATGGCTCGCGCTACCGGGATTCCGCCGCACCATATAAAACAAGATATACAGGAACAGAAACGCAATACACGCAACTCTTCGATTGTCACGCTCGCCCTCTGGCGGCTGCGTAGCACGTGGTTTCTCCTGCTCATGACCATGCTTGGCGTGATTGCCGCGGTCGCAGTAGTCAGTGCAGTCCCGCTCTTTAGCACAATTACCGTTACTGCTGGTTTGCATACCTTGCTCGACAGCACGCCGCGCAGTTCTGCCCTGACCATCATCAGTCAGCACATGGGCATGTCTTCCACTATCGAGCAGAGCATGCAGGAACAGCTTGATCCTATCTTTCAGCATAATCTGGGTTCTTATCTTAACCCCACCCATTCGACGCTTTTAACGGCCTCAAATATCGCTGTTACAGGCCCGGCAGCCAATATTCCCGCTGGTAGCTATCAGCTTGCGCTTACGGGCACGCAAAGCGACCGGATTGGCACGCATATTCAGCTTTTACAGGGCCGTCTGCCGCACGCCAATCCCAATGCGCTTGAAGTTCTGCTCACGCCTGCCACCGCACAGGCATTTCATGCTACCGTTGGTTCGACTTTTACGCTCGCTCAAACCTATTTGCCCATCCAGCAACTCCAAAACAATTTCGGGCAGCCTCTGCGCGAAACGGATTTCCCGCTGCGCGTCACTGTCGTTGGTCTCTTTCAGGTTCCCGCCACACAACTACTCTATTGGAATAACTCGAGCTTTCAGCCCGATCACATCAACCTTCCTGGGCAACCATTCCCCACCTTCTTTTATACCTTTCTCATTCCTAGCGATGGCTATCTCACCACACTTGACAAAGTAGCCGCGCAATCTTCCCAGCCAGCAATCTACTCGCTTGATCCCTTTACACTTACCTCTACCTACCAGATCAATAGCGAGAACATTAACAGCACAAACTTGAGCGATCTCATCCATCATCTCACCGCATTACAAAGTGCCTTAACTGCCACCTATGGCGATATCCAGCAGGGCAGTACAAGTGGTTTCTATACAATGGATTCTCAGCCGCCGCTCTACCTGCTCGGCGTGCAACTGAGTAGCGATATCCTCCCGACCGCGAGCACACAAAGCAATCTGGAACAATATAGTACGCGCATTGCCCTCTTAAATGTGCCAACGCTGGTTTTGACACTACAGATCATTATTCTCCTCTTGCTGTTTGTCAGCATCATGATTGATCTGCTGGTTGAACGACAGGCCAGCGCCATCGCGATGCTGCGCAGTCGCGGTGCGAGCGGCGGACAGGTCTTTGGCGCGCTCCTGACACAGGGCGTGGGTATCAGCCTCCTGGCCTTCTTGCTTGGAATTCCACTCGCGCCCATACTGGTCACAGCTATGGCTCATGCGGCCTTACCCACACAGCAGCAAGATGCTCTCATGACGGTCCTTAGCCAACCCCGCACCATCCTGACAGAGACGAGCATCTACGCGCTGGCAATGGTCGTTGTCGCCATTCTCACGATGGCCCTTGCGCTCAGACGGGCAGCACAGATGGACATTCTCTCGCTCAGAAGGGCGAACGCACGCAACACACGCGCACCCTTCTGGCGGCGCTTGAACCTGGACATTATCGCTGCCCTGCTGGCCTTTGTGGGCTACGGCGTCTCGCTTTACCTCGGTTCCATCAATGCCGTCATCAACACGCAGGGGCAGGCACTGATCAGCGTACCCCTGACGCTACTGGCCCCATTCTTTCTTATTCTCGGCCTGCTCTTCCTTTTCTTGCGTATCTTTCCACTGTTCTTACAGCTTTTAGCCTATTTCGCGGCACGTGGACGCGGCGCATCCTCTCTGTTAGCCTTCACACAAACAGCACGTCAGCCCGCGCAGAGCGTGCGCATGATCGTACTGCTGGCGGTGGCGACAGCTTTCACAATCTTCTCGCTCGTCCTTACCGCCTCACAGGCTCAACAGGCCGTTAATCTCGCCAACTACTTCGTGGGTGCGGATTTCAGCGGCAACATCAATCCAATCGATACACAGAACACCCTGGATAACATGCTGGCACGCTATCGCCCATTGCCAGGAATCAAGGCGGTGAGCGCGGGCTACGTGGGACAGGGCGTCACCTCTATTGCAAATACTAATCTCTTAATTCAGGTACGCGCTGTCGATGCCAACACATTTGCCGATGTTGGCTACTGGCAGCCGCAATTCTCCGCGCAACCACTGACGGCACTAATGGCACAGCTACGTCAACAGAGGCAACAGGCCATCACACAGGATATCGTGCCTGTCTTTATCGACGATGTGACGCAACAGCAACTACACCTGCATGTCGGCTCACCGCTCACTGTCTCGATTACCACTCTGACCAATAGTGATCTGAACTGTCGCGTTATCGGCATCATTCACAACATTCCAACTGTCAACGATGATCAGGCCGACGCCAGTAGCGGACAGCTCACCCCACAGGGAGGGATCTTGCTCGATTACCGCACCTATGACGCGGTCTATCAGCACGACAGCGCGCACCTTGGCCCGATGCAGGGCTTGCCCTTCAACACACTCTGGCTACGCAGTGGCAATGACGCGGCCTCCATAGCGGCGGCACGTCTCTCTCTCCGTAAATCGCAATACTTTTTGACAAATCTTGAGGACCGCCGTGCTCTGATCACAGGTATGCAGAGTGACCCGCTCTATGTCAATCTAGCGGGCATCTTGCTTTTAGGCACGTGGACGGTGCTCCTGTTCGCCCTTCTCGGTGATCTGCTGGCCTCGCTCCTGAATATCCGCACGCGCCTGAGCGGCTTCGTCGTTCTGCGCGCATTGGGCACGACGCCCCGCCAGCTTGCCAGCGTTCTGGGCTATGAGCAGGCCCTGATCTACATCATTGCCCTCATCCTGGGCATCCTGCTTGGTACACTTTTCGCACTGACGACAGTACCCACGCTGTTATTCAACAGTGTTACCGCTGCTGGTGTCTTAAGCTCACTGACGCCGGAGGACTTCTACGCTCTCCAACACACCATCCCATCCCAATTAATTGTCCCGCCCACACTCGGCCTGACGCTCCTCCTGCTCATAGTGGCGTGTTTTGGCGCGCTCGGCCTGATGGTGCGTGCGATCACGCGACCAGCAATAAGTCAGACACTGCGCCTGAATGAGGACTAATAGAAGAGGTTATCATGGCTACCAGCAATAATACACCAACGCCTGTCACTTCAGCAGCCCCAACACGCTCGCGTGGACAGGCGCAGGGCAACTCGACGATGCCAGCGGTCACGCTCGCGCTCTGGCGTTGGCGGCAGGATTGGCTTCTGCTGTTACTCAGCGGCATAGGTATTCTCGCCGCCGTTATTATGCTCTCGCTTGCACCGCTACTCTCGCTTGTCACCACAACGGCAGGTCTGCGCGATCTACTCACCACACCCGCGACAAACGCGCAATTCCAGCTTGCTACAAGCTCTCAAGCCATTTCGCGCAACGAACTCAACGCCATTCAGCAGCAGTTTGACCCGACTATACAGCATTTTCTGCATGGCGCTCTTGCAGCCCAGCCTCTTCTTGCCACCCAACTCTCCGGCCTGACGGTCACACAGCCAGCACCAGCGCATACAGGCGATCAGGCCACCCTGTACAGCTACGATATTTCACAAATTATCTCTCATACCACGCTGCTTGCGGGCAGGCTCCCCGCAAATAACAGCGCAGGCTCTCTAGAAGCGGTTCTCACGTCTGCAACAGCAAAGCAATTGCGCGTACAGGTCGGCTCAACATTGACCTTACAGTTCTCTTTCACGACCAGCATTAACGACCTGAACACGACAAAATTCTTTAACACGCCGCTCGCCCTCAAAATCGTGGGTATTTTTCAGCCGCTTGCTCACGACCCCTTCTGGCAAGGGCAGACATTCAATCCACAACCGGAGAATCCCTGGACGCTCAACAGCCTGCTTGTCTCTAACAACGGCCTGCTCAACAGCCTTGCACCTATTGTCACCCACTATCATACTAGCGCGCTCTTTCTCTCTGAAAACTATAACCAGACCTGGACTTACAGCCTCGACCCGGCACACATCAGCGCGCCACAACTTGATCATCTGATCACTGCCTCGAATGCCCTGGCGACAGATATCAGTAATCGCAATGATCAGATACAGAACACAAATGCCAACGGCTCGACCTTACCAGCACCTTATCTGCAAAAAGTCAGTCTGGGCGGCGTCATCTTTAGCTCGCTCTACGCCCAGAGTATCCTTGAACAGTATCGCAGTCGCATAGCGGTACAGCAGATTCCCGTCACCATCCTGGTGCTGCAAATTATCGCGCTCATTCTTTTCTTTGTCGCAATCATGGCCGACCTGCTAATTGACCGCCAGATGTCCGCTATTGTCATGTTGCGCAGCCGTGGTGCCAGTGGACAGCAGGTCTTCGGCTCACTACTTACGCAGGGTATCGTCTTGAGCGCGCTTGCACTGTTCGTAGGGTTACCACTGACACTACTATGCGCAATCCTTGTCACACGTGCCTTACTTCCTGCCGCCTCGCAAAACGCGCTGAACGTGATTACCAGTGCGCCTCTACATGCCATCATATTAGTTGCACCTTATGCGCTCCTGGCAGCTTTGATTGCGATTCTGGCACTGGCAATCGCGCTGGCACGCACGTTGCGCCTTGATGTGCTGGCAAGCAGGCGCGAGGTAGCGCGCTCGACACGCCGTCCGCTCTGGTTGCGCCTCAATCTGGACCTGATCGCCGCGCTGGTCGCTCTAGTGGGGTATATTGTCTCGTTCTATATCACCAGTATTGGCAGCCTGCTCAATACGCAAACAAACACGCTGATTGCCACGCCGCTAGCCTTGATCGCTCCGCTCTTCTTGCTGCTTGCCATCGTGTTGCTCTTCCTGCGTTTTTTCCCACCACTGTTGCGTACAGCATCTGGCATCGCGGCGCGCAGTCGTGGTGCATCCTCCATGCTAGCTCTGGCCCAGATGTCGCGCTCACCGCAGCAAGCAACACGTATGACACTCCTGCTCGCCCTGGCAATCGCCTTTGCCCTCTTCACGCTCATCTTTACCGCCTCACAACAGCAACGCTCGCTGGACCTCGCCGCTTATGAAAGCGGAGCGGATTTCAGCGGCGATCTTGCCGTCCTGAATACCGCACCCTCACTTGCGGCTATCGAGGCCGGATATCGGAAACTCGCGGGCGTGCAGGCCGCCAGTGCAGGCTATACGACAAGCGGTAGCGCGACAGGCTCGCTTCACGTGCCTATTATCGTAAAAGCCGTTGATACCGCGACATTCGCGCAGTCTGCCACTTGGAGCGCGCAAGATTCGTCTCAGCCGCTCACCGCGCTTATGCAGCAACTGGCCTCCTATCGGCAGCAAGGCATCACCCAGGACAGCGTACCAGCCATTATTGATGCTTCCGCCCAGAACAACTTGAATTTACATGTCGGCTCAACCTTCTCGCTGGGCGTTGATAATATCTATGGTCGATTACACTGCACCGTCGTCGCAATCGTGCAGCATATTCCAACGGTCGATGATCGTCTTGGCATTGCTCCTGGTAGCGATCAACCCGCCTCCGCTGGTCTCTTGCTCGATTATCAGACCTACGCCGCCATTTACGCCCACGATCTGCTTACTAACCATGTTCCCGTGTCTCCATTACCAATCAATCACGTCTGGTTGCGTAGTAGCGATAATACTGCGCAACTTAGTGCCTTGCGGTCCGCGTTAACGACGAGCGATTTGCGCCTGAATAACCTGCTAGACCGCCGCGCAATTCTCAATACGATGCAGAACGACCCGCTCTACCTCAACCTGCTTGGAATGCTCACGCTCGGCGCGTTGGCGGCTCTGCTACTCGCCCTTGTTGGCAGCCTGATCACCTCGTGGTTGAGCGTTGCCACACGCCTGACCAATTTTGCGGTCTTACGCGCCCTGGGTACAACGCCGCGTCAGGTTGCCAGTGTGCTTGGCTGGGAACAGGTCATCATTTATGTAATTGCCTTATTACTCGGCACACTCTTTGGGGCGTTGCTGGCAATCACCGTCGTGCCCGCGCTCGTTTTCACGAGCATTCCAATTAGTGGAACGAGCGATCTGGGCAGCAATGCATTCTACAGTCTACAGCAGATTATTCCGGCGCAGATTGTTATTCCTCCCACGCTTTTTGTGGCCTTTCTGCTACTGGTCGCGCTGTGTGTGCTTGCCCTGGGCATGATGATTCGCATTGTTGTGCGGCCCGCTCTCAGTCAGACGTTGCGTCTCAACGAGGACTAGTTGATGTGCTACAATTGATCTAATCTACATTGAGGTGAGAACGATGGCTCAAGCAACCCGAACTCCTCCACAGCAGCGACAGCAGAAAAATAGCAGCAGTAGTGGAAGTGGCTTCTCCGCTACGCTGACGCTGGCAGCATGGCGTTTTCGTCAGGTCTGGTGGCTCTTATTTCTGACCTGCGTGGGCATGATTGCCGCCATCACGCTGGTCTGCGCTGTCCCTCTCTACGCCAACATGACGATGAGTGCAGGCATTCGTAGTCTGCTTAATGCCTCGACCGACAATTCGGATATCGTCGTGACCAGCGTTTCGCGCAAGGTTGATGCCGCAACGCTGGCAACAGTTTCGAGCCATCTCAACCACGAGTTTACCAGCAATCTCGGTCCCTATCTTATTCCTGGTCAGTTCTCGCTTGATACGCAGGCATGGTCCACAACCGCGATTACGTCCGCCCCCAACGGACAGAGCATCTTTCACCCGACAGGCGATAAATACGAAGTGACGCTCAACAGTGAGGATATGGCACGAGCTGCCTCACACCTGACCCTGTTACGTGGGCGTCTGCCCAAGGCAACCACGACCAGCACGCATGATCTCGAAATCGCCGTCACGCCCGAAACCGCGCAAGCCCTCAATCTCAATGTGGGTAGCGTGCTGACTGAGCGCACAAATTTTATCAATGGAGCCTTGCAGCTTGCCCCGCGCACTATTCAATTGCACGTGGTTGGCATCTTCCGCCTACCACAAACGCCCGATGCTTTCTGGCACGGCACGGATTTTCAGCCCTATCAACCCAATGATTTTGTGACCATCTTTCGCGGCCTCGTGCCCACACAAGCACTCGTTCCGACATTCTCTCAAATTGGTGCTGACCCCGCCCTGCAGGATTACGTCTTTCAACTGCCACTGACCATCACATGGTATTATCACCTGGATAGCAGCCATATTACCGCCGCAGATTTGAATGCTATCGTTAAAGGCATTGCCACCATTCAGGCTGATGATGCCAATAACGCGGCCCTGGAGCAATCGCCCTACCTGGAACAATCACAGACCTATCTGCCTTCGACCGCCCTTACGCGCTATAATGGGCTATTGCCAGTGGCCCAAT
Source organism: Ktedonobacterales bacterium (assembly GCA_027451525.1). Classification (GTDB taxonomy): domain Bacteria; phylum Chloroflexota; class Ktedonobacteria; order Ktedonobacterales; family Ktedonobacteraceae; genus DTNP01. Next base: position 29,373 of record DAIDJF010000016.1, read on the forward strand.
TGCCCGTCACCAGCCTGCTCTGGTTGATGCTTGCCCTGTTGCTCTTCTTTATTACGATCATGGCGGACCTGCTGGTCGAGCGGCAGGCAGATGCGATTGCGATCTTGCGCAGTCGCGGAGCCAGTCGCAGTCAGGTCTTCGGCTCGCTGGTAGCCCAGGGATTGCTACTCAGCCTCATCGCCTTGTTAATTGGTCCACTGCTAGCGATACCGACCGCGCGTTTCCTCGTACAACATACGCTCAGCGCGTCAGATCAGGGCGTACTCAACATTATCGCTGGTAATCTATTCAGCGTGCTGCAAAGCGTGTCTCAGTATGCCCTGATCGCGGCGGGAGCTGTCCTGTTAGCTCTGATCGCCGCCGTGACACGCAGCATCGGACTTGATGTGCTGACAGCCAGACGCGAGTCCGCACGCACAACGCGCCGCCCACTCTGGCAACGCTGGAACCTGGATATCGGGGCGGCGATTATCGCGTTAACGGGGGCTGGCGTCACCGCCTATGTGACCAACGCGGGCATTTTAGATGCTCACTCCGCTCTATTGTTGCTCTCGCCACTCACGCTACTTGGGACGGTCTCGCTACTCATTGCCGGTATCTTGCTGTTGTTGCGCTTCTTCCCACTCCTGCTCGGTTATGCCGCCAGATTGACACGCGGGACACGCGGAGCGGCCCCATTACTGGCGTTAGCACAGATGGCTCGCGCCCCACGTCAATCACTGCGCATGACCTTGATGCTGGCTATCGCAACCGCGTTTGCTATTTTTACGCTGATCTGTGTTGCCTCACAACAGCAGCGCGTGCCAGATATCGCCAACTATCAGGCGGGAGCGGATTTCAGCGGCACAATTCCCGTCAATATCATTACATTGGCACAGATAGACGACACGACACGCGCGTACAAGCATGTCCCTGGCGTTCTCGCGGCCTCGCTTGGCTATGTGAAAAACGCCACGGCTGGCAATACGCCACAGGGACAGAGCATTGATTTTCATGCCGTTGATGCCAACACCTTCGCGCAAACCGCGATCTGGACGCCCCAGGATTCGACGCAGTCGCTGGCTGAGCTGATGCAGCAACTGGCAGCACAGCGTGCAAGCGCAACGCGGCAGTTGCTTGTACCTGCCATTGTAGATGCACAGAGTTGGAACGCACTACACTTGCACCCAGGAGCACACTTTACGCTCAATTTCGCGGTGACTGATTACGCAGACCTGATAAACTTTGTCGCGGTCGCGCAGGTACAGCATATTCCTTCGCCCAACACGGGCGTTGGGCCTGCCGTTCTCGTCGATTATCGCACCTTTGCCACTGTCTATAAGAACAAGATTGCCAATGCCAGTAGCCTCTCGGTTCCCGTCAATACTGTCTGGTTGCGCACGAGCAGCAATCCCGCTGATCTCAAAGGCATCTATAGTGTGCTGCAAAATGGCGATCTGCGCCTGCAATTTCTCTATGATCGACGTGCCATCACCGCTGATCTCTATCGCGAACCGCTCTTCCTGACGCTCACGGGCGTGCTCTTCTTAGGGGCAGGCATCAATCTCCTACTGGCCCTGATTGGCAGTCTGGTCGCATCCTGGCAAAACGTGCGTAACCGCATCAGCAGTTTTACCGTGTTGCGCGCCCTGGGAGCCACGCCTTTCCAGGTCGCCCTCGCGTTGATCTGGGAACAAAGCATCACCTATATCACCGCTATTCTGCTCGGTATCATCTTTGGCGCAATTTTCACTGTATTGGTGGTTCCTGTGCTGATCTTCACGAGTGTCCTGCCCAATGACATCACAAGCGCGATTAGCAGTAGCGCGTTCTACATCGCGCAGAGCGTTCCGCCTATTCAGATCGTTGTGCCACCATCACTCAGTATTGCCCTGATTGCACTACTCATGCTGTGTTTACTTACATTACTGTTGATGGTAAGATTTGTATCTCAACCATCGATCAGTCAAATATTACGCCTTAACGAGGATTAATTTTTTAAAAGGAGTTTCAATGTCTGAACCCATTGTTCTTTGCGATAATCTGGTCAAAATTTATAAGGTCGCTGATTTAGAGGTTGTCGCCTTGCAAGGACTGGACCTGGAAGTTGTGGCGGGAGAGATGATGGCGATTGTCGGCGCGTCTGGTTCCGGCAAAAGCACGTTGCTCAATATTTTGAGCGGTCTCGACTTGCCGAGCGCGGGCCGCTGTATCGTCGATGGCTATGATCTCACGCGCCTGAGCAATGCGCAACGCATCCACTATCGCCGCTTCATCGTCGGTCAGGTCTGGCAGCAGAGCGGGCGTAATTTATTGCCAGAATTGAGCGCGGAGGCCAATGTTGAACTGCCACAGATGTTAAGCGGCGTGGGCAGCAGCCAGCGTACAAAACGCGCCAAAGAATTGCTCGAATTGGTTGGACTAGGTGGTATGGGTCACAAGCGACCGTTTCAGCTTTCGGGAGGCGAACAGCAACGCGCCGCTATCGCCGTTGCCCTCGCCAATCAGCCGAAGCTCTTACTAGCCGACGAACCCACAGGCGAACTCGATTCTGTGACCGCCTCTGAGGTCCTGCACCTGATGCGCACGCTCAATCAAGAACTCGGCCTGACGATCATCACAGTCACGCACGACGCCGCTATCGCCGCCGAGGTTGATCGTACTATCGCCATTCGCGACGGACGCACCAGCACCGAAACCGTGCGTCGCGAGACAGTCTTGGAGAACATTGAGGCCCATATGCAAGCGGCCAGTGCCGTAATTGGTCTGCCGAGCGAGACGCACCGCGAATCTGTTTTGATCGACCGCGCTGGTCGCCTGCAACTGCCCAAAGAGGCCATCGAACGCATTCCCTTCAATGGGCGTGCCGAGGTGCGCATCACCGACGACCACGTGGAAATCTGGCCTCTTGTTACGGAAACCAATGGCAAAAATTAAGCGCAGATAAACATATAAAGGAGCAATACTATGACTTCTGAGGTGGCAGTCGCAACAATCGCGGAAACGCGCGGCGTGACACGTGAATTTCGCTCTGGCGGCGGTATCGTGCGCGCCCTGCGTGGCGTTGATCTGCGCATTCGCCCAGGCGAATTTGTCGCGCTGCGGGGACGTTCAGGCTCAGGCAAAACAACCCTGCTCAATATTCTCATCGGCCTGGATAACCCCACCGAGGGACAGGTCTTTATTCTCGAACGCGACCTCTCGAAAATGAGCGAATCCGAGCGCGCCCGTCTGCGCCGTGAAAGTATTGGCATGATGTTTCAAAACGCGCACCTCTTCCCTTCGCTCACCGCGCAAGAGAATGTCGAAATTCCTTTGCGCCTTGCCCGAATGCAATCGGCACAGCGCACACGGCAGGCGCGTGAAGCCCTGGAACAGGTTGGATTGGGCAAACGCGCCCATCATCGCGGCCTGGAACTCTCCGGCGGCGAACAGCAACGTGTCGCCCTCGCACGTGCCCTCGTGCATCAACCGCGCTTCATCGTTGCTGACGAGCCGACAGGCAATCTGGACTCGCTGACTGGACGCGATATCACGAAACTGCTAAGCGATATCTGCCACACCAATAAAATCGGCATGCTGATCGCCACCCACGATGCCACGCTCGTAGCAATGGCGGACCGCGTTGCCATCATTCAGGATGGACGGATTGCTGAATAGTGTAGCGATGCGTGATGTGCGCGCTTTTACTGAGCATCGCCTCGACGCCACAATAGCGCGTCTCCGCGAGTTCGATAGCGCGCTCAACGAACGCCCCTTGCACATCACGCCCACTAAGGAGATGTTCTACGCTGATCTCGGTAAATATCTTCGGATGCTGCGTAGCACGTTTCCCATGCACGCGCAACTCATAGCCCGTAATCTCCTGTTTACGCGCCCGTAAGATCGAGAGCACGCTGATACCTGTGCAGCCAGCCAGCGCGACCAGCAGCATCTCCATCGGTGACGCACCAGCTACCACGCTCCCCTCGCTCACATCATCCAGCATGTCGAGCGTGACAGAGTGACCAGAACCCGTCTCAACCGTAAAGCGCATCTGCTCTTCAAGACGCGCTATCACCTGCATCTCTTGCATAGGACCTCTTCTTACAAATAGTCAAAGGACTAGAGCACAAACGACATCAAATCATGCCCAATCAGCAGCGTCCCCTGATAGCCACGCTGTCGCGCCTCAGCTTGCAAGTGCGCCGCATGCAGTTCACGGTAGAGATGTGAGCAGACAATAGTACGGGCCTGCGTACTGACAGCGAGATCAACAATCTGCGCATCGGAGATATGCCCAGAATCGATCACCGCCAGATCAACATCTTTTAGAAAAGCAATCTCTTGCTCGTGAAAATAAGAGTCGCCCGTCAGCGCGTATGTCTTATCATGCCACGTGAAGCGCAAACCATGATTACCCGCTGGCGGCAGGCTCGCGGCCTCAAACTGGTGGGAAGCGACGGTATAACAGCCTTCAGTGATCTCGTGAACCTGTATAGCGTAGGTCGGTTGGCGCAGAGAACGCTCGCCATAGAGCTGTATCAGACCATCGACAAGCTGACGCACCCCTGGCGGACCATAGAGATGCACATCGGTGCTGCGCGGGTCGCGCTGTGACCACGCGCCCGCCTGCAAGAAGGGCACCAGATCGGAGACATGGTCGGGATGAAAATGTGACAGGACGATATGCTCTATCTGATAGTGGCGCACACCCGCCTCTAAAAGGCGTTGCACCACGCCATGTCCACAATCGAAAAGGATGCAGGTTGTGTCCAATTCAAGCAGCACGCTTGAGGCACGCCGCTCGTATTCAAGTTGGCACGTTCCCGTTCCCAGCAGTGTTAACATACTCATCGCAAACAAACTCTCCCCAAGCTGTACTTTTCGGCTTATCCATCACCATAGTACGAGAAAACAACACCATAGTGCAACACAAGTCTATCTACCCAAACAGAGCAGAACAGTATATACTGAGAAGCATTAGCAAATAGTTTTAACGAGGGCGACTAGAGGGATTTTCTATATGTGCTTTCTCATAGAACCTGCGCTGCAATACAAAGAGAGTTATCTGCAAGCAATGCAAGAATTTCAAGACGAGGGAACCTACCGTATCTACAATCTTCAGCGCGTGGCCGAACATTTTGAGGAATATCTGACGCTCATTAAACAAGCGCAAGCCAGCGATGTAGACACACCAGGGCGCGTACCCAGTGCTGATTTCTGGCTTATCGACAATAATGAATTTATTGGCCGGCTCAATCTGCGCTATAAGTTGAATGAGCCACTCCTGAAATTCGGCGGGCATATCGGCTACGAGATCAGGCCGGGCAGGCGCAAGCATGGCTATGGGAAAATCATCTTGCGCCTGGGCCTGGAGAAAGCGCGTGAGGCAGGCATTGAGCGCGTACTGGTGACATGCGACGATGACAATATCGCGTCAAGCAAGATCATCGAACACAACGGCGGTCGCCTGGAAAACGCCGTTGAAATCCCCAAGTCAAGCAAGCGCAAACTACGCTACTGGATCGATCTTGCTTGATTGACTGACGCTTGCTTGTAGCAGCTACGATATTGCACATATCCCTCACGCTCGATGCGCACATAAATTTTCGATTCATTCAATTAAATTACTCGTTTTTCGCGCAAATCATACAAGGGTAAGCCAGTTTGGGCAGCAATAAATTGTAGGAGTTTTTGTGTTTCTTGCTGATGTTGTGCATCCAGCAACCAGGGACGATAGCGTCTCAGCGGCCAGAACGATTGTGAGGGAGCATCAACCCATTTGACACTGGCATTTTCGCTTACAAGTGCATAAGTCCGCTGGCTCTTTGGTCCACTACCTCCGCTCACTATACAAAAGAGACGCGCCTCTTCCCAAGGGATATCGATATAACCTTTTCCGAATGCATAAAGGGTCAAACTCTCTTCATCAACATTTACAAATTGCTCAGTAAGCATCGAGAAGATATCCTTTGGGGCTGATTCGTCTTCCTCTTCTGCTTCCTCTTGTTGCTCCTGCGCTTTACGGGTTGTCTTGCGCCGCAGCCACATCACATAGAAGACTACCATAACAGGCACGCCAACAAAAGCGATACCAAATCGCAGCAATAGCCCCAAGGCGAACGAAGACGGTAAAAGAAGGATAATGAAGGGCATACAAAGAGCTAACATAAAAAGCCAACCAAGAAAATAGGCCAGAATACAAGCACTTATTCTTGTTCGCCAACTGATAAAAATATAAGGAGGTAGCGTGTGTTTATCAGGAATTGGTTGGTCAATAGCTAAAAAGCTAGTATCACCAAGTAGTACACGCTCTATACGCTGTAAGTATGATTTCCTGCTATACCAGTAAACATCAAAAATACGTTTTGCATATACAGCAGCAAGTGTGATAAAAGGGATCAGCAAAATCGGGCTAAAAACAAAGGTTTGCGCCTGATATGATTGTACCAAGATAACAGCAGCAGTAAAGGCCAGGAAACCAGCCCAGACTTTAGGTGCTGTGGCACGTAAATGTGCGCGTTCTAAAGTAACCTCAGGATTAATTTGCAGCATACAATCTCGCTTTCTATTATTTTTATGGAGATAATTTTAAGCGAGGCAATCGATAATGTCTATCCTTACATAGAGCAAATACCATTGCATAAAATTAGTTTATGAACACAAATTATCGCAAATACGTCTTTTATCCTGACATATATTCATTAAAGTCCGCTAAAATATTGACAATGTCAGTATTTTAAGATACACTTGTATCATATTAAGCATTATAGACAAATATACCAGAGAAAGCGCGGCATACACGACTAGACAGGGGACACACAGCTATGGCAGGCAATATTCTGGAAAATATTGATTTTACGCGCACTCGGCAAGGAACTTCAGCAGGCACGCACGAAACGCGGCCTGACGCAAGAAGAGGCCGCGCGCCTGATCAACGTGGCACGCACGACGCTAACCGCGATTGAAAAAGGTGAGCGGCGCATTAAAGTCGAGGAACTCATCACCCTGGCACAGGCATATGGTCGTCAGGTAAGTGACTTTGTACGCCCACGTCCTCAGATCGATACGTTTCAAGTGCAGTTTCGCGGTCCCGTTCAGTATAGCAGCGAAGATGAGGGCAAAATTGCCACCTCGATCTATCAATTAGAAGAGTTAGCGCGCAATTATCTGGAATTGGAGCAGATTACAAACTCTCCGCTCGCACGCAAATATCCAACAGAGTATGACATACGTGGTCTCAACACTGATGACGCGGCAGAAAGCGTTGCCAGCGCGGAACGCAATCGCCTCGGCTTAGGTGATGGTCCACTTCCCATCTTACGTGATATTTTAGAACAGGATGTTGGTCTACGCATCTTCTACATCCCCCTCAATCATCATAAATTTTCCGCAATCTATCTCTACGATGAACAGGTCGGTGGATGCATAGCGATTAATAGCCAACATCCAGAAGAACGTTATCGCTGGTCACTGGCTCATGAATATGGTCATTTTCTAGCCCACCGTTATAAAGCAGAGGTCTTCGCGCAGGACAGTTATCAACGACAACCCGAACAGGAACGCTTCGCTGATGCCTTCGCGAGTTATTTTTTGATGCCCAGCAGCGGTCTGCTACGACGCTATAACGATATCGTGCGCCTGAAAAAGAAAATCACGCCTGCTGATCTCTGCACACTCGCTAACTACTATGGCGTGTCTGTTGCAGCAATGACCTTACGCCTTGAAGGAATGAAATTATTGCCCACGGGAACCTGGGATAGACTTTGTGAACGTGGTTTCAAGGTGCGAGAGGCACAGCAGCAGCTTGGTTTAAACACTATTGCAGAACCACGCGGACAGCTCCCTTTACGCTACCAATATCTGGCAGTCTCCGCTTTTGACCGAGATTTACTAACCGAAGGACAATTCGCACATTTTCTTGGCGTAGATCGTGTCACCGCGCGTACTATTGCGGAAGCCTTACGCCAGCATACAACAGGCATTACTGACGATACTACTATTGATCTAGATATGTCACAATCTATAGGAGCATAGGAGCAACGCGGTGGAGTATTACAGTGTCAGACAGCGTTCGTTCACGCGCTCGCTACGCACCAGGCAAGCAGCATCCCTGCTTTGCCTGGTGGCGGCAATTCTTTTTATAGAGAGAGCGTCACGGTCTGCCCGGTTTGCGCACTCACGCGGGCAGCTTCGATCACGCGCAACACATCTACCACGCCAGCCGCGTCAACGGGCGGTTTGCCACCGCTGCGCAAGGCATCGCGTAGCAGCATATAGTAGGCAGGATAGTTGCCAGGGAGGGTCTTCAGCGGACTATCATTATGTACGCCATTCACGTCTGTGACCAGATGGCCCCAGCGTTCGCGCCTTTCTTCTCCCCAGTACTCATCACCTGGACGCTCACCAGTGCGTAAAGCATCTTCCTGCGGGTCCAAACCCCACTTCTCATAAGTCCCGTGTAGACCAGTAATGCGCACGCGCTGAGCCGCAATATGCGCCAGCACGCTCATCCACAGATGGGCATTGACACCGTTGGGGAATTGGAGCGCGACAAAGGTATCGTCATCTACCTGCGCTCCAGGGCGTCTGGTCGCCATTTCAGCGTAAACATGCGTCGGCTTGCCAAAGAGGAACATCGCCTGATCTATCAAGTGGCTTCCCAGGTCGAAGAGGAGTCCACCACCTTCAGCAGGGTCCGCAAGCTCACGCCATGCCTCTGGACGCGGCTCCGCTCGAAATCGCTCGAAACGCGACTCATAGCGCGTAATCGGACCCAGCGTTCCCATTTCCATTAAGTGGCGCACGGTGAGAAAATCGTTATCCCAGCGTCTATTTTGAAACACAGTCAATAGCATGCCCGTTTCGTGACTCACCTGGAGCAATTGCTCTGCCTCAGCAACAGAGGATGCCAGCGGCTTATCAATCACCACGGGCAAACCTGCACGCATCGCCGCAACACCTAACGAAGCGTGAACACGATTTGGGGTTGCAATCACAACAAGATCATAGCGTGTAGGCTCATACCACAACTCTTCAGCACGATCAAAAATTTCAGCAGTAGGGAAATCGCGTCGCGCCTGCGCTTGACGCTCTGGTGAACCGGTGACGATAGCAGCAACACGCATTTCCGCTGTAGTGGAAATCAATGGAGCGTGGAAAACTGCACCCGCTAACCCGTAACCGATAATTGCGACTCTTAAAGGAGATGGCATTGTTCAAAGACCTCTTCTAGCACACAGATTATACTCATCTATTATACCCCATGTGCGCAATTTCTGTCTTGCTCACTAGTTTAACATACAAAGGTGTCAATCTCAACGCCAATGGTGTATAATTACGAGGCACGACACGTCTTCTAGCTAGCTTCTAGGGGAGAGAACGTTTGAAAAACTCGGTCCAGACAGTAGAAGAGCTACAAGCAGAAATACACCGTCTGCGAACACGTGTAACAGAACTAGAGACGCACGAGCAAGAGCTTCAGCGTCTGAATGAATTTTTGAATACCGTTAGTCATGAAATGAAAAATCCACTCACGGTTATTAACGGGAACATTCAACTAGTTAAACGACGCTTGAATGCATTTTTAAGCGTTGAGACCATTTCAGATGAACAGCTTGATACATTCGCGCTCGTATATGGACTACTCAACAGCGTAGAACAACAGGTTCAAACTGAGAACCACCTAATTGATGACTTACTTGATGTCTCACGTATTCAATCCAATCGTCTTACACTGAACAAAGACATTGGTGATCTGCATGTCATACTAGAGATGACCTATAAAAAATTGCATCTTATGGTCCCAAATCGCACTATTACCATAGAAGACGCCGTGCAGAAACCGCTTCCCGTCTTTATTGATACCAATCGTATCAAACAAGTTATTCAACATTATGTCATCAATGCGCTAAAATTCTCAGAGGCCGATAGCGCAGTGACAATCCGGCTCGATGCCGATGAACACAACGCCCGTGTCGCGGTTCATAACGCGGGACCCGGCATTGCAATTGAAGAACAGGAACGCATCTGGCAACATTTTTATCAGATTGCAGACAATGAACCAAAACATGAAATGGGCAAGGGCCTTGGTCTGGGACTCTATATCAGTCAAGCTATTATCGAGCTTCATCAGGGCAACGTAGGACTGGAAAGTTCCCCCGATCAAGGCTCCACGTTTTGGTTCACATTGCCTCTTGCTGCTTAAAAACGACCACGCGCCCGTTCACGCGACGGCAATACCTCAAGGCAGGTCGTCCACCAACCAGTGAGAATGGTCTCGATAAACTCTTCTGGCAGGTGCTCTTGACGCATTTCATGGGCCAAACGCACATGGTCATACATAACCGGCAACAACTGACATGAAACCTGTTGTAACACTGGTTGTATGGTCAAAAGTGCGTACCAGACGCTTGTCTGCCCATCATTCGGTGGACGCCCAATAGCACCGACATTAACAAGCTGGCGTCCATCAGCTAGCTGGCGCTGCCACTGAATGCCCGTGTGCGTGCAGAGAAGTATGTCCGCTTCGTAGTCCGTAAGCAGTTTATCCAGAAATGGCTCTGGCGTCGTCGATTCCCAGAGAAACTCATTGACGCGGCGCGGCGACCCGTGGGCCATCAGGACACGTTTTCCCGCCAGATTAAGCCGAAATGTCGGCGGTAACGCACGTAGCCAGTCCTTGTAGCGATCAGAGGTATGAGCCAGCGTATAGTCATAGCTGATCTGCGCGTAATAATTATCGCGTGGATCGGTATAGCCACAGGCACAATCAGCTAAGCGGTTGCCAATGCTATGATCGTAATTGCCCTGCATGCACTGCACGTTATATTCCCACAAGAGCGGAAATACACGATCAGGATGTGGGCCAAAGCCGCCCATGTCACCCAGGCAATAGAACGCTTGTGCACCACGCCGCAGCGCATCGTCAATTGTCGCCTGCAAGGACAGATAATTGTTATAGCAACCGCCAAAAACCGCAATTCGATACGGCTTTGCTTGCTCGTCTTGCTGCTCCATCACATCTCCTTTCTGGCATATATCATGTGCGACAGGTGACGCCATAGACATGACAGGTGTAGCAGGGTTGCCAGGCCAGTTTGATCGGCTGAAGGCCATCACGCAGGCTTGTGCCCATTTTCGCTCCCGGTGTGTTAATCAGCAGCGGGCAGGGATAGACGCCATCATCAGTGACCATGCGACAACTGCTGCACTGCAATTTCTGCGCCTCACCTGGTTGTAGATCACCCTCGTGCAGCAACTCATTCTCCGTGTAGCCGCGTGTGCGTCGCTCCTCGCGTCCAATCAAGAAGGGAACAAGAAATTTCAGGCGTGGCTTGTCGATACCCAAACCGCGCACAAAATTGATAAACGTCGCGCGCTCATGTGCCTGTCCCATTCCAGGTCGCACCTCGGTGACAGTAATAACCGGATTGACACCATACGAGGCCAGACGATTGATACCTGCAATGATGCGCTCGAACGTGCCTTTGCCGCGTATTGGGTCGTTATCTTCTGCCGTGTAACCGTCCAAACTGACACGCAGATCCAACGAATAGGGTGCGTCGCGAAAAACGCCACCCAGCCATGCCGCCATCTCATCATCAATGAGGATACCATTGGTTAAAATTGATAACGGCCCTTGCGCTAACGTCATTAAGATGAGAGCGCGAATATCGGGATGCAGGAATGGCTCACCCCCTGTAAAATAATATTCGCGCACTCCCTGTTGACGCGCCTCCGCCAGGGTATTGCATACCTGCTCCACCGTCAGCATTTCGTGCTGATGATTTTTCGGGCCACAGGTGATAAAGCAGTGCAGGCACGCGATATTACACAGCGTGCCTGTGACCTGTAGCCAGAGCGTATCCAGGGCATCTAGCTGCAACTCCGGCGCGTCTGGACTGATCAAGACGGGCGAATGATGGTTAATGGGCAAAACACGGCTACTTTCTGGTCGGCTCATGCTCTCTCCTTTTTGAATAACATCATTGCGAAATGGGAACCATTTTTTCTAGCGGCGTACCCGCACCCTCGACGCCCCGGAAATACCAGGGCAGCATCGCCAGCGCACCCACAAGCCAGAGCAGAGCCAACACGACTAACGCGCCGCCAATGCCGAGCGGTCCCAACGCAATCCAGACCAGTAACGGCGCACTTGCGGCGGCTCCAATGCGCCCAACCGCAACTGAGAGGCCAATGCCAGTTGAACGCAGGTGTGTGGGGAATATCTCAGAGAAGGTCGGATAGGCACTCGTCCACGCTCCGGTCGCGAAGAAGTTTGCCAGCATAAAGGTGAGCAAAACAATCAAACCGCTATGCGTTGCCGTCGCTGGAGCGAGCAAGACAGCACTCGCGGCGGCAAGCACGTAAAACATCGGGACGGTCTTTTTGCGCCCCAGCACATCAATCACCAGGACCATCACCAAACCGCCCGCCAGCGCGCCGACATTGCCCAGGAAGTAGAACCAGGGAATCTGCGTGGCCGGAATGTTGATAGCAGGCAGGACAACCAGCGAGAGAAAGGCGAACATGCCGTAGTAACCAAAGGCTTCTGAGAGATCCAGCACACAGCCAAGCGCGAGACGAGCGGGATAGCGCGTCAGCAATTCTTTGATCTGCGCAAAGAAGGGTTGCGGAGTTGCCATGTCAATCGCAATGGCTTCAACAGGTTTTTTCGACTCCTGGCAAGCCAGTATTTCAATCTGTTTGACCACCTCTTCAGCCTCTTGTCGCCGTCCCTTGCTCAGCAACCAGCGCGGCGACTCAGGAATAGCGCGCCGCATCCAGAGCACAAATAAAGCGGCAATCGCGCCTATGGCAAAACCGAAACGCCAGCCGATATTAGCTGCCAGCAGATTGATGAAATAGAGATTGACCAGCGCGGCAACCATCGCTCCCACTGTCCAGAAATTCATCACCAGGCCATTGACCTTGCCACGATTATTAGGCGGGATAAACTCGCTGATAGCAGAATTGACAGCGGCATATTCCGCGCCAACGCCAATCGCCGTTAAGAAACGGAAAGCCAGCAGAAAAGGATAGTTGGGAGAAAGGGCGGTAATTATGGTACAAACCGAATAGAGGAGGAGCGTGACAATAAAGAGACGTTTGCGTCCAAAGCGGTCCGCTAGATAGCCAAAGACGAACGCCCCCACCATAATGCCGAGCAACCAGATACTAACTATCCAGGATGCCTCGCTGGCGTTGAGGTGAAAGACACCTTGGATGATGCCCAACACGCTGCCGACAATATTGACCTCAAAAGCGTCAAGCAGCCAGCCAATACCCAGCACAACGGTCACGGTGGTATGAAAACGACTCCAGCATAAGCGGTCCAACCGACGTGTCACATCGGTCGCGATGCGCTGCGTTGCCATACGTATCCTTTCTTACACTATCCAGAATACACATCTATATCCTATTTTTTTAGGATACAACACGTGTTTATATTTGCTCTGTAGCATAGACTACAGAACAAATACATGTAATCATGGATACGTTATCAGCAAGAAAACAGTTCACAGGAGAAGGGATTTTCAACAAGGTAAAAACGAGAGAAGACGCGCCCAGCAGGACTCGAACCTGCGACCAACGGATTAGAAATCCGATGCTCTATCCACTGAGCTATGGGCGCATGACAGAGAGAGAAAACTCCTCACTCTTCGCTCATAATCATAACAAGTTCTCTTGTGATTCGTCAAGCATTTATTTTTCCAGCACCTGTTTTGCAAAACGACATCGTCTTATGCTCATGGAGAGAAATGTAGCCGGATTGCCCAGTAGTCTTGACAAGTCACCCTGATAAGCCATATAATAGCAGTAAATCCGAGTTCGCAGGTAAGGATTAACAATCTGGGGAGTTGATGCTCTCCATACTTTGCATAGATATCACTGATATCACAGCCAGCAATGGGAGTAAATCATGAGTCAGGCATTTGAGTTGGAACAGGGTACTTATACAGCCGGGTTCCATGTAGCCGAAAACTACACGTTCAAGTCTGAAAAAGGACTGAACAAGAAGGTCGTCGAGCAGATCTCTGAGATGAAGGGCGAACCCGCCTGGATGCGGCAGTTCCGTCTGAAGAGCCTGGAGCTTTTTGAGAAGCGTCCTATGCCCACCTGGGGAGCTGACCTCTCTGGCATCAACTTCGACGATATCTATTATTATATCAAACCTGTGCAACAGCAGGGCAAAACCTGGGATGACATTCCATCCGAGATCAAAGATACCTTTGATCGCCTGGGCATTCCACAGGCCGAGCAGAAATATCTCGCAGGTGTGACCGCGCAGTACGAGAGCGAGGCAGTCTATCATAAGGTACGTGAAGACCTGGAAAAACTGGGTGTGATCTTCACCGATATGGACACCGCCCTGCGCGAGTATCCTGATATCATCAAGGAACACTTTGGCACAGTCATCCCGCCATCCGATAACAAGTTTGCTTCATTGAACAGTGCCGTGTGGAGCGGTGGCAGTTTCGTCTACGTACCGAGAGGCGTGCGCGTGGAGATTCCGCTGCAAGCCTACTTCCGCATTAACGCGAAGAACATGGGCCAGTTCGAGCGCACATTGATTATCGCCGAGCCAGGGTCATACATCCACTATGTCGAGGGTTGCACAGCACCATCCTACACCAGCGATAGCCTGCACAGCGCGGTTGTCGAGATCAAGGTGATGGAAGGCGCGCGCGTGCGCTACACCACCATTCAGAACTGGTCGAAGAACGTCTACAACCTTGTGACCAAGCGCGCCGCCGCCTATCGCGACGCGACAATGGAATGGGTTGATGGCAACCTCGGCTCAAAGGTGACGATGAAATATCCCGCCGTGCTGCTGATGGAGCCGGGTGCGCGTGGCGATATCCTTTCCGTCGCCTTCGCTAATGACGGTATGCATCAGGACGCGGGCGCGAAAGTCACGCATCTGGCCCCACACACGACCTCGCAGATCCTCTCGAAGTCCGTCTCGAAGGGTACAGGACGCGCATCCTATCGCGGTCTCGTGCGCATTAATCCAGGTGCGCACCACACCAAGTCAAGCGTGCGTTGTGACGCGCTGCTGCTCGACGAGAATGCGCGCACCGACACCTACCCGACGATCCGTGTCGAGGAGAACGAGACCGAGATTGGACACGAGGCGACAGTCTCGAAGGTTGGCGAAGATCAGCTCTTCTACCTGATGAGCCGTGGCCTGGACGAGTCCGAAGCCTACTCGCTGATCGTCAACGGCTTCATCGAGCCAATCACCAAAGAACTGCCGATGGAGTACGCGGTCGAACTGAACCGCCTCATCCAGCTTGAGATGTCCGGTAGCGTGGGCTAAACCAACAAGACAAGCGGGACACGCTTCTCTTGGCAATATACACAATATTGCCAAGAGGCATAACAACGCGCAAATAAGCAGGGCGACCGCAAGGGTCGCCCCTACAATGAAAACGGGCACGATATAATATCGTATCATTGTAAGGGCGAGGCTTGCCCTCTCCCTGCTTATTGTACGTGTTATGCCTCTTGGCAGGAAGCGAGCGCGTGCTATATACTATATTTGAGCTCATATTTTATACAGATATATTTATATTTGCAAATTTCAGGAACGCACAATGATTGATCATTCACCCGATACACCCACACCATCTGAACGCTATCGGCAGATGCTTTTACGAAGGCAACATCTGTGCTACCATTATGGCAGAATGATGGCAGTGTGGGGCACGGGTAGTCTCAGTATTTTCGCTATTTTCTTTTTCATGGTCCTCGTGCAAGCCCATGGCAATCTGCAAGATAACCGTTTCTGGCTGGCATCTTCGGTATTGTTCGTGGCACATCTTCTTATCATCTCCGGCGGTCTATGGCTGCTGAAGAAAGCGCGCAGAGAGCCAACAGCGCGCGACGTTGAGCAGTTTCGGCGCAGAGAGCGCGTGCGCCTCTTTCGTCAGGCCCAGGGCATCCTCTCGCTGGAGTATCGCCTGCTTGGGCGCGTGCTACTGATCTGTGTGGGTAGCCTACTCAGCCTTGGTGGTCTCTCAGTGATCTACTTCTTCGGCCTACTAGCCCTGGACGGCTGGGGTTATCTCTCCATCGGCATCATCTTACTGATAGGCGCAATCTTCGTCCTGCCCAAAGAAGGCAAACGGCTCCAGCAAGAAAGCGCGAAACAACTGAGCCAAATTTTAATTTACGAAGAAACGCAGGTGGATGGGGAATAAGATCATATCAAAGTGGAGAATAATGCATGAGCCATATACACTATGTAAAAGGCGATATTTTTGATGCCAGGACACAGGTAATCGTCAATCCAGTCAATTGCCAGGGAATTATGGGCAAAGGACTGGCACTGACATTCAAGCAGCACTATCCTGAAATGTTTCTCGTCTATAAGCAAGAATGCAAAACAGGCAAATTACGTATTGGACATCCGACACTATATAAAACCAGCGCTCCCTGGATATTGAACTTTCCAACCAAAGATAGCCCTTTCGCCAACTCAAAAATGGAATACATTGAAAAGAGCCTGCAATATTTTGTTGAGAACTACAAGAAGGCAGGCATTAGCAGTATCGCATTTCCTAAATTAGGCACATACCACGGTAGGCTCTCATGGGATGACGTTGGGCCATTGATGGCAAAATATCTTAGTCAGATCGATATTGAGGTCTATATTTATATCGCTGAGGGCGATCAAGAATATCAATACGACGAGCCAGCAGCAGACGCATAGTATGAATTAGAAGTATCTTACAGATCTTGCTGCGCTTCAGCTTTGTAGCGCGCAATCGCTTCAGGAGTGCTATACCAGCGTCCACCGCGCTTGACAGCTTCGAGCCGCCCCTGGCGCACCAGCCAGCCCAGATAATCAGCGGAATAGCCAGATGACGCAGCAAGGGTCGCCAGCGGCTGATATGCGACATCGGGCATAGCGGCGCACACTTCAAGATATCTGTCTAGACCAGCCTCTACAGCCTGACCGATCATATTTATCAGCGAATTGTAGTTCCCAGTATTGGCAGTATCGAGAGCGAGAATATAGCGCACCCGCCAATCGCGCAGCAATAGAGCGGGGGGATAGCCGTCACGCATAAGCATAAGATTGAGCAAGAGGCGTCCAACACGCCCGTTGCCATCAGTAAATGGATGCACTGCCTCAAAACCATGGTGCGCAATTGCAGCTCGCATGATAGGCTCGTACTCCTGACCTGTGGTAGCAATCCATCTCACCCATTCTTGCATCAGTGACTCTACGCGCCATGCCTCTGGCGGAGTCATATTCGCACCACGAATATAGACTGGAACAGTGCGAAATTTTCCGTTATCTTCAATTATTTTATCCATCACCAGACTGTGGAGTTCACGAATCACTTTCAGTGTAATGGGCACATCACGTTCAACCAGTTCGGTCATATACTGATATGCCTCAGCATGGTTTGTAGCTTCCAGATATTCACGCAACGGATGCCCATGCACGGTCATGCCGTATTCAATCGCCATCTGCGTCTCGCGCAAACTGAGTGTATTGCCTTCAATAGCGTTTGAGTGATACGTCAGAAAGATTTTAAGATCATCATGTAAGCGGCGCACAGTATCCACAGGCAAAGGGCGATAGCGATCAAGCTGCGTTTTTTTGCGTGCAAGGCGTGCGGCAAGACGCGGGTCCAGGCGCGGTGTTTTGGGTTCTTTTGAGCCAGCCATACAGAGTCCTTTCATCACGACCACGATTGCATGATTATAGACCAAATCGTGGTCGTGTTGCAACGTCAGCGCACACAGCGTGGGACAGTTGCCCACAGCATCTCCAATAGCTCGAAACAGCCATACTCGCTACCAATAGCCTCATATGTACCGATAAACGTCATGTCAGGTAGATAGTGCGTGAGAGCAATCAGCGGTGGCTCTTTATGATGCCTCCCTGTTTGCTGTTGCAGACACCACTGACGGAGACGCTGCACAAAAAATTGACCTTGTTCTTCAATCTGGCCTAATAAAAACGCCTGCGGCACGATGGGATGTTGCATACACCAGATATATGCCTCTAAAGGAGTTGCTGCTGCGTAGGAGTGATAATGCGCAAATGTCACGAGATGCGTCGTCCAGATACGGCGCAGTGACAACCCATCAATAATAATGAGCAACGGCTCACGCTGACGGGCAGGTAGTGGGACAGTAATAGCGTCCGTGATAGGCACGACACCGCGTCTGTTTTCTCCCCCCAAAGGGGTGAGATGCACCCCATGCATGCTTGCAAACTCCTACTAATAACCGAAATAAGATTTCTTTTCTGATTTATGTATTATACACAATAGTAATCTGTACAAATATACCAACGTACAAATCAATAGAGTGCTTGCTCATCATGCTTATCTCATGTACAATGGGACAAGCAACTGGGGCGTAACTTGCTGCCGCTACGGACGTACATATCTATAGGCAGTCTAAAAAATCTTTTTTCAAAAAACGATGAAAAATATCTATGCAGGAGAACACATACACGTGGTGCTCTGTCTTAATCCCCGTGCCAGTCACGAAAACCCGGACAAGGTAACGCAATGCCAGCGGTGCGATTTTTTGACGCAGGGGGCACGCATCGGCAATTACGAAGTGCTCTCCTTTATCGGTGCGGGCAGTTATGGCTACGTCTATAAGGTGCGCGAGGATAAGCCGCTGAGCCGTATCCTGGCTTTGAAAGTGTTGCGTCTCGACCAGTTCAACGAGAAAGCGATGGCAAGTTTCTTTCAAGAAGCCCGCCGCATCGCCACTATGCACCATCCCAATATTATGCCCATTTACAACTTTGGACAACTGGACAATGGGCAACCATATTTTGTGATGGAATACGCTCCACAAACCATCACAGAGGTCTTTCGCGCTTCTGATGGCACAAAACGTCTGGCATTCGCGGAAGAGTTGGTTTCCTATGTTGAACAGACTGCTGACGCGCTACGCTATGTACATGATAATGGCCTTATTCATCAAGATATCAAGCCCGGCAACCTGCTGATTGGACGGAACGGGCACGTTCTGCTCTCCGATTTCGGCACCACGCTCTATCTGGGTATGCAGACACATGCTTCGCTCGGTGAGGTGACGGGAACCGCTGCCTATATGCCGTTAGAGCAATGGCAGGGCAATCCACGCCGCGACTCTGACCAGTATGCCCTCGCCGTTTGCGCCTATGAACTGCTCGCGGGTCGTCCGCCCTTCTTGTACAAACGCATTGAGGAGATGTGGAACGCGCATATGAACGAGCACCCTCCCTCGCCGCTGCAATGGAACCCGCGCATTCCAGCCGAGGTTGCCGCTGTTTTGATGCGCGCCCTTGCCAAAGACTACCATCATCGCTACAGCAATATTAGCGAATTTGCCGAGAGCTACGCCGAGGCTGTGCGTATCGCGCAACAACGCTATGTCTGTCAGAATTGTGGACACCAGAACCGCACGGGGGCACAACGGTGCACGATGTGTGGCACAGAACAGGATAGCCGCACCTGCCCAAAATGTGACGCGCCATTGCGTTTTGGACAACGCTGCTGTACCGTCTGTGGGCATCTCACGATTCCGCCGCTGATGGTTCCCAATAGCCCGCTGGTAGGTGTGAGCGTGCGCCAGGGCCGCTATACAATCAAATACGTGCTAAAGCAATCTGAAGAGAAACGGGTAATGGTGGCAGTGGCCTACGATACACAAATGAATAATCAGCAGATCATTCTCAAACGCTGGGAATACACAGATGGTCCACTGGCACAACATGCAAAAGAGGTCGCCCATTACGAGCGGGTTACAGAACCGCTGGCACGGCTCAAACATCCACTCATGCCGGGCATCCTTGACCGCTTCTCCGAAGGCAAACACTACTACATGGCCGAAAGCTACATCATGGGCGAAAGCATTGCTGAACGCTTGCAACGCCAGTTGCGTCCACTCCCAGAGCGTGATGTGATAGGCTATATGAATAGCGTGCTCAACATACTGATCGGACTAGAGCAACGGCAACCGCTATTGCGCCATTACGATATCTCGCCAGAGAACATTCTGATCGAAGACCAGCGGAAGCGCATCATGTTGACAGGCTTTCCCATTCCCTTACCAGCTAGCGACACCATCAAGGCGAACGGGCGGCGTACCACGCGCAAACTCACGCCGTCACCCTACATGCCCATTCAAGATAAGCCTTTTGATCAGCGCACCTGCATCTATGCCCTTGCAGCCAGCATGCACCACGCGTTAACGAATGTTGCCCCACCCCATTTTCCTACCTATCCGCCCGTGCGTCAGCTCAATCCTGCGATCTCGACTGCACTAGAACATATCCTCATGCGTGCCTTGAGCGAGGACGCAGGTGGACGATACCAGAGCTACGAGACGATGAAACAGGACCTAAAACCATTGTTATAGTAACCAACAAACAATAGAGGCAGGGCCGCGAGGATCGCCCCTACAATGATAACGGGCAAAATAGGCATCGTGTCATTGTAGGGGCGATCCTCGCGGTCGCCCTGAAAAACGTTGTGAACAGTATTTACCGCCGTTTTACTCACCACGTTGCTCGATGGGAATATACTCTGTGACCTTGGGTCCAGTATATTCGGCACGCGGGCGAATCAGACGGTTATTGCTATATTGTTCCAGAATATGTGCGGTCCAGCCAGCTACGCGACTACTGGCGAAAATGGGCGTATCCAGTTCAATCGGAATACCCATCATATAGTAGACTGAGGCCGAATAGAAATCCACGTTGACATAGAGACCCTTGAGTTCTTTGACCGCCTCTTCCACCTGACGCGACATATCGTACCAGCGCATATCATTAGCACGCTTGCCCAGTTCCTCGGACATAGCACGCAGATGGGTCGCGCGCGGGTCTTCCGTGCGATAGACACGATGTCCAAAGCCCATGATACGCTCTTTATTCTTGATGGCATTGGCAATATAGTCATGCGCATGCTGTGGCTCACCAATACGCATCAGCATTCGTATGACCTGCTCGTTCGCGCCGCCGTGCAGTGGGCCTGATAGCGCACCAACAGCGGAGGTGACGGAAGCATACATATCAGCAAGAGTTGCAGCTGTGACACGGCCAGCAAAAGTAGAGGCATTGAGTTCGTGATCGGCATGAATGACCAGGGCCGTATCCAGCATGCGCGCCAGCACAGGGTCGGGCATCTCACCTTTGAGCATATAGAGGAAATTGGTGGCATGATTGCCATCTGTCAGCGGCGCAATCGGCTCACGCCCGTTGCGAATATGCTCCCACGAGGTGATGATCGTTGGGAAAACGGCGAGCAGATGCAAAGCACGATGACGGCTGGCATCCAGCGACTTATCTTGCGGGTTAGCATCGAAGGCGGACAGAGCGGATACCATTGTGCGCAATATTTCCATCGGCGTCGCCGTTTTCGGGAGCAAACGCATCATATCCAGCAACTGAGACGGGAGCGCGCGGTTGGCGGTGAGTTGTTGTGTAAAAGCAGTTAGCTGCGTTCGTGTCGGTAGAGCAGCATACCAGAGCAGATACACAGTTTCTTCAAACGAAGAGTTGCGCGCCAGGTCGTGAATATCGACGCCAAGGTAGGTCAGTTTGCCCAATTTGCCATCCATGTCACAAATGTGTGAATGGAGCGCAACGACATCTTCAAGACCATCAGTGGTATTGGACATAGCAAAATCCTCCAAAGGGAGCTAAGAGCTTCGAGACACGTGGATTACAGAGGCCATCCCAAGCAGTGGGCAGTTTCCGCTTCCACAGCGAAGCAGGTACGGGAAGCCAGCAGGGCCATCTGCGGTTTCCTTTTAACCGACACAACCCAATAGTATAGTTGTGTCAAATAATTATAGGCCCACCAATCAAGTAAAATCAACCTCTTACGAATTTTTTACAGAGCAATGGAGCATAGAAGAACAGTGACGCGCCTTGTTATAGAGAGGCAACAAAAAACTCTTGTGAGTCTTGCCTACTCAACTGGTGTAGTACATGTGGACAGTAGCAATAGTCGGGATTGGCAAAATATGCTACACTGAGCCAAATGATAAAAGCGAGGCAAACAATGAGGGAGTTAGCGCGCGCTGATGAGGAACAACTTATCATGCGCAGCCAGCGCGGAGACATGCAGGCGTTCAACCAACTCGTAGAACACTATCAGCAAACGCTCTATAGTGTTGTGTTGCGCATGCTTGGCAATCCCGAAATCGCCGCTGACGTCACCCAGGATACATTTATCGCGGCATTACGCGGTATTCAGACCTATCGCGGTGGTTCCTCGTTTCGTGCCTGGCTTCTGCGCATCGGTACCAATCAGGCATGCGATTATTGGCGTCGTACGCAAAGACGTAGTGCCGAATCGCTAGATGCCCTGGTTGAAGAAGACGACACCAATGCCCCCGATCTGCTGAGTTTCCTGGCAAGCACAGATCGCGCAAGCAACCCGGAGGAGGTCTTGCTAACCCAGGAACTGCAGAACGCTATTCAGAAAGGCATTGAACAGCTTCCGCTCGAACAGCGTGTCGCGGTTGTTCTCTGCGATATTCAGGGACTCACCTACGAGGAAATCGCGACAACAACGCAAACAACACTGGGGACAGTGCGTTCACGCATTGCACGCGGACGCACGCGCTTGCGTGCATATCTGGCCCACCACGCGGAACTTTTACCCAAGCGTTACCGTCATAGTAAAGAAGAGTAGTAATGCGTTACAGGTATGGAGTATACGGTTGACAACACACGACCAGGATTGGCATCTCACAACAGAACAACTTTCGGCATATCTCGACGCACAGCTATCAGCTGATGAGCAAGCACGGTGTGAGGCTCATCTCCCTGCCTGCGCCCGCTGTCAGCAAGAACTCAGCACCTTGCGCGTAACAGTCACGCTACTGCACTCAATGCCAGCACCAACGTTGCCACGCTCATTTACATTTTCAGCAGAACAATTTGCCGCGATACAACAAGAGAGCAATGGAGTGCACACAGAGCCAGCTACCCCGTTACCTATCCGCCGCCGCAGCTCTCCAGTTCTCTTTACGGCCTTCCGGGCAGTCAGTGGGTTGGCCGCTGTCATCGGTATCTTCTTCTTGCTCTCTAGCTTATTCAACCCGCTGGGTGGCACAATGAATGCCTCCACGGCGAGTGGCGGTTCATATTCATCACTCTTCGGCGTACATACCGCGACCAGCGCGTCTTCTTCAGCAGGTAACGCAGGCAAAACGCCAGAGATAGGGCGTCCCGAGGCAACAGTTTCTACTCCTATCTTACAGAAAGCGACTCCGGCTAGCACGAGCACTAACACGCTAACCGCGCCGCCACCGATCGTGTTGCCAGACCTTAGCACAGCCAGCGGGCGTGCTCTCGTGGGCCTCTTCCTGCTCATTATCGGCCTGCTCGGTTTCTTCCTGTTGCGCAGGCAGCCCACCCCACACGGGCCATAGCCCTGCACTCACGCATATTGCAACTTCCTTGAGTTTTTTGAGTCTTCTAAGTAAAAATGCCCATGCCCTTCACATTTTTACCCCTCATATTGCAACTTCCTTGAGTTTTTTGTATATTCTATGGGAAGACATATACTTTTCTGTATTTTTTCTTTTATGGTTCACAGAGGATAGCATAAAATGAACAATCCGCTTATTCTCATCCCGCCGATCATCAATGTGATCGTGACGGGCCTATTCGCGGGCATGGTGTTGAGCCAGTTTATCCGCCGTCATCGCCCCTATCAACTCTACTGGAGCATCGCCCTGCTCATGGCCTTCATTGCCACGCTTTGCTACGTGCTGATGATTGCCGTTCAGCCAACCAGCACGGCAGGTGTGCTGCTCTTTCGCCTCTACTACATTCTTGGCGGCGCGCTCATGCCCGCGTGGCTCGGTCTGGGCAGCGTGACCCTGATCGGTGGCCCTCGTCTGCGCTTTACCTACCTGACCATCCTGTACATTTTAAGCGCACTGGCAACGGTCCTGATCTTTTTTGCCTCGATTGATATGCACGCACTCAGCCATGTCGCAGGCACACCCGGTACGGGTATTCTTCAGCCTGGTCTCTGGCTAGTCACAATCATCATCTTGAACACGCTTGGTGTGGTTGCCGTTGCGGGGGTAGCCATCTACTCAGGTTGGAAACTATTACGCCGTCAGACGCAGATGGCGGGTCACCAAACGTATAATCTGGTACTGGCAAACGTGCTGATTCTGGCAGGTGCCCTGCTCGATGGCGCGGCTGGCACGCTGGCACGTCTATTGGGCTTTCAGAGTCTGTTCTGGGCTATTATGGCGGTTGGCTGGATTGTCTTCTTTGTCGGCGTTCTCTATACAAGCCGTCGTCCACACGCAGTCACGCAGACCGCAAATGCGGAAAGCACAGTAGCTTCCTCACAGAGCTAATGCCTAGCCGGGAATGAAAAAGAAGACGACACAGGCCATGACGTAGACGGCGACCAGTTGCATACCAGCCAGCCAGGACGATTTGCCGTCCAGACTGACAAAGGTAAAAAGAATGGTCGCCAGTCCAAGCAAGACCAGTTCGAGCGGTTGAAAAATCAGATTGAGGGGTTGGGCGAAAAACAGGCTTACCAGCACCAGGACGGGTGCAACGAACGTAGCAACTTGAATAGAAGAGCCTGCCGCAATTGCCATACTCAGGTCTACGCGGTCCTTATAGGCCACAATCAGCGAACTGCCATGCTCGGCGGCATTACCCACAATAGGGATAATCACAAGGCCAATGAAGACGGTTGACCAGCCCAATTGTACCGCAACAGGCTCTATCGTGCTCACGAGCAGTTCGCTATTCCAGGCCGTGCCAATTGTTGCCACAAATAACATGACCAAAGCAAGCCAGAGCGAAGGAGGTTTCTCGCCATCTAATTCGCGTGGATTCACCCCCCCAGTCACCGCCTCTACATCTTCATGCTCACCGTTCTCCTCGCTGTCGCTATCTTCCGTCAACGGCTTGAGCGGGACAGTCTGGTGGCGACGCATACGCGGATTACGGCGCACAGCACGGATATGAAATACATGCAAGGCGAGATAGAGGGCATAGATAACGAGCAGGATAATTGAGATAGCGATACTGATGACTTCAAGATCGTTTGGCATTTTGATCGCAAGACTGGCAGTAAAGGGAATAAGCAAGCCAGCAACCGCCATCACCATCATAGCTGAATATTGACCAGCATCGCGGTTATTGAAATACTGCTCGCCCCAACGCCAGCCCCCAATTGCCAGCGACCCCCCCAGAACCAACAGGGCATTGCTGATGATGGAACCTGTAATGGAGGCTTTAACAACCGAGATCAGACCATGCTGTAGAGCAAAAATACCAATGATGATTTCAGGCGCGTTGCCAAATGTTGCATTGAGCAACCCACCAGCAATTGGTCCTACATAATACTCTAAAACCTCGGTTGCCTGTCCAATGAGGGCGGCTAGCGGGATAAGACCAAGAGTCGCAAAAATAAAAATAGCCATCGCGTAGCGTTGTCCACCGACCAAAGAAAGCACGGGGGCAATGATGGCTATTAGTAGTAGATAATACAGCCAACGCGGCATGATATCTCCTGAAGAGCTGGTGGGTTACCGCTGAGACACGCTATACATGTCTCTACTGCGCAGCAACCACGCCAGACTCATCAACGACTTTTACCGTAATCTTTGGCTCTAAACCAGTCGCAATTTTCACAGAAACGCTAAAGGTTCCCAAGGTACGGATAGGGTCTACCAGTTCGATCATGCGGCGATCAACCAGAATGTTTTCGGCGTCACGCAATGCAGCTGCAATGTCCTGGCTGGTGATCGAGCCATAGAGACGGCCCTGACTACCAACTTTGGCTTTGAAGGTCAGGGTAACCTGGCCCAATCGCTCGGCCTGCTGTCTGTTGACTTCTGCCTGCTTCGCCAGTTTGCGCTGCTCAGTGGCAATACGCTGTGTACGATTAGCAATAAGTGCTGGCGTCGCGCCAGCCGCTAGCTGACGAGGCAAAAGATAATTTCGGGCATACCCATTCGCGACTTCTTTCAGGTCGCCTGCCTTCCCCAGTCCAGCAACATCTTGTAAGAGAATAATTTTCATGAACCTTCGCTCCTCATAGGGTTACAGGGATGGCAATCCCCTCTTCCCTTCACGTCAATAACACCCGCTAAGTATACACCTTACGCATGGTGAACGCAAGCTATCCCCCCCTATGCCCTATGCCCTATGCATATTTCATCCCTCTATGGCGCATACGCTTGTTATCTGGCTATCGTGCTTGCCATCCACCCATAACTTCCCTATAATGGGCAGATACAGGAGACAAATCGGGAACGCAAGCGCCATTCTAGATACGCTATTATTTTTTGAAGGATGTTATTATGGACTTAGAGGGGACATATACATTTCAGGCCTCGCCCACAATGGTGTGGCACGCATTAGAAGAGGCATTAACATCACAACGTTACTTACCGGGCCTGGAACGTTTAGACAAGACACACGAAAACGGCTATGCATTCACATTGCGCCTCAAGCACAACCCGCTACAAGGGGTCTACACCGCGCAGGTCAACATTATAGAACAGCAATTTCCTTCTTACTGCCGCCTGCACATCACACAAGATGGGCAGAATAATACAATGAGCGGCGAAGGTATTATCCATTTTAACCAGTCCGAGACCAGTACCGTCGTGACGTATAAAGGCCATCTCTCGCTCGACACTGGTGATACCCAGACACCCACAACGCTTACCAAAGGGGCCGCCAAACTCATTATTCAACAGCTTTTTGGCGGTCTTGCCGATCAACTGCGCGCACAACAGAGACAGGAACCAGCAATTATTGAGCAAGCAGGAGGGAAAATTATCATTCTACCAGCAACGCAAGAGCAGCCTGTACAACTAGCATCATCACCGCTGACAACACTGGCACGTTTGCTGGTAGAACGCTCAGGGCTGGGAGCACATGATCCCGTTAAACAAGAACGCTGGGTCTTGCGCGTGCGTCGTCTCAGTATTATAAGTGGTTTGTTACTGCTTGTATGGCTAGGAACACGCTTGCCACGTCGCTAGCTACTCGTTCATCATGGAACGCAAACGCGCTTTCCAATCACCAGCATCCGCGTTCTCTCCGCTAGACGCTGCCGAAGTTTCTGGCGTCTCTGGCGTCTCAACTACCCAACTGCGTGTCCCATCACTGGCGCGCGTGGGGGGGACACGCATCTGTGGCAGATCTTTCTCACCGAGATTGTTCAACGCAGCCTGTGCAGCCTTGCGTACATCATGCACAGGGTCATGCAAGAGAGGATGAATGGCCGCTTTTGCGGTTTTCACACCCAGTCGCCCCAGCGCACGCGCGCTAGCAGCCCGTTCATCGGAGGTTACGGACTGAAGCAATAGCTCAATATCGGGAACCATTTTCGTCAACGAGAGGTCAGCAATCAGACGCAACAAGCGACTCCGCCGCAGGGGGTGGGTCAGGCTCGCAAGTGCGGCCCGACAGTCCGCGTATATCTGGGCCTTTTCACGGATCAGCCCCTTTGTTCTGGCTTCCGCAACAGCCATCTCTGGCGAACTTTGCGTGCTTCCATACAGAAAGGGTTCGATCCAATCTGCAACTGGTTCCAACTCCAGAGTATTCTCATGCAGCATTAAAATGTCATGATAGTGCTGATCAAGCCAGGTATACAGGGCTAGCGTCACTTCGGCATCACGGGCCGCATAAGCGATCATAGCGGAGGGCAAGGGGCGGCGCGTCCAGTCGGTCCGTTGTAGACTTTTATCCAGACGAATATGAAAGGCACGTTGCAGCATGGCCGCTAGCGAGGACTCGTGTTGCCCAAAGATAGAACGACTCGTAGCCTCAAGATCATAATAGTGCGCTACCTCCAGACCACGCTCTGCCATGACACGCAGGTCAGCGCCCGCGCCATGCAAAAGAATAGAGATAGAAGGATTAGTAGTAATAATAGCCAATGGCGAGAGATCATGTAGACGTAATGCGTCAACGATGAAACAACGATTAGGGATTGCCAGCTGTAAAAGAGCAAGGCGCGGAACCGAAGACCCGCTATCCGCCAGTGCGCGGGAACGCACTTGTGTAAATTCGGCATCAATCGCGATCACTGGCTCTTCTTTAAGAAGCGCAATAGCTCGAAGCAATTGCTCAGGGCGATCCACCCAGATGCGTTCACCCTTTGGAGACAATTGTCCCGGCGGCGGGGTCTCACCTAGGTATCCAGATGAAAGGATATGCAACTCATCCGCATTGGCGTTAGATTTTGTAGGTTCTATATATGGTGCGTTCTCTGCCAAAGCACCCTCATTCCATTTTCTAGATAGTCTTTTACAAGATCAGCTACAAGGCTATGGTAATGTGTACTGTACACTATACCAGATTTTACAGAAAACGTATAGATAGGTAGAGGTTCATCGCATGTCATCAGCAAAAACGCATTGTCATCCTTATTATAACTGCACTGCTGCCCTGGCGACAAAGCATGCAAAAGAGCGGCAAATTGTGCGTCCGCTCTACGCCGCGACCGGGCTACGTGTCATTGTTCCTCCCAATCTCGACACGGATCAACTCGGAACATTTACAGGAGAGATCGCCCGCGAAGGTTCACCACGCGAAGTCGCAGAACGCAAGGCACGCCTGGGCATGACTATAAGTGGACTCTCTCGTGGATTGGCGAGCGAGGGTAGTTTTGGAATGCATCCGCTAGTGCCTTTCTTGCCCTCAGATCACGAGATACTTCTATTTATTGATGATGAGCTTGGTATCCAGGTATTGGAGCAGATAACCAGCGAAAAAACAAACTTTGCGCACATTAGTACCTCCCGTCTCGCTACGCCAGTGGTACAAACTTTTTTACAACGCGCTCAATTTCCATCACATGGTCTCATTGCGCGTCCAAGTGGAGGAGAACGGTATGCGCATGCGATCATAAAGGGAATTACCGACCTTACTACCTTAGAAAATGCTATCCGTAGTTGCGCCGCGCTCGCGCCTGATGGCTTAGCGGTCATTGAGACCGATATGCGCGCCCATATGAATCCAACACGACAGCGCGTACTGCGGCATCTGGCCTTCCAGCTTGCACGGCGTCTGACCTGTCTCTGTCCACACTGTCAAACTCCCGGCTGGGGACGTGTCGATGTTATTCGCGGCCTTCCATGCGAATGGTGTGGCAGTGAGACTGAGATGATTCGTGCAGAGATTTCAGGCTGTCCACGTTGCAGCTATCGCGAACAGCACGAGCGCATAGATGGTTTACGCTATGCGCCCCAGGAACGCTGCCCTTCCTGTAACCCCTGATAAACTGATGCATATGCCCTTGTAGTGTCTATTTTCCATATGCTACACTGGAAACAACTTCGTTAACGGAAAACCAAAGGAGAATATTTCATGACGAATGTACCAATTACGGTTGCTCATGGTGATGGCATCGGGCCAGAAATCATGGAAGCAACCCTCCATATCATCACTGCCGCCGGGGCGCGTATCGATATTGAGCCAATTGAAGTGGGCGAACAGGTCTACTTGCGTGGGATCAATTCGGGAGTCGAGCCAAAAGCGTGGGATTCGTTACGGCGCACCAAAGTCTTTCTCAAGGCTCCTATCACAACTCCTCAGGGAGGCGGCTACAAAAGCCTCAACGTGACGACCCGTACCATGTTTGGCCTCTACGCCAATGTACGCCCATGTGTCTCGTATTATCCTTTTGTCGCGACAAAACACCCAAGCATGGACGTGGTGATTATTCGCGAAAACGAGGAAGATACCTATACAGGTATCGAATATCGCCAGACACACGACATGATGGAATCACTCAAACTGATTAGCCGCCCTGGCTCAGAGAAGATCATTCGCTACGCTTTCGAGTATGCTCGCAGCCACGGACGTAAAAAAGTCACCTGCTTCATGAAAGACAATATCATGAAGATGACTGATGGCTTGTTCCATCGCGTTTTCGACGAGATTGCCAAAGAATATCCCGATATCATCAACGAGAACTGGATCGTAGATATCGGTGCGGCAAAGTTGGCAGACACACCCGAAGCATTTGATGTCGTCGTGCTGCCCAACCTATATGGTGATATCCTCTCTGACGTTGCGGCACAAATCGCGGGTTCCGTTGGACTGGCAGGCTCCGCCAATATCGGCGATCAATGCGCGATGTTCGAAGCTATTCACGGTTCCGCCCCACGCCGCGCGGGACAAAACCTGGCTAATCCCTCCGGTTTGCTGTTGGGTGCGGTAATGATGCTGGTGCATATCGACCAACCCGATGTTGCATCGCGCGTTCATAACGCCTGGTTGCGCACGATTGAAGATGGCGTTCACACCTATGATATCTTTAAGGAAAGTGTGAGCAAACAAAAAGTTGGCACGAAGGAATTTGCCGACGCGGTCATCGCACGTCTCGGCCAGCAACCGCAACAATTAAAGGCCGTCAACTATACGACCGCTCCACGTCACATCTCAGAAACCCAAATCCTGGCACGTAAGGATCCTTTGTCAGAGAAGGTGTTGGTCGGAGTCGATGTCTTTATCGACTGGCACGACGGTAGTTCCGATCAGCTTGCGACCATTATGCAACAGGCCAATGATGCGGGACTCACCTTGAGCATGATTACCAATCGCGGCGCAAAGGTGTGGCCCAATGGCATGCCGGAAACCTTTACCACTGATCACTGGCGTTGCCGCTTTATGCCTGCTCAGAAAGGCGCAGCAGTCACACATACGCAGATCACCAATCTGCTCCAGCGTGTTGACGCCACCGGCCTTGATTTTATCAAGATCGAAAATCTCTATACATTCGATGGGCAAGCGGGCTACTCAATGAGCGCGGGCGAATGATCATCCAGATCGTTGTTAAAAACGTAGCGGGGCCGGTGTGTCACATTTGACACGCTCACACATGATGTTTAAAATCATCACTGTTATGTTCACTCGTTTCTATCATCGATCTCTACGATATATTTTTACCGACAAGGAAGAGGTAATAATATGCCAGACGAACTCATCGCAAAAAATGCGCACTACCTTCAGGACCATAACCTTTCACAGATTGGGCACGCTCCGCGCAAACATACAGCTATCGTCACTTGCATGGATTGCCGCCTTGTGCAAATGTTTGAAGACGCCCTAGAGCTAGAGCGTGGCGATGCTGTCGAGTTGCGCACAGCAGGTGCCACCATCTCAGAGCCGGAACGAGCCAATGCTAATAATGACCTGGTACGCTCGCTTGCCGGGGCAATCTATCTCCTCGGAGTTCGCAAGGTGATGGTAATCGGACACACTGACTGCGGACTCTCACATATAAATCCTGTCGCGCTCACCGCCTCCATGCAGGCTCTTGGCGTGAACCCACAACAACTGATTGATGAACAACACCTCGGCGATGTTGATGGACTGATGCGCTGGTTAGGAGCATTCCATGATGTCCACGTGAATGTCCAAGAAGTCGTTCAGGTCCTACGCAATAGCCCCTATTTGCCACGTATCCCTATTCATGGCTTTGTCATTGATATCAATAGCGGTAAACTCACGCTGGTAGACCGTGACCAGGTAGGAATTACCGCATAGGTTTACGTTCTCATCACAAGAGATGTGCTATAATAGGGTAATTGATGCACTCATGCAATGTGTATCAATTGCTTTATTATGCTTACTTAAGACGACGTGAAAATACTACCCATTTGGGTTGCATCACGTCGTCTTATATAAAAAGGAAAGAAGTTCGGTAACATTTCTCATACAACCGACTTCGTCATCACTATAGAGAGAGCCACATATGTATATCACACCCACCGGGAAAAAACTTATTACAGTCATCCCTGGCGACGGAATCGGCCCAGAAGTTGTGCGCTCCGCGCAACGCATTATTGAAGCGGTTGGCGTACCTATTGAATGGGAAGAACGCCACGCTGGTGAGAGCGTATTTAAACAGGGCATTCCCTCCGGCGTACTGCCAGAAACAATTGAGTCCATTCGTAAAACGCGCGTCGTCCTCAAGGGGCCACTGGGAACGCCCGTTGGCTACGGCGAGAAGAGCGCAAACGTGACACTGCGCAAGCTATTTGAAACCTATGGCAACATTCGTCCTGTACGCGAGTTACCCGGCATTAAAACGCCATTCAGCGGTCGCGGTATTGATCTGGTCGTCATTCGTGAGAATGTCGAAGATCTCTACGCGGGTATTGAACATATGCAGACCCCCGGCGTCGCACAGTGTCTCAAGCTGATCTCACGCAAAGGCTGCGAAAAGATCGTACGCCTGGCGTTTGAGTTCGCACGTTCCGAAGGCCGCAAACAAGTCCATTGCGCCACCAAGTCTAACATCATGAAGCTGACTGAAGGGATGCTCAAACGCACCTTTGAAGAGGTCGCGAAAGAATATCCTGACATTCAGTCACAACACATCATCATTGACAACTGCGCGCACCAGTTGGTCAAGAAGCCAGAGCAATTCGATGTGATCGTCACGACGAATATGAACGGCGATATCATCAGCGATTTGACTTCCGGCCTGATCGGTGGGCTGGGCTTTGCCCCTTCTTCCAATATCGGCAATGATGTCGCTATCTTCGAGGCTGTTCATGGCTCCGCCCCCAAATATGCGGGTCGCAACGTCATTAATCCGACCGCACTCATCCTCTCCGCAGTCATGATGCTACGCCACATTGAAGAGTTCGAGGCCGCGGACCTGATCGAAAATGCAGTGCTGGTCACGCTGGAAGCGGGCACCTTGACCCGCGATGTCGTCGGTGATGAGGGAGCCGCCTCTACCAGTGCCTACACAGACGCGATTATCGCCAATTTGGGCAAAAAGCCGCAACAATGGACGGTTCGTGAGCGCAAGCCGTTAGTGCTGCCAGAGGTTTCGCCGCGTCTCGACACTGTCATCCCCAACACGCGCAGCGTCGCAGGCGTCGATGTTTTTGTCGAGTCCGCTCTTTTACCAGAAGAGATCGGGCCAAGTCTTGTGAAAATCGCCACGGAAACACAATTCAAGCTCAAGATGATTTCTAATCGTGGCACAAAAGTCTACACGCCAACAGGCGCAATGACCGACAATATCGATCACTACCGCTGCCGCTTTATACTGAAGGACGAGGCTCAATCACTCTCCGAAGTAGAAGTTGATCAGGCAATCCTCCATCTCGTGCAGCAGATCGCAGCCCGCCACCGCTGGATGCACCTCGAAAAGCTGCCAGTCTTTGATGGTGCAGCAGGCTATACGAAAGCACAAGGCGAAGACTAAGACGAAGACACAAAGAAGAGTGGCACAGAACATACACGAAGGTCGTTCTGTACCGCTCTTCTTTGTGTTATGCGACTTTCCGTATCTCAAGCAGCAGCAACATCGTTTCTAACAGATGATACTCTTCATTATTCGTCAAGCGCAACTCCGTCTCGCCCAGAGGAACCACAACCGTGCCACTGGCATCAACGGGCGTGGGGCTGAGAATGGCATGTGGGTTCCCGCCACGCCAGCGTACAGGCTCTAGTAGCGAGCCAAGTAGAATAGAGACACGCACCTGATGCCCGCGCAGTGACTCTTCCAGATCGTGCAAATGCAGTTCTAACGTATCTCCTTGTTGCACAACACGCCCTTCCAACGCGTGCGATTGCAAGATAATCGCGGGCTGCGCATTTTGCGCGGACTGTTGGTGCGTTTTTAGATCAACAGAGCGTACCGTCTTTTTGCCGCGCACGCCACCCGCGCCCGTGAGCGTTGGTGTAAATGCACGTGCATCGGGATCATCCTCGCGAACAAGTTCCTGTCCATTAGCAAAGGCAGCAACACGCACCAGATCACGCAAGGCGCGGCTATAAATCGTGCGTTGCGTGATATGTGCCCCAATCTGTAAAGCCAGTTGCAACAAGGCGCGTGACGCGGCTGACGTATCGCTCTGCTCGCGCCGCCCCTGCCGCACAAGAGCCTCGGCCTGACCAATCGCGGTAACGCAGAGATGTTCGAGCATATACTGAGGCATGGCGTTAAGCGTCCGTGTGCCCTGGCCCAACAGTGGCCGAGGCTCACGTGGCTGCACGGCGGCGCGCATGGCATCATAGAGGTCCAGGTAGGCATGGTGGCACTCGGTACAGCCAGAGAGATGATAGAGCAGAGGCGTAAAGTGGATCGCTGCTTGAGGATCATTGTTAAGTAGAGCCATAATAAAATCTGGTAGTTGTCTATAAAAATGAAGATGATAATCGTGTAAAAAAAACTGTCCACTCTGCTCTGCCAACGTATCTGATGATGACAGTGTTGTTGGCTCAGGAGATTGCATAATTTGCTGAATCCACTGTGCCAGGCGGGCATATTGCGCCATTTGCGGATTGGGGATATCCCCAAAGGGTGTTTGATTGTCCATAGCTTATCTCCTCTTGAGCCTGGCTCCTACGTATTTCTTTATCACAAAGTATTCACTACGCGAAAAGTATCTACGACTTCTCTCGCCAATTGATCTAAGCTCTCTCTGTGACAGAGAGTATACGGTCTACTCTTCACGATAAAAACGCGAGATGCGCTTCATCTGCGGCGGAGTCACGCGCACCTGTGTTTCACCGTGCCAGGTGAGTAGCCCATCAGCAACAAGAATATCTAATGCTGTTCGCACGTCCTCTTGGGAGAGATCGCCTTGCGCCAGCGTGGGTAGGTCGGTAACATAATCGCCAGTATCAGCGGATTGTTTTCCATACTCTGTCAAACGTAAAGCGATAAGAACTGTCAAATTTGTACTTTGTTGTTGCAGACAATGACGAAGTTTTTTGTGGGCATGATCTTTATGCTGGCTCATATGTGGATTAGCAGAAAGAGAAGAGAGAGAAAGCTGATTTTCTTCAAGAATACCCTGTAGCAGGTCATCTGCCCCCATCTCCTGAAGTTCTCGCAGCACAGCTTGAAGCTGATTGGGAGCGGAGCGGAGCGAGGTGATGCAGTGCTTGAGAAGATTGCGCAGCGACTGCTGCGAGGCAAGAAAGAGGGCAATTTCTTCTGGCGTTGAAAATGGCGTCGTGCCCCACAGTGAGGTAATGGCCTCGTTGAGTGGATCATCATCATTATCAGAGCCATCAGGAGCCTCTAATTCGGCAGTGGTACTGACCTGCATGCGATGCTTACGCAAGCGGTCAATCGCCTTATTATGCACACTTCTACTCAAAAACCCGTAGAACTGCGCATCTGACAGATGATCGAGAGCAATTAACGGCGTGGTATCGCCCGCGCCAAGCATGCCGAGGCGCAAGAGTTGTTCAACGACATGACCAATGACGAGATCAACTTCAGAAGCGTCATATTTGAGCGAATGCAGAAATCGCTGTGCCTGACGGTGCAGATAGGCATAGAGTAAAGGGTAGCTTTGCTCAACATTATAACGCAAGTCGTGTGCCGTAAATGGCATACGGGAAAGCCTCCAACACATATTTCTCTACATTGTACAAGAAGAGGCTCAGAAGTCAAGTGACCCCCACAAGTAATTGCTTGTGGGGGCCGCTATTGTATGTATATATGCGTCCGTTGCAGACACGAGCAGGTTATTCGATGTCTACGCGCTTCCCTTGACGTTGATGCTCGTAAGCGCGCTTGATCGCACTCAAACTGCGCTGTACATCGCCGCGTTCCTCCAAGAGGTTCGCATAACGGAAGTACGCATTAGCGGCAATTTCATGCGCATTTGATGTATCCAGCATTTCAAGAGCCTGTGCAAAGAATTGATCAGCGGCAACAAAATCGCCAGTCTTATGACGAATCTGTGCCAGTGCAATCAATGCCTGCCCTTGTGACTGTGCGTCATTGCCGGAACGCGCGAACGTCAAAGCATCTTGCGCATTCTGCTCCGCTTCAGCAATCCGCTCACGCTTCAGTAGCAGTTCAGCCAGAGAGGTCAAACAGGCGGAGGCGGATGACTCATCGCTCAACTCACGCTCAATCGCGATAGCCTTGAGGTATTCCTGTTCGGCAGCATCGAGATCGTTCATCTTTTCAAGCGTCTTGCCCAACCGCTGATGGGTCATACCCACAAGACGTTGCTCTTCACGCATGTTATAGACTGCAAGTGAACGCATTGCATAGTCTTTCGCCATAGAGAGCTTGCCGACTGTTTTATAGTGCTGGCTGATCTCCATGTATTTCAGCGCGAAGCTCTTCGTATCACGCCCCATTGCATCAAGGGTCTCCAATGCGCGATGGTAGAACTTAATCGCGTCATCCGTATACCCAAGTTTGAAGTAGTCGCTCGCCAGATTGCTGAATACCTCAAGAGAGAAGAAGGGATCGTTGATCTGGTTGTTTTCAATCGCAATGTTGCAGCGCAGATGATTTTCGAGTGACAATGTATAGTTATAAAGAGCATAATAGGCTTTTCCCAAAAGATTGCGGGCGCGCTCACTATACTCAGTATCATTCATTCCTTCGCCTTGCGAGACAGCGGAACGCAGATCTACGACGGCTTCTTGGTAATCGCCTTCACCATAGTGGATTTCGCCCCGCAAGTAGTAGAGGCGATACACTTGATCGGTTGTAATCCGCTCAGGTTGAATAGGATCAAGCAATTGTGAAGCTTCTTTATACTGCTTCTGCTGCACAAGGACACTTGCTTGTAGCAACTCGACATCGATTTTCTGGTCTGGGCCAGAGTCGGCAGGCGAGTAACCAACTGCCCGTGCTTCAGCCGCGCCAGATGGACTTCCCTCCAGAAGGAAAGTTAAGGGGACATCTAAGCGGCGAGCAAGGATAGAGAGGGCTTTGAGCGAGGGTCTGATTTTGCCACGTTCAATGGCTGAGATGTAACTGATCGAAAATTCGGGGGCGGCCAACTGCGCTTGAGTCATACCCAACTTCGTTCGTACTTCACGAATGTTGGTGCCGACTCGTGCTGCAACTGCCTTACCCACATTAGCAGTTTCCAGGGATGGCATGGAACGGTTTCCTTTCGCTGTATGTGATATCTTAGCTAGATGGTTGCTAGCAATATGCAATTTTTCCATCCACTTCTTCTTGCATAATTACGTCTTAAACTCCTAAAATCTCTCAAAACTAAGAGGATATACGTATGTTAAACCTTACAAGAAAAAGCAATGGCTATATTATTGTATATTGTATCATAAGTTTTCCAATAATGCAAGTCTTTTTAACTAAAATGTGAGTATTGGAAAGATGCTACTACTACTAGAATGCGCAAAAAAATTCTTGTGTTTGTTTTTCAAAATAGCTCTCTTTCTTGTGTTTTTCTCAACACAGTTTTATTATCCAGATGTCTTCTATTTTTATTATACCAGACATATACAAATGCAACCTTAACCCATCCTTTTGTTACATACATCTAGTAGGGAACAACACAATAGCATGGCTAAAGAGAATAAACTATCCATAATTTCTATCGCTTGCTTTACTTCTTTTTAAAATTACCTTTCATAAATCTCCAATGTTTACTGTTATGCCCGTATTGATCTTTCCAAAACAACATGTTTTTAAATCACAACCCATAGCATTATATAAAGTATAACCCGCAACCATATCAAATCTTTTATTACTATACCGCATAATGATGAGGTGACAATTAAAAATGTTTTGGGACAGTACATTAAGATGACTGGCATAAACTTTAGAAGCGAAAAGTGCTACTCTTTCAGGGTATTATAACATGAAAGATGAGTTTTAGCATGCATATAACCAAATTCATAGTAAGAAAGTTCTATTTTCTTGTAGCAAATATCTTTATCACCGTGCTCATCATGTTTCAGCAATATTTTTATGGTGCGAGAAAGTGTAGCGTTAATCGAGATTTCTGTCTATAATGATACAAAACTATCATGCATTTATTAGAGAGGATAAAACATGTTATATCTGGTCGCAACCCCTATCGGCAATCTTGGCGATATCACCTTGCGCGCCCTAGAGATATTACGCTCTGTAGACATTGTTGCCAGCGAAGATACAAGAAAGACAGGCATTTTACTCAAACATTTTGATATACATAAACCACAAATAGCGTTTCACGAGCATAACGAGCAACAGGCAGGTGGGCGCATCGAACAGATGTTGCGCGCGGGCCGCTCAGTCGCCGTCGTTACTAATGCGGGCACGCCAGGGATATCGGACCCAGGCTTCACATTGGTGCGACGTGCTATTCAAGCAGACATCAATGTAACAATGATCCCTGGCCCGACAGCCTTTGTGATGGCTCTTGTCCTCTCCGGCTTACCCGTCCATAGCTTTACATTTCGCGGCTTTCCGCCACGCAAAACCGTTGGCAGACGCAAATTTCTAGAAATTGATCGCGAGAGTCCACACACACTTATTTTTTATGAAAGTCCTTATCGAATTGAAGAATTTTTACGCGATGCTCTTGCAGTTTTGGGAGATCGCTCAGCCGCCCTCGCGAACGATCTCACAAAACTGTTCGAGCGTGTTGAACGTGGTACACTCTCATCACTGCTCACGTTTGCCACCGAGCATAAGGCAAAAGGAGAATATATCATCGTCATTGCTGGGGCCACGAAGGCTACCAGAACGGACGATGAAGAGGAATAAATCATTATCTCACAGCTCTAATATTGCATACAAAAACCAATTTTTTCTATCCAAAATTCTGTGTAATACTCGCGTTCAGCCAATAAAAAACGGGCACAATAATCCTTTTTTTAGGAAAAAACTATTGTGCCCATTGCGATACGGGCAATCGTTAGATGCCCATAACCTTTACCAGTTCATTCACTGCCTCGGCAGATTTTTGCAGAAGGGCATGCTCGTCACTGGTCAGTTCGACTTCAATGACCTGCTCCACGCCCTTTGCACCCAATTTTGCGGGTACACCGACAAAGAGATTTTTGATGCCATACTCGCCATTAAGATAAACGGCGCATGGCATAATCATTTTTTTGTCAAGCAGAATTGAATCAACCATTTGCAGAACAGAGGCAGATGGTGCGAAGTAGGCACTACCAGTACCGAGCAGTTTCACGATCTCCGCCCCGCCATCACGCGTACGTTGCACGATCTGCTCGATACGCTCCTGTGAGATAAGAGCCGAGATAGGTACACCTGCCACTGTACACATGCGCGAGAGCGGAACCATCGTGTCTCCGTGCCCACCAAGTACATACGCCTGTACATCGCGCACTGATGCCCCTACTTCCTGGGCGATAAATGTGCGGAAACGTGCAGTATCCAGAACGCCAGCCATACCAATCACACGCTCACGAGGGAAGCCACTGACATGCAGAGCCAGTTGCGCCATTGCATCGAGTGGATTTGTGACCACAATAATAATACAATTGGGCGAGTGCTTGACAATCTGCTCTGTGACTTGAGAGACAATCTCCTGGTTCTTCTTCACCAAATCATCGCGTGTCATGCCCGGTTTGCGTGGGAAACCAGAGGTGATCACCACAATGTCAGAATTGGCGGTATCCGCATAGTCGTTTGTACCAGTGACAAGCGAGTCATAGCCCAACACGGGACCCGCCTGCAACATATCCAGAGCCTTGCCCTGTGGCATGTTCGGGACGATATCATACATGACTACATCAGCGTAGTCGCGTTCTGCCAGACGTTGTACCAGGGTGCTGCCGACAAAGCCAGCCCCAACCACTGTAATTTTGCTTCTCATGTACGTATCCTTTCAACATCCTCTTCCATTGCGCCACTCGCCCGTCGCGGGATTGGAGAACTGTTAAAGATATATCCTAACACCTCCCGTTTGGCGCAGAAATATAGTCTACAAAGAGGCTATTCTTATTGTATGTCGTAACGAGCCGCTTTGACAACGGATACGTATGCTGAGAATGCTGAATACAGATATAGGAAGAGGTTCTGCCCGAAGCATTTTCACGCCAACAGAACCTCTTTTCCATTACAATTTGACGGCCGTTTTGGCGATTCTAGAATGGGCTAATCCCGATCAAGGATATCACCACTATTCCCTGTACTGGCATTGCTCCATACGCCATCTGGTTTTCCGGCATCGGGCGCAGTGCTTTTTTATAGCAAGGATAGTATTCCTGGCAGTCGAAAGAGTCTCCAACATCTTTGAGAGAGGCAGTCAGGTGTTTCCTGTGGTTGGATTGAGATTGGGTCTCTACCTCTGCCACACGTATATTGAGCAGCATGGGGGACTGGTAGGAGTCGAGAGCCAGGCAGACCATAGAGCAACGTTCTGGTTCAGCTTGCCTTGCTCAGATGCAGTTGACCGAGCCTATGAAGCAATCAGAAAACACGCTGAAGCAGACGTTGCAGTCTAGGGCATGACGCGCCAGCTAGCCTTGCTGGATGATGAGTTTGATACCCTGGCGCGCCCGTAATGTCTCCAATGCCTTGCCATACTCTTCCAGGGCAAAGGTATGCGTGACCATCTCGTTGACGCGCAGCTTGCGACTCTCCAGATAGGCCAGGGCGCGGTCGAAGCAGTGCGTTTGCGCGAATGAACCGACGATCGTTAGTTGCTTCTGGAAAATCTCATAGGGACTCCAATTCACGCGCGCGCTGGCGGGGTAGACACCGTAGACCACGACATGCCCGCCCGGTCGCGCATAGTGCAACGCATCTTCGCACAACTGGGGCGAACCGGTCGCTTCAATCACGTAGTCGAAACCCTTACGATGCTCTTTTAAGAGACGTTCACGGTGCGCTTGCGCGTCAGCACGATCAATCGGCACAACCTCATCCGCCGCGAGACGCGCGACGAGATCAAGCTTGGGACCCGCAGGGGCGGCAACAGTCAAATGCGCCGCGCCATTCAATCTCAACAATTGGGCCAGGATAATGCCCGTAGGACCCGCGCCAAAAAGTAGAACAGAACTCCCTGGTTTCAGCGCAATGATATCCATGCCATGCACCGCGCACGCCGTTGGTTCGACCAGGGCGGACTCTTGCCAGCTCAGGTTCTGAATGGGGAAGACCTTTTCAGCCTTGACCGCAATGTATTCGGCCTGTCCACCCGCGATATTGACGCCGTGCGAGAGGAAGTTTTCGCAGAAGAGCGGCTCATCACGCCTGCAATAGAAGCAGTGTCCGCATAGTTCGGTGTTATCAGCCACTACGCGCTCGCCCACCTCCAGGCTATTGACCGCAGAGCCAACACTGACCACCTCGCCCGCGAACTCGTGACCTGGAATCAGCGGAAATTGGGCCAGAAACTCGCCCTCGTGGATATGCAGATCGGTGCCACAGATCCCACAGGTACGTACACGAATGAGCACCTCGTCGGCGGCAATCTCTGGCATAGGCACATCGCGATAATGAAACTGCTGCGGGGCTGCGTAAACAATCGCTTTCATATCAACCCTTCTTACACTTGTGAAACAATAATTGATGTGATGTAACGAATGTCAGAACCAGTGTATCGCATCACCATGCTCTTCTGCGGCGAACGCGGCGACGTGGGCGTATGGCGATACCAGCACCCCACAGGCCGAGCAGACCGCCGAGCACGGCCCAGAGCGCGAGAAAGATCAGCGTAAGCAGGATAGCTCCGCTTGTTGCCCACACACTGGTGGCACTCCCTGGCAAAT
This sequence comes from Ktedonobacterales bacterium, assembly GCA_027451525.1. Classification (GTDB taxonomy): domain Bacteria; phylum Chloroflexota; class Ktedonobacteria; order Ktedonobacterales; family Ktedonobacteraceae; genus DTNP01. Next base: position 70,807 of record DAIDJF010000016.1, read on the forward strand.
TGCCTGGATAGTTGGGAATGTAGCGCACGAGAAAGCTCACAACATAGGTTAGCATTGCAGCAAGCGCGCCCGCATATATGCCTGGACGCCGCAGTAGCGTCAGCTTGCTCACGAGATAGCCCGCGCCAAAACAGATAAGCAGCGTGAGAAAGAAGTTCAAGCATTGCAGGCCCACGAGCGCGAATGCCGTGTTCGTTTGCACGTTATTGCCCTCGGCAGCGGCACGCTGAAATATGGGCAGATTGAGAAATGTGAGAGCCGTATTGAGCAACACGCTGACGATGCCAGCCCCCACACCGACGCTGAGCGTAGTAAGCCAGCCAGAGCGTGTTGGCTGGCTTACTACGCGTGGACGTGACGGGCGTGTTCGTGCTGGATGAATGTCATCAGGATCACTATCCTCTACAAATGCGACCTCAGGCTCGTCATTCTTCAATTCGTCATCAGCACGATCGTCTTCGGCTTCGGGTAGGTCAGATTCTTCAGACACTACTATTTCCTTCCTTCAAGAGGAATATACCGTTTTTACACGATATGCTCGTTCATTTATTTGATTTTCGCAAAAACCATCGGATAGGTGTTGATAAACTCCCAAGACTTGAGCGGCCAGTAAACAACGACAGCCTTACCAACAAGATCACTTTGTGGCACAAACCCCCAATCGCGTGAGTCGTCGCTGACCGGGCGGTTATCGCCCAGTACAAAGTAGTCACCAGAGGGGACTTTCCAGACATTGCCGTTGGGGTTGGACGGGGCCGAAATATAGGGTTCATTCAACTCAACACCATTGACCCAGACATGCGTGTTATCGGTTCTAATCGTGTCACCCGGCAGACCGATGACACGCTTGATAAAGTCACGTGTTGTATCGAGGGGGTAGTGAAAAACAATAACATCACCGCGTTGGGGCTGGTGAAAGAGATAGGCCACCTTGTTAACCAGCACATAGTCATCCCCATTCAAACCGGGTAACATGCTGGTTCCCTCGACATGATAACTTTGAATGACAAAGCGAACTACTAGAAAGATGAGAACGGTGAGCACGACGGTCTCAACGATCTCGCGTGCAATATGCGAACGTTTCAATGTGAACCTCGTCCTTCGTTATTTACCAGGGTGAACGGCAGCATACACAGAGGAATAGGTGTTCACGAAGCTCCAATTTGGGAAGGGCCAGTAGACAGCAATCACTTTGCCAATGATATAACTCTGTTCTAACGGTCCCCAACTACGTGAGTCAAAACTGTTCTCCCGATTGTCACCCATGACAAAAAATTGGCCCTGCCCTAATATCCAGGTATGCTCATAAGTATCTACGTTACTACTGGCATAAGGTTCATGAAGAAGAGTACCATTTACGCGCACCGTCGTATTGGTGATCTGAATGGTATCACCAGGAATAGCTACCACGCGCTTAATAAAGCTCTTGTGAATATCGAGGGGATAGCGAAAAGCAATCACGTCGCCACGTTGGGGAGTATGGAAGAGGTAGGCGGTTTTGTTGACCAGCACATATTCATTGGTGGCAAAGGTCGGTTCCATACTCGGCCCATCGATCCGAAAACTCTGGACAATGCCGTGAATGATAAAAAGGACCAGTAGCGTCAGCGTAATGGTCTCAATGACCTCCCTGATAAACTGTGTCCGTTTCTCTGACACCACATGCCTCACTCTGCCGCTAGACAACAATCCACTCACCCTATTATAACTAATACGCTCTATCCTTCCCAAACACAGCCGCTCTTCCCGCGACGATTTCTTTCATGTACCTATCCTATGTAACGAGAGAAGAGGGCAAGTTTGGCAAAATTGGTATTCTGGTAATAGGGTGGTTGTGTAGTGGAGGCCCTGTGCAGACAGGGTTGCTCAGAAAATAGAGAGATAGCATTGAAAAGAACGCTTTTTCTGTTAGGAATACTGGCACTTCTGCTCATAGTCTCACTGGCCTGGTCTATGCGCGCACTCCTCTTTGCCAGTAGCTTGCCACAGACCGCCGGGCCATTCGTGGCGACTGGCAACTGGCAAGCACACCCATATGATCTTATCTATAGTGTGGCCTTTAGCAGTGCGCAACAGCCTGATGGTCCCTTGTTGGTCTATCGCGCCGCCGAGGCTGATCTCCATACGTCTGTAGTTGTTAATGCAATTCGCCGTGACCAGCAGCCCGTGACGCCGCTGTTACAGCCGTCACCTGATGGACGCTATCTTGCGCTGACCACGCCGCTAGCGGGCCTGCCAAATAGCGCATCGCTGCGTCTGCTCTCTTCACAAGGCAACATCAACATCCCACTTGTGTCATCTGGCCTGCTGAGCAGCGATCAAGTCGTCTGGTCGCCCAATAGTCAGGCCATCTACTACCATACAACCGTCTACTCGACAAGAATGGCTGTCAACGCGCCATGCCAGGCAAAGGCTTGCGCGCAACATGTCACAGCTACCAAGAATGGGCAGCAGCTTTATAATCTGGCAGTGTTGCCCACGTATGATGAGATTCGGCAGGTAGACCTGTATGGGCACACAAGCATAGTCTTAAGATGGTCGCAGGATGGCAGTTCGCGCCGTCTGGTCGGTATTGATGACACAGGCGCACTCGTGTTGGTACAAGCGCGTCCACAGCAAGCTGCAGAGATCATCCGTGTGCCACTTCAGGATGGCTTTATGCAGTCACACGTGCAGCAGGCAGCCAGCAGGCTGACCCTACCGTCCGATATTCCCCCCGGCAACGTTCTCAGTATGGGCAGTGATGGCAATTCGGTGCTCTGCGAGCGCGTGTTAAGCTGGCGGCCACTACGCTATACACTGGCACAGGTGCGCCTGACATCAGGCAGCATTACGCCTGTAAGAACCGCTAGCATTGTCAGCACTGCCAACATTATTGGGAACGCGGGGCTGCTGACGACCGCACCTGACGGACACTTGACGGCTTCTATGCAGGTTGACGCCGTGCGCCAGGATAGCGCGGTGCATGGACTCGCCAACGTACCCGCGCAAGAGACGCTTCTTCTCCGCGATACACACACTGGAGCAACGCAGAGCCTGACGCTACCAGCGGGTGGACAACTGGTGCAGGCATTTTGGGCGACGCATGTGCCAGCCGCTCGGTTGCATATCGTTCCGCAGAGCATACTGGCGGAGCTATTCGCGTTTCACAAACGTTTGACCAACACGGGCGGGCGCAACGCGAGTCCTCAGCAACAAGACGAACTGATGTTAGAGGCTCACGCAGGTCTGCTCGTGGATACACCCCCACTGTCCACGATGTGTTATGGCACCTGTCAACAGGGAGCAACTGGCAAGGCGCACGTCTCGGCAGCGATCTTGCATGGCATCGCCTTTGTAGAAAGCAACTGGCATCAGTTTAACACTACCGATTATCAGGTCAATGGCGAAGCGGTTGGCACGCCAGTCGAGAGTTTTGATGGCGGTTGGGGCGAATATCAGCAGACATGGGGCATGCCACCACAATGCCAGACAATCAACAATTGTCGCAGCGATGCCACGCGCATTGAGAACGACCAGAGCTACAATATTGGCGTCGGCACGCAATCTCTGATTAGCGCGTGGAACGGCACAGCAGGCGTGATATCAGCCAGCGACCCCAATGATCCGTATAAGGCCAATGACTGGTTTTTCGCGGTCTGGGCCTACAACGGGTCTTACGGCAATAACCCAATTGATGTGGCCTCCTCAGTCTACGGACAGTGGTATCCCGGCGCGCCTTTCCGCTCAATTTATGAGGAGTATGTGTGGTACTTCGCGGCCCATCCGCAGAATACGACGAGCGGTTGGACTGATGGCTACCTGCCATCTTTGGGAAGCACGCTCCTACCACCACAGAGCGACTTCGTCAATACAAGTGATAGCTTTGTCGCCTGCGTAACCTGCACCATTGCCGATTGGACGACGGGTAGTTATGACCGCGAGTGGGTCGCACAGGGCGCACCGACTACTGCAACGGCGAATGCCTTTCTCGCGTTATATACGCAATCCGGCGGCGAGAACAGCGTCGGTCTGCCACGCGACAATGGCGGCGGGGCGGCGGTACATCGCTGGGGGACTGGCTGGGTGCAGGATTTTGGCGGTGGAACAATGCAACCAGGAGCCTTTATGCAGGCTGATGGCGGGGGCGTCTACTGGGTCTATGGAGCGGTCTGGACACGCTATCTGGCAGACCTGGGCACAAAGGGTTGCCACGGCTATCCCACTTCGGCCCTGACGGCGGTGTCAGGGACGGGCAGCGACAGTTATTATCGCCAAAACTTCCAGGGCGGCTTTATCCTGTGGGATGCCACCACATCGGCTATCGCGCAAGACTCCTGCTCTTAAGCGTCATGAGATGTATTGGTAAATGACATAGCCCACGTAGAGCAGACGCCGATAATGAGGGTCATGGCTGTGCGTGAGCGCGAAGTACTGGGCCTGGGGCGAGCTTTGCGGAAAAACATAGGCTGGGTGCGGGGTCGCGCGTACTATCTTCCGATAGGGCAGATAGCGGTCAAAGCCCTGACCCAGCGTATCGTTGAGCGAGGCGCAAATGATGCGCTCACGCGTCTGGAAGATCATACGATTGCACGTCCAATACTCAGAGTAGATGCGCGTGATGCCGAGACGGAGCAGGAGCGCGTCAAGTTGCACTTGTTGCGTATGGGTGACATTCACACCCGGTATCTCACTGAGTGTGCCCAGAGTACCGATCAGAAAAGTTGTCGCGAGCAGGGCAAGGAGTGCCAGCGCGAGAGCAGGAGCAAATGCGTTGCGCAGTCTGTGACCCATCGAGACCGTTTTTGGCTGGTGCCCATCCTCTTGAGAGCTATCCTGCTCTTTTGACCTGTGCAGGCGGAACAGTGGAAAGAGCAACGCGGGCAGTGCCAGCAGCAGACAGAGCAGATAACGAGAAGAGGTGAGGGGATAGAGCGCGGCAGCATTGCTCGTGACAAATTGGAGAACAGTGAGTAACGCGCTCACGAGCAGCATCAGGCGCGCGGCCTGACGAATGACGTGCTGGCGTTGCTCAACACTCCAGGTCCGCTCCTGACTGCCACGGATGTGCTGCCAGAGCGACCAGAGAGCGGAAAGAGCGAGCAGAACGGCACTTGCCCATAAGAGCAACACACCACTTCCCCATAGGCCTTGCGTGACGGAGCAAACACTACTCGCCTGCGTGACCGCGTGCTGAGTGAAATCTGCAAGCCAGTGACAGGGATTCGCCCCAGTGATGATTGGCAGGCTGATCTGTACAAAATTGACAAGCCGTTGCCAGGGCGTAATATGCAGAGCTGCAACCGCGCTGGCACCAATGCTATGTAGTTGTAGCAAGACCTGCCACGAGTTATAGCCAGGGACGGGATGCAGGTTATATATCAGCAGCGGCAAGGCGCCGAGGAGACTGCCCACAGCAAGAGCCAACCCCTCCCAGCGCAACAATTCGCGCCAGCAGAAACACAGCAAGAGCAGGCCAGCAGCCGCGATACATGGCAAGATCAGCAGATCACTCCATAGCGCGAGGCCGATCATCAGACCGAGCAAGGCATAGAGCAACACCCGTCTGCCCCGTTCACGCCACGAACTGGAAGAGGCTGCGGACAAGGAGGTAAGGGCAAGAGAGCTTACCAGGAGGAAGATAACTGCACCAAAGCACAGTATCTCTGGATAGCCACCAATAGCGATCAACTGATGAGTAAGAATATCATTGGAACCCACCGCTAGCAGCGCGCTGGTAAACAGTGCCACACGCCGATCATAAAGCAGTCTGGTCAGGAAATACATACCAAACAGAAAGAGCGTGAAGAGGAAGATAAGGCTGAGGCGCAGCGTGAAGACGGAGGGACCAAGCAGACGAAAAAATGCCGCTCCCAGATAGGCCTCAAATGCCCCCATATAATCCTGTCCATAATAAAAAATGGGATGCTCACCACGATACGCGATATGCAGAGCCATCAGGTCCATCGTGGCCTCGTCGCTATTTGTATTAGGCCAATGATTGGCAATCAATATCAAACGTATAACGATAGCTGCCCCAATCAGGGCGAGCAAGAGCAGAGTAGAGATATGCAGGCGAAACTTTTTTATTTGCATAGGTGCTAAAACGGACTACACGCCCTCCTGGTTACGACTCTGCCTCGTTCTTGTTGAGTTGCAGATAAAAATCCTTCAATCGTTGCACATGCCGTTTCCAACCTTCGTGGGCATCTAGATAAAGAGCATCCTGAGCACTGATCTGATAGCGATAGGACTGCGCCTTGCGCAAAGCTTGCGCAAGTGATGTACGGCTACCAGCGTCAAAGAAAATGCTGCCATTGGGTAGTAGAACACCATCAAAGCGTGGCAAACGCGGAACCACAACCACGCGCTCGTAGGAGAGGGCTAGCATTGCTAGTTCAGGCGCACCCGCCTGTTGAAGAGTGGCATAAGGCTGTACGACAACATGTGCCGCCCCCATATAAAGAGGCATGTCATCCGCCGTAACCGCTTTAAAGAAGAGATGCACCGCCGGATTAAGAGCGACACGTCGTAACATCTGCGTGGCTTGCGGCGTATCGCGTGGGATACCGACGAGCAGGAGACGGGCAGCACTGACGTTGCAGATCTCTTGAAAGGCGTCAAGCAGCATGAGTAGCTCGCGCTCCGTATGCTGATCAGCAAACGAGAGCAAGACGCATGGCACATGGGCTGGCAAACCAAGCTGCCGAAAGGCCATCTCACGCTCGACAGGTGGCGGCAATATGCCACGAAAACCGGGTAAGGGCAATCGGCGCACGCGCTGACGCAGTGGCTCAGGGTAAAGTTGCGCGGGTTGAGGTGCCGCACTGAAAATCATTTGGCTCTGCGCAAAGACGTGACGTTCAAACGTACGCTGGTGACGGAAGCGGGCAGTACGCACGTTTTGCCACCAGCCCCCCGTATCACTACTTACTACCGGTATTCCCCAGCGATGGGCCAGACGGAGCAATATGTACATCCGTTGCCGTTGCCAGAAGGTAAGGCGATACGCTCCAGGGCGATAGAAATGCAGGATACCGATGCACTGTTGCCCATAGGCACGGTATCGCCAGAGCCAGGAAAGCGAGAGGGCAGCAGTGCTACACTGGCAGATAATGCCTTGCTGGACAAGGGCCTCAGCAAGATGCACGCCCGTAGTATCTGTAGTATCTGCCGCTTCCGGCAATATCAGGAGAACGGTGGGGTGCGAACCATCTAGCGGGACATGATGAAACGAGGCAAGCTGTTGACGGAGTAAGCCCCAACAGCGCGCCTGTGCCATCGCCGTGAGCAGGCGTTCATTCGTTGATGCCCGCGCACATACGAGCAAGGGTCTTAGGAAACAGGTGAGATAGAGCCATTCCAGCACGAGAGGCAAGAGCGTCACGCGCAGAAAGGCGAGCAAGGGCGTGGGTATTTCCGTGTGGGAACGGGAATGCTCCTGTCTGGATACAGATGTTTGCATCTGCATTACTTCAGACCGCCCTTGCCAATAGGCACGTCCAACAAAATAGGCTCGTTGCAAGCGCGCTGCGACGATACGATGGCTCACACGGGCCTGCTCCTCATACCAGATGCGATAATTGGCCTGTCGCAAGCGTTGACAAAGTTCGTACATCTCGCCCGTCACGGGCATCGATTGGCGTTTACTGAGCAGTGGTGTGAAACCACCAATAGCCAGCAGAGTGGCGCGCCGGGCGGAGAAGCAGCAGCTACTTATCGTTTGTCCCGCCTGTAACAGCGTGCTCGTGCCCGCTGGCGCGAAGTAGCCAAGCAGATCGAGTAGATCATCGGTCAGCCAATGCGGGCGCGGAGCCTCCCAGCGCAAAGAGATGCGTGGAGCGATTACGTCGGCCTCTGTCTCCTCGTAAGCTACCAGCAGCCGTTCCAATAATGTAGGATCTGCCAAACTATCATCGTCCAAAAATACCACGATCTCACCTGAGGCGGCCTGCAAGCCGCGATTGCGCGCGTACGCCAGACCATTCTGCGGCTCACGCAGACAACGCACGCGCCACTGTTCGCGCTGTGGACGCTGTTGCATACCCGCGTTCACATAGCGATATACAGTCTCCATCGTGCCATCATGCGAACCATTATCCACCACAAGGACCTCAAACATCTGGTAGGGCAGGGTTTGCCGACGCAGACTCGCCAGCGTCGAGAGTACCATGTCGCGCCGATTATACGTGCAGACGATGACACTACACCGTGGCTGTGCAGAGCGATGCGCGCGTTGGCGGACAGCGGCACTTAAGGCGGAACTGGCGGTATGGGCTAGCGGATGTGGCTTCCTTACAGCACTACGCAGGAGATTATGCCGCATACGCATATCTCCTGGTAGTGAGATGCAGCATATGCTGACAAATGAGCAAACAACCAATAGCAGCAACGCATTGAGCAACACTGCTAGCAATGGCAGCCCCTGCAACGCCCCAGAACAGTACACCCGGCACCATCAGCACGACATGCAGCAACGCACTGCCAGCCGCCAGCCGCGTCTGCCCACGCCAATGCCGTTGCGTGCTCAGGTGTGTCATCGCTGGCGTTGCAACACTGCCACAATAGGCGGCCAGCAGTTGGATACGTAGCGGCAAGATGAGCGGCAGGAAGCTTTTACCCAACATACCGATAATGAGCAGTGGACTACCGAAAAACGCAAGCAGTATAAGCGGCAAACCACAAAGTGCAATAGCCCAGGATGTTTTAATAAACGCCTCATATGTATTTTTAAAGTACAAAGCTGGAATTGCGCGCAAGATAGAAGGAAATACGGCATTGAGCAGAAAAACTGGAATAAAACGCATCAAACTCATACTCAAGAGAAAACTTAGCATATAGAAACCCAGAACAGCAGGCGTACGCCAGTAAAGAACTTGCAACAGCAACAAGGTACTGGGCTGCCAGACGATTTCATCACATAATGTCTGCCAATGGGAAACGTGCGCCAACTGGCGCAGCTCGGCTTTAAAAAGTGGGTCTGGCTGATGCACCTTGCGCAAAGGTAATAGGCGATACAGGCTGGCAAGGCCAATGAACAAGACCAGTGCGCTGCTCACCGCACCCGCAAGCAGCAACATATTCGGCTGCACTGACATGAAAAGCACCATCAAGATCATAAACAGGAGCAGCATACTGAGGCGCGTCAGGTGCAAGAGCGTCAACAGGTCGATACGGCGTTGGCTCTGGAGCGCGATCTCCAGCACGCGTTGCAACAAGATAAATGGCACGCTTAACAATGCCAGCAATAACGGCAATAACGGCAAATGCAAAACTGGTATATGTGCAAGCACGACGACGGAGACGACTCCGAGGCCCAAATAGATGATGCTCCGGTAGCTTTGTGAACGCCAGAGGAAATGAAAGATACTGGCAGCGATACGCGGCGTATCATTACTGGGGATAGATAGCAGCATACGACTGCTGAGGGTAGATGTGCCGATGCCAATAAACGGCACAGCAAGAAGCGCAAACCACTGGGCAAACTGATACTGACCAAAGTGAGCAGGCCCTAATGTGCGTGCAATTAGCACAGTGATACAGAGACTGCCTGTAAGTGAGACGATAGCTGTCAATAAACGCACTGCCCGCAAATACTTTGAATCTTTTGCGGATAGACTGTGCATATGTAAAAGGAACATTTCTCCTCCACCCCTCTACAACTACAACTTCCCAATGAACCTGTTTTACCACATGCAATTAACTCAAATCGCTGCTTGCTCCTTCCTCGCCGACGACGGCAACTAAGACCTGTACATTCTCCTCAAAAGTAGTATAGCGCGCGCCAACCATTTCACAAAAATTGCCTATCTCCTCGATGCTGCCAGCGGCCGGCAAAAGGGTATGCATCAAGAAATACAGTGGATACATCTGCCCATTTGACGGGAAAATACTGCTATCTGGCACAAAAGCTGCACCTGGGATAAGACCTGCGCTCCACACCATCGCCCATGCATGTTGCTCCATATACCATACACATTTTCTATGCTACTCCAACATATATACGAGCGACACGGCTGTTGCCGTGTGCTATGTTTCAAAATATATCATACTATGCCATAAAATTGTAGAGCTAGAATGGGCAATTTTTTGTGGGGGAAAAAAGACCGACTGATCCTGTTCAAAACATGCATTTTCCAATGTTCTGCCAGCGTGTCGAACACGGCTCGGTCGGTCTAAAAGACAGTAGAAAAGAGAAACAGAAAATTGCTCTCCCGTACACGTATAGGAATTCCCATCGCCACCTCCTACTCACTCACTCAGGCAAGCGATGGGGCAAAGTTACGGAATGTGGCGCGGATGGTCGCGCTTTCGTCAAGGTCGGAGCTACGCAAGACGCGGCGCAGGTTAGTTAACGCGGCCTGAATGCGTTTCTTAAGCGTATTCTCCGAGGTTTGGAGAGCCTGGGCCATCTCTGGCAACGTCATGCCGTTATAGTAGTGCAACACAATGACCACGCGCTGCTTTGTTGGCAGTCCCTCGATGGCATGAGCCAGATCCCAATCGCGCTCCATGCGCCCCTTGTGGTCATCGGCGGCTCTGGCAAGCAGATCGGTCTCCTGGTCGGAGAGTGCCTGACGGATAAAAGCTGTCGAGCGGGCAACGCGGCGTTTGAAACTAATGCACTGATTGACCACGATACGCATCAGCCAGGGACGTAGCGCGTTGGCCTCGCGCAGATCACCCAGGTGATGCCACGCCTGGATAAGCGCGTCCTGCACGACATCCTCTGCCACATCACGGTCACCCACGATCATCGCCGCCGTGCGCAGCATAAGCGAACCGTATTGATTAACGATATCATTAAAGGCTTTTTCATCGCCGCTCATAGCGCGCGTGATAAGTTGCTGGCGCTCGTCACTCTCTGCTTTGGAAGCTAGCTCTGCGAGCGTGAGCACTGGCACATCCTGCCCGCTCTGTTCCTCGTTTATATCATCCACGACTATTCTATCGTTCACCTGATTAAATAATGTGGTTGTTTCTCTCTCGTCATGTGTGAGAACTGCCATAATCTTATTTCCTCCTGTATGGTCTTTGTCTTTATGCAAACTATGTACATATATATAACATACTCTGTACACATAGTGAGGTGTGCGCACTCATGGATTTTGGCATGAGCATAGTTTGTTCATGGTTCAGTTACAGAATATGGTCGAGTTTGTTCATGGTTCAGCAATAAAAGACAAAAAGGAAGCAGAATGATCGTCCTAGAGTTATTTGCCCTCAGACGATCACTCTGCCACGCGTGTGTGCTGGTGTTACAGCGTCAGCCGCGTGTAGCAGCAGTACCGTAACTAGTTATCCGCGTGATGCTCATCCGTCTGCGTCAAGCTTTTCTCAGCTTCACTAGTAATAGTATCGGCAGCTGCTTTGAATTGCTCCGGATAGGTGGTTCGCCACTCTTTCCACAGCGTGATGACGACAACTTGCAGCACGCCGACAATTGGTGAAGCCAGCAACGCGCCCCAGAGTCCAAATAACTCTGAACCCGCGATCACGGCGACGAGCGAGATGGCGGGATGCAAGCCAATCGCCTTACCCACAATGCGCGGTCCCACCAGTTCGCCCTCAATCATGTGAATAACGATGAAGGCGATCAGGACGCCAATGGCGGTGGGCCAACCTACTGTCAAGCCGAGCAGAATGCTGATCGCCCCAGAGATGATTGTACCTAGAATAGGAATAAATTCCAGGAAGAAAGCCAGCACACCCAGCAGAAGGGCATAAGGCACGTGCAACAGGGCTGTGGCTAAGCCAACCAGTACACCAATCAATCCGCACAGAATCACTTGCCCGCGAATATAGCCGCCAACGACGCGCTGGAATGTATCTACGACAAAATCAGCGCGTGCCGGGCGTGGCGCATTATTGCGTATCCAGCGTCCTATGCGCGCACCATCGACCAACAGGTAGATGCTAAGAACAGAGACAACAATAATATCCAGGCCAATACTAAAGACCCCCGTGACAATAGGCACAGCACTGGTCACCAGGCCCTCGCCTTGCGCGATAACCTGTGCGCGGAATGTATTGATCTGTGCCGCCGATATGCCAAACACGGCCAGCATATGCTGCAGTGGTGCCGCTTGACCTCCCTGCCCTGGTGTCAGCAAGTAGCTAACATAACCCACCAGTGACGAGATTTGCTCAATCGAGATGCGAATAATGTAGTAAAGCAACACACCCAGGATGCCCAACACAACCACATAGACAAGCAGAATCGCGAGAAAACGCGGCATAAAACGCGCCGCAAAACGGACCCCAGGAGCCAGTGCATATGCTAGCAGCGAGGCGAGGATAAAAAGCAGAATCGTTGTTGCGATATGCGATGCCGCCCAGAGGAGAATAGCAATCAGTACCAACCAGGCGAGAATGGCGAGCGGAATATCGCGTCGTCTACTCCACTTGTTGCTTGTATCGCTATGCGTAGTCGGATTCGCTTGTGGGACAGTAAGGGGACGGATAGTAAATGCCATTGTTTGCACCACCTGTATGTTCTCTAGCCTTGATGAAAAACAAAACGTCTAAGAAGAACACGTTAACATCACCTGATTTGTAGCAGAGTAAAAAGGAGACTTGTCGCCAGAAGCGTTCTGCGCGAGTGGCGTGAAAACGCACAAAAAAAGAGGAGAGATCAATGCGTCTCTCCTCTTTTTTAGAGGGCTGGGGTGCAGGGATTCGAACCCCAATCGGCCGATCCAGAGTCGGCAGTCCTACCGTTGAACGACACCCCATCAGGTTTCGCTTGCGAAATGTATGATACATGAAAGCGTGCCAATTGTCAAGCGGTTTTTTGGGAGGGTGATGAATTTTAGCAAGAAACTGGCCGCATCAATCGGAAGCCAAGCGTGCGCTGTAGCTCCTGTTTATAGCCCAACTTCTGTAGTAACGCCTTGTCCTGTTCTTCCTGCGAAAGATTTGTTTGCGCCATTGAAGCACCTCCTTGGTGGTAGTACTACCACCAGTCAGGCATGTCAGAACGCTTCTACGCACCACAGAGGATATATGCGGTGTGTAGAAACAGAACTCTACACTATCAAGCAGGGCTACCACTCAATTGATTGATAGCTATGGCTTCAGCCATCAGTCGATAGCCTTCGTCATTGGGATGAATGCCGTCGCCGGAGTCATATGCAGGGTTGAAGATAGCTTCATTTTCAGAGGAAGACAGTGGGGTGGCAAAATCGAAGACTGCGTCAAAGCAGTGATTGCCTTGCTCTTGAATCCAGGTGTTCACATGTTGTCGCTGTGCTACCTGCGCGGGTGGATAGCCTCCAGGTAAGATAGTTGTGCCAAAAACCTTGCGATACTGCGTTCGGGCTTGCTTCACAAGGTCTTGCAAAGCCGCAATCAGGGTTTCGGCCGTAACGCCCATACGCAGATCATTAGAGCCGATATGCACGATCAGGTCCGTTGCGCCTGGCTGTTCCAGGACATCCCACGCCAGACGCCGCATTCCAGCCTCTCCGAAAAGATAGCGCGGCATCCCTGTTGCCGCGAATGGCGGTATTTCTGTGGAGGTCACGGGGGTCAATTGATTGCCGCCAATGCCAGCGTTCAAGACCGACATGAAGCGTGTGCCACCAGCATCTATTAAACGATGGGCCAGATAATCGGGCCAGCGTCTGTTCGCATTGAGCGTTGAACCAAAGCCATCTGTCGTCGATGAGCCAAATGCCACAACAGCGTTAAGTGGCGATAGTGGCACAACATCGACCCCTGTAATCAGCCACCAGGACGAGGTCATGAGAGGATAAGCAAAGAGAGCAGCCTCGGCGGGCATGGCAGTATAATCGCCAATACCAGTCACATACGAGGTTTGCTGCGCACCAAGATGTCCCGTAACGCTTTCTCCCTGCACCAGAAAAAAGGTGATCGCCAGATCGGTCAACGCCTCGACCCGCATCGCAACGGGATCGCTGACCAGCTCTTGTCCAGGCTCCAACGTCACCGTCGTTTGCCCTTCAAATAGCACATCTTTTTTGCCTGGATGCACAATAGAACCGCTCAGCACCCGTCCCACGGAGAGAGAACGAAGCGTGATCGGCTCACTTCCGTAGCGATTGGACAGGCGCACACGCAGTTGTTCGCCACCAGCATGCAGATGAACAATCTGCCGCAAGGTGCGACCGCTCAGAGTAGCCGTGAGCAATTGCGTGGGCGCGGCATACCACGCCCTTACCCAGTTTGACCCGGCAGCAGTGACCAGATTATCGGAACTCATAAATATTGTCCTTTTTCGCTTATTATACCATAAAAAGCCGTATGGACCCGATAATCCGGTTTAACAAATTAATATGGGAAATGGCGTAGTGCTCTGTCAAACGTCATTGCACCTGTTTGGGAGAGGCAGGGCGAGGGCAAGCCTCGCCCCTACAATGATGACGGGGAAAACGGGCATCGTCTCATTGTAGGGGCGACCCTT
>DAIDJF010000017.1 GCA_027451525.1 Ktedonobacterales bacterium
GGCGATTAGCAGCTGTCTCGCAAAAAGGAGCATACATGGAAGCAGCACTCTCGGATATTCTCGTTGTTGATCTCTCGCGGGTTTTCGCGGGGCCATATAGCTCGATGGTTCTGGGCGACCTGGGGGCGACTGTTATCAAGGTCGAGCAACCTGGTAAAGGTGATGATACGCGCCAGTATGGGCCGCCTTATATCGCAGGTGAGAGTGCCTACTACCTGGGCCTCAATCGCAACAAGCATAGCATCACGCTGGATTTCAACACTCCAGAAGACAAAGAACGCCTGATCGAACTGATCAAAAAGGCGGCGGTCCTGATCGAAAATTTTCGCCCCGGAACGCTGGCTCGTCAGGGTCTGGGTTATGAGGATGTGCGTGCCCTCAATCCTGGCATTGTCTATTGCTCGATTAGCGGCTATGGACAGAATGGTCCATATGTCTCGCGCGCGGGCTATGATTTTGTCGCGCAGGCCGAGTCGGGTTTGATGGCGGTCACGGGTGTGGCGGATGGCGAACCGCAGCGCGTGGGTTCCCCGATTGGCGATCAATCAGCAGGGATGTTTGCCAGCATTGCTATTCTTGCCGCCCTGCGCGTGCGGGATAAGACGGGCAAGGGGCAGTATATTGATATTTCGCTCCTTGAGGCGACGACATCGCTGCTCGGCAATGTCTCAGCAAATTATTTAATCTCTGGCGAAGAGGCACGCCGCTATGGCAATGGGCATCCCAATATCGTTCCCTATCAGGCATTTCGCACGCGCGATGGCTACATTGTTGTTGCCTGTGGCAACGATCGTCTCTACCGCGCGTTTTGCAGCTTAATTGGGCGTGACGAGTTGGCAACTGACCCGCGTTTCGCCACAAATCCCCAGCGTGTGCGCAACCGCTCTGAACTGCTTCCGCAATTACAAGTGGTACTTGAGCAACGCAATAGCGAGGAGTGGCTGGCAATGCTGCGCGAGGTAGGCATTCCCTGCGGACCCATCAATAAGGTCAGCCAGATTTTCGATGACCCGCAGATTCAGGAGCGCGGCCTTGTGTGGGAGTGCGAGCATCCGACCGCTGGTAAGATCAAGCTCGCAGGCTCACCAATGCATCTTTCAGAGACGCCGACGCGCCTCTATAAAGCCCCGCCGCTACTGGGTGAAGATAACGATAAAACGTTTTAAAGCTGTGTGCGCTTTTGCCAGATCTGTACGATAAATTCAGTCTGCGTGTGTATTTCTTCAATTGCGTGCAGCGTGGCTTGCATCTCGGTAGAGAGATGACGGAAGTTTGGCGTCATCGTTACAATTTGCGTTACCTCCGCGCCCTTGAGATGCAATGGAGAGCGTTGCGTGCGCGTGGTGAGCAGATCAAAATAGGGGCGGCATTGTGTGCTGATATGCTGCTCCTTCTCCTCTTCAATGCTCAGTAACGCGAGTTGTGAGCGTAGTTCGGCAAGATGCTGTGAGCCAGGAAAGACAATCAGCAGGATACCGCCCGGCATGAGCACGCGCGCAAACTCCGCTATGTTGCGCGGCGCGAAGATATTGAGCAGCACGTGCAAGGTATCGCTGGCGAAACTCAGATGTTCCCATACGTCGGCAACCACAAACTGGGCCGTTTTATAACGTTTCGCCGCCATGCGTAGCGCGTCCTTCGCGATATCCATGCCGAGGTAGCAGCACGGGAGCGTTGCAAACTGTTGCGTTAGATAGTGTTGTAAACGACCAATATAATACCCCTCGCCGCAGCCAATATCGAGCAGGTTGAGGTGTGGCAATGGTTCTTCCTCATTTGCATACTCGCGATGGAGATGCCCGGCAATAAGTTCGTTGAGGGTATCTGATAAGGGTTGATAGTGTCCCTGTTCTAGAAATGTGCGCCGCGCCTGAAGCATGGCTTTGCTATCGCCCGCGCTCTCCGCCACTTTTTTGGTCAGCAAGTTGACATACCCCTCTTTGGCGATATCGAAGCTATGCCCGTTGGCACATTTGAGGGTATTTGCTACCTTTGTAAAGCGCAGGTGACAGACGGGACAGGTAAGCAGGTGTGTCATACACGTGTGTGTGTGTTGCATGTTCCCCAAATTTCCCAAAAATACGCCTCAGTCTACCCGCTATGGTACAATGAGAAGCGATTTGAACAGACAAAATCTTCATGCATTCTATGCATAAACATATAATCATCATTATAAAACGAATAGGGAAAAAAGAGCATGGATTATGCAATCCTCGGCGGCGGCGCGTTAGGCTTGATGGCTGCCTATCGGCTTAGTCAGGCGGGTCAGAGCGTTATGGTGTTTGAACAGGAGCCGCTGGCTGGTGGTCTGGCTGCTGGTTTTCGCATTGATGATATCTGGCTAGAAAAATTTTATCATCACCTGTTCCGCAGCGATACAACCGCGATCCACATTATTGAGGAGCTTGGTCTCATGGATCGCCTGGAATGGATTCGTCCGCGTACTGTTAGTCTAGTAAATGGCGAGATTCACCAACTCGACTCGCCTATGACATTGTTGAACTTCAAGCCCTGGCGATTGGACGAACGCTTGCGCGTTGCGGCGGTCATGAGCTTTCTCAAAGTCGCCAAGCCCGCGTGGCTAGAGGGCTTGACGGCTGATACATGGTTGCGCCAGTGGATGGGCAAACGGCCCTACGAGATGCTCTTCGAGCCGCTCTTCATCGGTAAATTTGGCGCACTCTATGACCAGATTGCCCTGCCCTGGTTCTGGGCACGCTTCCATGATCGCACGACGCGCCTGGGCTACCTCAAAGGTGGCTTTCAGCAACTCTATGAACGTCTCGTCGAGCGTATTCAGGCGCAAGGCGGTAAAGTTTTGTTAGGCACAAGCGTCGAGCAGGTGGAACGCGCAGATGGACGCTGGCGCGTGCAGACCAGTCAGGGCACATGGAATTTTGCGCGTGTGATCTCAACGCTCCCTACACGCCTGACGTGCCGTTTAATTCCAGAACTGCCTGCTGATTACCGTGCGCGCTACGACTGGGGCCAGGCGTATGGAGCGCACTGTCTGGTGCTGGCTCTTGATCGCCAGCTTACAGATAGCTATTGGATTAACATCTGTGATCGCGGCTATCCCTTCACAGGTCTCTTTGAGCATACTAATTTCTGCTCACCTTCCGAGTATGGTGGTCGTCATCTGGTCTATCTGGGCAACTATCGCCCAATGAACGACTCACTGTTTACGCTGAGCAAAGAAGCGGTGATGGAGCAATTTTTTCCTCATCTCAAGCGTATCGTGCCTGCCTTCGCTCCTTCATGGGTCCAGGAAAGCTGGCTCTTCAAAGCGGCTTACGCGCAACCAATTGTTACTACCGATTATCGCAAACATATCCCGCCACTCTATACACCACTCGATAATCTCTGGGTTGCCAACATGTTTCAGGTGTATCCGCATGATCGCGGCCAAAATTACTCGTTTGAATTGGCGGAACGTGTGGTGAAACAATTGGTATCATAACAAACGGTGTTCGTGGGCAGCACGTGTGGCCGCGCTCCGTGTGGTGACGCCCAATTTGGCGTAAATTGATTGGATGTGGGTATTCACTGTGCTGTTACTGATTGCTAGCTGGTGCGCGATCTGGCTGTTCTTCTGGCCCCGCGCCAGCAAGCGTAATATTTCCTGTTCGCGTGCGGTAAGTTTGAAGGCCACAGATGGCAGGGGAGCGGATGATGGTGTTATGGGGGAGAGGGCAAATGTCGTCTCGGCAGCGAGAGCCTGAAGTGGTGCCATGTGTTGCCCCATCGTCCACAGGTGTGAGAACGTGGTGGGCGCAAGGCGTTTACGCGCAATCGCGAGGTGTGTCGTATAGTCATCTGGTTCCATCGGAAGAGGCATGGTATGGTGATTCGTCGTGCGAATCGCTTCTGCCGCTCCGAAAAGAAGAACGCCCCACGGCATTTTCTCCTGTAGAAACGCAACCTTGCCCAATCCTTCCAGGCAACCAGCGAGAACCCACTTGCCGCGCGAGGTGAGTTGTGTAGGCGTCCAGAGATGCTGCATCGTGTGCAGACAGGCCTCATAGTGCGCGCGTGCCGCTTCAAGATCATTGCGACGGCGTGCAAGGTGACCCTGAGCGCAGATCACATGACCAATAACCTGCGGATTTTCTAGTTTACGCGCGTATGTCAGTGCCTCCGCTAAAATGCTTTCGGCTTGTGCGGTATCATTCAGCAGCATGTATTCGCAAGCTTGCAAGATTAATGCCTCACTATAAAAACCAGGATTCCCCATTGGCGCAAGCAGTTCCGCGCTCTCGCTCGTCAAGCGCAAAGCCTCTACATAGTTCTGTTGTATATAGGCCATCCAGCCCAAGAGGTGCAAGCTTGCCGCGTAGTTCCACTGATTTCCCGCGCTCTGCGAAAGCGTCAGACACTCCTCGCTATAGTGGCGAGCGTCCGCGAGTTGTCCCTGAAAGAATGTCAGATTGATAAGCGCAAAGAGCGCGTCAATTGTGCCAGAGGTATTGTGGATTTCACGATAGATCCGCAGGCTCTCGTTCAGGGTCATGCGTCCCGTGCCCGATTTGCCATAAAGGTAATCTTCAATGAGACCTAAGATGAGTAATGCGTCGGCGATGCGGCTGTGATCGCCGATTTGACGGGCCAGGAGCAGGCATTCTTGCTGGTACGTTAGTGCCACCTCGTTCTCATTTTGCCAGAATGCGAAACG
This sequence comes from Ktedonobacterales bacterium, assembly GCA_027451525.1. Lineage (GTDB taxonomy): Bacteria > Chloroflexota > Ktedonobacteria > Ktedonobacterales > Ktedonobacteraceae > DTNP01. The sequence continues at coordinate 4,673 of DAIDJF010000017.1, forward strand.
TCCCACGACATATAATGCGTGTGCTTTGACCTGTGATGAGATTGGATATGAGTTAGCTTGAACGTCTCTTAGTATTTGTTGGATATACATTTGTCCCAGATGTAGCTCGCCCCGTAAAAACCAGAAATGTTCCAGTGCGACAGTCATCTGGAGCAGCATCTCAAATTTTTGCTGGGCGTGGAGCCATTGCAGGCTCATGATGATATTATCTCGTTCTGTTTCTATGCAGCGTAGCCAACTGGCCTGTTGGGGGCCGCTCAGCATCTCATTTGCCTGTTGTGTGATAGAGAGATAATACTGTGCGTGAGCATACTGACAGGCATCGAGTTCGCCCGTGCTTGCCAGACGTTCCAAGCCATAGGCACGAATAGTTTCTAGCATCTGCAATCTCGTCTGCTGCTGAGGCACTGATGCGACCTGTAGAAGGCTTTTGTCATGTAATGACTGAATATCCTCTTGTAATGAGAGCTGGATTCCATCAAGTAACATGAATACTGTTTCAATGGCGGGTGGAGTACATCCGCCTGTAAAAACTGCCAGACGGCGAAATAAGCGTTGCTCTGCTGGACTGAGTAGCTGGTAACTCCAATCAATGGTGTTATATAACGTTTGCTGGCGCACTGGGAGGTCTGGACCACCGCCTGTTAATAACGTAAATTGTTGGTCGAGCCGTGCCAAAATGGCTTGTGGCGAGAGGACTTTAATCCGCGCCGCCGCTAATTCGATTGCCAGCGGCAAACCGTCCAGGCGCGTGCAAATTTCAATAATTGCTGGCGCATTGTTCTCGCTGAGACGAAAATGACGCCAGGCAGATTGGGCGCGTTGCACAAAAAGCGTGATAGCTGGTACCGTATGCAGCATATTTATAGCTGTTGTATCGCTTGCTTGCGGAAGAGCTAATGGAGGGATAGTATAGATATGCTCCGCGTTCAGGTGTAATCTGGCACGACTTGTGACCAGAATTTTCAGATAGGGGCACTGTTCCAGGAGTGTCGCGATGAATGGTGCGGCACTGAGCAGATGTTCAAAGTTATCTAGCAATAAGAGACGATGTGAAGTGCGTAGGGTACTGCATAATTGCTCGGTTAGTGGCCTGTTTCCGCTTGGGAAAATATGGAGTGTATGCATAATGCACAAAATAACGACATCGGTATCAGAGATAGCAGCTAACGGCACAAAAAAAACTCCGTCAGCAAATGCCCCCCTGGCATCTTTCATCACCTGAAGCATGAGTCTTGTTTTGCCAACGCCGCCAGGGCCAATGAGTGTTATGAGCCGTGTATTGGTCTGTAAAAGTAGCTTTTGTATCTCGTATAGTTGTTGGCTACGTCCAATGAGCGAAGTCAAAGGCGTATAGTCATATACAACATTAGATGGATTGTCTATTCCCATGTGCAAACTTATCCAATGTTCTCATCTCACTTCAGAGGTTGCTGCTGTCTCCCCAAAAATAATAGGTCGTTCGCGTGACTGCAAGCATAATTTCTTGTGTACTTACCTCTGCAATATATCACTTTGATAACGGCCATGTCAAAGAAAAATGCGCACCATGAAGAAATCTGCATAGGAAAAAAATATATAAAGGGTAGATAAAAGCGTAACGCCTGTAATACATGTTAAGTATTACAGGCGCGGCGTAGTGATGTTATAGGCTGTGAACCAGGAGGGCGTACTCAGTTGTACTATTTCGTATCTGGGCAAGACGTTCTGTCCATTGATAGTGCGTGTAGGCATCAAGGCTATCGCGGACAATAGTCCGCACGAGTGAATGAGTCGAAAGGTGCCGCGTCTCAGCATCACGTTCCAGCAAAGAATAGGTGCGTAGTGCTGTGATTGCGGCATCAAATGCAAACATAGTGGTAGTGAATAACGTAAAAGGAGATCCCAGGCGATTTGCCACACAGATGACAAAATCCTCTGGAAGAAGATCACGATCTAGAAATGCGAGGAGATGGAGCAGTTCGAGTGCGATAGGTTCATGCTGGGCGAGGAGCGCAAACGTATCTTGACAGCATGTGACGACTGGTTCTGGATGAGTGGATATCAGCTTGCCGCGCCAGTTGAGCAGCAAGCCTCGATGATGCTGATAGCGTTCGAGATAGCCTGCAAGCCCACAGCCTGTCTCTTCAATGTATGCGCCCGCTTGATCGAGTGCCAGCGGGAAGTAGCCGAGAAGGCGCGTGATATTATGCGCCAAGAGATATGCTTTCTCGTTAACGCTGGTAAGTGGTTGTCCGTTCGCCAGGATTTTGGCTCTTTGCAAAAGCAAGGCAACACTTTCCTCTGGTGTCATAACGGGAACGCAATGTGCCTGCGCGAATGTGCCTGTTATGCTGGTACGGGTAGTGAGAAGGACGTGTCCACGCAACACTGGCGGAAGCACATCATCGAGCAGATGGAAATCTGTAACATCATCAAAAATAAGCAACCAGCGACTTATCGCGCCTAGCCACTGCTGTACGGCGGCAATAGCCTGTTGCACTCCCATCGTATTGGCGTTTGGTATATGTAACTGGTGCGCGAGAACAAGAATATCGCTGAAAAGGGCCTCTTTGCTGTGTGCCCGCACCCAGAAAATTGCCTGATATTCTTCTTGATAACGATACGCATATTCCAATGCGCTCTGTGTTTTACCAATCCCACCCAAACCGCATAATGCTTGCGGCAAATGTGGACTATTTGAGTTGTTGAATGCATCGTGTAATTGTGCTAATAGCGAAGAACGTCCTGTGAAAAACGTATTGCGCTGATAAGGGATATGCCAAAAAGCAGTCTCCCCTTTCGGTCCCAAACCCAGTTCGCGCGCGCTTTTCCCGAACAGTTGCATGAGCTGTTGGCGATAGTGTGGCGTTGGTGTGGTAATGCCACGTTCCCAGCGTCCGATGATCTTGGCATCGGGTGCGCCTATACGTTGCGCTACATCCTCTTGCGTAAAGGAATATTTATCGCGCTCATATATGAGTAATTCGTTTGGCAAAGATTCTTTGGCGGTTTTCATGGCATACAATCTTCTAAAATAAGAAAATGATCATTTTGTTAGTTTTAATTTAAGCTATTTCTTGTGTAAATAACATCATGTAAATACTCTATTTTTTAGCTGTAGCATACCTATCGCATCTTTTTGTTTCTTCTATCATGCATTTTAAAATAGTGCTGTTTATCCTCTTGGACCGTATTTCTGGGCAAATATGGGGTTGTGCAAAGGCTATCCATATATGTTATTGTGATGCTATATTTGTTATGTTGAGTGAATAGAGCGTGGTAAAAACCCTCAGTTAGGATAAATCAGGTAAAATAAGTGCTAAAAGACAAACTTTGCTGTCTTTCATGTTTATCTTAGATGGATGGTGAGAGAGCTAGAGTAGATGTGGATAATGTGCGTAATGAAGTTATGAGGGTAGTAAATTGCAAAAATCTAAAGGTGAGAAAAGCGGCAATCATGCATATTCTCAGCGGGAGCAAGGCGCATTGGCTCAGACTCTTTCTGGTCAGTTGGCTTTCTATCAACGCCTTCAGCAAACGCTAGTAACTCTGCCGCCTTTTATTGGGCGTGCAAGTGAAGTGCAGGAGATATGTGAACTACTACAAGTGGCAGGATTGCGTTTGTGTACAATTACTGGCGCGGCAGGAGTAGGAAAAACACGTCTGGCACTCAAAGTCGCGGCGCAGATGCAAAGTGCTTTTGCTGATGGAGTCTGTTATGTTCCGTTAGCCTCACTCCAAGCACCTGAGTTTCTTCTCTCGGCCCTCTTTCAGGCGTTGGATGTGCGCATGCATGGTGACAGTCCGTTATTAACGCAGTTGCAAAAGTTTCTTTACGGGAAACATATCGTGTTAGTTCTCGACAACTTTGAACATTTGTTGTCCGCGGCTCCGCTCCTGATTGATTTACTGCAAAGTTGTCCAAAGCTCAAGCTACTGGTCACCAGTCGGGTTGCTTTACATATCCAGGGTGAGCATGAATATCTGCTGACGCCGCTTGCTGTTGATGACCTGACAAAGCTTACTGATGTGGAGGTGGTCATCCAGAATCCAGCTGTGGCGTTCTTCTTACAAAAGGTTTACACGCTTAAGCCACATTTCCAGGTGGACCCTGCGGATGCAACGACTATTGCCGAGATTTGTGTACGGCTCGAGGGGGTTCCGCTTGCGCTGGAATTGGCGGCGAGCCGTCTCAAACATTTATCACTCCAGGCCTTGCTTGTGCGTCTGACCCGCCGTCTAGAGGTCGTGGATGAAATTCAATCCGATGGGCCACTTATTCATCAGCAAACGTTGCGCACAACCCTCAGTTGGAGTTATCAACTGCTTCCCTTCGATGCTCAACAGTTATTTATGTGGTCCGCTGTGTTTGTGGGCGGTTTTACCTTAGCTTCTTACGAAGTATTTGTGCGCTTGTTACATAGTTCCCTGGATGTATTGCAGGGGCTGACGCTACTTGTCGAGCATAATCTGCTCTATCGTAGCGATCAAGACAGCGCGGAGCCTCGCTTTCAGATGCTTGAAATCGTGCGCGAATATGGCATGGAACTTCTGGCTGCATCTGGAGAGCTAGAGCAGGCACAACGGGCTTATATACTCTGCTACCGTGATCTGGTGAAAAAAGTCTCACCCATGCTGCGTGGTCGCCAGCAAGGATACTGGTTGAATGTCTTGGAACAAGAACGGTATAACCTGCAAGCTATTATCCAGTGGCTTCTCGCCCGTCAGCAGGAGGAAGATCACCGTCTGGCTTTACAATTTACTGCCGAACTGGATGCACTCTGGTTATTGCGCGGTTACGCAGGTGAGGGACGCAGCTTTTTAGAGCAGGCATTAGCAAAATCGTATACCCATCCTGATGATGAATTACTGGCCCTCCAGGGGAGCGCGTATTATGTGGCGGGTGCTATTGCTCTCTGGCAGATGGATAACACGGCGGCGACCTATTTCTTTACGCAGGGTTTACAGTGTTTTCGAGCCTTGCACCATACGGCACGAATTGCCTCTTCACTCAAATATTTGGCTGTCATTGAGAATGATCTTGGCGAATTTGCGCAAGCGGATGCGACATTTGAGGAAAGCCTGCATCTTTATCGTGCCGTTGATGATAAACAGGGCATGATTAGTATGCTCATGACGCGCGTAATTACACTGTTTTTTCGCGGCGCATTTGAGCAAGTGCATGTATTCGGAACTGAAGGGCTGGCCTTACTACAAGCTACTGGTGACGTTTGGCGAGCGGCAGTGATCGAGTTGTATCTTGGCTGGGTAAAGTACTATCAAGGGGCGGCCGAAGACGGCTACGCTTCTATTGAAAAATGTATCGAGACGTTTAGGCAGCTCGGCAATCTTAGCTTTTTACCAGAGGCGTTGACCGTGATGGCGGGAATCATCGCTCGTAGAAGCCCAACGGAGCTTGAACACGCCTCTGCGCTGTTAGAGGAATCATTAGCATTAGGGCGAAAGGCCGAGAGTAGTGAGGATATTGCCAGAGCCATGCTTGCACAAGGGCGTCTGGCTATGCTTCAAAATAATCAGGCAAAGGCGGTTGCGCTCTATACAGAGTGTGTGTATATGCTGGCGGAAGGTCGGGCCATTGCTGCGAAGGTGCGCTGGATTCTCGCAACGGCGATAGAAGGCTTAGGTGTCTGTGCCCTGCGGGAAGGGGATGTGGGCAGGTGTGCGACCCTTTTTGGTTGTGCCGATACGGTGCGGACAGTTCATGGACAGCGCACTCCTATTGGTATGGATCAGATGCGTTATGAACAGATCATGACGGAGATGCGTACACGTCTGGGCAAACGGCGTTTTGCGCACTATCTTGCAGAAGGACGGCAGATGACGCCCATGCAAGCTGTAAGTACACCCATAGAGCGTGCCAGTGAGCGTACATCACAAAAGGCAGCGCGTCGTCATTCTATCAATGACATCGAACCGTTAACTTCTGAGCCTGCTGCACCTGTTCTGTTGACTGAGCGCGAACGCGAGATTTTGCGCCTGCTGGCTGCTGGACGGACAAATAAAGAGATTGCGCAACATCTGGTAATTAGTGCCAGTACAGTCAATGTGCATGTGCAATCGCTGTATAACAAGCTCGGTGTCTCTTCGCGCAGTGCCGCAACAAACTATGCACTGGAACACCATCTACTTTAATCGTGCCGCTGTTGTGCTGTTTGCAGAACTGAAAAGAAGAGGGACATTACCTGAATAGCAACGTCCCTCTTCTCTACGTGATGTTATATCATTGAAGGGGTGTGAGAGAATTTAGCCCTTGTTGACGGTGGAAAGGTCGATCTCGATGGTGACATCTTTGCTGACAAGCACGCCGCCCGCTTCCAGAGCAGCATTCCAGGTCAAGCCCCAGTCCTCGCGGTTGATCTTGGCCTTCGCGCTGATGCCCGCGCGCTGCATACCGTAGGCATCTTTTGCCTGCCCTGTATACTCGGCCTTGAAGGTGACGGACTTGGTTACGCCGTGCATGGTCAGGTCGCCAGTTACATTGTATGTGTTGTCACCTGTTGGCACGACGCTGGAGCTTTTGAAGGTGATGGTCGGATAGGCGTCGACATTGAAGAAATCGGGAGAGCGCAGGTGGCCGTCGCGACGCTCGTCGCGGGTGTCGATGCTTGCTGCATCGGCCTGAGCATCAACCCAGGAGTTTGCCGGATTGGCTTCGTCAATATGTAGGCTACCGCTGATGACATTGAAATGTCCGCGTACAGTAGTGATCATCGCGTGCTTGATTGAAAAAAGCACTTCAGAGTGTGAGGGATCAATTTCCCAGGCCATAGTATAATCCTCCAATATGGTTGATCGAGTTGTTAATTCGTTAGTTGCTTTTCTAACTACAGAAAATATAACACATGAACTTATCTTTGTCAAGTAGCTAATTTTTAGTTAGTAAAATCAACGATGGGGTTCAACATACTCATATGATACCAATGATACCAACGTCAGTGGTGTCTGTGGGGGTGTAACAAATTGATACACGCTATTCCGGTGCTATGGTTGCTTTCTCTTTGCATGGTATAATTTTGTCAAAATGCCAGCAAACAGATTGAGGATAGGACGCTATGTTCACTCTTAACGATATCATACAAGGTAACGAGGGCGCGTTTCAGTTGCATTGTTCTGATACGCCCACAGCACAGATGACGTTTCATGCTGCCCATCACGATAGCCGCCAGATTGCCGCAGGTGATCTCTTTATTGCCATCAAAGGTGCCCATGTGGATGGGCATCGCTTCATTCCAGCGGTTGCGCGCGCGGGAGCACTTGGCGCGCTTTGTACGGAGCCATCACAAGATGTTCCGCCCAATTTCCTGCAAATTGTTGTGCCCGATGTCGTGCAGGCTCTCCATGCTACCGCGCGTGTGCGTACACAGCGTCAGCAGAACACGATACGGATTGGTATCACAGGAAGTAACGGCAAAACAAGCACAAAAGAGGCTGTTGCGGCTGTCCTGAGTCGGCAAGCTCCCACGCTCAAGACACAGGCCTCCTACAATAACGAGATTGGCTATCCGCTGACACTCTTGCGCCTGGAACCGCAGCATCGCTATGCTGTGCTTGAGATGGGTGCGCAGTGGGTAGGAGAGTTGGCGTGGCTCAGTCGTACGATAGCCAGTCCCAATTGGTCACTGATTACTAGCGTGGGGTCGGCGCACCTGGAGTTTTTCGGCTCACAGGAGCGCATTATAATTGCCAAAACCGAACTGGTGCAGGCTCTCACTTCCGAAGGTATTGCTATTCTCAACTATGATGATCTCAACGTGCGCAACATGGCGGGCCAGACGCAGGCGCGCGTGTTGTACTATGGACAGGGCGAAGGGGCTGATGTGCATGCCAGCGAGGTTGGTGGCGATACGCTTTTTGGGCACAGTTTCACGCTCAACTATCGCGGTCAACGGCAGCGCGTACAATTGCGCCTTCCGGGGGAGCATGGCGTTACTATTGCGCTGGCAGCGGCGGCGGCAGGATGCGCGGCTACTATGCCATTAGAGGAGATTAGCGCAGCTTTAGAGACGTTGACGCCTGCGAAGGGGCGTTGTGAGATAAAAGCCGGGCCGAATGGTAGCACGCTGATTGACGATACCTACAATGCCAATCGCCAGTCAATTGTCGCGATCACCCGTGCTATGCGTGCGACACAGCAGGTTAACGGACGGCGTTGGGCAGTGCTGGGCGATATTTTTGAGCTTGGTTCCTATGCGCGAGACGAGCACAAGGCGGCGGGTGCAGCCCTTGTCGGTTCCGTTGATTATCTGATCGCGCTCGGCGACAAGGCGCGTTTCTACGTCGAGGGTGCGCTTGAGGCTGGTATGCCAGAAGAGAATGCCTATTATTTCAGCGCGGACGTAGAAAATGCTCCTGAAGTAGAAGCTGCGAAACGTGCTGCTGCTGATCTGCTACGGCATGACGTGCGTGCCGGTGATCTGGTGTTGCTCAAAGGGTCGCGTGGGATGCGTATTGAAAGTATGCTTGAGATGTTGATGGCATAACGTCGCAAGTAAGAGAGAGGAGAACGGGCAATGGCAAAAAAGAAGATACGCGTGGGGCTGGTTTTTGGTGGACGTTCGGGCGAACACGATGTCTCGCTGGCTTCCGCAAAATCGGTGATAGAGAATCTGGACCGTGAAAAATATGAGATTGTGCCGATTGGCATTACGCCAGAGGGCCGCTGGCTCCTCGGCACAGAGCCTATGCAAATGATTGCTGCCCGTCAGCAGGAGCACGAGGCAGAAGCGGGAAGCACAACGGCGGTGACACTCACAGGCGATCCCAGCGTACGCCGCCTGATTCCGCTTCAGGATGGCGAACCACTCAACGATAATGGCGCGCTCGATGTGATTTTTCCAGTGTTACATGGTACCTATGGTGAGGATGGCACATTACAGGGTTTGCTAGAGATGGCGAATGTTCCCTATGTCGGTTGTGGCGTGCTTGGCTCGGCTCTAGGCATGGACAAAGAGAAGATGAAAATGATTTTTCAATCTGCTGGCTTGCCTGTTGGCCCCTATCGCGCCTATCGCCGAAATGAGTGGGAGCGTGCGCCGGAGCAGGTGTTGAATACAATAGAGCAGCAACTTGGCTATCCTGTTTTTGTGAAGCCAGCTAATCTGGGGTCAAGTGTTGGTATCAATAAGGCTCATGATCGCGCTGAACTGGCACATGCAATGAACGTGGCGGCTGAATATGACCGTAAGATTGTCGTTGAGCGTGGCATCGACTGCCGCGAACTGGAATGTGCGGTCCTGGGCAATGATGAGCCATTGGCCTCGGTCGTGGGTGAAATCGTTGCCAGTAGCGAGTTTTATGACTATGCCGCTAAATATATTGACAACAAATCACAGATTGTCATTCCCGCTGCTATTTCGCAGGTGACCGCTGAAGAGGTGCGTCGGCAGGCGGTACAGGCGTTTCAGGCCCTTGATTTGAGCGGTCTTGCGCGTGTCGATTTCTTTTTAGAGCGCGGAACAGGCAAGGTCTACATCAACGAGGTTAACACGCTTCCGGGCTTTACGCAGATCAGTATGTATCCTAAGCTCTGGGAGGCCAGCGGCCTCCCATATCAAGAGTTGTTGGATCGTCTGATCGAGTTGGCAAGTGAGCGATACGAGGATAAACAGCGCAATCGCACCACCCGCTAAGATGTGTTCGCCATACAACAAAGAGACGGACCACCAACAGCACTGATGCTGTTGGTGGTCCGTCTCTTGCTTACCCCTGCCAGTCTTTATCGGCGTGGAGGCAATTGACCGGAGAGAGTGGTTGATCTTACCTGATAGCTCTGCTGGTTGGCGTAGCCGGAAGAACCAGAATAGGGTGGATAATTGATTCCTGAAGACCTTGCCGCACTGGAATAGGGTGTTGGCGGCATCGATGGCGCGTATGCTACTGGCTGCGTCTGTGGTAACGGAGGCAGTAATGGACGTGATGGCTGCCGCTGTGCAGGCGCGTTCTCCTTGTCCTTCGCCTCATCATGTTCTGGCTTTTTCAGAATGCTGGCAAATGTCATACCCAGCAATCTGAGACTGATAAAGCACATCGTGGTCATGATAATTGCTGCCAGTGGATGTGAGAAAACAAACATTGCCAGCACGTTTGTGCGATTGAAGCCGAGTAGCTGGCTAAAAACAATCACCCCTGTGCCCTCGTTACTGCCGAGCTGTCCTGGCGGAGTGGGCAGAATGCTAAACATATTGTAGGTGGTATAGCCGAAAATCGCAGTACCAAAGGACATCGTGGAGAGACCTACTGTTAGAAAGGACATCCACGCGAAAAGTCCGTCACAGGTGACCGCGACTATTGTCAGCAATACTGCTGGAATAAATGCCTTGGGATTGCTTGCACCTGCCAGGAGGGAATCTACAAAGCCAAGTGCAAATCCTTCTATCTTGCTTCCAATACCCTTTGGAAGTAATTTGAGAAACATCTGTATCAACATGATCGCAATAGAACGGTTCCAGGCCATGAGTGCCACCACCGAGATCACGCCTAGCAGGATGCTACTGACGAGGATGAGAATGGTCCATAACGCCAGATTCATATGAATGCCAGGTAAAAATGGCACAACGGCCATAATAATCAACGCTGGCATCAGATCTAAGGCGCGATCCATTGCTACGGTCGGTAGTGATTTACTGATGGGAATACCTGTTGTGCGCTTGAGCAGCAAACTCTTGACTAATTCGCCCCCCTGTACAGGTAGCAAGAAGTTCATAAAGACGGCAACCCAAAATATCTGAATGGTTTTCAGCGGACTCACTTTCTGAATTGGCCGCAAGAAGAAACTCCAGCGCACACCGCGAATACTGAACGCGGTAATAAAGAATGTTGCCGCTCCCAGGGCATCCATAATGCCGGAGGGCGTGCTAAGCCGCTCACCCAGAATTTTGAGTGTAGCAGGTATATCCACAAAGCGCGAAAGGAGCAGTAGGATACCTACACCAACAAGCAGACCTAGCGCAGTACGTACAAGCGGCATATCAAGGATGCACTTCCAGGCTGGTACGGGTTTGACGGAAGTTTGAGCGGGCTGTGGCGTGTAGGGCAACGCCCCGGTTGGCGGGGTGCGTGGCACATGTGGGGCAGAATATTCTTGCTCCATTGAAAGGCCCGCTGAAATGCTTCTTTCGTACTGAAGTGGCTGTGTTGGCATCGTCATGACCTGAGCGTGCGCTTCCGTCCCTGTCGCCACATTGCCAGAGGGAGTCGATGGGATGCGCACCGCACGCATCATTCCACTGAGTTGCATCAGACGCATCGTATTCATAGATGTGACATCGAGCAACTCTTCAGGAATATCAGCGTCGGGGTCATAAGCGTAAGCAGAGGTATGATCTCCTGCGGCTGGTGAAGATGGAGTCTCGATGATAGGCATAATATGTGTGGGGAGAGATGCAATGTCCAGTGGTTCTTCTGTATTATGAGAGTCATGTGATGCAGGTGCATGATGGTATCGCTGCCATTTTTGCGTTGACAGAAATTGATGTGGATGTTTTATCAATTGTGGCAAACGAACAGTTTTGTCATTATCTTGTTCTGGCGGTTGCATGCATACCTCTCGGAATTCGTACAGTGTCATCGTATCTTCAATTATCAACGCACCATACTTTGATGTATTAACATTTACTGCTCCAATGTACTATATCCCCTGTACGTGTCCTGATTCCCGCCTTCCTCTGGTGGCACGCGATTACAATCAGAATCAACTATTATCAATCATCATCAATGTTTATTGACATTTATCATAATTAATGGTACAACTTAGAAAGATAGAATGTTCTGGACGTTCTCTTGTCTGTTTGATGCATGGAAGGAGCAACGCTATGTCAATGACGATACCGGATACTGAGAGCAATCTCCTAAAAGAAAGCGCGGCAACGAAGCCGAATAAGGGTGGTCTGGAAGGAATTGTTGCTGCGACCACGGCCTTGAGTAAAGTAGAGGGTACGGCGGGTCGCCTGATCTATCATGGGTACAACATTCACGATCTCTGCCGCACAACCAGCTTTGAGGAGGTAGCGCACCTGCTCTGGTTCGAGCATCTCCCCACAACACAGGAACTCAGCAACCTTAAGGCACACCTCGCGGCAGAACGCACCCTCCCCCCGCAAATTGCGCAACTCTTACGCTCTTTGCCCACCGAAACTGAGCCGATGGACGCCTTGCGCACAGCAATCTCGGCCTGGGGAGCACTAACCATCAAGGGCAAAGCCACAATCGATCAGGCTATCGCCGTCACTGCGCGCTTTCCGATCTTTCTCGCGGCTTTCCATCGTTTCCGTACCGGGCAAGAGCCACTGGAAGCGCGTCCAGACCTGGATTACGCCGCTAACTACCTCTACCTGCTCAGCGGACAGGAACCCAAAGAGGAGCATGTGCGTGCCCTGGATGCCTACCTCGTCTTGCTTGCCGATCATGGCATGAATGCCTCGACCTTCACGGCCCGCGTAGTTGCCAGTACAGAGTCCGACATCGTCTCAGCGGTTGTTGCCGCCATCGGTGCGCTCAAGGGACCGCTACATGGTGGTGCGCCCTCAAAGGTGTTGGATATGCTCAATGCCATTGGGACCGTCGAGAATACCGAACCCTGGTTGCGCAACGCGCTAGCACACGGCGAGCGGCTGATGGGTTTTGGACATCGTGTGTACAAGACGGAAGATCCACGCGCTGAAGAACTGCGCGAGATGGCACGCATTGCGGACCCACAGGGTTTTGTGCTGGCACGCCACGTGGAAGAGCGCGCCATCGCCTTGCTTGAAGAAGAGAAGCCTGGGCGTCGTCTCTATACCAATGTAGAGTTCTATTCCGCCGTCCTGCTGGCTTCGGTCGGCCTGACGGGCGATCTCTTCACGCCGACCTTTGCCGCCAGTCGTGTCGCCGGTTGGACTGCGCACATCCTCGAACAAACGCAGCATAACCGCTTGATTCGCCCTGAAGCCGATTACACTGGTCCAATGGACCTGCAATTTGTGCCACTAAGTGGGCGATAGACCGCTAAAAAGATTTTGAAGCTCACGGAGAAGCTTTTCGACCAACGGTAACTAACGATATGGGGTACGAACGATCACCCGTTCGTACCCCATATGCGCCCTGTGGGGGGCTGGATGCAGTAAAATGCGGTGCATCATACGCGCTATTGATGTCATATAATGCAGGTAGCTGCTTGTTCTTTTGCAATTTCACGAAGGTTACCTATCATGCATACACTACAAGAAAGGCCCCAGGCAACACCCTGGCAATTGTTCCGTCTCTGGGGCTTGATCGGTTTGCAATCCTTTGGCGGTGGCGCGTCCACCGTCTTTCTTATTCAGCGCACATTTATCGACCAACAACGCTGGATGACAATGGAAGAGTTTTCGCAATACTGGAATCTCTGTCTTTTTACTCCTGGTATCAACATCGTAGCGATTACTGTGTTGATTGGGCGCAAGCTGAGCGGCTGGCGTGGTGTTATGACATCGCTGCTGGGCCTGTTGTTGCCAAGTGCGACAATCACCTGTCTCCTGGCGGCTGGTTTTGTGCTCGTGCAACATTCACATGCCGTTCAAGCGATCTTGCGCGGTGTCATTCCGGCAACGGCAGGTATTATGTTCCTAGTCGCGGTCAACTTCGCGCGCCCGATTGTGCAGCGTGAATATAAAGCGGGGATCAAAGCTCTTGTGCTTAGCGCGGCTATTATGCTTGCCAGCGCGGCTGCGTTAATCGTCTTCAAACTCTCGGTCATTGCGCTTCTGCTCAGTGTGGCCTTACTGGGTGCGCTAATCTTCACGCCCTGGCGTAGCGTGAAAAACACTCCCAATGCTCCCACACCTCAACCCACATCTGAGATAGCCGAGGAAGGAAATGTCAGCCATGATTAACCCGCTGATCTATTTTTTGCTCTTTTTCAAAGCCTCGCTCTTCTCAACGGGTGGTTTTAGCAACTTGCCAAGCTTGCATCAAGATTTGCTTGCCAATCGCTGGGCTGTTGACGCCGATTTTGGCGAATCTATCGCTATTGGGCAGATCAGTCCCGGTCCTAATGGCCTGTGGGTGATTAGTCTGGGGTATCTGACGTATGGTTATTTAGGCGCATTCCTGGCCTTGATCGCGATCATCTTGCCTGCCCTGCTCGTCCTGGCGGTAGCTGCGGGCTATAATCGTATCGAGCAACAAAAATGGGTTGCGGGACTGATGAAGGGCATCTCGTTAGGGGTGATTGGCATCACGCTGACCGTGTGTTGGACAATTATTCGCCAACCCGGTACAGACTGGCGTGGCTGGATTATCGCCGTTGTAGCCTTTGGGCTGGCACTTACGCGCAAGGTCAATCTGCTCTTGATCTTGAGTCTGGCTGGCTTGGCCGGGTATTTGCTCTATCGTTAAGCACATATCTGTCATGTACCAGTCATGCACGTAAAATTGCTTCCCTGTTGCGGTTGCTACATTACGTGTCATAAGCTATAATTTTGATTGTCCTGGCAAATATCGAACAGAGATCGCGTGCAGCGAGGGAGCATCATGGGCGAGCAGTTACACATTATCCTTGTCCCACACACACATTGGGACCGCGAGTGGTATCAGACCTTTCAGCAATTTCGTATGCGCCTGATCAAAACGGTCGATCTGCTGCTCGACGTTTTGGATAGTGATCTGCAATTTTACCATTTTATGCTCGACGGTCAAACGGTTGTCCTTGATGACTATTTGGAAGTCAAGCCGGAACAGCGTGAGCGACTGGCTGGCTATATCCGGTCTGGGCGCATCCTGACTGGTCCCTGGTATCTACAACCCGATGAGTTCCTCGTGAGCGGCGAAGCACTGATCCGCAACTTACAGATTGGCCTGCGCCGTGCGGCTGAATTTGGCACGCCTATGCGTGTTGGCTACGTGCCCGATACCTTTGGGCATATCGCGCAATTACCACAACTCTTACATGGTTTTGGGATTGAAAGCGCGGTCTTCTGGCGTGGTGTGGGCGCGGAGGCGCGCAAGAGCGAGTTTTTCTGGCGTGCTCCCGATGGCACGCGCGTGTTGGTCTTGCATCTCGCGGATCCTATTGGCTACTCAAATGCGCGCCAGATGCCTCTGCAAGTGGACGAATTTGTAACGCGCACAGAACTGTTGGTTGCGAATATTTTGCCCAAAGCGACCACTGATACCCTACTCTTTATGAATGGCTCTGATCATCTGGAGCCACAGGTTGGTCTGCCAGCCGTAATTGCTGCCGCCAATCAACAACTTGCGCACATTGATCCACGTCACCAACATTTACTGGCTCAATTAGAGGCTCATCACGGTCCATCAACTGTGTATGACACGATAGAGGTGCATATCGGCACACTACCAGAGTATATTGAGCGTGTGCGCCAGTGGCATGAGCAACATGGGCAAAAGCTTGAGGCGGTACTGCAAACGCTGACGGGCGAAATGCGGAGTGGGCAGTTCGCACCCCTGTTACCATCGGTCCTCTCAACGCGCATGTGGATTAAACAGCAGAATAGCGCGACCGAACACCTTTTGGAACGCTGGGTTGAGCCGTTGACGGTCTGGGCCAGTCTCGTGGGCAAGAACGTACCATATCCCCAGGAACTTGTTGCTTTAGCCTGGCGGTATCTGCTGCAAAATCATGCCCATGATAGTATCTGTGGTTGTAGTGTCGATCAGGTGCATCGTGAGAATGGGGTGCGTTTCGCGCAAAGCCAGCAAGTGGGCGAAGGACTCGTCGATGATGCCATGCAGCAACTGACCGCAGTCGTCAATACGCTTGCTCCTTTCCAAACTCCTCATACCAGTGCCATGCCCGTTCCGATTGTTGTTTTTAATCCTGCTCCCGGCCCCCGTACAGAAGTTGTGCAGGCGACTGTGCAACTCCCCGGATCGCTACATAATGCGGTGATTGTTGACGCGCGTGGACAGCATATGCCTTATCGTATTGCCGAACGTCGGCGCGAGGAACTTGGCTCGATGCCTGTTGCGCGTGAAATGTTGGCTACTGCCGCTATGTTCGCTGGTGTCACTACACCAGAACAATTTCTACAGATGGCACGTAGCTTGATGGCTTCTTTCACCGGGCAATCCGATGATATGTATGATCTGACGCGCATCTATATCGAAGATTATACTGAGTCCCCCATTCATCACGAGCCGCATTCACATCAACCGGGTGTGATATACGTAGAATTGATGATCGCGGCGAAGGGGCGCACCATTATCAACACGCCAGACATTCACCGTGCTGCTCAGCAGCTTCTCGACCTGTTACAGCGCGAGGATATCCATACTTTCGAGGTCTCGCTGGTCGATCAGGCACGCGAAATGATTGAACTGCTTGCCGCTGATCTTCCCGCTTACGGACTAAAAACTTTCTGGCTTTATCCGCGCGGTCTGAGTGATGCTCCTGAGTTGCCTGCAGCCTATGGGGAACAGATACACGCGCACGATACCACAATAGAGAATGCCTATTATCGGGTGGAAGCTAATCCGCAAGATGGCACCCTGACGATCACTGATAAAGAGACCAATGCCGTGTTTACAGGTCTGCACCGTTTTGTGGATGGCGGCGATGTGGGTGATTTGTACAACTATTGTCCGCCCGAACACGATACGTTGGTCAGTACACCGGCTGAGCCGCCCAAGATCGAGTTAGTGCAGGTAGGCCCACTACGTGCTATGCTGCGCGTTAGTGGACGCTGGGCACTGCCAGGAGCCTGTACTGCTAACCGCAGTGGGCGCAGTGAACGAGCGACAAGTTGTCCTATCGTCAGCGAAATTGCGGTAACAAGTGGCGTGCGGCGCGTTGATATTCATACAAGTGTCGATAATCGCGTCAGGGATCATCGTCTGCGCGTCTTTTTTCCTGTTCCATACGTAACACAAGAGGTAGCAAGCGAAGCGACGTTTGAGGTGCGTATACGTCCAGTTGAGCAGCCTCGTCCTGAGAATATCGCGGAATGGATTGAGGAGCCGAGCAACACTTTTCCGCAGAAACGGTTTGTGGATGTCAGGAAGGGCGAGATTGGCCTGGCGATTCTTAATCGCGGTTTGCCTGAATACGAGGTAGTACGCACAGGGCCGGGGATTGCTGAAGATGGAGAGGCTATTGCTCTCACGTTGCTACGCTGCGTGGAATGGCTCTCACGCGGGGATTTAGCGACGCGACGTGGGCATGCTGGGCCAATGGAACATACACCGGAGGCGCAATGTCTGGGGCGACAGGAGTTTGACTATGCCATCGTGCCACATCGTGGCTCTTGGGAGACGGACGAGGCGTTTATCTTGCGCGAGGCGCAGGCGTTCAATACACCGTTGACCACACGGGCGATCGTGACCGATGCGCACGAGGGGCAGTTGCCCAATCAGACAACGTTGCTCTCTGTTGAGCCACGTGAACTGGTGATTAGCGCGATAAAGCGTGCTAAGCAGGGTAACGGGTTCGTGGTGCGTCTGTATAATCCGCTTATGCGCCCGCTGCGTGCCCATATTCGCCCAGGAATTGCATATAGCACAGCCTATAGAGCAAACTTATTAGAGGAGACCATTGGTGAACCGCTTGACGTTGTCGTGGCTGATAAAGGCACGATGATGGAACGAGAGGTTGTGGTGGAGATAGGTGGAGGAGGTATAATGACTGTCATCTTTGTGGCCTGACCAGTAAAATGAATAGCAGACATATGTAAAAACGGGAGTAGGAATAGTCAATTTCTGCATCTTTTCCCATTTTATCCCATTGTGGGTACAATTTGGCCTGTGCATACGTTGTAGATTGTAATGTGAGCAATTGAAATCGTATGGTGTACTGGGAGGCAGTACTCTATTCTGTTTTTGAAAGGGGTTGTGTCCGGTGAATGTGTATTTTCCTATGGTAATTGCGACTGCATTGGCAGGCGGTACTACAAGTTTACTGAATACGCTTAATAGTTTTGTTGGACCTTTGATCGGGTGTACTGTTGCTTTTCTGGTGATTTTCTGGATTAGTCTGGTGGTCTGGACTTTCCGTGATATCCGCGCGCGCACACAGGATATGCTTTCGCAGATTCTTGCGCCGGTGTTGGTGGCTGTCTTCTTCGTTGGAGGTCTGTTTATCTATATGATCTTGCGTCCGCGCCAAACGCTGGCTGAAGTCTACGAGCGCCAATTAGAAGAGGAGTCGTTGTTAGCGGAGATGACAGAACGGCAGACATGTAGTCATTGTCATGCGCGGATCGAGTCAGATTTCCAGATTTGTCCTTCTTGCGGACAGAAACTCAAACGGCCCTGTCCCAAGTGTGAGCGTCTACTGGAGCCGCGTTGGGGCTTCTGTCCATATTGTACAACGAGCCTGGGTAATGGCCCTATGCCTAATATGCCAGGGATGCCCGTACCTGTGATGCAAGGGATGCCTGTGCCGGGCAATCAAGGCATGCCGATGAGCGGCACGCTAGGGAATAATCGCTTCTAATTTCTTATCGCGTGTGCAAATGAATAGACGTTGGTGTTAGAACTGCCAACGTCTATTCTCCTATCCCCCTTTTCGGTCATTTTCGCTTACGAGTTTGGTAGATCAAGCGGAATATGATATAATAAAGAGGCGTAAATGTGGCGATTTTTACCACATTTACCATGCTCTAATAAGAATATCTTTATATAGGTTCGTGTAGTCCTCCACCAACACACCTCCTGTCTTGTTGCAGATTACCGTTGTGCTGCGCATATGGTATGCATAGTGTGTGCCAGCCCAAGTTTTCTGCTCGTGGCTCTTTGTGAATATGGTGCGAGATGAACTGTGCAACCGCATACTATGTGCTTCTATTACGATACAACCGATAACAACAGCGACCAAAGGATTGTGCAGGCGTTATGGCGAAAATGAGAGAATCAACAATGACAGAGCAAATTCCAGACGATCAGGAGACGCTCCTCACGCAAATGGAGACTGATGGTAGTAATGGGCACGGCAATGGCAAAAATGGAAATGGGAGCAATGGTTATGGTGGACAGAATATTCAGATTCTCGAAGGCTTAGAGGCTGTACGTGTCCGCCCAGGCATGTACATTGGCGCAACCGATCAGCGCGGCCTGCACCACCTCATTTACGAGGTTGTAGATAATAGTATCGATGAGGTGATGGCAGGTTGGGCTGATACGGTCCAGGTCGTTATTCATGCCGATGGTTCGGTTACTATCGAAGACAATGGGCGCGGCATTCCGGTCGAGGAGCATCATCAGCGGCCCGGTCTCTCCACGCTTGAAGTAGTAATGACTGTGCTGCATGCAGGCGGCAAGTTTGGCGGTGGTGGCTACCAGATCAGTAGTGGCCTGCACGGTGTAGGCGTTTCTGTCGTCAACGCACTCTCCGAATGGTGTCGCGTCGATGTCAAACGCGATGGTCATGTCTGGAGCCAGAGCTACGCAAAAGGCGTGCCCACAACGAAATTGGAAGACATGGGGCCAGCCGAGGGCACGGGGACCATAACCTCTTTTTTGCCTGACCTGAGCGTTATGGAGACGTTGGATTACAGTTTTGATACGCTGGCGCAGCGTTTCCGCGAGATGGCCTATCTCAATCGTGGCTTGACGATTGGCCTGCGTGATGAGCGCGATGATCGTGAAGTGACCTTCTACTTTGAGGGCGGTCTTGTCTCGTTTGTGCGCTACCTGAATAAGAACAGAGCGACAATTCAATCCCGTCCGGTCAGTATCATTCGCGAGGTGGACAACGTGAAGGTTGAATTGGCGATCCAGTATAACGATAGCTGGTCCTGCACGGAGTTCTCGTTTGCCAATGGCATCAACACCGTTGATGGCGGCATGCACATTACTGGTTTCCGCAGTGCCCTCACGCGCGCGCTAAATGACTATGCGCGCAAGGTAAACCTACTCAAAGAGCGGGATGGTAACCTCTCTGGTGATGACGTGCGTCAGGGCTTGACAGCGGTTGTCAGCGTCAAGATCCCCAATCCGCAATTTGAGGCACAGACAAAATCCAAGCTGAATAATGCAGAGGTGCGCCCTATTGTTGAGGCTATTGCGAGCGAGATGCTGACACGCTATCTGGAAGAGACGCCGAGTGAAGCGAAAGCGATCATCGACAAATGTCTGCTCTCGGCGCGTGCGCGTGAGGCGGCGCGTGCAGCGCGTGAACTGATTCAGCGCAAAAATGCCCTCGACACCACATTGCCAGGCAAACTGGCCGACTGTAGCGAGAAGCACGCCGACCGCTGCGAACTCTACCTCGTCGAGGGCGATTCGGCGGGCGGCTGTTTCTCTGGCGATACCCTGGTAGCTCTAGCCGATGGGCGTTCTCTGAGTTTCAATGATCTGGTGAAAGAGCAGGCTGAAGGCAAAGAGCATTTTGGATATACCATTCGTAAAGATGGTACGATAGGCTTGGAACGCCTGATTAATGCCCGTATGACAAAGACTCAAGCAACAGTCATCCGTATAACGTTGGATAATGGTGAGTCAATTGTTTGTACGCCAGATCATCGCTTTATGTTGCGTGATGGCAGCTATAAAGAAGCAGCCTTGCTCACACCAAATGACTCTTTGATGCCTCTATATCGCAAAAAGTCTGATATGCAGGAACCTGGAATCACCATTCAAGGATATGAGATGGTGAAAGACCCACGTTCTAATTCCTGGCTTTTCACGCATATGCTTGCAGATTGGTATAATCGCTGGAAAGGCGTGTATGCCGAGTCGGATGGTGATCACTGTCACCATGTTGACTTTAATAAGCTCAACAATAATCCGACAAATATCAAACGCTTGCCTGCCCAGGAACATCTTGATTTACATCGTGTCCATATCGAGCGTACACTACATCGGGCCGATGTCATTCAAAAATGTCGTGAACTTCGTCAAAGTAAAGAGTTCCGTGCTGCAATGAGTAAGCGAATGCGTTATCCCCAAATGAGAGATGCGCTTTCAAAACGTGCTATCCAACAGTGGAAAAATGAAAGCTACAAAACTTATATGACGGGGAAATGGCTTGAGTTTTATCATGCACATGAGTCTTATCGAATAGAAATGCATGCTCGACTTAATCAAGCCCAGCGGGTTTACTGGAGCGATGAGGCTAATCGTCATAAACAAGCCGAGCGTGTTCGTACTTACTTCATGCAACACCCAGAAGCTCGTGAAGAACATGCCAAACGCGCAAAACAACAATGGCAAAACGAGGAGTTACTTGCTTGGCGGCGTGAACAGACCCAGAAGCAGTGGACGCCAGAGTTTCGTGCAAAACGTAGTGTGGCTTTACAACAGACGTATTATCGCAATACTATCGCTGCGCTAAAGCGTTTTGAGGTAAATGGCGTATTGGATGTTGATGCGTATCATGAGTATCGTCATTCAGTGCGTAATTCTGCGCTACTGCGTTTTGATAAATTTTGCCAGCGGTACTTTGCAGGAGAGATTGCTCAGGCGCGAGAAGCTGTTGCTACATATAACCACAAAATTGTTTCTATCGAAATGGTAGAACAGGCGGTTGATGTCTATGATGTTGAGGTTCCGCATACCCATAATTTTGCGCTGGCAAGCGGTATATTCGTACATAACAGTGCAAAACAGGGGCGTGACCGACATTTTCAGGCAATTTTACCGTTGCGCGGTAAAATCTTAAACGTCGAGCGCGCGCGTATCGACAAGATGTTGGAAAACGCGGAAATCAAAAATATCATTACCGCCATTGGTGTTGGCATCGGCGAACACTTCAACATGACACGCCTGCGCTATGGCCGCATCGTAATTATGTGCGACGCTGATGTTGATGGCGCGCATATCCGCACGTTGCTTCTGACCTTCTTCTTCCGCCATATGCCACTGTTGATCGAAGGTGGTCACCTCTATATTGCGCAACCGCCGCTGTTCCATATCAAGATGGGCAAGCAGGTGCGCTACGTTTACACTGACGAGGAGCGAGATGCCCTGGTCGCCGAGTATAAGCTGTCGCACAACGGTAAGGAGCCAGAGGTTGGACGCTACAAAGGCTTGGGCGAGATGAACCCAGAGACGCTGTGGGATACGACAATGGACCCGGCGAAGCGCACTATCTTGCAAGTGGAGGTCGAAGAGGCAGTCGAGGCCGACAAGACCTTCAACATGCTGATGGGCGACGAAGTTGCCCCACGCCGCCGCTTCATCGAAAGCCACGCTAAGAACGCCAACCTGGACGTATAGGGTGGATTTGGGAATTCTCATAGATACTGGCTCGCCAAATGTTTATGAGCGCGGGCCAGATATCTTCATTTTGGAGAAGGGATTGCAGCAGCCTTCTTTTTCTCTACAAAAACGCCGCTTATGCTATTAATGGCAGGCTCTGTTTATCACCTTATTGGTAATAGGCAGAAAGAGTTAGCCCTACCTGTCGGAGTATTTGGTGCCTCATACTCTAATCTTCCAAAGATAATGAGTGCTATTAAGTTTGCTTCAGAGCATAATGCATTATGGACTGATGGTATCGATGGCACATCTGATTACTTATCCGTTCTAGAGTTTATGCAAGAAAAATTTCTCAATCAACTAAGAGCGAAGGAGTTAGCAGATGATTTTCCTGAGCAGAATTTACAATTTGTCGCACGTGTATTGAAACTGCTTCCACAACCTTCTGAGCAGGAGATCCAGAAAATTGTTGCAAATAGCAATATGGATAGGCGCGGCAAGCAGATGATTAAACAAACGCTTCTCGCTTCTAGAGGCATATTGATCTGTAGTCCTCTCTATGTTGCCCTGGCTGATAAACAATACCAGGTGGAGAGTTTGAACATTTCGAGCAGTTCCTTATAAAGCATCAATGAAGGAGAGATTAGCCGTTGATATAGCTATTAATTAATGGATTGATTTATTACCTTCGTCTAGTCCCTTTTTTCTCTCTTTCGGTCCGAAGATTTATGACATCCTACAGGATAATTACAGAAGTGCCTGTGTAGAAATTCGTTTCGTGCTCACATCCCCAAAAAGCACGTAGTCAGAGCGACGTTCGTGTTGTATACTAAGGTTTGTCACTGTCACGTTGCATTTTTCTGGCGTGCATTTTTCCGGCTCCCGCTGTTGGGTTTCTGGGCAATGCGCACGTTTATTATATATATGGACTGGCTATGAGTTGCATTGGAACTGCTGGACATGTCGATCATGGCAAATCGACACTGGTTAAGGCCTTGACAGGCATTGACCCTGACCGTCTGGCGGAAGAGAAAGAGCGCGGCATGACGATTGACCTGGGTTTCGCCTGGCTCACGTTGCCAAGCGGGCGCGAGGTTAGTATCGTCGATGTGCCGGGCCATGAGAGCTTTATCAAGAATATGCTGGCGGGTGTGGGCGGCATCGATGCCGCTCTGCTGGTCATCGCGGCCGATGAGGGGGTAATGCCCCAGACGCGCGAGCATCTGGCGATTCTTGATCTCTTGCGTGTGCCGCGTGGCGTAGTTGCCCTTACCAAAGCCGATCTTGTCGATGAGGAATGGCTAGAACTGGTTCGCGAAGAGATTGAGGAACTGCTCAAACCGACAACGCTGGCAGGCTCCGCGATCATTCCCGTCTCGGCCTATACGCGCCAGGGGCTTCCGCAGCTTGTCGAGCAACTAGAGCGCGTGTTGCAAGAGGCGGAGCAACGGCAGAATATTGGGCGGCCCCGTCTGCCGATTGATCGCGTTTTCACGATGACTGGCTTCGGCACGGTTGTCACTGGCACACTGCTTGATGGCGTATTCAAGGTTGGGCAAGAGGTCGAAGTTTTGCCGAAAGGCACGAAGACGCGCATCCGTACCCTGCAAACCCATCGCCAGCAGATCGAAAGCGCGCAACCAGGGAGTCGCGTCGCTATCAATATCGCGAATGTAGCACGCGGTGAATTGGAACGCGGCAATGTTGTCGCCCTACCGGGTCAGTTGCGTACTACCATGCTTTTCGATGCGCGTATTACGCTATTAAAGGATGCTGAGCGTTCCTTGCAGCACAATACCCTGGTGGATGTCTATAGTGGCTCACAGGAAATCTCAGCGCGTATTCGATTGCTTGAGGGCAATGAGTTGCAGCCTGGACAGAGTGGCTGGGCGCAGGTACGCTTGAGCGAGCCTGCAGTACTTGCACGACGCGACCGTTTCATTTTGCGCATCCCATCGCCGAGTGCCACAATTGGGGGTGGCGAAGTGGTAGATGTATTGCCGCGCTATCACCGTCGTCTACAACCTGCCGTGCTGGAGAATCTAGAACGTCTCTCGCACGGTTCGCCCGAAGAACTGGTATTGGCTGCTCTAGACCGCCACGCGGGAACGCGCACAGCTGTCAAGGGTGGGGTGGCCGCAAAGGCAGCAGTGCGCATTGAGGGCTATGAATTGGCTGAGATTGTAAAACAGTGTAATCTGGCTAGAGATGTGACATTCCTGACATTGACGACGTTATTATCTGAGAAGAGAGTACGTCATATTGGAGGTGAGGGAGAAGAAGGTGTCTGGTTTGCTCAGCATATTTGGGATGTAGTTGAAGAAGAGACGAACCGTGTTTTGAGCGATTACCATCGCCAGTATCCTATACGTAGTGGGCTGGCGAAAGAGGAATGGCGTGCCCGTCTGGGCCTCTCTTCCAAGGTAGCATCTCTGATCTTTCCGGTTTTACAGGCAGAAGGCCACGTGGAGGTGGTCACAACTACGGCGGTGCCTGCCTCGTTCACGGGCACAACGTCGGGTGCTGGTGGGCTGATACGCTTGCCAGGATTTACGCCGCGTTTCTCCGAAAAACAGCAAGAGCAGATTGAACGGCTGCTCCGGCGTTTCCGAGAGAGTCCATTTACACCGCCTGGGCGGGCGGAGGCTGAAGCCAGTGTGGGGACAGAGGTGGTTGCGGCATTGATCGAGCAAGGCCGTCTGGTGAAACTGGGCGATGGTATC
Source organism: Ktedonobacterales bacterium (assembly GCA_027451525.1). Classification (GTDB taxonomy): domain Bacteria; phylum Chloroflexota; class Ktedonobacteria; order Ktedonobacterales; family Ktedonobacteraceae; genus DTNP01. The sequence continues at coordinate 29,509 of DAIDJF010000017.1, forward strand.
CTGTTTCTACGCGAGACCTATGATGAGGCTGTGAACAGGTTAGTCGCATATCTACGTGAGCATACAAAGATGACGGCGGCTGAAGCCCGCGATATCTTAGGGGCAACGCGCAAATATATCCTGCCGCTCCTCGAACATATGGATGCATTGCGTATTACAAGGCGTGTGGGTGATGAGCGTGTGTTGGGGATTGCAGCCGAGGCTCGTCAGAGCGAGATGCTCTGAAACAGCAAATACGGAAAACTTTCAAGTTGAACAAGCTATGTGCTTGGAGCGGTAAGCTTCAAGTTTATTCAATATCCGATTACAAGAGTACCCATTTCGTGTAAATTGTTCCATTCTGTCGCAAAATAGGTTAAAATAGTGGCGCGGTACACGAGTGTTAGACCGTCACCTGTAAGTGCGGAGAGCTATGCAAAACGAAATTTTGGGTGGTCGATATCAACTACAAGACTCGATTGGTCGCGGTGGTATGGCTGTGATCTATCGGGGATATGATTTGCTCGATAATAATCGACCTGTGGCAGTGAAGGTGCTACGCGAGGCGTATAGCACAGACCCTAAGTTTGTGATTCGCTTTCAACGTGAGGGGAAAGCGGCTGCGTCGTTGCATCATCAGAACATCGTGCGGGTCGATGATTATGGACAGAGCGGTGGCAGTTATTATATTGTAATGGAACTGGTCGATGGATCTGACCTGCGCCGTTACCTGCGCTCACGTGTAAAACTCGATGTAGAACGCGCAGTGATCATCGCTCACGATGTCGCGATGGGGTTGTCGGCAGCCCATCGTCGCGGGATTGTGCATCGCGATGTCAAGCCACAAAATATCTTGATTGGGCGCGATGGCTCAATCAAACTCACCGATTTTGGTATTGCCAGCGTCTATAAGGACATTAATGCTGAACGTTTGACCACAACGGGCATGACGCTGGGAACCGTACAGTATTATGCGCCAGAGCAGGCTCAAGGTGAAATTGTGAGTGCCGCAGCCGATGTGTACGCGCTGGGCATTGTGATGTATGAGATGCTCACCGGGCGTCCCCCCTTCGATGGCGATACGCCTGTGGCAGTCGCAATGCAGCACTTACAGGATGCGCCAATTCCGCCCAGCCAGTATAATCCGAATATTCCTCCTGCCCTTGAAGAGATTATTATGCGTTGCCTTGAAAAAACACCGGAGATGCGCTACCGCGATGGTGGCGTGTTGGCACGCGCATTGGAGATCTTTGTAGAAGAGGTTCTAGGCAAGAATGTTGCTCCTACCATCTCTTCAAGCGGGTCATCTCCCTCTCTCCCTGGTAACCCTGTTCCCCCTCCCGTTCCACCTAGACCGGGTGGGTCGCGTGGAGGTGGTACTCCGCAGGTGGGTACTTCTTCGCCCAATAACGTGCTGACCTCTCCGCCCGTTTCGCCTCCATATAGTCCAGCCGGCCAGGTATATCTACCTGATCAGCAAGCGGTGGGAGCGACGATGCAAGCGGCCGGTGGGCAAATGGACTATGCAGCACCAACCATCGTTAACGGTACACCATCTATGCCAGGGTTTGGGCAGGGGCAACTCGCGCCTTATGCACCTGTTCAGGATCTTCCGCCAGGCTCAGGCTCTACACGCCCATTTTCACTCGATCCTAACAAGCGTTCTGGTACAGTACAGGAGCAGGAATCGCGTGTTGCCAGTATTATTACCGTCCTTATCTTATTCGCGACGCTGCTCTTATTAGGTTTTAGTATCTATCTTGCTGGCATGCTTGGTTTCTTGCCGTTCTCTACGAATAAAAATGCCACGCCAACAACGGTAGTGCAATCAGTAACCGTGCCAAATTTTGTTGGCTTGTCCTACGCTGTTGCCAAACAGCAAGCTGCTGATGTTGGTTTGACTTTAAGTCTGGAGCCGGGATCGCCTTCTCATGGTTGGGTCAAGCGACAATCTATCGTTGCTGGTAGGCAAACTGCTAAAGGCTCGCCTATCGAGGTCTTGCTGACTACCGTCGCGCCCGCGTCGCCGACCGCGACCCTGACTGTACCACAAGGCCTGATTGGTAAAACGCTACAAGATGCGGAAAATATGCTGCTTGCTGCGAATATCAGCTACGTCGTGCAGTCGGCTGGCACTGATACTGGCCTGGGGACGAACATTGTGAAGAATACAAATCCGCCTCCTGGGTCACCGCTCCAGGCTGGTCAGAATGTGACGCTCTATATCGCAAATTGTACAGGATGCGTACAGACATCGCCAGTGGCCTCGCCGACAGGAGGCGCCTCACCAACCCCGACTGGAGTAGTCTCGCCGACGCCAACATCGGCCCCATCGCCAACCCCGACGACGGCTCCGACCTCGACGCCAACATCGGCCCCGTCGCCAACCCCGACGACGGCTCCGACCTCAACGCCAACATCGGCCCCATCGCCAACCCCGGACCCGACACCGTAATGCGCGAGACCGAGAATGGGATGTAATGAACAAGCGGGAAGCGGGCGTGATAATGACATTTAAAAAATTTCATCCGCATACCACGTAGGTTGCGTAGGGGCGTGATTCCATCACGCCCTCGTCCCCCGTTCGCATGGCCGCCCAGGCGGATTGATGTGCGAGCAGGGCGTGATTCATCACGCCCCTACACCACCGGATGCGGTCACTGGATTCATTTTTTCGCCACGATCATCATACCCCTACACCTGCATTATTTTTATTGTATCAGGCAAACTCGTGTTTACTGCACAATGCGCGTACTTCCCGCGAATGCCGGAGAACCAGGGCGACGGGGATAACGCTCAGCAGGAGCGAATATAGGGCGCGCAACGGGCGATGCAACGGGGGCAAAAAGAACGGCTTCCGCAAATGCCTGACGAAATTCTTCTGCCGAGGCGAAACGATCTTCTGCGCGTTTTTGGAGGGCACGTTGCAACACAGTATCAACGGCATCAGAGATATTAGGCACAAAAGAGCGAGCAGAAGGTGCTGGTTGGCGCACATGTTTAAGCAGCACCTCGACCGGCGTTTGACCGAGAAATGGCGGTGAGCCAGTCAGAATGCGAAACAACAATACACCAAGTGCATAGATATCACTTCCACGCTTCACGATACCAAGCGATTGTTCGGGAGCAACATACGCTGCCGATCCCCAGCCAATACGGGTCAGCGATTGTTGGCTATCATCATAGCCACGCGCAATCGCAAAATCGGCCAGCAACATACGCCCATCGGCAGCGACAAAGACATTGGTCGGCTTGATATTCCCATGAATGATCTCATGCTGATGCGCATATTCGATGGCATTACATAGTTGCTGAATAATCGGTAATGCCTGCATTGCCGAGAAACGTCCCCCCACGCGCCGTAGCAAATCTTCCAGCGTCCCCGATGGCACGTATGGCATCACAAGGTAGAGCAGATTTTCGCCCTCACCGTACTCCAAAAGCGGCAAAATATTCGGATCGTCAAACTGACCAATTTTCTCAGCCTCGGCCATAAAATAGTCCCGAAAAGTTGCCCTTTGCGCATATGTTGGGCGAAACACCTTAACTACTACTTCCTGGCCTTCCTCCGCCTTTATACCCTCTGTAATAATTTGCGCACGATAGACATCCGCGATACCGCCTTTACTAACACACTGCATCAGCTGATAATCGCTTAATATTACCCCTTCAAGATCAGACATATATCACCCCGTGAAACGCTTCGTTCAAGATTTCATACCATCACATCAGAAAATTGTTCGGTGTAGAGAAGATACATCGAACTAAACGCCGCGTATTCACGTTTTCGGATACTCGACCTACGATTGGCGAGAATATGCAAGAAGTACTATGCAAAAGGCTGGGCACGTAAATGCTCTAATTGCGTAGCAGTGGGAACGGCCGCCGTCCCAGTGAGAGCTGTCGTCGAGAGGCTACCGCAGATTGTCCCGCAGCGCAACGCATCGGCAAACGAATAGCCCTTGAGCATACCATACATAAAGCCGCCGTTGAAAGCATCGCCCGCACCTGTCGTATCTACTACCTTTTCCACAGGCAATGCTGGACACGTCCAATAGCATCCCTCATGCCAGGCAATCACGCCATCAACGCCAACTTTCACAATCACACTGGGGATAATTTCTTTCAATGCAGACAATGCATCTTCAGCCGTATTTGTCCCCGTCATATACATCGCCTCCAAACGATTCGGCATCACGACATGCCCGCGCTTCAGTACCTCAAAGATCTGCCGATTAGCTAACTGTTCGGTATCCCAACCAACATCGAAAAAAATAGGAAGGTTACGCCCCGTCAGCAGATCAAGCAGAGGATGCAAATTTGGTTGCGCATAGAGAAAAATCGCATCAAAATCATGACGGTCGAGCGTTGCGCGCACATGCTCTGCCAGAAGTGCGGCCGCCTTCTCGCCTTGCGGATTTAAGTCCGGCGAGAGCGCGTCCAGCATATGCAGCACATGTCCAGCCGCGCTATCAGCATAGGAGACAAAACCGCGTTCGCCCTCATGCGCCAGACAGATGCTCACCGCACGCATCGGGAATGGATGCTGTGTAATAAATTCGCGTGTAATGCCTGCCCGATCAATTTCGTCCAACGTATAGCGACTAAAAAAATCATTTCCTAGCTCGGTCAGCAATCCCACCTGCATACCAAGCCGACTCAGAGTTGCCGCCGTGTTGAAAATCGAGCCGACACCAACCGCAATATCACGCGCATATAGCTCATGACCCAAAGTAGGCCAGTGCGGCAGACCGCTAAAGACGATATCAACACAAGAAAAACCTATGACCAGGACATCAAAACGTGAGCGTTGCACCATAACTTAGACCTCGGACCTCTCATAGCGACAAAGATTTTTAGGTTGCCGTTCTTTTGTGTTTTTATGCTAATGCAGGAAGGGAACGCTGTCAAGCACATTCCAAGAGCAATACACCGCGCAAAAATGCGTTCCATGCTCTTGACAAGATTGCGATATATCGTTATACTAACAATAACGATATATCGCAATCTATCAAACACAGTGCCGCCCAGATAAAGAACAAGCAGACGGGCAGGTAGAAAGGTACATAAAGAATGTTTAACAAGTTTGGTAAACGCTTCGCGTTTCAATTTCAAGGTGGACCAGAAGAGGGGTGGACGCCTCCATGGTTACACAACACACAAGAATGGCAAGACAGACACGGACCATTTGGGCATGGCCCACGCTTCTTTCAAATGCACATGGGGCATGGCCCCTTTGGTCCTGAAGGCCCTGGAGGACGCGGCAGACGCTTCTTTGGTCGTGGAGACATGAAGTTTGCGCTCCTGGAACTTTTGCAAGAGCGACCGATGCATGGCTACGAGATGATGAAAGCATTAGAAGAGAAATCAGGCGGTTTCTACGCTCCCAGTGCTGGCTCTGTCTACCCAACACTTCAAATGCTAGAGGATCGCGGTCTTGTGACCGTGAACGAAGTCGATGGCAAAAAGGTCTACAGCATCACTGATGCAGGCCGCGCACTGTTAGCTGAGCACAAAAATGAACCCGGCAAACAGGATGAGTTTGCAGGCCCTCCCTGGCGCGGCCATGGCGGACGACACGGCGCACCAGAAATACAGGCATTGCGTAGCGAAACAATGGAAGTTGCCCGCCTCTTCGCTATCGCGGGACGCATGTCAATACGCGATGCAGAGAAGGTGAAACATCTGCGTGAGATCATCGAACGCACACGCAAGGAACTTTCTGAGATGATCTACGATAATGAGAAAAATCAGAGCTAGCAGGGTGTACGCCACACTCACAACAAACCGATGTCCCTCTGAACAATCTTCTTCAGAGGGACATCGGTTTGTTGTGAGTGTGGCGTGCTAGAACTTTAGCCAGAGGATGAGGAAAATAGTGAGGAAATGTAAAAGTTGGTCAAGCCAAATCGAGCTAATCAGTTTGTAGCGTGCTTTGAGAGGATCGACGACAAAATGCGTTGCCAGTAGAACTACTGTTGCGAGCCAGGATGAGTGCGCAAACAACACAAACACAGCGGTATAGGTTGCGCCATGATAAAAATTAACCTCCCAACTTCTCCCTTTCTCGATACTCATCCAGGCACTCTGGAATGCAAAATCACCCACGAAATGACAGGCCAGCCAGATCAACAAGGTCTGTACAGAGATACCCAGTAACATACAAGTTGTACCCCTCTCATTATACTCAATTATCTTGAGTGTAATGGATGTGGATGGGGTACAACTATGAACTGGTCCGCTTTACGCCTGTGAAGTAGCTCACAATCACCGTTTCTTAACATACGCACTTATGCCGTTGGCACTTCAAGTGTATCAACCTCTGTCCAGGCAGTCTTTCCGCGCTTGCGCCAATGGGTTCCCGTTAACCAGCGCAATAGGAGCAAGGCCAGCACTAATATCCAGAAGCAGAAAGCCAGATCTTGTTCTAAGAATGAACTATCACCCATTCCCTGTACAAGAGCAGCCAGCATCGCGCCACCGACCCCAAGTGTCATCCAACGTACCTGTTCTCCTTGGGTGGGAAGCAGCATCCGCGCCCGTGTCAGTATACGCGCAAAGAGACGGTAGAATACCGCCAGAACGGCAATAAAGGCCAGAAGACCAAAGATACCCATACTTACCCAGATCTGCAAGAAGATGTTATGTGGATGCGAAAGCGTTGGCTCTTCACGTAATCCTGTATCAATACCTGTATGTGGCGGATAGCTGACTACCCAATAATGAAACTGATGGGCATTACAAATATTGTTTAAACTGTAGTAACACAGCCAATTATCCATACCAAAGCCGAACCAGGGACGATCATGGATCATGCGCAAGGCCGTCAGCCACAGATAGTAGCGTTTCGTCAATGTGCTGATGTGCCCGTTGGTGTGCCCCTCGAAGAAGACAAGAATGCGATTGTGATATACCAGGATTCCAATAACTGCAACGACCAATAACACGCCCCCACAAATAAGCAATGTTTTGCGATTAGGTGCATTAAACGCAGCAATAAACAGCAAGGCAACCGGAATTGCAATCCACGCACCATGTGATTGTGTCAAATACAACGCACCAAGCATCGGGATGCAGATCAGCAAAGCCAGCAAACGTTGTTGCCACTGCACTTTTGCGAGCAACCAGGCAAAAGCTATTGGCAGCGTGTAGTCTAATAATAACGCGATACTGTTCGCACTCCCATAAACTGTATGGATACGACGAATACCATCTGACTCCAATACCAGGGTATGTTTGAAAAACACATATTGAATAATGCCAGCAACTGCAATGATAAATCCGGTACTCACCAGAGCCATCAGCAGGCGCGTGACATCTTGCCGGGTGCGCAGACATAGCAAAGCCAGGAGGAGATAGAGTAGTGGTCCTAACACCTCTTCGCGAAAGGCACGCAGTGCCGTTGTATGGGCGTAGGCGATAATAATTGAAAAAGCCGCCACCGCGACAAACACGGCAATCGGTAGCGCGACAGGTCCCAAACGATCGCGCAACTCAGACCAGGAAAGCCAATAAGGCCACGCACGCCGTTTTACGATAAGCTGTGCAACTGCCACAAACAGGCATGTCCACAACATAATTTCAACGAGACTAAAATCATAATGACTAAAGACTTTTTTTTGTAGTAGATAATACGGCAATGTGAGGGGCAGCAATGCAACCGCTACCGGCAAACGGTACCAGCAGAGCAAGGCAAAGATCAACAAAAATGGAAGAGAGAGCAACGTTGCAGCAGGCAGATGCGAGAGAAGTGGAATATGATAGTTTTTATTGCCAATAAAATAATACAATGCCATCGAGGCAATCATAGCGATTTCGATCAGACGCGCACGCCAGAACGATGGGGGCTGGCTCATTTCTTGCCCAGAGAACGCTGATTCTGCCGATGTTGACATACTACGCTCATTCATCTCTGTTGTTTGTTGCGCTTTCAGTGGGTCGTGCAAGGGAAACGACATATCGTGACTACTCATAGCATACACGGCTTTCGCATAAGATAATATGCATGTACTCCATATACATACAACGGGACACAAAGGAAACTCTTCGCATCGTCAGTATAGCAGAATAGCCGTATGCAGTCTATCAACAAGGAAGAAAGTCAGAGCGGTTTCCGCCTTAAGAAAATGATCAATGAGGGAACAAAAATCCGAGGAAGCTGACACTATCAAGATATACATAGATAGTGCAAGTTTCCTCGGACATCGCGTGCAAGAGAGGCCAGATCGCTAGAGCTTGCGGATTGCCTCAAAGAGGTCTTCGTTATCAGGCATCTCACCGGGCGTATACATTACCTCGATATAGCGAATAATCCCCTCTTTGTCAATCAGAAAGAGGGCGCGTTCTGGCATGCCAGCCTGGTGACGCACACCATAGAGATCAACCACCTGACCCTGCGGGTAGAAATCCGAGAGCAGAGGGAACGAGGTATGCATTGACTTCTCCCATGCGCTTAGCGCATGAGTGCTGTCCATGCTAACCGATACAACCTCGGTTTCAAAATCGTTGAAACGGCTCAAATCAGCCTCGTAGGAGGGCAATTGGGCCGAGCAAACGCTACTAAAGGCAAATGGCACGAATGCCAGTACGACATTCTTTTTACCACGAAAATCGCTAAGACGCCAATCCTCACGCCCGGCTGTTTTGAGCGTGAAATCAGGAGCGACATCGCCAACCTTGAGCGTCTTTGTTTCTGTGCGATTTCTGCTATCCATGATATTTTTTATCCTTCCACAAGTGACCCTGCGTCCTACTACAGGTAGGCGCGAATGGACGTTACTTGTTTTGCCTACCACTCGTCTTGCAATATGCATATTTAGCCGAACAAATACATGCGTTTTTGCCAGACATGGCGCAATACCCTTGAAATTTTAGCACCGTGCTTAAGACCATGTCAATGGAATATAGTGGAAAGAATACGCATTTGCTACAAGAACAGATACATGAAACACATGCAGGGCGACTTAAAAAATACCTTGCATCTATACAAGACTCCCTGTTTGTTCAGTATGGGATGAGGGCTTATATCGCCATCACCTTCGTGAATTTTGCGATCTTCTGCGGCACATCATGGCAAATTTTCTTGACCAATAGCGACCCCGCACGCTATCAATGCTACGCACTAACGTTTTGGTTAGGAAGCGCGGCAACACAGCTTTTACCAGCACTACAATGCAATTTTCTCCACCTCACAACAGCATATGCCCCCTTTCATATGCTGCCTTTAGAATATCCCCCACTTGCCCTTTTGCCGTTTTCGTTCGCGCTTCTTGCCCCTATCGCCTATTATCAGCTTGCATTTGCAATCCTTATGTCACTCGTTGCAGGATTACTTTACTGGCTACTGATACGCTATGGCCCACGTGGGTCCGCGCTGATTTTTGCCGTTTACCTCTTTGTCGGGGCATTGGCGACAGCACAGGTGCGCTATGATCTCGTTCCTGCCACACTCACCCTACTCTGTATCATCGCGGCAGAACGCAAACATTGGACAGCCGCTTACGTCGCGCTTGCCTTTGGTGTCCTATTAAAAATTTACCCAATCCTGCTGTTACCGCCCTTATTTCTTGCCGAGCAACATGCACGCAAACGACTACTCCTTCCCTTTTCGCATCTATCATTTAAAGAAACATGCACACAAATTTTGTTGGACATACGGAGTATGTTCCATTGGTACTGGAAAAATCTGCTCCTTTTCTGCGTGATCGTTGGTGGAATCACAGGCGTTTTCGCAATTCTAAACTTCCAGGGTGCCATTCTCGATCAACTTCTCTACTTTGCCCAACGCCCTGTACAGATTGAGGCCACAAGCAGCACATTCCTCTACCTCTCCGCTCATTTAGGCTATCCCCTTCAAATTGTCTACACTTTTGGCTCACTTAATATCCTGAGTCCTTTTGATGGAATAGTATCTTCTCTCTGCTTGCTTCTATTTTTCCTCGGTTTCGTGTATACTATATATATGCAGTGGTGTGGCAAGTTAGATATCGCCCAGGCAAGTATTGCATTACTCCTTGTGTTCATTGCAACTGGGAAGGTCTTTAGCCCTCAGTATCTTATCTGGGTCATGCCACTGCTCGCTTACGCCGATGCAAGCGATCCTTTCTGGCTGGTCTGCTGGGGTCTTCTCTCTTCTATTACCACATTCATCTACATTGATCTCTACTCTAAGCCCGTAAATCCACTGCAAATTCCTTTTGTCCCAGGCTATTTCGAGGCGGTAACACTCCGTAACGCACTTTTCGTGCTTGTCACATTGGCCTACTTTTTCAACTGGTTTCAAGTACGACAGCGTAAACATGTTCCCTCTACTGTAAGTACAGAAGCACAGTTTGCACTAGAATAACTACTCAATAAAAAAGCGTACGTGGGAGGAGTTTTTCCTTCCAGTACGCCTTTTATTGAGTAGTTATTTCATTTAGGCTTTGACGGTTTCACGCCCCTGCGCATTTGCTCGTGCCTGCTTCTCACGCACGTACCAGCGGACACCTTCGGTCACGCCACGTTTCATATCAAACTCTGGCTGATAACCCAGTTCGCGGCGCGCGCGCTCAATCGAGAATTTCTGATCGCCACCGAGCAAGGTGATACCATATGTGGTTGCTGGCGGCGGTGTAGCATTGCGCCGACCTAGTGCCTCCCAGACAACCTCTGCCGCCCGTGCCGCCGAGTACATTGGCGTATAGGGAATCTTGATCGAGATATGCGGAACCATCAGCGCGTCAGCAATCGTATTGAAGTATTCAGCCTGCGTGACACGGCGATCATCCGCAATCGTATAAGCACGTCCGATGACTTCGTTACCCGCGTCACCAGCTTTTATCAGACCCTGCGCGACATCGCGCACATACACTACTGGCACGATATTATCGCCAGAACCGACGAGAAAACCTTTGCCAGAGTCTACCAGAGCCACGAAACGCCCAAAACTGGCGTTGTCACGTGGTCCATAAATCCAGGCGGGACGCACAATCACCACTGGCGCACCCTGTTCGCGTACCATGTCAGCAATCAGACGCTCACCCGCAATCTTCGTACGGCTATATGGATTATCCTCCGCGTGATAGGGATGGTCCTCGGTTACAATCCCACTCAGATGATGCCCATAGACAGTGATCGAGCTGGTATGGACAATCCGCTCGACGCCCGCGTCCATCGATGCTAGAATAAGGTCGGTCAAGCCGCGCACGTTAACAGCATGATATACCTCTTCCAAACCCCAGGGACCCGTCTTCGCGGCAATATTATAGACGCGCTGTACGCCCTTTACCGCCCGTTTCAGTGACTCAACATCGGTCAAGTCACCTTTTACAATCTCTACACCTTTCAGTGTTTGCAAATAGCTGATATCTTCAACAGGTCGCACCATCGCACGGACTTCATCGCCACGCTCTAACAGCATATCTATAAGATGACCACCCAGAAAACCAGCTGCCCCCGTCACTAACGCCTTCATGTATAATTTTCTCCTCTTAACATACTATTCACCCAGAGCCTTATAGCCTCTCACCTCTTCCCTTCTCAGGAGCAGTATAACAATCTCACCCCATTCTGACAACAGAGTAGGACTGAAAGGGTTGCTATGCTGGCAGAGTATTTTTGCTTTTACGCGCGACAAGAGCGAACAAGCATAGTACAGGCGCGAGAATGATGCTACTAGCAACAAGGGCGGCCCGTAAGGAGAACAGCGAGCCAATATAGCCAACAGGCGGTCCCCCGATAATCTGACCCAGCGCATCTACCTGACCACCCATCGAGATCACTGTAGCACGCACTTTCGCATCAATATTTTGCGTCAACCACGTTGTATAGACGGGCCTATTTATACTGCGCGTAGCTCCGTAACCGAGATAAGCCAGCACAACCAGTGGGAAATTGCCTGCCAGCGCGAAAAGTAAGAGCAATAGCACCATTGCGCTGTTCAACACAAATAATGCGATGAGTAGTACACGCTGATTGTTCATATTCACATGGCGTCGGACAATTTCGGTTCCGCCAAGCGAGAGCAATGTTCCCACGACGCTAAAAACACCAAACCAGACGACAAGCTTGAGATGCCAGAACGTCGGAAAGACGTAATCATGGAGCAAATGCGCCGCACTTAGACGATCAAAGCCCTCGCTATATGAGCCATAAAACAGCCCAACAAGCAGAATCATACCAAGCACAGGATGCACGCGCACGGCTCCGAGGCCATCTGTAAAGGTTTTGCCCCATGCACGCCAGGAATGCCGTTTGTCATCTTTGGCTATACGAAAATTATGTTCTGGCATCGCGACAAATAAAAAAATAGCCAACAGCATGACTAGACTTCCGCCCAGAACTATCGGCATATTGAGTCGCATACTTGCCAGAGCCACACTTAGTGGCGCACCGAGCAGTCCTCCTAACAGGCCGATTTGCGCACTACGCATAAATACACGCCCAACGTTGCTCTCCCCTACTTCGTCGGCTATCCAGGCTTGCTCGGCACCATCAATCAATGTCGCGCCGATACCAAACATAGCCTGTCCGACCATGATAGCCAAAAATTGTGGAATGGAACCTTCTAGTACATAGCCTGCACCCAGAATAAGCGTGCCCGCAATAATCGTCAGGCGACGACTATAGACATCAGCTAACACACCCGTTGGTACTTGAAAAATAAAACACACACTCTCCAGCGCAGTACCAACCAGCACTAATTGCAGCGGATTGAGATGGGCTACCTCGACTTGATAGACGAGGTTAACGGTCTGAATTAGCGCGAGGAAGAGGGAAAACGCTCCGGTAAAAACAAGATAGGTGGTATAGGCGTCCAGTCTTCCTCTATATCTGTGCATCATATCTCCCTTTTCGCAAGTATTGCGCAGGAACGCTGCACGAGAGCTTCATTAACATCCCTCACACAGCGTTACCTGCTCTATGATGATCAACCTTTGACAACAATGACGGGCTTTAGACGCGCCACAAGCGTTGCCAACCCCGCGTTATGCACGACGTTGACCACCTGCTGAGCATCTTTGTATGCCTGTGGAGCCTCTTCTGGCAAGAGATTCTTGCTATGCACGCGCACAGTTATTCCCCGTGAGTTGAGCAAAGTGAGTAATTCATTGGCGGTAATCGACTTCTTGGCAGCAGTGCGGCTCTGGCGACGACCAGCACCATGACAGCACGAACCAAAGCTTTGCAGTATTGACTCCTGCCCGCCAACCATGACAAAAGAATAACGCCCCATATCGCCTGGGATCAGCACGGGTTGACCAATAGAGCGATATTTTTCTGGCAAAGCGGGATGATTGGCCGGAAAAGCACGTGTCGCGCCTTTGCGATGGACACAAACGCGCTGCATCTGCCCATCCAACTCGTACTCTTCCATTTTGGCAATGTTATGACAGACATCGTAGACCATCGGCATCTCTTTAGGACGCGCCTTACGCCCAAAGACCGTTGAAAATGCCTCGCGCACGCCATGCATTAATAACTGTCGATTGGCCCAGGCAAAATTTGCCCCGCACGCCATCGCCCCTAGATACAACTTGCCCAGATCAGACTGCAATGGCAGGCAGGCCAACTGGCGATCTACCAGCGCGAAACCGAAATCTTTCTGCTTCTCCTCAGCGATCTGCACATAGTCTTCCGCGATCTGATGCCCAAATCCGCGCGATCCACAGTGAATCGTGATTACAATCTGCCCGATTTGCCCAATACCCATGATTTGCGCAGCATTCATATCGTAGATATGCTCTACATACTGCACCTCACAAAAATGGTTACCAGAACCGAGGCTACCAAGTTGTTTGAGACCACGCTCTACCGCGCGTCTCATGACCGCATCGGGATTAGCACCCGCGAGACAACCATACTCTTCAGTCACCTCCAGGTCTTCAGCAACGCCGTAACCTTCTTCAATAGCCCATGCGGCCCCACGCTGCATCACAGCGCGAATTTCGTCCGCGCTCAATTTGCGCATGCCTTCTCCACCAACACCAGAGGGCAGACGGTGAAACAACTCATCCGCGAGTTTGTCCACTCTGCCACGTATCTGACTGTGCGAGAGATCAGTTGCCAGCAGGCGCACACCGCAGTTAATATCAAAACCAATCCCACCAGGGGAGACTACGCCCCAATCAGCATGCGTCGCAGCGACCCCGCCAACAGGGAAACCATACCCCCAGTGAATATCTGGCATAGCGAGTGAATGCCCGACAATGCCCGGCAAAGTTGCCACATTCGCTACCTGCTGTAGCGCATTGTCGGAGACAATCTGTTCGAGCAATTCATTATCAGCATAGACAATACCTGGCACGCGCATTTCCGCGTTATAATGCTGTGGGATACGCCAGCGGTTATTATCGATGCGCTGCAAGGGAATCTTATCCTTCGCCATATCTCTCTCCGCTTTTATGCCTCTATACCGCGTGCTCATCAACTTCTCATGGAACGGCATAGAGTGCTACAGATACCAATACTATGCGCATACAGCCTCATCAGGCATACTGCGCCCATTATCAAAAAGAGAAATACATCAGAAAACGCGACAGTACACGCCATGCGCGTGATACGTGCATGTAGCTTTCACGAGACACACTCATACACGGAACACAGTTTCGCCGCTGAGATAGAGCGCGCGATGCTCGTTAGATATCAAAAATGAGGCTGGCTTTATAGCCACCATCTGTTGGCACAATAGCAGCTTCATGCCAGGTGACTGCTTTAATGGCACTACTCAATTCGTGGCGTTGGGCATCATATGCCTCGCCAATTGCGTGAGCAACAAGGTGTGTCGCGTTCAACGCATCGACCGTGAAGGTGGAGAAGAGCAGATACTCCGTATCGAAGAGAAAGATGAGTTCATTTAACCATGCAATCATCAACGAAAGCGTATCGTGACCACTTACCATAATCTCACGGTTGACCACCGGACGCACCTGCTCAGGCGCAACCATCAGGCTTTCCATGCCCTGAGCAGCATGCACAAAGAGTTCGGGCAAGGTTTGTCCAAAAACGTGCAGGCCAACATCAGCAGTATGCTCGAATACCTCGTAGGGCGTTTCCATTACCGCGCGGTACGACGCCGCGTACTGACAAAAAACAGGAGGCTATTTTGAGGATTATTCATAACGCGGCCCTCTCTTTCTCTACACAATACATTTTCTTATAAAAGCATACCCAATAATTTGCTATTTGTCAATTGTTGTGTCTCATTTTTCTAAAATTTCAAGCAACGGGTGATAAGCGATGCACAAAACCGGGACCACCAAGAAATATTCCACCATCTACATTCACACATAAGCCATTGGCATAGACCCACGGAGCGGTAACTTTCTTCGGCTGTTCGCCCAGCACAGCACTGATCGGCGTATGCCCATGGATAATCCGTCGCCCACCAAAAATATTGAGGAAACGGCGCGCAATATCTTCGCCTTCCAAAGCATGATAGAAGGCACCGCGTCGAGCAAACTCTTCTAGCAACTCTTCCCATGCCAGCGCATCACTGCGATGCAACAGTTTCGAAAATGTTGCATTTACTTCATCAATCGTGCGACCATACTTAATATAAAAGGTTGCATCCGCGTGTAATAACAAGTGATCCTCGACAAAGGCCATAGGCGGTAGTTGGGCTAACCATTCCAGGTGCGTTTGGGTCAAGCTCGCCAGATCTTTACGGTTGCCACCATTCATCTTCCAACGCGAGATAAAATTACTGCCCAATCCAGTTGAACGGCGTCCAAAGCGATAGGCGGCAAGCAGAAGCATCTCGTGATTGCCCAGGACAGAGGCGACCATGCCCCCTGCAGCAGTCGCCTCTTTTTGCAGACGCATCACCAGATCCACAACCGCGATACCATCCGGGCCACGATCTACGAAATCGCCCATAAACCAGAGTGTTGATTGACCGCCACACCAGTGGTGTTTATGGTCAATCAAATGGACCTCCTCGAGCAATTTCTCTAGCCTTTTCAGTTGCCCGTGAACATCACCCACGACATATATAGGTTGTGTTTCCTGTTGCATGCTCTAGTTCCTACCCACACTCGCTATTTAAAACTATTCACCACGTGTATTTGCCCAAAATTCAAGCAGATCGCTCTTGGTGACAATACCTTCGAGCAATTGATTACTTATCACAGCAACCGCTGATTGACCACTACTGAACATCGTATAGGCTTCGCGGGCTGGCACATCAGCCTCAAGTTGGGGAAATGGCGGTCCCTGCACCTGCTGTACGGATAGTTGCGCCAACGGTTCACCACTTGCGAGGCGACGCAGCAATAAATCCTCGCTCAAGCTCCCAACCATCTTGCCCCGCTCTACAACAGGTGTCTGGCTAATACCATAGCGGCGCAACAGTTCGACAGCATCCGCCACCGAATCAGTTGTGCTGACACTGACAACCATTGGCATACTACGCGCGTGGTTGCGTCGATAGGTCAACACATCGCGCAATGTTGGCTGCTCGGTTTCAGCAGACATGAGCAGGTTGTTTTCGCGCATCCAGGTATCATTAAAGACTTTACTCAGATAACCACGTCCGGTATCAGGTAATAAGACGACTACAACATCGCGTGGAGTCAAGCGGCGCGCATAGACTAAAGCCGCTGCAAGGGCTGTGCCAGCAGAACCACCTGTCAAAATGCCCTCTTCACGGGCCAGACGGCGTGCCCAATAGAACGAGGTACGATCATCCACGCGCACAAAATCATCGACCAGCGACGGGTCATAGTTACGTGGATAGACATCCATACCTATACCCTCAACCTTATACGGTTTTGGCGTATCGCCTGAATAGATAGACCCTGGAGGATCGGCTCCAATGATTTTAATGGCAGGATTCTGCTCTTTTAGGAAACGCGCCGTGCCTGAAATCGTGCCACCTGTGCCAATACCAGCCACAAAGGCGGTAATGCGCCCTGCTGTATCATTCCAGATTTCAGGTCCTGTCGTCCGATAATGGGTCTCAGGGTTGGCAGGGTTGGCATATTGATCGGGGCAGCAAGCCCCTGGTATCTCTTTTGCCAGCCGATAGGCTACGTTTTTATAATACTCCGGTGACTCATGCGTCACGCTACTAGGACAGATGACCACTTCCGCTCCATAGGCTCGAAGGAGACTGCGTTTCTCCTCGCTCACCTTGTCGGTCATCACAAAAATGCAATGATAGCCCTTGATCGCCGCCGCAATTGCCAACCCATGACCAGTATTACCGCTGGTAGGTTCGACTATCGTCCCTCCCGGACGCAATAGCCCCTCGCGCTCACAGTAATCGATCATCGCAGGGCCAATACGATCCTTCACGCTACCGCCAGGATTAAACATCTCCATTTTTGCCAGTACGATTGCTGGGACATCACTCGCAACACGATGGAGCCGTACAAGAGGCGTTTTGCCCATTAACTCTAACACTGAGTTATAATAACGCATCTCACCCAGCTCATGCCCATTCTGCTCTTCAGTCATAAAATATCCTCTTTTTAGATATCATACGTGCTACCTCTACCAGTCGCACGATCACGAGTGCTTTTAGTATCCATTTCCAGGGATGAATGACCACAGTATAACATAAAAGGGAAACACAACCATAGAACAGATTGTAACACGCATACATAAGGGACGTGGTGTTAATTATTGATGATCGAAACCACATGAATCTCATCCATTGAGGTGGGAAGATGATCTGCCCCAAAGGGTAGGCGAATCTGTACAGCACTAATACCCGTTTGTGCATTGAGGAACGCCAAAGCGGCGGCAACTGTTGCCCCTTTAATAGACTGACGCCACTGATCAACCTGCTGCGTTGAAAAGGCATAGAGCCAATTGCCGCGCACCGTCACATTCAGATAGGTCAATCCATTTTGCCCTTGCGTCTCCACCTGACGCGCAATAACGGTGGGCGTTCCCTCCAACTGATATGAGTCGCCCAAGAGCTGTATTTCTTGCTTACTGAAGAGCTGAAGAGCAACATGATCGGTCACAAGTGTATTATACGCAACTACCGTCGCGCTAAGGGTTGTTGTTACCTGGACCTGATCGCTTTGCGCTCCCACAGGATTATCCGATGATAGAGAGACTACATACGAGGGTTTGCCCGCAAAGACCTCATTCACACGCAATTGTTTTTGCATCTGTTGCTGGATCTTATTTTGCAAGGCGCTTGTAGCCGCAGCCTGTGCTCCATCCAGATCTGCCTGCGCCACAATATGAAGCGTTTGCGCATCTACGCCGCCAGTGAATGGGGCAGGATTGGTGGCAGCAACGCTTTCAGTACAGCATGTCCCATCCAAGGCATGCGCAACAATATTTCCACTTGTCCCTGTAGTAACCGCGACAGCATCCACATTCGCATTGCCGTTCTGTCCATTTTGATGCGCAGGGACAAACACATTTTGAGTGAGTTGCACACGCACACCTTGCGGCGTGGTTAGCGTGAACTGCGCGGGAAAGATCATCGGAGTGTTGCCCCTATTAGTAAAGAGAATAACACCGTGTGCGGGGACGGCATCGACTGTTTTTATCCCTGTGGTTGGAACGACGCGCGTATCGGTCAATGTTTGTTGGATCAGGCGATCAGGAATAGTATGGGTCACCAGTTCTGGGACTTGTACGGCTGGCGAAGCAGTTAAAACATAGGTACTCTGCGCCTGTTTAGTCTGCGCGGTCACGTAGACCATCGCGACAGGAGGGGTGCCAAAGAGCGGAAACCCTGACGGAAAAAAGCTGAAATTCAAGACGCGCGGCATCAGCAGCAGAATAAGCAGCACCAAAGGGACAGCCATAGTCGCCAGCCAGATCTGCACTGGGCGTTTGCGGCGTGTATAGACAGGTTCTTCTGTAATTCGTTGCGTAGCTCGCGGACGATTTCTCACCGTTTCTGGAACACGTTGTCGCTCTTTCACACGTTCACGCACGATAATTGGGATAGGTGTAGCCTGACGTGGACGGCGTGGTTCAGGAACAGGAGCTGGTGGCACAGAAAATTCCTGCGAGTCAATAAACATGAGTGATTGCGAGTCACGTCGTTTGGCTATAGGAGGTTTCTCTGGTTCGCGTAACCTTGTCTCTTCGCTCTCCAGCAAAGCAGAGCCATTGATTGCCGCCAGAAATGCTGCGCGCAGTTCCGCGATATTTTTGTAACGTGCTTCAGGACGTTTCGCCATTGCGACACACACCACCTCATCCAATTCACGCGGGATCGAGGCATCTTGCGCGGATGGCACAGGGATGGGAGAGAAAAGGTGCATCTGAATGACACGCACATCGTCCTCATCATGATAAGGCAGCATGCCAGTGAGCATCTGGTAGAGCAGCACGCCGAGGGCATAGATATCCGTCGCCGGAGTGACGATACCACGTGTCTGCTCAGGCGCCATATAGTGCGGAGTGCCAGGGACCTGATCGAGCGGAATGGTTTTACCGGGACGCTCACCGTCCTGACGCGCCGTGCGTACCAGCCCAAAATCAGCCAGGTAGACATGCGGAGGACCACTGCGCCGCTGCTCAAGCAAAACGTTAGATGATTTGATATCGCGATGAATTAGCCCCTCTTCATGCGCATATTCCACGGCATCTAACAATTGCTGGTAGATCGCGGCAATTTCGCTTAGGTCGAGCAGCTTGCGGCGCAGATAGCTCGTTAACGTACCGCCATCAATGAAAGGCATGACAAGATAGAGAATACTCTGCTCGTCACCAAACTCGATGAGGGGGAGAATATGTGGATGTTGAAGACGCGCCACAGTGCGAGCCTCGCGTGCAAAACGGCGGCGCATGTCAGGGTCGGTGGCATAGTCACCAAGAATCACCTTGATGGCTACGCGCCGCCCAAACGCGGTACGCTGCCTGCCCTCATAGACCGCACCCATTCCCCCGACACGAATGCGCTGGATAACATCGTAGTTTCCAAGTTGCTTGCCTTCCAGAGACAGCATAACGTGCGTTTATCCTTTCCTATACAATGAGTGGGACACTGCCATTGCCCTGAATGGGTGTCCCGTTTCCAGCGGGAACCGTCGGCGTAATATTGCCCTGTCCGGCTGAAAGGCCCGCTGGCATCTGAATGTCAATCGTGATCTGCGTGGGGTCACTTGGCAACGTTGTTGTTCCTGTTGGGATAGTCGCATTGCTCACACCCACCTGACTCTTGAGTTTCGTCAAAGCCTGAGTTGCACTCAAGCCTTTAATCAGATCAGCCAATGTCTGTTTCTGCGCCGCAGTAAACTGGTACGCCCAGACCTGTTTCGCGCTTAAAAGCAGCGAGACAATGCCATTATTGGTACCCTGCACCGTCGTCGTGGTGACAATGCCTCCAACAGGTCCATAACTGCTGCCCAACGTGGGGTCAGAGGCCACCTTCTTTGCCAAACCTGCCTGCGCCAACGCGTTCAAGTCCGCCTGCTTATAGGCTTCCGCCGTGCAAGTTGCTGAGACGGTAGCAGTTGCCGAGGGAATCGCCTTGCCCGTATCGCCGATTGGCTGATCGACTGACGATTTGGGTGTACACTGCGGATCACCAGTCAACTGCTCTCCGGCTTGCAACTGTCCTTTCAAGCCCGTCTGCGCTTTCGTGACCAGTCCTGGCTGCACCGCCGCGACCGCTGCATCTACATCCCCTTGTTGAATAAACGCATACTGTTGCGCATCTTGCCCACCCGCAAAAGCCGACTGGTTTGTCACGCCAATAGGACCACCTTGAATAGTATTTGTAATACTAATCGCTCCCGCAGCAATATTGCCTGCGACACCAGCGGTTGCAGCATGTGCAGTTCCTGTTGCCTTTCCAAAAGTGCCTGCAATTGGATTAGCGGCTGGAATTGTCACAGCAGCATCTAGATAGAATATTTGCCCATTGCTGGCTGTAAAAGGTGTTGTTGTGCCATAGGTAAACGATTGCGTAGAACCATTATTAAAATTCAACGTACCTCGTGCCGCAACCCCTGGAATAACATGCTTGCCAGTGCCAGTCACTGGACTGGTGACAGAGGGCGTGGTATAGGACAACTGACGTGTACTGACCTGCAATTTGGTCGCATCGGCTGTTCCTGGGATACCTGAGACAACAAAGCTATCTGAAACCACCTGATTGACTGGTGCAATCGTCACCGTCACGCCTGGTTGCAGGCTGATATTGGGCACGATCTTACTCAAGCCCGCTTTTTGCACTAATGCCTGCACCGCTTTTGGCTGCATATATGCCAAACTACCACAGGCAATCAGCAAAGTCAACAGTAATAGGACCAGGAAAATGAAGGCATTGCGGACAGGATGACGACGGGGTTTATTCGTCACTTTTTTCTGGGGGGGATTGCTCATATTTCGTGCCCTCTGTACCGTCGCTGCTGCGACGGCAACACCTGCTCCCATGCCAACACCTGCCGCAACCCGGCTACTCGTTGCCCCTCCCTCAATGGGAAGTTTCTTGGTTGTACGTCCAGGTTTCGCAACGGGCGAAAGCTCAATGATCTTTTCATTACTCGGCCCACCACGTCCCGCAACAGTAGCTCCTGTCGCTGTTCCTCCCTGAGCACCACTACTCCCACTTCCAGCGATGGGATTAGTTGGCAGATCAGCGATCTCGTCACCCTTGCTCACAGGGAGAGACGGCCCACTAACAGACGCGGGAGTCTGCGGGGGTAGGCTTGCATCCGCAACAACTGCACCTGCCGCCGCCGCTCCTGCACCAATTACAAAGGCCTCACCCAACGCCGGAGATGGTGCGCCTTGATCGCTTGCTGGATTGCTATCACGCGCCGATTTGACCGGGCCAGCAATAAAACCATTGCGTTTTTTATCCTCCTCACCCAGGCCTTCATCACGGAGAGCTTTTGCATAACTCTCTAACGACGAATAGACAGTAAAACGCCGCTGCCGTGCAAACTCGGCAGGGCCAGGACCGGGTGGCGCAATAAAGATAATTTGCGTCTGAAGTTTGTTGCGCAACCCCTTCAGATCATCAAAATCACCCGGACGTTGAAACGCCTGATTCTGCTCAGGCAAGACCACCGCAACCTGCTTACGCCCCAATTTCTCCTGCGTTATAAGAGCTGCCAGTACACTTTTTCGGTCATCATTTTGTGCTACATAGATAATACCTATACTCGCGCTACGCGGATCATTGAGTCCCAGTAAATCAGTGCCATTCCCCTGTCTCATGATCGTATCCCTCTTTAAAAAGTCCCTTTATAAATGTCAAATTGGCTATGACACCCGTTATTTTACACTATATTCGTCCAATCTTAAAGGGATTGCTAGACCGACCTATTAATACTAAACGCGCAAGATCGTCACGTAGGGATGTATTGATAAAAAATCGTTAACTGGCGGGGACGAATGCGACTCATACAAAAGCAAGAAGCAACAAAGTATTCGGAATAGATGTTTGTAAAAGCACGAGTATATTGCCATTGCCCTGAGTGGGATTTCCCGTGCCAGCAGGAACCGTTGGCGTCGTACTTCCCTGCCCGGCTGAAAGCCCTGCTGGCATCCGAATCGCAATTGTGAATTGAGAAGAATTACGCGGCAATATCGTCACGCCCGACGGAATGCTCACATTGCCTACCCCAACCTGACTTTTGAGTTTACTGATTGCCTCTGTCGCACTCAAGCCCTTAATCAGATTTGCCAGATTTTGTTTCTGCGCCGTGCTAAACTGGTAGGCCCAGACCTGTTTCGCATTCAGCAACAGTGAAACAATTCCATTATTGATGCCCTGCACGAAGCTCGTCGTGACGATGCCCCCCACTGGCTCATAATCGCTTCCCAATGTGGGGTCAGAGGCCACCTTTTTCGCCAGGAACGTCTGCGCCAGCGCGTTCAAGTCGGCCTGTTTATACGCTTCCGCTATACAGGTCGCCGAGACGGTTACCGTTGCCGAGGGGATCGCTTTGCCCGTATTGCCAATCGGCTGGTCGACCGACGACTTGGGCGCACACTGCGGGTTACCAGCCAACAGTTCTCCTGTCTGCAACAGCCCTTTCAACCGCGTCTGTGCTTCGGTGACCAGCCCTGGTTGCACTGCCGAGACCGCTGCATCCACATCTGACTGTTGAATAAATGTGTACTGCTGTGCATCTTGCCCACCCGTGAAAGCGGTTTGGTTTTTCACTATGACTGCGCCATTCGCTGCGCAACACGTGCCGTTGATATCTAAAGCCGCAATATTGCCACTAGCCCCCACCTTAACGGCTATCGCTGGGACAGAAACTACACCTGGAGTCAATGTTCCCCCATTAATCACACCTGCAGGTAACACAGCTTCTGCTACTGTGACGACATTTATTCCATCTGCGCCTGTAAACACAGTTTGACTATTGACCTGTGTTTGAATTGTGCCATAATTGTAGAAAGTCAACTTTCCGCTAGCTGCAGATGGACCTGCACTCACTCCTGTCCCAGTCACTGGACTGGTGACAGAAAGCGTGGTATAGGACAACTGGCGCGTGCTGATCTGCAATTTAGTGGCGTCGGCTGTGCCTGGGACACCTGAAACGACAAAGCTATCTGAAACCACCTGACTAGCAGGCGAGATCATTACCGTCACACCGGGTTGCAGACTAGTATTAGAAATGACTTTGCTTAAGCCAAACGTCTGCATAATCGTCAGTATCGCTCTTGGTTGTGCATATGCTAAACCGCCAGATGCTATTAAAAATAAAAACACTAGCATGAGTAGCAGCACGAGCGGGTTACGCACGAGATGATGACGTGATTTGCTCGCAGTCCATTTTAGTGGAGGATTGTTCGTACTACGCGCTCTTTGTCCCGCTGCTGCCACAACGCCCGCCCCCGCGCCCAATCCAGCCCCAACAGCCGCCATTTTCCCACTAGTTGCGCCGCCTTCTACTGGTAGCCTTTTCGTAGTGCGCCCTGCTTTAGGAGTAGGTTGAAGGTCAATGATCTTTTCATTACGCAGTGGCAAAAATAGAGCCTCGATACTCTGCCAGAACAGGCTAGCACTGGCAAACCGTCGAGTAGGGTCTTCTTCTAACGCTTTGAAGATAATAGTATCAATACCCCGTGGCAATGCTCTATTGATACTGCTTGGTGCAACAGGTTTTCTTAAGGGAACGTTGCTGGCAAAATCTTGTAGTGAGCGAGCGAAAGGAAACTGCTTTGTGCAGAGACGATAGAGGATTACACCTAACGCAAAAATATCACTCTCACGACATGGCTGTCCGTGAAATTGCTCTGGGGCCATATACTGCAAAGTCCCGGCGTGAGCAAAGGAGAGATTCGATGTGCCGACTTCTACAGCTAAGCCAAAATCGCTTAATACTATCTGTTGCTGTTTATCAGAGACGGAACGAAATAAAATATTCTGTGGTTTGAGATCGCGATGGATGATACCTTGCTCATGTGCATATTGTACAGCGTCACATACCTGCCGAAAAATGTCCCATACATCTTCCAGAGGATAAAACTGTTGTGATGAAAGGTTACGTAGTCTAGTATGGAGATCACCGCCAGCAATATACTCCATCACAATATAAGGAAGCATCGAACCTGTAGCTTTGTTCACAAGCTCTAAGTCAAGACCGTTTTTGCTATATACCACTATGATATTTTTATGTTTGAGTTTGTAGACATGCTCTGCTTCTTTACGAAAACGATCTAACGTTTCTTGTTCTAATTGATCGGCCTTAATAATTTTAATTGCGACTTGACGTTTTTCCTTTTCATCCCATGCCAAACACACCTCTGCCATGCCGCCGCTTCCCAACAACGTATCAAGCCGATAACGATTACCGAGCCTTTCAATCTCTTGTCCATAACGGTATATTTTCACACTTGTAACCCCAAGTCACCCTGTATTAACATTTAGCATTGATATAAATAGAAACGAAAGCTATCTAGTATTATACACAACAGTGTGGATTTATTAAAGTACATAGGAAATCTAGAGAACATCACAATCGGGCGAATGGTGTAGTTAAAAAACACACCATTCGCCCGATTGTTCTTTCATAAAGACACATTTGCCTAGCGTGGGCCAGCTTGTAGCACAGCCTCTTCGACCTGTCCAAACTGCGTAAAATTCTTCTTGAAGCGTTGCGCGAGATTGGCGGCTTGACGATCATAGGCATCCTTGTCGCTCCACGTGTTGCGCGGCATCAGCACTTCGCTGGGAACATCGGGACAGGCAGTAGGAATTTGCAGGCCAAAGATGGGGTCTGTTACCAGTTCGGCCTTGTCAATTTCTCCGCTAATTGCCGCACTGACCATCGCGCGCGTATAACGGATGTTGATACGCTCGCCAACGCCGTAAGGGCCTCCTGTCCAGCCTGTATTGATGAGGTAGCAACGCACATTGTGGCGTATAATTCGTTCACGTAACAGATTTGCATACTCGGTCGGCTGCAACGGCAGGAAAGCCGCACCAAAGCAAGAGCTAAAGGTGGCCTCTGGCGTCGTCACACCAGCCTCAGTCCCTGCTAGTTTGCTGGTATAGCCGGACAAGAAGTAATACATAGCCTGCTCGGTCAAGAGGCGCGAGATCGGCGGCAACACACCAAACGAATCAGCGGAAAGGAAGATAATCGCCTGCGGTTGCCCACCCATGCCAGATTCAACCACATTATCAATGAAATCGACGGGATAGGCGGCGCGCGTATTCTCGGTCAATGAGTCGTCATCATAGTCAGGAACGCGCGTGTTGGGGTCTAACACGACATTTTCACAGATCGCGCCAAACTTAATCGCATTCCAGATTTGTGGTTCATATTTCTGCGAGAGATGAATACATTTAGCATAGCAACCGCCCTCAAAATTAAAAATGCCGTTCTCACCCCAGCCATGCTCATCATCACCAATCAAGTGGCGCGTGGGATCTGCGGACAGGCTTGTCTTGCCTGTGCCAGAGAGACCAAAGAAGAGCGCAACATCCCCCTCATCGCCGATATTCGCGGAACAGTGCATCGGCAACACATCCTGCGCGGGCAGTAAGAAATTCATTACCGTAAAGATCGATTTCTTCATCTCGCCTGCATAGTGCGTTCCCGCGATCAGCGCAAGACGCTCCTCAAAATCAATGATAATCGCGGTTTCGGTGCGCGTTCCGTGAATATGAGGATTCGTCTTAAAGTTTGGTACGCAGATAATGGTAAAACCTGGGCGATTACTCGTAAGATCACTCTCATTGGTGCGCAAGAAGAGTTGACGCGCAAACAGGTTATGCCATGCCAGTTCAGTAATAATCTGAATTGGCATGCGATATTGTGGATCTGCCCCCGCCGCCGCGTCCAGCACATAGACATCGCGCCCTTGCAGATAATCGGCAAGGCTACGGCGCACCGTCTCAAACATCTCACGCGGCATAGGTTGATTATTCGCGCCCCACCAAATTTTTGTCGCATACTCCTCATTCGCAACGATAAACTTATCTTTTGGCGAACGTCCGGTATGCGGACCAGTTGTTGCCGTAAATGCACCATTTGACGCGAGCATGCCTTCTTTTCGCGCCAATGAATGCTCGATTAACACCGCTGGTGAGAGATTCCAATGGACAGTCCCCAGATTAAACAGGCCATACTCTCGCAAAGATCGTCCGCTCGTAATTATACTCATGTGATTTACTCCTTTGTAACTCGCGTTTCACGTATGTAGTTATAGCCCTGAAGTGATGGTAGCGCAATAATTGCCTTGTCATTGAGCCGTACAGGCTCACTTCGCAAAATAAATAGCATCAGTTACCTGCTCATAACGGGCAACCATGACATATTGTGGTAAACAAAGAAACAACACGCATATTATAGCAAATTCTTTTCCCTATTCGTTAGTCCTTGCTCACAAATTGCTCACATCTCAAGAGCAAAAATTTATGCGCAATCTACAATTGCAAATATCATATTGATACACGATGATGTAATAAGATACAATAGATAAAGGAAGAAAAT
Source organism: Ktedonobacterales bacterium (assembly GCA_027451525.1). Taxonomy (GTDB): domain Bacteria; phylum Chloroflexota; class Ktedonobacteria; order Ktedonobacterales; family Ktedonobacteraceae; genus DTNP01. The sequence continues at coordinate 56,355 of DAIDJF010000017.1, forward strand.
TGGAGGACACATCTGGTCTTACCCCTACTTTGTATATGCATGCTGTAGATTTTCCTTGAGGCCTTCGGATTGGAGAAGGAGTTATTTATATGACGCAGCATACAATACCACCTACCTGGTCGGGTTGGTCTATCATTTCTGCTCACAGCACTACAGGCTTTACATTATGGTATACAGGTCTGCCAGGGACAGGCAAAACCACGCTCGCGGATATCCTCAAGCAAACCCTTACCTCACGCGGCTATCGTGTTGAAATCATTGCGCATCACACGCTTGCCCAATGGCTTAAAGATGAGATGCATATAGAGGAACATATCACAGAAGATCGCAGTGACACGATTGGCTATGATGCATTTGTGACCTATGTGTGTTCGCTGCTCGCGCAACACGGCATTATTGCAATCACGACGTCGGTATCGCCCTACCTGCAAGCGCGCAGCTTCGCACGCGAACACCTCAACCCTTTTATCGAAGTCTATCTCCATTGTAGTTCATACACGCGCATTGAACGTCTCAAGCAAATAGAACATGCATCGTTCATTGATGAGCATCTCTATCAGACACCAACAACCGCTGAACTAAGCATTGATACAGAAGAAGAAACGCCCGAACGAAGCGCGTTGCGTGTGCTCACATATCTAGAACAGCGCGGTTATATCGCGCCGCGTTGGGCGACCGACGAGGATGATATGACTGATACGGAGATAGCAACTATCAAAGCGCGTTTACAGGCTCTTGGCTACCTGGATTAGTCATGTAGTGTGCCATAAAAAGAGCCTGATAAACGCTTACCGCGCACATCTCAGGGCAGAGAGACGGGATGCTGCATATATTGTCCGATGAAGATGCGCAGATAGCCGCCATCATCATCGGGATAGATGCTCGTATGGTTGTTACAATAATTGCACTCATAGCTACTGATTGGAGCAGGATTGGTCACGCCATCATTCATAGCATCAGTATTCATCGTACCACCATTCCCAGGGCCAAAGAGGACCGCAACCACCCCTGCGGCGGCAAAACTGGCAGCATTGCCCAGAATATACTCCGCGCGATTATCCTGATAATGACCGGGGGAGTTATCCATGGTATCAAAGTATTGGTTGCCAATCGGAACCTGCCACATGACGACACGGCGATGAGTATTCTGACTTAACTGCCCAATAAAATTGAGATAACGCGCAAAGTTGGGAAATGTCTGGTTATAGCGGTCCCACCATGAACGTCCGCCGGGTTGACCAGAGTCGAAATCAGCGACATCATTCGAGAGGACATCCCAGCTTGACACGCCCGTCGGATTGCCAACCAGCCCCGCGCTATTGAGGAATGTGGCCTCGCGTTGCGCCAGACCTGTCACATCCATATTTGGATTGGTACTTACTGCGACATCGTCACCTGCAGCCCAGCATGAGGCATGTAACGCAAGAATCGCATTAGGAGCGTATTTATCGCGCATATGCAATAAGGCCCAGGCAAAGCCTTGCGCGGTATCTGGAAAACCAGCGGCATCAGGATAGCCAGAAGAGTTCACACTAGCGGGTACATTCGCCGCATTATTTGTACCATTGGTGGCATTCTGTAAAAAGCCCCAAAGATCAGGCTCGACAATGACCAATACAGGCTTGCCAAATGCGCCAATTTTCTGAAGCATCAGTACCCAATTAGCATAGTAGGCTTGCATCGTGCCCGCATTAGCCAGATTTGCCGTATCCTGCTGAATGTTATGCCCACCGCAGTAACTACTGGGATTAGGCCCATTCGAGAGGCAGATCTCATAGTAGACGAAAGCAGGAATGTAGCCGTGCTGCGCGCTCTCTTGCATGTAGTTGGTAGCATACTGACCTGCAGGCTGATTCCAGGTTTCCCAGCCATGCCCGGTATTGACGCCACCCGTGAGATACTGATAGCGGAAATTAAAAACAGTCCCATTCTGACTGTGCATACTATCGAGCACAGAAGCAGTGCCGGGATTACTCATCACACCAAAGCTCAAGTATGATGGGAAGGCTGCCGGCACAAAACCAGTTCCCGAAGGAACAGGCCCCGGTGGTGTCCCCGGATTAGGCGAACCCAATGAACCAGGTGTTGCCGCCGTAGATGGCGTCCCTGTCGCCCCTGGTGATGGCGTCTTGGAAGGCTGCCCCCCATTTTTACCACCTTGATGTGGCACAAGCATAGAGATTGCCGTCTGTTCCGTTGGAGTCGTGGCTGGAACTGTTGCCGTTGCTGGAACCTCTAATGATAGGATTGTTTTATTCACAACCTGACCGGGCATACCTTGACATGCCGAAAGAAGCACAATGAGACAGGTGTGCATGAATACTAGCCCAAACCAGGTATATTTTCTCGCAGGGTAAGGTTTCATATTTCCCCCAATAGATGGCTTTTTTCCCCGCTTGTAGTATACCTAATTAGCTCATACGAATGCACCTTTTCTAGTACATTTGGGTATGTTTGCGGCATGATTAGACACCATACACACAAAAATAGGTATGACGTTTTCTCTACCTTTGCGCTTCTCTATATCTTCTTTCAACTGCATAGCACCTATCACAGCTATTGCGGTGCTCTCTGCTCTTCCAAATGATGCACGTAGGCAACAAATTTATCACCGCGATCAAACTCATTAAGGAACATGCCGAAACTGGTAAAACCAGGAGAGAAAAGCAGCACATCACCCGGCTGGCATAACGCAATAGCGGACGCCATCGCCTGTGAAAAATCAGAGAATACACCATGGACAGGATTCGGCTTCCCTTGCGCATGTGCTTCTGTTTCTAAGGCTGGCAGCAATTCGTCTGTACCGCTACCATGTAAGAGCACCACAGCGCGACATCGCTGCAAAATGGTGGCAGGCCAATCTTCAAGAGGCAAATGTTTCGTGTTTCCACCCGCGACCAGCACAACAGGTTGCGTAAAAGCTTGCAGTCCCACACGTCCGGCGATAGGCGTGGTACTCGTGCTATCGTTGACATAACGCACGCCATTGACAACAGCAACCGTTTCTAAACGGTGAGCAACGCCCTGAAATGTCCGCACAGTTTGCGCAATCACCGCATCCGGGACCTCTAACAGACGGGCAGCAGTGGACGCCAGCAGAATATTCTCCAGGTTATGCCGCCCGGCTAACGGCGTATCGGTAAAAATAAATGGCTGGATATCGCTTGAGCCGCGCTTAAAGCTCCCGCCCAGCGTGAGACTGGTGAACCATGTCTGCCCTGGAGCCTCTTCGCCAAAACGCCGTGTCCAGGGATTATCATAGTTAAAGATAGCCACGCCCGCTTCACTTTGATGCCGAAAAATTGTCGCCTTTGCTTCAGCATAATCTTCCATACCATTATAGGTATTCAAATGATCTGGATATACATTGGTCATTACCGCCAGAGCTGGACTCAACTGGTGAGGAATCAACCCTTCTAGCTGCCAGCTTGATAGCTCCAGTACAACCAATGTTTCCTCATCAATCTGAGGTAACAACGAAAGCGTCTCAACGCCCGCAACATTTCCGCCCAAAATTGTCTTCATGCCGCTGGCACGCACCATCTCATACAAGAGCATCGTTGTTGTCGTCTTCCCACGCGTTCCTGTCACCCCCACAATACGTCCAGGGCAGGCAAGGAAGAACAGCGCAATCTCCATTTCAATACGCGCTCCATGCTCTTGCGCAATACGCAGATAAGGTGAAGAACGTGGCACACCGGGATTGCGTATCACGATCTCAGCCCAACGAAAATCTTCCTCGCGATGTTGTCCCAACACAAACTCTATAGGTAGGCCCGCCAGTGCCGCGACACTGGGAGCCAGAACTTCCGGTGCTTTCATATCTGTTACGCGCACCTGCGCCCCTTGTTGTGCGGCATATCTGGCTGAAGCCATGCCCGATCCCTGCAATCCCAAACCCATGACCAATACACGTTTACCACGTAAATCCATACGTCACTCTTCCTTTGCACTACTGCATACAACCGCTGTCGCTCCATCATAACAGAATCCACATCTCGATACAAATGTTCCGCTTAACAAAGCATCAACAGAGACAGCAGGGACAAAAAAACGGTATAATAAAGGGGAAGAGTCTGTCTTAACTGCATCCAATCATTTATGTGACCGCCTCCTGGCACAATGCAGATGTGCCGTTCAGATATCTAGAAGCTAAACATATGGAGCAAAGGCAATCAGATCAATTTCGGCATATTCTTGATTATTTATCGATAGGAGTTATCATCCTGGGGGCAACCAGCCATCGCGTGTACTTCGCGAACCCCTATGTATGCCGTCTTTTACGCGAGGCCTGGGGAGATCAAGAAATTGTTGGGCGTGTGCTTGATGACATTCTGCCAGAAACAATTCGCCAGGAGATTTGCCCTCTTTTAGAGCGTGTTGCCACCACGGGAAAGCACATCCAACAACCAGAGGTCCCTTTTGAAGGTTTCTTGGAAGCACGAGGGCGCACGTATTGGAATGTCTCTATTGAACCGATGGACAACGCGGCAAGTACACATGAGGCAAGCCTGTTTATTACACTCGAGGATGTCACCAATACAGTGCGTTCACGCCTACATATCAATGCCATCCAGCGCGTCTCTTCGGCTATCGGTGGCCCCTATACCTTACCACACGTGTTGGATAGTATTCTTCAAGCTGTTCAGGAGATGGTAGGTTCGACACGTTGCGCGATCTTCTTGATCGACTATCCGATCTCAGGCGTCGAAGAACCGCTTATGCAGCAAACTCCGACACCCCATACGCAATTTCTTCTGCCACGTACCGCAACGCTCGCAACCCAGAAGGGCATGCATCTCTCTGCGTATAGTTGGCGTCCACATATTAATGAACAGATTTTGATAGGACGGGTGGCTCTTGAGCGTCGCCCATTGATTATTACTGATACGCGCCCGTACCCTGACCTCAACCTGCCATTGTTAGATGATGAAGGAACACCACGGCGTCCCGGTTCTGTACTCTGTGTACCAATCCTTGAGCCAAGCCCTTCTCAAGAAACGAGTAAACGCTCAGACCAGGCCTTTCGACGCCGCACGGGCACAAATACGCCTACGGATGCACTGCTAGGAACAATCGAGGTCTATCACCTGCGCTCACGTGGCTTTCCGGCTGAAGAGGTACAACTTCTAGAACAGTTTGCGCAACAGGCGGGCCTCGCCATCCAAAATGCGCGTCTCTTTCATCGCATGGAACAATGGGCGCGTGTAGCCAGTCGTAACGCGCATCAGAGCTTGAACATTATGCGTTCCATCCCTGACGGCGTGGTCATTTTTGATCCGCGCTGGCGTGTTGCCGACGCGAACCCTGTTGCACGCCATCTGCTTGGCTGGGCAGATGATGTGATTGGTCTTCCGCTCAACATCGTAATGGCCCGCACGCCACATCTTTTTCCACAGGCAATCATGGAAGCGACAGAGCCAGTTGTGCTCTTAGAACAACGTGCCATTCAGGGCCATATTGACGAATTTAAAATGGAAAGTGCAATCGGCTTCACTTATATTCGCTGCTCTTATACGCCTGTACGCGATGAACCAGGAAATATCTTTGCGTTTATCGTGACCTATCACGACGTAAGCGAACAAGTAGCGGCTCGTGAACGCATTGAGGCGGAAGTCTTGGAACGCACGGCAGAACTGGCCCAGCGCAATGAAGCCCTACAACAGGCCCAGTTAGCGCAAGAGATAGAGCAGGCACGCCTCGAACTACTGCTAGAACGTCTTCCCTCTGGTGTCATGCTGGTCTCCGCAGCGGACCGCAGTATCACGATTATTAATGCACGCGCGGCCCATATCTTTCAACGTCTGGGTGCTTACCTGGAACCAGCAGATGATCCGCACAGTGCGGCAATTATGGCGATAGGGATGGATAGTGAGCAGCTACTACATGCCATAGTTACTTATGGTCCAAGCGGAACAGTCATTCCTTATAACGAGCGTCCTCTGCAACGCGCCCTCTTACAAGGAGAACCGAATGAGGCAGAATTGCATATGTATGGCTCAGATGGTCAAATAGTCTATCTGCTTGTCAATTCCGCCCCCGTGCGCGCTGCTGATGGTACAATCACCGATGCAATCCTCGTTATGCACGATATTACGACGATTAAAACGCTGGAGAGCACGCGCGAAGATTTCTTTACCACAATGGCGCATGAACTAAAAACGCCCCTTGCCAACATTCGCGCCCATCTTAGTGCGCTACTCGCGCACGACTTGCAATGGTCAGCAGAAGAACAACAAGATTTTCTCTACACGGCAGATGAGCAGGTTGAACGCTTAGTTGGCATGATTAACCATTTTCTGGATGCCTCGCGCGTGGAAGCAGGTGCGCTACGCCTCGAATTGGAGCCAATTTTTCTTAGTGAAATGTTGGAAGACTTACAGGAGCGTCTGGAAGCCCTGATTACATCCTCAAAACGCACCTTACAAATCACGCTCCCGCCACATGTTCCAGCCGTTCTCGGCGATTACGAATTGATTATGAGTGTCTTAACCAACCTTCTTAGTAACGCTTTTCGTTATGCCCCAGAAGGTGATACAGTATACTTGGATGTAGAATTGCTTACCAGCGAGCAGGAAGCGCAGCCACCAGCAGTCATCGTGCATGTAACCGATCATGGACCGGGTATGACAGCGGAACAGCAGGCGAATCTTTTCACCCGTTTTAGCACGTTTGCCGCCATGAGTCGTCCAGCCCAAGATCGTCCATGGCAACCTACCGCTGAGCGACGACGTGGATTTGCACGCTGGAGTCCTGCAACGGGACTGGGGCTTTACATTAGTCGAGGCATCATCGAGGCACACGGGAGCACGCTTATGCTACAAAGTAGCCCAGGACAAGGGGCCAGCTTTTCTTTCACCTTACCAGTCGTGAAAGAACAGAATGTCTCTAGCGATTTGATACGGCATGATAACAGTGAGAGCGACACTTCATCATAAAAAGGGACTGATCCATGTCTACAAGCGATAAAAAAGTGCGTATTCTTTGCGTAGAAGATGACCCCCAGATGCGCAACTTTCTCCTGGCGCAACTAAAAGCGCGTGACTTTCACGTACAAGCAGTCCGTGATGGAGCGCAAGCAATCGACATGGCAGCAATGTTTCAACCACATCTTGTATTGCTTGATCTGTCGCTCCCCTCACTGGATGGCTTGACCTTCCTGCGCCGCCTGCGCGAATGGAGCAGCGCACCTGTCATTGTGCTATCAGCCCATGATGAAGAGCCAGTAAAAATTAAGGCTCTGGACCTGGGAGCAGACGATTATTTGACCAAACCGTTCAGTTTGAATGAACTGTTAGCGCGTGTGCGCGTAGCACTTCGGCGAGCAGAAGAGACCACACGCCTGCGCAATAGCGTCAACGGCGTCGAACAACAACGCCCAAGCTACCAATGTGGAGGCGCAAATGGCCTCCACGTTGACTTTGCGCGCCGCGTCGTACGTAGCAGTGGACACGAGGTTCATCTGACGCCAACTGAATATGACCTGCTCTGTGAACTCACACGCAACGCTGGCAAGGTACTCACACATCGTGAAATCCTTCAGCGCGTTTGGGGACCAGATTATAGCGGTGAAAATACGTACCTGCGCACATTCATACGCCATCTACGGCGTAAATTGGAGCCGGACCCTGCGCAGCCACGCTTCCTGCTCAATGAACCGGGTGTTGGCTACATGGTTCCACCAGCAGACTCGCCTTCTATATAACATGTCATTACAACATGTTATTTTAAGTTAATGTGAATCTGTTTTTATCGGAATAGTAGAGACACCCTGAATTTTTCACAAAGATTTCACACAAGGGCCATAATCTTCACGTGATTATCACTCACTATCAGGTAATATGTTGGTAGAGATTAAGAATATTTTCTCTACCGTCTCATCGGCGATCACCGCGAGAGAGCAAAAAAAACGAGCGGGAGCAGGATGTCAGTCATGCACGACGCAGACGCTGCGAACAAATTGCCGATTGGCGGCAACATGAGCTTACAGAAGCAGGGAGCTATACACCACTACCCTGTGTGTGTTTCGCCCTCTCGTGAACATGGACAGCGCGACGGGCAAGCCGGCCTGCAACGAATTCTAGTGGTCGAAGACGATCCCACGCTAGCGACCCTGGAGGCTGAAGTTCTTGCGGCTCATGGTTACTTTGTCGTTATCGTAGATAGTGGAGAACTGGCGATCACAACGCTCCAGCAATATCACCCTGATCTTGTAGTGCTTGATCTTGAACTTATCGGTTCCCTGAACGGTTGGGATGTATTGGAGGTGCTGCGCACGTATTCCAACATACCTGTCCTTTTTACAACCAGTTCGACCGCCATGTTGCGCAAATACACACGTGAACGAGGCGAAACAAGATTGACACTCGATCATTTACCTAAACCATACCCAATGCAGCAGCTTCTCAGACGTGTTCAGCGCATGCTGGCACCCATTTCCTCATAGTTCTAGCAGCCAGGAAGGAGCTTCATATGGACCGCAAAGAAGATCGTGAAATTCTACGCAAAGGTGGATTTGACGAAAGCGAGATGAATCGATTAAGCAGGCTTCGCAGGGACTATTCCGAGCGGTCACGTATACAAGCTGCCGCCGATCATCGCCGCCTGGAATTTATTCGCTGGCTGGTCTCTAAAGGCAAACTCAGTGAACAGATCGCATCCTAACCCGTAGATCACACTCGCATATGCATACAAAAACATCGCCCATGTTTGTTTCTTCTATGGGCGATGTTTTTTGTGTGTTCATCATGACGGCTTGCACATGTCATGACGGACTAACAAATAATCTGTCTTATCGGCAGGTAAAGATGGATTCTGCGACGGGTAAGGCAGACGAGCAACAGAGGTGAGAATGCGATCAACCAGCGAGGGGGGCGGTTCTATCACCTGGAGTTGTTCAAAGAGGCTATCAATTTCATCATCCGAAGCAAGCTCCTCTGAGAAGAGCATGTTCTGTGGATATTTCATACGTACTCCCTCTGAAAGTGTTATTCGTACCATCTCTGCTGTCAATACGAATAACACGAGAGGGAAGTTTCACTTTAGCTTTTTCTCTCACCCCACGACAACCTTCTTCAACTATTAGGACGCAGTTGCAGATTGCCTTTGAGATGCAAGCGCCGTGCGTAGCAAAGGACGAGCGCGCTGGAAATAGGTCTTGGCGGTTGCTTCGGGCATATTGAGAATACGTCCAATCTCCGAAAAGCTCAATTGACCAGCATAACGCAACAAGACGACTGAACGAAACTTTGGCGGCAGGCCCTGAATTGCGCTTTGCAAAATCCGCTGCAAATCATGATGCTCTGCAATCTCATCGGGCAAAGGTCCATTGTCCGGCATAATCGCAAGCGGAGAAAGGTCATCCTCATCATTGGCAACTTCCAATTCCGAAAAGTGAATCGCACGTTTACGGCGCAATTCATCAAGGCAGCGATTGCGCGCAACCTGGAAAAGCCACGCTTTCAACGGCTCACCAGTGCGTAAGGTTGGCATAGAGATGTACAACTGTAAGAATACTTGTTGCGATACATCACAGGCAAGATCATAATCACCTAAACAATGGCATATAAAATTGAATAGTGGGACATTATAGCGACGTACCAACATTTCAAACGCATTCTGATTGCCCGCAAGCGTCTGTTGAACCAATACCCCATCAGTGATTTCTTGAGACTGTATTTTTGTTCTTTCTCTTACTTGCATAGTTATTTCTCCTCACATTTCTTTGTCCCCCATAGCGTAGCTTGTTTTCAAGCAAGTTTCAAGTATTTTTTGTGCATATAAACTCTACTATAAACCACTCTAAGCGTAAACTAAAGTATATTAAAGCAGTGAAGGGGTTTGCTTAGGAAGATAATAATTCGATCACTTATCAAACTTTTATCTATTTCTTATCTCATTCTCAGACAGAGGAGTGTTCTGGGGGAGATTCACGCGCTGCGTTCCTATATTATACGCAATAGACCGCCCTTCCAGATACACGCTTACACGCTTTGGAAGGGCGGTCTATGTAGAAACCTTTTTATATGCCAGACACAGGCGCACACGCTTCATCTAGCCTCTATGGCCTGCTTGCGTCAGTTCACCTTGTACTTAGCATGGCACAACGTAGGGTTTACGCTGCTCCACGTAGGTGTTCTCCTCAAGGTTCACTGGATAGTACTGATAGCTATTCTTGCCTTCTGGGCTGAGATAGCCTTCCGCGTTCAGCACATTCACAGCATCACTCACCGACTTGACATAGACGGGTGTAAAAGCCCAGTTATTTGCAGTGTTGATCTTGCTGCTGATTGAACGCCCTAGCGCGCGATGTTCTGCCTCGACGGTCACAATCTGGGCTGCCAGTACCGATAACGACGACATCCCCATATCGGCAAATTCTCTAATCGCTGCGATATAGGCCGACTCGAAAGCCGTCTCAAGTTGATCGAGCGTCTTGATAAATTTGTCCAGATCCCAGAAGGTCTCAGGCCCATGTGGGAAGCTAAACATATCCGCCACGGGTTTACCGCCGCTTGCCACAAGGAGATTGCGATGCAACTGCTCCTCGACAACCGCACCCGTCAGATAATTCAGATTTTGCCCACTGATGCCCAGATAGGCAGCGTTATTGATACCCCGTGTGTAGAATGTGACCGCTAATTGCTCTGCAGTTGCCGCGACACTCAAAATGGTCGCAACCGAGTCTGTCGGGCAACTAGATGACTCCGTCAATGTAGCCGCGTGGGCTGTACCGGAAAGTAGAGTTGAGCCAGCGAGCACCAGACCCGTTGTGCCTGCCGCTCCTGCTAATGCCCCTCTTAGCAAAGAGCGGCGCGATTTACGAGCGGAAAGTGATTGCAGCATTTCATTGACAGATGTCTGTGACTGTTGATCCATTATCATTATCCTTTCAAAAAAGACCTGTTTTTGCCTGACATACGATCATCAGGTTGACGATTTCATACTCGTCTTGCACGTATTCCCTATAGATAGTATTGGGGAATTTTCGTGAGTAAGAAACGCGAATTGTCTTTCATGGTCTTTATCCACTGTGGGCGTCTAATCTTCTACCATTCGCGCTTCTCACTCTGTTATACGCCAATCATTCATAATTGGATTGCTTTTGCGAAAGGAAAATCTCGGCTCGTTCGCAACGTCATACAACCTAAGCTCATCTGGAATGTTCTCTTGCCCAACAGTGTTGTAAACTATGCAGGAATGTGACAGATCTGATTGGCAGATACGTCACACTTGCCATCCGTTGAAAGGCAAAATACTATGGCATATAGTACAAAAATTGGTCATGCCCATCTGAAAGTGCGTGATCTGGATACAGCTATTCGTTTTTATACCACCCATTTCTCATTGCATGTTACCGAGCGCGTAGGTAATGCTTATGCATTTCTAACTGGTGGCTCCTTCCATCACGAGATCGCGCTACAAGATGTTGGCCCCAACGCTCCAACGCCTTCAGCCCGTTCAACGGGCCTCTATCACGTCGCATTTGAGGTACCAGATAAGCGTTCTTTTGCCGAGGCATATCAAAAATTGAGTGAGGCTGGCATTGCGGTTGCGCCTGTCGATCACTACATTAGCTGGGCCATGTACTTTGACGACCCCGACGGCAATGGCCTGGAAATCTACTGGGATACCCGCAACGAGGTCGGTGGACGCCCACTCTGGCATGGTGACAACGCACCACTCTCTGACGAAACCATTTTGGCCGCCCTCAACGCGCAATAGGCACGCGGCGATAATTGGTGGGGCAATAAAAGCCACTTGGCTGATAAAGCACGAAATCACACATGCTACAATGGTATTGTTGACTTTTTTTGTCGCAGCAACACTGAAACGTCTATTACCATGCAGAAAGTATTACAAGCCTATGCCTTGGTTTCGTCCCACCAATACCGTTGTTAGCCCATTCAACGCGGCAGTTCCTGAGCTTAAAATAAGCAGTATACCCGTTCGTATCTTTACTGCCTGTTTTACATCAGCGATTGTCGCTGTTCACTACACCAACTATAGTCCCCTTATCACAACGATACGGGCGGAACTTCACATTTCTAGTGGGCAAACGGGCCTCTTCTCCACATTACTCTTTCTGGGTCTGGCGATAGCCTATATTCCTGCCGGAATGCTAGCTGATCGTTTTGGGGCACGCCCGGTTCTGCTGGGGAGCACAACACTCCTGGCAGGAGCGGCCCTCGCACTCCCACTTTTTCCCAATCTCACCTGGATACTGCTCTGCCGTTTACTCGTTGGCCTAGGTTCGGGCGGAGCATTCATTGCCGGGGCAGGGATTGCCGCGAGTCTGGGCAAACATGCCTCATTAGGACAGGGGTTATATGGTGGCGCAACCCAAATTGGTTCTGGCATGGGTCTCCTCATCACACCTCATCTTTTTACACTCTTCGGATGGCGTGGCTCGTTTTTTGTATGGGGACTTTTTAGTGCCATTGCTATCGTGCTCTGGCTCTTCGTCTATGACGGCTCGCACCCTCGTCAATCACATACTATCGACATCAAAGCAGGCTTACGCTCACCATCGGTCTGGACGTTAGGACTTTCACATCTAGGCACGTTTGGCTTGGGCAATGCTATTGCAGCATGGCTCACTGTCTATCTCGTCACTGCGTATCATCTACCGCTCGCACTTGCGGCAACATTCGGCTCGTTTGCCCTCCTGACAGGTATGTTCTTTCGCCCACTTGGCGGCATTCTTATCGCCCGTAACATTATCCGTGCTATCCCGCTTCTGCGCATGGGAACTATTATGGGTTTTCTCGGCGTAGGAGTGCTCATCATTCCATTCCATACGCCTCTTCTTGCAATTACAGGCATCTCCCTTATTGCTATTGGCGCAACCATCCCCTACACAGCCGTCTTTAACCCGGCTGCACATCTACGCACAGTCAGCAAAGGCGTTGCCCAGGGCATGGTAAGTGTTCTTTCCAGTCCCACCGTGATTATCGGCCCCCCGCTTATTGGTTTTATCTTAGACCGCACAGGCAGCTTTAGCTGGGCTTTTAGCCCTATCATGCTCTTTGGTCTTATCGCGATTGTCGCTTCATTTCTCGCGCACGCCGCATTGCAAAAAGAGGCAACCATGTATTTTTAAGCTCAACAGTAATTTGCAGCGAATAATGCTCAACCGCCACAATCTAGCATTATAGCCATCCAAAGGCTATAATAGTGATACCTGCACTTCTCTACATACGTTTCTTAGGCAGGAGTGAAAAATTATGGATATTCAACACTCTGGATACACCGAATGCTATTTCTGAATGGAGCCGCTCAAGATGCAAAAACCGCAAGCCATCATCTTTGACCTTGATGGTGTATTGACCGATACATCAGAATATCACTATCAGGCATGGAAACATCTTGCTGATGATGAAGGGATTCCCTTCACACACGAAGAAAACGATGCTCATTTACGCGGCGTAGGCCGTCGGGAATCGCTCATGTATTTACTGAAAGGGCGTAGTGTTTCCGCATCTCAGCTAACGGAGATGATGGAACGGAAGAACCGCTACTACAATGAATTAATCAAACAAATGACGCCCAACGAAGTCATTGAAGGTGGGAGAGAACTTTTACAAGAAATTCGTGACGCGGGCATCAAAACGGCGGTTGCCTCTGCGAGCAAAAATTGCATGGTTGTATTGGAGCGATTAGAGCTTGTGCGCTACTTTGATGGCATTGCTGATGGATATAGCGTAGTGCATGGCAAGCCAGCCCCCGATGTTTTCGTTTACGCGGCTGGCACTGTCCATGTACCCGTTTCTGCCTGTCTTGGAGTCGAAGATGCAGACGCAGGAATAGAGTCCATCAAAGCGGCTGGTATGGTCGCTCTCGGTATTGGGCCGAAAGAACGCTTTCAACGTGCAGATAAGGTTCTTTCTACGCTCGCTCGCCATCGTTTGCAAGACATGTTAGACTAAAACCTATGAATAGGCTCTTATCACATGCTACATTGTACAAAGGAAGGAAACCTGCGTGGACCTTTGGCAGATAAGCGAAGAACGATTTGATTTCACCCCCAAACAGTTACATAGCCAGGAGACCGTATTCACAATCGGCAATGGCTACTTCGGCACGCGCGGAACCTTTGAAGAAGGCTCTCGACACGCAAATCCTGCCACACTTATGTTTGGGGTCTTTGATGATATCCCTATTGCTCGTGAGGAATTAGCGAACGTACCCGATTGGGTCCCGCTCAAACTATTCGTTAATGGTGAGCGATTTCGCCTGGATGAGGGGCGTATCCTCAGCTATCGGCGCACGCTCGATATGCAACGCGGCATGCTGCTGCGCACAGTTCGCTGGCAGAGCCCTAATGACATCATTGTCACGATTGAAAGTGAACGCATCGCCAGCTTAGCAGATGAACACGTTGGGGCAATCCGCTATAGTGTCACCGCAGAGCAACAGGACATTGATATTGTGCTCTGGGCCAGTATTAACTCCGCTGTCGGTAACTATAATGTCATGCACTGGGATACAGTGGATCAGAGCCACGAGAATGACATCATCTGGCTCCTCAGTGAGACCAAGATGACGCATGTGCAGTTAGCACAAAGCATGAGTTTTACAACAACCGCTCCTTTTGAACAGGAAATTGTCGATTCGGATGTTGCTCCTAGTATCCGTCTGCGTGGCAGGGTAGCGGCTGGCACAACTGTCACCGTCGAAAAAATCGTGGTCATGTATACATCACGTGACAATATTGAACCCGTGCGCGCTGCGCTCAAACATCATCGTACCCTCATCGCAATGGCGGCAATGCAACCGGAACCCAACATTCATCAGGCTTTCTCGCTTGATGCCGCAAATACGACGACAGCCTCTCTCTCGCCAGTCGCACAGCCCTCCACTCAGCACGAAAAAACTGTGTATGCGACGATATCTGCGCAACATATTGAGGCCTGGCGACGATACTGGGAGACCGCCGATGTCATCATCGAAGGCGATGCACTGGCACAAATAGGCATACGCTATAGCATCTACCAATTGCGCATCAACGCTTCCGCGCACGATAGTCGCTATAGCATCGCAGCAAAAGGGTTGACTGGCTTTGGTTATCGTGGGCATGTCTTCCATGATACAGAAATCTTTATGCTGCCTTTTTTCACCTATGTAATGCCTGAAATTGCTCGTAATCTCATTCTCTACCGTTATCATCTCCTGCCTGCTGCGCGCCAAAAAGCCTCCAATAATGGCTATGACGGAGCGCAATACCCCTGGGAAAGTACGCTGAATGGCGAAGAGACAACACCACCTGCGATTGTCCACCCAGAGACAGGCGAGGTCATTGCCGTCCTTAATGGCTCACTCGAAATCCATATTACCGCTAGTATTGCTCACTCCGTCATGGACTATTGGCACGTCACGGGTGATGATGATTTTATGGCTCGCTATGGCACCGAGATGATGCTGAGTACCGCCATGTTCTGGGTCAGCCGTGTTGAATATAATGTCACACACAATGACTACGAGATTACCAATGTCATCGGCCCCGATGAGTGGCATGAACATGTCAACAATAATGCCTTCACTAACTATATGGCAAAAAACAATATCGAGAAGGCACTCATAGCATGGGAATGGCTTCAACAGCATCACCCACTTAAGGCACAAATGCTCGCTCATCAGTTCAATCTTACCGAGGAGCGTTTCGCACACTGGCATGATGTTGTCGCACACCTGCGCATTCCTCAGAGTCCGACAACTAAACTTTTTGAGCAATTCGATGGTTTCTTCAAACTCGAAACGCTCAATCAGGAACTCTACAAGGGACGTACCGACTCGTATCAGGGCATCTTTGGCCTCGAACACATGCAAAAGTACCGCATGATTAAGCAAGCTGACGTTTTGATGCTGCTTACCGTCTTGAGCAGTCAGTTTGATCTGCAAACCAAAAAGGTCAATTGGGACTACTACTATCCCATCACCGATCATGACTACGGCTCCTCGCTGACGCCTGCGTTCCACGTCATTCTGGCCTGCCAGCTCGGTTTACAGAACGAGGCATACGAGCTATTCATGAAGGGAGCGTTGGTCGATATCCAAAACCTGCGTGGCAACACACCAGAGGGCATTCACGCAGCTTGCGCTGGTGCTGTCTGGCAAGCCGCGATTCTCGGCTTCGCCGGGCTGCAAGTCACCGCTGATGGCTATAAGACAAATCCACACCTTCCAGACAAGTGGACGCGCCTCGCCTTCACCTGTCAGTACAAAGGTGAGCACGTGCAATTTGACTTACGCAGGTAACGCATTTCTTCGTTTGTGTCATAGGGGAACATAACGCCCACTATGACACAAACGGGTAGCGAGAAACCGACAAACCTGAAAACCTGAAAACCTGAAACATCCTATTGACAAGTTGGCAAAGTCAAGGTATTATATAGCACGTGACACATATAGGGCGCATTCGTCTAGCGGCCTAGGACGCTGCCCTCTCAAGGCAGAGACCACGGGTTCGAATCCCGTATGCGCTACCATTTCAGCCAAAGAGAGAAGTGATCTTCCCTCGATTTGATAGAGTCCCCAAAGCTGAGATACACTCAAGCAAATCAGGAAGGGGAGCATCATGGCAAAGGTTCAGAAAGTCTACACGTGAGAATTTAAAGAGGAGGCAGTACGGCTCGCCCAAACAAGTGGGAAGCCAATTGCCCAGGTAGCCAGAGAGCTGGGTATTTCAGACACCTCCATTCATCAGTGGCGTAAGGAGCATCACGAAGCTGGTTTGATATTCTGATTCACGTGGAACAGGTTGTTGGGGTCGTATTTGGCTTTGATCTGTGCCAGCCGCTCGTAGTTGTCGCGATATGCCGCCTTCACATTATCTGTACCCTCATCCATCATCATGTTGACATAGCCCCCGCCAGCCGAATAAGGGTGCAAGGCCATCCAGTAGTCTCTGGCCCATTGGATCATGCGCTCATTGTTAGCCGGATCGGGGTCGACCCCGACGACCACTTCCGAGAAGTTGGCCTCGCGGAAGCTGAAGGCTGTCTCGTTAGCACCAACGCGATGAACCACGCCGTTGATCGGGTAGAGGTGCATAGTAGAATGCATCGTCGGCAGTTGGGCGCCATACTTCACGTGCAGATCGATCGCTTTGTCGCTCAAGTCGGTGAAGAAGTCGGCCTTCCAGTACCATTGCAAGCCCTTTGGGTAGAGCGCGTCGAAGAGCGTCTGAAGCACCGGCCAGGGAATGGGTCCGGCGAAATCCACCGCAGGCGGGATGTTTGTGCGAATGGGCTGCAGGAGCTTTTCGGCCTCTTCCTGTGGCGCGGTAGAGCACCACACGATGGCGCACATCTTCTGCAGGTGAAATTGTTCCGGGAACGGTGGAGCGGGTGGCACCGTCACAAAGCCAAACCAGCCGTTGACCTCATCAGGGGCGGTCAGAATGTAGTCCCGCCAGTACCTCAGCACATTTGCCGCCTCATCGAGTGACCAGAGCATCGGTCCCCCATAGACCATGCTGATGGGATGCAGTTGGAAGAGGAACGAGGTGACAACGCCAAAGTTGCCGCCCCCCCCACGAACTGCCCAGAATAGGTCAGCATTCTCCTGGACGTTAGCCGTGACGAAACTCCCATCGGCAAGGACCATGTCGACACCCAGCAGGTTATCAATCGTCAGGCCCAGGGTACGAGAGAGGTAGCCTATGCCTCCGCCCAGAGTCAGCCCACCAACTCCAGTAGTCGAAATGAAGCCACTCGGCGTCGCCAGTCCGAAGGGATGGGTAGCATGATCTACATCACCCCAAGTACAGCCACCTTCGACGCGTGCCGTGCGCGCAACGGGGTCCACGCGAATCCCTTTCATCTCAGAGAGGTCAATCACCAGACCATCATCGCAGGTTCCCTGGCCAGGACCGTTGTGTCCGCCACCTCGGATTGCCAGTGTTAATTCATGCTCGCGGGCAAAGTTGACTGCCGCGATCACATCGGCGACATCCACGCAGCGAACGATCAACGCTGGATGCTTGTCGATCATAGCATTGTAGACCTGGCGAGCCTGCTCGTAATCAGCATCGCTGGTACGGATCAGTGCGCCGCGCAACTGAGATGCAAGTTGCTGGATTGTAGATTCCTCCAATGCATCTATAGGTTGGTGTCGTTGTTCCAACGTAGCTTTCTCCTTACCTGTTCTGTTTCAAACGAAAATAGAACGTACGTTTTTTGTGACTGTTACTCTATGCACATCAGTAGTTCAGTTCACTAGTACAATAGCATGGGAGGCGTTAGCACAACGTTTGGTGAAGCCCGGAAATGAGAAATTTTCTAGAAGATTATTGGCGTTTACTGGAAGGTTGGTGTTAGCAAAGCGTTAGTACGGATCTCGTTACAGGCTATAACTGCGTCAGGAGTAACTGGGCAGCCTTCAAGTCCGGCGTGTCAAAACCTTCTGTAAACCAGGTGTACACGCCACCCAGTCGGCATCTCGCGTCGTTTCTGCGATTCTGGGTGATCCAGAAACGTGCCAGGCTGGTGGTTGCACGCAGTTCCAACGCTCGTGCTTGCTGTGATTGCGCGATCTCGATTGCTCGCAGTAGTGCTGCTTCAGCGTCAGAAGGTTCCGCACCGCTCATAAGCAGCAACTCGCCTCGTAACCGATGTAACTCTGCGTCCCACCAGCGCTCGTTGTGGGTACGAGCTTCAAAGAGTGCCTCGTCGAGAGCTACTAATCCCTCCTCTATGCGTCCGGCTTTCTCATAGACCTGCGCAAGCAGCGAGAGGTAATACGGTAGCCGCAAGCTGGCACTCGAAGCTTTGAATACGGTGATTGAGCTACGTAGACACCCGATGCGCTCCTCATCAGGTTGCGCGATCGCCAATGCAAAGCTGACAAGGATGTCGGCCCATGCTCGATAATAGGGAGCCTGAAATTTGTTTGTGAGCGCAAGCGATTTCTCGGCCTGCATTCGGGCACTTGCCTTATCCGCGCGCAACTGTTGCAGCAAGGCCAGATAGGCTGATACCAACGCCTGATTGAAAGGTTGATCGAGGTCTTGCACCAACTTGACCGCATCCAGTCCGCATTCGAGTGCCTGCTGTGGATAGCCAAGGCACCAGAGTGCGTGTGATTGCCATGCTCGTGCGTGCGCTGCATAATTCACTCCCTGCGCTTCTTGAATGTGGGAGATTTGATCGGGGTCATGTACTGTGATGATCTGTGCAAATTGAGCGTTTGCCTCAGTGATCTTGCCCTGGTGCAGGTACGCTCCTGCCAACATCATGTCTGCAAACAGCGGGGGGGCTGAGCCAAAAGAGCGCTGATACAGGATATGTAGCTCATCGGAGACCATTTGCACCCGCGCAAGCTCAGCCTGCACCACGTAGACGGATTGCAATCCATACAGCGTCTGCGCTCGCTGTCCATCATCACCAACCCTGTCGCACAACGCGAGTGCGCGATTGAGCACTCGCTCCAACTCTGGCGCGGCCCAGCCTTTAGTCACGCGGTAGATGGGTGCCAGAGCCAGTTGCAAGCCAAGTTCCTGTTTGTCACGCTTCACACCGACAGGTAATTGCTCTAGTTGTTCCAGACTCCGCGAGAGCAAACTGATGGCATCTTCGTTCGCATACACTCTCTGGGCAACGGTAGCCGCACGCAGGTAATACACAATAGCCTGTTCGATCATGCCTGCGTGCTCGTAATGGGATGCTATCTGGCCGCTCACTCCGTCGAGGTCATCGGCATACATAGCTTCCAACGTTTGCGCTACGCGGCGGTGCAGCAGACGGCGCTGAGGCGCGCTAATCTCCCCATATGCCACCTCGCGCAGCTTATCATGGGTAAAATCATAGCTGTTGGCTCCATGCTCGCGCACGATCCGTTTGTGCCAGAGTTCATCCAGCGCATGGACAGCACTCTCGGCATCGGTGTTGCCGACACCGATCAGGAGGTCGAGCGTGAATTCGCGGCCAATAGTCGCAGCCAGTTCAACAATTTTGCGAGCGGATGCCGAGAGTTGAAGGAGACGCCCAACGAGCACCGCATGCACCCCTGGCGGAAGCGTCCGAGCATCTGTAAACAACGGCTGAAAGTGTGTAGCCTCTGATGGACTGGCTTCTCCTCGTACCAGACCTGCCCGCACTGTCTCAACCACGAACAGAGGATATCCTCCAGTCTCTCGAAACAGGTATAACCCTTCGCCCATCCCCACCTCGCGCTTTGCTACTTGCGACGCTAGTTTCGCGGTTTCTGCTGCATCTAATGGCTCAAGCGCAATATCAGTTACATGCACGATACTGCGCAGGTGGAGTAAGAAGGTATGCAATGGATGCTGCAATGATAGTTCTTCCTAGCGAACACAACCAATGATAAGCAGTTGCGCCCGAGGGTCGAAACGCAAGAGAAAATGTAACCACTCAAGCGTCTCCTGATCGCACCACTGTAAGTCATCAATCAATAAGAGTAAAGGCTTCGAGGTGATGAGGATGGCACGCGCCAAAGCCTCAAAGAAACGTTGTCGTTGGCCGTACTCGCCCACCGGTTCATAGTGTGGTAAATCTGGCTGCTCAGCCAACAATTCCGGCAAGATACGCACGACCTCAGTAAGCCAGACTTTGTCAAGCTGGTTGAGCTTCGAGCGTAAACCCTCGCTCCTGAGCCACTCTGTTACAGGGGCAAGGGAGAGTCGTCCGCCTGTTGGAGAGCACTTTGGAGTGCGTGCTGATCATTGCGTCGTGCCGCCTCGTCTGCGAGCGCGAGCTTCTGTTCAAACTCAGCAACATCAAGGTCAAAAGGCGTGGTGGAATGCCAGTACACCACCTGCGTGTCGGTACAGAGAAATTGCTCAGCATCTGGAAATGCTTGGCGTAACTGGTGAAGCAGTTGGCGCAGGTTATTACGGGCCTGTGCCTCGGTTGTATCAGGCCAGAAGAGAAAGGCAAGATGCTGGCGCTGTTGGGGAATATCTCGATGCAGCACAAGATAAGCCAGCAACGATTGCAGACGCATGGCATTGAGACTGGTTATCTGTTGATCAGCGTAGACCAGACTGAAATCGCCAAGTAAGCGGAGGTGAAGGGATGGCATCGTCATGGTCGACTACTTTCTCCTCTTCAAAAAAGGATAGTGATAGTTTACACAGGAAACACGCGTATAAAAATCGCGAACATCATCACAATCGTCTACTGGCTAAACGTCTGAGCGCCCTCAAATTACACCAGAAACATCGTCTGGGTTCCTCGCAGGCTTGGAAGAAACGAGTTGAAGAGAGCCAAAGTGCTGGAATCCATGATCAGAATACTCCTAACTAGGGAAAGACTGCTCCCATTGTAACAGAAACCTGGAGCATTTGCAGCAAGCTGGCTCACTTCAGTTGATTCTGGTGGCGAAGTCCATGTTCATGCTTGTAAATTTGCGAATTATACGGCTCATCCGAGCTTTTCGTGGTGTTGGTTAGCGTCGTGTTGACTCGTTTTGCGCTCAGCCATTCGCAGCCAGACAACATAGCCAACTAGGGCCAGCCAGAGAACCAACATATAGATGTTGATGAGAAAGAACATCACAGAAGTCGATCTCACGAAGAATCCCACGACGGCCAAACATGCCACTAGCAGTCCCATGAATGCGAGCACCCACCAGGACTGAGGATGTCCATAGTTGAGCACAGACCCCCTTCCGAAGCCAGTGCGGGGAACCAGTAAACGGGAATCATCAGGAGCATAGTACAGGAACCGGGATGTCACGGGAGTGTTGCGAACAGACTCACGGTTCGATGGGGGCCTCGGCGGGGTGGCACTCGTGTTCTGCATGGAAAACGGTTCTCCTGAATTTTGCATGGGGTTTCTTCTCTTCTTTTTCTCTGGGTCTTGCAAAAGACTCTTGCTTGAGTACAAGGTACATGAGAACTCGAACAATATCTATGCTTTCACTCACTCAGAATGTGTGGCCTCTTCCACACTTGTGCGTCAATCCCAGGATTGTACATGTTAAAATTGGCTCTTCCGCACTTCTGATACTTCCCTGAAAAGGGAAGCATAAGAGGGTGGACTAAGATACCGGCGAAAATGGCAACTCTTCAGATGTCCTTTCGATAGTTTTTCTCCGTAGGATACCTAGACTTTGCACATTTTTACGGAAGAGCCTTCTTGACCTCTTTCAATATACTGGGAGGACAGGTTGTGTTTCTTGTATAAGAAAGGGGGGTCCTTGATATTGGCATAAAGCCCGTGTAATTAGCGGCGTGGGAAGGGGTTTCCTGCTTCCCGCGCACGCAATGTCGCTTGCTCTACCGCCGACTGATTGGCCCCACCATTCTCGTCATGACGATGATCTAGAGTGTAGGTCGTTGGCAATTGCTGCTTTTTGTGACCAGGACCATAGCTGAAGAAAAGGTACGAAAACACAATACCAAGCACAAAGCCAACGACCATCCCATTGCCTGTTCCAATAGCAATAAAGCTGCCAAGCAATGTACAAAGCGGTATCAACGCCAGACCAAAGAACCATCGTACATATTTCATAAGTGGCCCTTTCTCCACAAATGTGGATCCATGTCGTTTCTATTCTCTTCTAAGACAAACGTAGAAAACACCAAAATATAGCACATAGCACACATCGTAAAAATAGAACTTGCTAGCGTTGATAAAACAGGAGTAAAGAGAAACATTTGTGTCTTCTCTCTGCGCAACTTTTATTGTAATGTATGAGTTATAATTGTCTGTGCTCAATTCAATCATTGTTTCAATAGAGACGTGAGGTAGGCCGATGCCATTTCAGAAAACGCAACAGAGTGATCTGCAGCAACCTGTTGATCCAAAAAAGCTTTTTGTCGGACGCGCGCAGCAGCTTGAGTATTTTGTACGCGATATTCTGAAACCAGTCGATCCCAGCCATAATGTGCTCTCGATCTTTGGACAGGGCGGCATTGGCAAATCGACGCTGCTACAACGCTTTTTGGATGAAATTCATACTCCTGCCTTTCGTGAGTATTGCCTGGCAGCTCTTGTCAACGAGCGGCAAACCACACCAGCCAGCGTCATGGAATGCTTCGCCAACCAATTTCGTACGCAAGGCTATCCCCTCGAAAGATTTGATGTGAGTCTCACGCGCTATAAAGAAGTGTTGCGGCATATGCGCCTCTATGGCTATCAAGATCAGCAATGGGAAGACCCTATTGGCGACCTGACAGCAGCCTTTGTCAGCGATCTCAATCAACTCGCGGATACACTCGTTATTATTGGTAGTCCTGGCAGCAAACGTCCGCGTCGTCTGCTCCTCTTTTTCGATACGTTCGAGCAATTAGCGGTTGATCTTGCGCCTTGACTTCTGGAACATTTTTTAGCCTCGATCGTGAGCAGTAATATCGTTCTGGTCATCGCGGGGCGTGACGCGATTGGGACCTCGCTTCCCGATGATCCTAAACGTTGGCTCCCATTATTCGATGATGGGACCATCCATACGATCCCGCTCGATGTCTTTACAGAGGATGAGACGCGCTTCTATCTTGAGCAGCGAAGCATCACCAATCCACAACGCATCAACGAGATCAGTCTTCTTTCCCGTGGACTCCCTCTCTATCTGAGTATATTAACATCGAACCCAGAAGGCCGTATTGATCCTCATGCTGAAGTTGTCGAGAATTTTCTGCGCTGGATTCCTAAAAGGGAGAGCAAAAAACGCCAGCTTGTACTCAATGCCTCCCTCTTTACGCATCCGTTTACGAAAGACGATCTTGCGGCTTTCTCGTATGCGGAACCTGAGTGCTCCAATCTTTATCACTAGCTCATGAGACAACCATTCATTCAAAGCAATGCCCAAGATGGGAGGATCAGCTATCATGACCTTGCACGTGAATTGTTCTGTCGCCATTTTTATCAGCATGCTGAAGAAGACTATTATACAGCGCGAAACACAATAGCTTCGTACTACGTACAGCATCTGATCGCACTGCAAGGCAGAAACGGTCATACGCCATCGCAAATAGACCAGTGGAAAGAAGTGGCTATTGCGCTCATTCAACAGGCATTCCTCCTTCCTGAGGAGCAAAGCCACCTGTTAGGACTGGAGTATGCCATTCGTTTCAAGGAATATAGCGAACAGGCTGAAGAACTTATGAAGGTGTTGCATCTCTTATTGGTTCCCAAACCAACGCAACGCCTATCAGACAACGCGCGAAATTTGATCGAACATATACTCTTTTACCTGGAAGAGGATGCAACAAATCATTTCCTTAAACCGCTAGCAGCGATGAATGCTCTTTTCGACGTTATCTCACATACTCCAACATTTTCACCAGAAGTTACGGCCTATGTATATCGTCAGCGCGGTCGTATCTATCGTCTTCTGGGTGATTATCAGCAATCTCTGGTACAGTATAATCAAGCACTCATACTCCTCCCACAGTATGGTACTGCATACGCAGGTCGAGGAGAAATCTACCACCAGATGAAGCACTACCCAGAAGCGCTCACTGACTTTGATCGTGCCCTCTTCCTCAACCCTGACAATGACTGGACCATTCAGGGAGAAATCTACCGTGCCATGGAGCACTACCCAGAGGCACTGGCCGACTTCGACCGTGCGCTCACTCTCACACCAGAGGACGCATGGGCGCTAGGTAGTCGGGGACAAACCTACAAATCAATGGGCTACTACGTGGAAGCGTTGGCTGATTTAGAGCATGCTATATTTCTTGATAATCAGAGTGCCTGGCTTATTGCTGAACGGGGAGAAACTTACCGTTTAATGGAACGCTACCCAGAGGCACTGGCTGACTTTGATCGTGCGCTCACTCTCGCTCCTGAATATGCCTGGGTACTCGTCAGTCTTCGAGGAGAAACCTACCGTTCGATGAAACGCTACCCAGAGGCACTGGCCGACTTTGATCGTGCGCTCACGCTCAATGAAAAGGATAATCGGTGTTGGTATGATCGTGCTCTTACCTACAAGCTCATGAACCAGGAAAATGATTTCCGACAGAATATTTTGGAGGCTATCAGCATTGCTCGACCCCGGTTAAATGCCATCTCAATGAACAGCAGTGAATTCTTCCGCATTCGTTTCAACATCGCACTTTATTTGCTCGTTGCTGATGCTATCGAAGAGGCTTCGGCAGAGTATATGCAACTACTATCCATATGTGAAAATAGCATTCAACTACAAAATGCTGCTGATGATCTCAAAGAATATTTCACACTTTTGCAACAGCATGAGGGTGCACAGCAGATATTGCACGCTATCGAAGCACGGATCAAGGAATTAACCCCACCATAAACGTAAATTTATGCTCATCAGTGACTTAGGCTCCGTACAGAGCAATTTCTTTCTGCCGAGCGTAGCGCTGGATCTCGTGGATGTCTGTGATCCCTTGCGCAATAGCCTCCTGCATCCATTCGTACATCTCGTATTTATTCTGATAGAGCCGATTGCCGCAAAAAATATTACGACGTGCAAAGGGGAGCGGTGTCGTTTTCTGCAGATAGACACGGACCGAAAGATCATCCGCGCGTCGGCTCTCCCACCAGGGCGTCGCGAGGATATACGATGTGTCGTGAACCCATTCTGGGCATGGTTGCTGATAGAGCATGCACAGATATTCGACGGAGGCAGCACAAAACGCTCCCCACTGCCGGGTCCAGTCGGTTTCCTCTATTGGCTTGTCCAAAGGTTCCTTGACCAGCTCAGCGCGGAGATGCTTGCCGTAGCCATACCAGGCATTGGAGAAATCGCCCAAAGCCGTCCAGGGATCTTCTCCCTGACAAATTCGTCGGTAGGCATACGCCATGGTATCGATAGTTGCAGGCAGCGAGGACGGTGTACTGTGCCGATCAGTGTAGTCTTGTGCCATCAGACGGTGAGTTTCAAATTTCATGGCTGGCCTTCTATCAGTAGGATGCGAACTGGTTCATGTATGCCTCGGTTTTTGAGTTCTCTCCCCAACTCAGTAAGGTAACGTTCTATTTCTCACCTCTTCAGGACTTCCAGCCCCGGAAAATTAAATAGCCCTGAGCCTAAGCCGATAAAGAGAAATGATGAGCTGTGATATGCTATACTTGATAGAGATTACGTGCGAATAGACCAGAAAGAGGATATCATGACAGAACCATTCGAGTACATTTCACATGCCCGTCTTGTTTATAAAGATGGTTATCGCAACGCCTATCTTGGCGACGTACCAGAACCCGTTGTCTATGGTGTGCAAGGTAAATTGCGCGAATATTATGGTGCGAAAGAAGGCCCACCCGTCGCTTCAACACTTGACCATATCGTGGCAGCCGTCGCTGGCTGAATGTACGGCACACTTGCCGGTGCCCTGTCAGGGCGCAAAATTCGTTATGATCGCCAGAGCTATACCGCTGAAGTCGATGGTCGCATTGTCGGCGTCGGCAAAACCATTCGCATCGAATCTATCGCCCTACACTATACCCTCACTATTCCTCCTGATACACGCGAGGCTGCGATCCGCGCATTGCACATTCATCCAGAAGGGTGTCCCGCACATCAAAGCGTTAAAGACGCTATTACAATCACCTGGACAGCAACGCTCCATGTCGGCGATGAGGTGCTCTCACTGAGTAGTAACCAGCAAGAGTAGCTTAGCAGCCGCACCTAATGGGTAGAGAACAATGTGGCGAGCGTGGCAACTACGCGAGAAAATCGCTTGGCGCCATGCTCGCCGCACGAAGGATACAAAACTCTTCATTACACTAAAACGTCAATAACGTCCCATCAGCTGGAATGAGCACGTGCGATGTAAGGTCTTCTTGCTCTATTCTCTTGCGCAACATAGCACGTGTCAACACGCAATGGTTGACGACTTCCATATGAACGGCGATCACTTGCGCTGTTGGTAACGCACGCACAACGGCACAAACATCATCGTCATTCATCGTAATCGGATCGCCAACCAGATACGTTGCGGCACCAGCGTTGACGATTACAATCTCAGGCACGAAGGTCTCCAGTGCTTGCTGAACGCCCGCGTACCAGATTGTATCGCCTGCAATATACAGAGATGGCTCCCCCTCTGCTTGCACAACGAAGCCGGAAACAGGCCCCATCTTTTTGCCAATCTCGCCCGTTCCATGCTGTCCCTCGGTGCGGGAAATGTGTAGTCCATTCCACTCGCACTGATTGGTAATAGGAAACACCGCAGAGAAACCAGCCTGTTTGATGGCGGCTTCATCTTCCGGTTGGCAGAGAATGGGTAATGTTTTCGGCAGCAACTCAATTGCCCTGACATCCCAGTGGTCGCGATGCGTATGAGTAACCAGTACACCATCCAATTGCGCAATCAGAGAACGTAATTCATTATCTGAGATAGGTAACTCGACCATTGGAAT
>DAIDJF010000018.1 GCA_027451525.1 Ktedonobacterales bacterium
CATCATTGTAGGGGCGAGGCTTGCCCTCGCCCTGCCCCCCACACGCCGAAAAGTGCGCAATGAAGTTTGACAGAGCAGTAGGGGCGTGATTGATCACGCCCTGCTCGCCCATCGATCCGCCTGGGGAGCCATGTGAGAGGCCATACGAAGGGGGTACGAGGGCGTGATCAATCACGCCCCTACTATGCGGAAATGCCCGTCATGCCTCATTAAAATGCGGTAAAATATGCATCTGTGTATAGTAGGGGCAATCTCTTGTGGTTGCCTGTCCGTTCAAAAATGTCTCATATGACGTTTGGCAAAGTACTACGGGAAAATGGGCATGTAGTACAATTTACAACAAACGTTCCTCCGCGAGTTCTTCTTGCTGCTCGTCATCTACTTCTGGCGCTTGTAGTTCCGCGATTAACAGAGCGATCTCTCCTGCGCTTTTCCGTTGCTCCTCATACATCTCGCGCAGGAGGCCGATAATTTTCTGCGTATCCGCGTGTTCCAACCCTAACGTCCGCTTGCGAATAGCCAGGGCGCGCCGCCAGATCATGTCGGCTTCCTCATAACGCCGCTGTATTTTATACAATGATGCTATGTTGTGTAGATTAGTAGCTGTGGCACGATGATATGCCCCTAAATGTTTCTCTGTAGTGGCAAATGCTAGCCAGAAGTTCTGTTCAGCCTCTATATAGCGTTGCTGGTTTGTATAAAGTATTGCGAGATTGTGCAGACTGCGTGCTGTATCAGGATGATCGGCTCCGAGTATACGTTCACGAATAGCGTATATGCGATGGAAAAGTGGTTCAGCTTCCACAAAATGCTTATGGTCACTGTAGAATCCTGCGAGTGCGTTGAGGCTTTTCAGCGTGTCTGGATGTTCAGGGCCAAGGATTTGTTCGTAAAGCTCGACGGCCCATTGGAAATGTTGTTCAGCCTCAACATAAGATTTTTGTTCGTGGAAAAGCATTGCTAATTCAACAATAGTGCTGGCAGTGTCGGGATGCTGTAGCCCCAACTGCTGCTGACGGATAGCCAGTGCGCGCTCAAGCAGCGGTTGCGCTTTGTCGTGCTGAACCAGTTCACGATTGCGGGAGATCACCGACACCATACAGCAAACTCATCCGAGCCATACCATCGTGGTGCGCGGCGCGGTGCAGACCAGTGTACTTGGGGATCAAGACCGGCTTGGGCAGGTCTTTGCCAATCTGATCAGCAATGCCATCAAATATTCCCCCCATGCTCAGACCGTCGAGATAGACCTTGCTTCTTCCCCAGAGATCATTACCATCCGTGTGCATGATTATGGGATGGGCATTCCACGCGAGCAGTGCGACAAGATTTTTGAGCGTTTCTATCGAGTTTCTGGTTCCAAGCAGAAAACGATCCCTGGTCTGGGCATGGGATTGTACATTGTGGCGGAGATCGTCAAGAGTCATGGGGGAACTATTACGGTGGATAGCGAAGTGGGAAGAGGATCAACCTTTACGGTGACCCTTCCTTGCAAGAGGGATGCATGAGAATAGGATGAGGGGCGTGTACTCATTGTCGGGCGAGGCTTACCCTCGCCCGGCTCTCTCACTATTGGTGTTTGAATGGGATGCGCGCAAAGCTTACATCCCACTTGCGACTCACCAGCCGAGCCAGCTAGTTTTTGCTGCAGCAGGTGTGGGGGTGCGCTCAAGACGGGGAGTGGCGGGATAGCCGAGATAGACGAAGGCGACGATATGGTCCTTTTCCTCTAAGCCGAGCCACTGTTTCACTTTGGGGTCGTAAGCTGGTTCGCCCGTGCGCCACATCGCGGCCAGCCCCAGTTCCTCGGCTGCTAATAGCATATTCTGTACCGCTGCCGCCGCTGCCTCTATATTCTCGATTTCCAGTTCTCTCGCTTGTTTAGGCTGCTCCGCGATGACGGCGATTAACACAGGGGCACGTAAAGGTTTGTTGCGCTCCTTGGCAATCATGGCGTCAATCTTCTCATGGTTCGCCTCAGCCATGCGAGTGGCAAATGATTCTGCCATGATAATGCCGAGTTCTTCGCGTGCCTTGCCTGCAAGCACAAAAAAACGCCACGGTTGGGCGTTGTGGTGATTGGGCGCGTGTGTCGCTGCCTCTAAAATAGTTTCGACCTGGGCGCGTGTCGGCACCTCAGCGGTCATTTTACCGATGCTGCGCCGCTGTTTGATGAGTTCTATAATGCTCATGACACTCTCTTTTGACATGAAGACGTGATGATATGGATGAAGCTACTTGTCCGTATCATCACGTCTTTGTGATTTATTTTGTTTTGCCATCAAGCAGTTGAATCGTGCTAGATTTGAGCAAATTCTCTTCCACGCCAATCGAGGGCAGCAACTGTGCTTGCGCCTGCGTGGTGAGCGGTAGGCCCCACAGTTTGATGAAGCCGAGAGCCGCGTTATGATCGAACTGGTCGCCCGTATCATAGGTTGCCAGACTGTGGTTATAGAGCGAATGCTCTGACTTGCGACCGACAACTGCACTGTGACCATTATACAACTTCATGCGTACCACGCCACTGACAAAGCGTTGCGTACTCTGCACATAGGCGGCAAGGTCTTGATGCAAAGCACTATACCACTGGCCGTTGTAGATCAGGCGTGCGTATTCGCCCGCGACGATCTCTTTGAAACGGGTCTGGTCGCGGCTGAGTGTCAGGCTTTCCAATGCTTGATGGGCGGCAATCAAGACAGTGGCAGCGGGAGCTTCGTAGATTTCACGCGACTTGATACCGACCAAACGGTTCTCGATATGGTCGATGCGCCCAATACCGTGTTCGCCCGCGAGCTTGTTAAGCGTTTCGACCAGCGTGACACCATCAACCTCTTCGCCGTTGAGGGCAACGGGAATGCCATTTTGGAAGGTGATCTCAACGTAGGTTGGCTCCTGCGGGGTTTTGCCATCGGGGGCAACCGTCCAGGCATAAACATCGGAGGGTGGTTCGGCCCAGGGATCTTCCAGGATGCCACATTCAACGCTGCGACCCCACATGTTTTGATCGACGGAGTAGGGGCTGGCATTGGTGACGGAAATGGGAATGCCCTGCTCGGCTGCATAGGCAATCTCGTTATCGCGCGTCATGCTCCATTCGCGCACGGGAGCGATAATCTTGAGATCAGGAGCCAGCGTGTTGATGGAGACATCGAAGCGCACCTGGTCATTGCCCTTGCCCGTACAGCCATGCGCGACGGCAACCGCGCCTTCTGCGCGTGCGACCTCAACCATCAGGCGCGCAATCAGTGGACGTGCCAAAGCTGTTGCCAGTGGATATTGGCCTTCGTAGACAGCTCCCGCTTGCAGGGCAGGCCAGACAAAGTAGCGGATAAAATCGGCGCGTCCATCTACAATCAAGGCTTTGACCGCACCGATCTTGCGTGCGCGTTCGGCAATGGCCTGTAAATCGCGATCATTGCCCACATCAATCGTCAGGGCAATTACGTCTAAATCGTATTTCTCTTTAATCCAGCGAATGGCGACCGAGGTATCCAGGCCACCAGAATAGGCAAGTACAACCGTTGACATCGTTTCTCTCCTCTATAGCTCGATGATGAATTATTGTTCGTCTGTTCCAACCAGATGCGCAATGGCATCGTTAAATGCCGCTGTACGTTCGTTCCAGGTCGCCTGAACCTGTCCCAGGTGCGTGCTGACCTGTTCCAAGCCAAGGTTGCCCGCCGCTCCCCGGTGCGAACGCGCTTGCAGGCGTTCTACCAGTTGTTCCTGACTTTCAACCGGTAAGGGGATATGGCGATCAAGCTGAGCGGTAACCTCAGCTCCCACAATGCGATAGGCATCGCGGAAAGGCAGTTTTGAGGCAATCGCCAGCTCGTAGGCGCGATCAGCGGCAAACAGTTCAAAGGTGCAGGCGTTGACCAGATTGGCAGTGTTGACTGAAAGGTTTTGGACAACCAGGGTGCAGATGTTCAGGCTTTCTAAGATCAGGTCGAGTGCCTCCATGAAAGGCCGTTTGGTCTCTTGATAGTCCATATTGTAGCCGGAAGGCAGGCCGCTCACGATACCGAGTATCTGCTGCTGTAAGGCCAGCATGGTCTGCATGCGCGCGCGCACCAGTTCCATGATGCCCAGGTTGCGCTTCTGCGGCATGATACTGCTGCCTGTGCATAGCTCCTGAGGAATCTGCAAGAAGGCATACTCGGTCGTCGTGAAAAGCAGCACATCTTGCGCAAACTTGCTCAGGTCGAGCATGATCTGTGTGAGAGCCTGCACAATTGCTGCCTCAATCTTGCCGCGACTGTTTTGCACATAGATCACGTTATTTTGCACGTGCGCGAAACCGAGCAGATCAGAGCTATACTGGCGATCAATCGCAATGGGTACGCCGTAGCCAGCTGCTGAGCCAAGTGGAGACTGATCGTTAAGCGTATACGCTGCGGAGAGCAGTTGCTCGTCATCCAGCAGCGACTCGGCAAAGCTGGCGGCCCACATGCCGACCGAAGAGAGCATTGCGCGCTGCATGTGCGTGTAGCCCGGCATGGGAATGAGGGCATAGGCTTCAGCAAACTCTAGGAGGGCAGAGACCATCTCGGTCAGGCTCTCCGCGACTCCATGTAGCTGTTCTTTGCCGTAGAGACGCAGGTCAACAAGAACCTGATCGTTGCGCGAACGCGCCATGTGAATTTTCTTGCCCGTCGCTCCCGTGCTGGCGACCAGATAGTTCTCGATGCTGGTATGCACATCCTCGTCGGAAGGCAACACCGTAAATTCGTGCGCCGCTTCCAGGTCCAGAACCGAGCGCAGCGCGTTCTTGAGTGCTTGGTGTTCCTCTGCGTTCAGAATGCCGATTTTGTGCAGCATGGCGACGTGGGCGAGTGAGCCCCACACGTCGTGGCGAATCAAACGACTGTCGAGCATGCTATTCTGCGCGGCCTCGAAGCGTTCTACATGTTCGTTAACCTGATAACCTTTTTGCCATAATTTGGTCATAATACATAGACTCCTTGTTTCGCGCCTTGAGCTTGTAGGGACGTGATCCATCACGTCCTGAGCGGGAGCGTCGTTGGGCGCGATTTCAACACCTTCAACGTCGGGTAATGTGACTGGAAGGATGTGGAGGCAACAAAAAACCCCCGTCCCTTCCGTGAAACATTGAAGGGACGAGAGTGCTGGACGATCTATCTGTGTGGTTGTGTCCGCTACACACCCGTGGTGCCACCCTGATTGTCTCTCATACAGACCCTCATCATGGAGAGCACTATATTGCTGCTATGAGAAGACCACTTTTACGGTTATGGTGCTGCGTGGGAACCATCCACCTCACCTACTTGTCCTTGCGCGAACGCGATAAATCGGTGCAATCGTTATTGTTCCGATAGGGCTTTCTTCGGTGAGCCGCTCACGAAGGCGTTCTGAGAGACGTATCCATTCCGAACTTCCACTCTGCTTCGGATCGCTGTCGGGCGTCATACTCATACTTTGTTCGCTCAGCGCGGGTCAGGCTACAATCTATACTTTCGCTATCATAACAGGTAAGAGACAGCGATGTCAATATTTTGGTTACGAATTCTGGTTTTTTGTAAGCTCTTGCGTAAGAGGTGCGTAATCAACGCCTGTCAGTTCAACAGAGGCATCCCATAAACGCACGGCGGTACTCCTATCGTATTCGCGCTGGTAGTTTGGTTCCATACGTGGGTAGCCGCGCATGCTAAAGAAGCCTGCAGGGCCAATTAACTCTCCACCACGAATAGCTGGTGCTGTGGCCGCATAGAGTTGGGGCAGTGCTCCCATGCTGGCACTCTGTGCGATCACGGGCATAGAAATCTTATAGAGTGCGCTTTCTAACGCCGAGCCTGTCGTTGTTGCGCTGGTCGTTTGCAATTCAGTGTTTGAAAAGCCGGGGTGCGCCGCAACGCTAAGGGTGTGCGATCCTATAGCCGAGAGCCGACTCTGCAACTCGAACGCGAAGAGCAGATTGGATAATTTGCTCTGTCCATAGGCTTCCCAGCGTCCATACGCGCGTTTCCTGTTCAGGTCCGCGAGATTAATTTTGCCCATCATACGTGCGACGCTGGTTGTGGAGACAACGCGGCTTTGCGGCGTGGCAAGCAAAAGCGGGAGCAACAGGCCTGTGAGGGCAAAGTGGCCCAGGTGGTTTGTGCCAAATTGCATCTCGAAGCCGTCGGATGTTTCTTTGCGCGGGATTGCCATGACTCCTGCATTATTAAAAAGCAGATTGAGATGATCGTGTGTTTGCTGTATGTTCGCTGCACATGCGTGTATTGATGCCAGAGAAGCCAGATCAAGTTGTACCAGTTCCAATGATGCGTCGGGAACACTAGCTTTAATCGTGGCTTGTGCCGCGCTGGCCTTTTCAAGATTACGACAGGCCATAATGACATGCGCGCCTTTCATCGCGAGGGCGCGCGTTGTCTCCAGCCCTAACCCACTATTTGCTCCCGTTACCAGGGCAATACGACCTTGCTGAGATGGTATATCGTTAATGGTCCATTGACTCATGTAGATAGCTCCTTTAGAATTGCTACCTTCTTATCTTGTGTCTGAACACTAGAATAGAAGATCAAACGGTCATCTTAATGATAGTGTGTTGCTGTGTTATTATGCAAGGTGGCTCTAGTTGCGAAAAGCCTCTGCTGGGTTTAAGATAGATTTTATCAAAAGGTGTATAACAGTGAAGGAGCGAACAATGACACGATGGCCGGAAGTCCGTGCGCAACAGGCATGGTATGACGAGGTCCGCCGCTACACGCTTGATCTGGTCGCTATACGTGGCGTTAGCCCTGGAGCGGATGAATTGCGGGTGGCGCAAGAGGTTATGCGTTTATTGGGTGACGGTGGATTAGAGCATGCCTATACCTTTCTGGGCCTGGACCCGGTTGCTGATGACCCTTATAGACGCCAGAATGCCTGTGCCTTCTTGCGTGGACGGAGTGCGCAGACACTTGTTTTGCTTGGTCATATCGATACCGTTGATACGCAAGATTATGGTCCTTTGAAAGAACTTGCGCTGAACCCTGAAGCTCTGAACGCGCAGATAGAGACCATTCAACAATGGAGCGCGGAGGTACGGGAAGACCTCGCGGCCAATCCCGGGGATTGGCTCTTTGGGCGTGGTGTTGCCGATATGAAAAGCGGCGTGGCTGTCAATATTGCCGTCATGCGTCATTTCGCGGCCCTGGCCCAGACTGGGCAGTTGCCGCTTTCGCTTGTGTTTCTGGCGGTTGTAGATGAAGAGAACGAGTCGGCAGGTGTGCTGCAAGCTGTGCAGTTCTTGCTGCTTTTGCGCGAAAAACATGGTTTACAGTATGTGGGCGCAATTAATACTGACTACACGACCGCGCTTTATCCAGGCGATCCACATCGCTATATCTACACGGGAAGTGTGGGCAAACTGCTGCCTGCCTTCTTAATTATCGGGCGCGAGTCGCACGTGGGCCATCCTTTTCAGGGCATGGACGCAAATCTGATTATGGCTGAACTGATTCGCGATCTCAGTATGAACGATGCGCTGAGCGATCATGTGCGCGGACAACTCACGGCCCCGCCTGTGACGCTGCACGCGACAGATCTCAAGGCGCACTATGACGTTCAATTGCCTTTCGCGGCCTATTGTTATTTCAACGTCCTAACTATGCAAACCACGCCTCAGCAACTATTGGAGAAGCTCTGTGTACGTGCTGCTGTGGCACTCGCAACCGTATTGCAACGTGTGGATGATGCGGAGCAACGTTGGGAACAGACACGTGCGCACCATTCCCATGCCGCGCATCATGCTCCACGTAATGGGCAGGTTATGAGCTATGCCGATCTCTATGCCCGCACACTTGAGCGGTATGGCGAACAGTATGTACAAGATGCTCTAACAGAAGAGTGGAATCGCTGGCCTGTCACATTGGACAAACGCGAGCGTTGCCTGCATCTCGTCTATCGGCTCTGGCAGATTAGCGGCGAGCAGGGACCTGCGATTGTCGTCTACTATGCTCCTCCCTACTATCCGCATGTTGCCGCAACATCCTCACCTCTCCATCAAGCACTGGCGCACGTGTGTAAGCAGCATAGCGAGTTACATTTGGTGCTGCAAGAATATTTTCCGTTTCTCTCCGATTTAAGTTATCTTCAGCTCGACCCATCGCTTGATACTGCGATCTTACAAGCCAATATGCCCATCTGGTCGAATGATCCCGTTCATGCTCGCTCCGGTTCTTATCATTTACCATTCCAGGCCATACGTGAACTGGCATTACCTGTTGCTAATTTGGGACCCTATGGGCGTGGGGCGCACCAGCGCGACGAGCGTGTACTCATGCCCTACTCGTTTGGTGTGTTGCCACAATTGTTATGTGAAACAATCGAAAAAACCTGGAAAATATTAAATACCCGTAAAGATCGATGATGGTCTTCAGCACATATTATGTCTTTCTCTTCCATACGAACTGCCCAAATGCATTGCATTTTTAAGGCTTCATCACTGTTTCCTGCCGCCATTTTTCGCGCTGGCGATCGTGTTTGGTGCATTGGAGTACACAAATGTACTAGAGACTAGACACGGTTGGGTTTACTAATATATAAGCATATGTAGATCAGTTTATCATGCTGAATAGCTATGCTACAAAAAACGGGTAATATTTTAAAGGTATCGCACGTATGGATATTACAAGACAGCATCCGCAAATGGAGATAGCCAAACAAGGTATTACGGCTAAGAATAGCATTAAAATCGTTATTGCAGCGCTCTTTCTTTTATTTTTTATGGCTCTTGCTTCTAGTATGTATGTTGTGCTGGCAATGAATTCTGTTGTTCCACTCCCGTTCTCGCTTCCATTTCAACCAGAGGGGCGCGTTGCCGCACAAGAACAGGCGACCCCCCCACTCTCGCAAACACAAGTGAATAATCTCGCTGCTCAGCATGTGGCGCAGCAGTATATGCAGGCGTTGCTTACACAGCATTATGCTACCATGTGGTCGCTCCTTGCTCCACAGGTGCAGGCGATGTGGCCCGATGAGAGCACGTTTGCGACGTTCTGGCAGGTGCGTTATCAGGATTATACGCTACAGCATTTTACGATGACGCCAGCCCATGCTTTGGCGTATTGGATGAACCCGGAAACGATGGCGCAATATAATCAGGTGGAGATGATGCGTGTCTCGTTGCAACTCACATTGAAGGTAACGCCTGCCACGGGACAGAGTGTACCACCAGAAGATCTTGATCCCTCTTCAGTTCTCAAAAATCTGCCTGTGATCGTTCAACAGATGGCTAATCCCAGCGGACAAGGCCAAAGCTGGCTCGTGTTGTCCGGCGGACCGGCAGATTTGGAAGCACCAATCTTACCGCCTCTGACGCCTGTGGTACACTCAGTGCAAGTGCCCATTCTTATGTATCACCACGTTTCAGATGCTCCTACCTACAATGTACTGGATTTGAGCCTGACCGTCACACCGACGATGTTCAGTCAGCAGTTAGACTATCTCAAAGCACAAGGCTACCACTCAATCACCTTTAATCAGTTAATGAATGCGCTTTATTATGGCGGACCTTTACCGACGAAACCCATTATTTTCAGCTTTGATGATGGCTACGAAGATAACTATCACTTTGCGTATGATATTCTGCGTCAACATAGCTATACGGGCATATTCTACATTATTACTGGCAAGGTCGGCTGGGATGGGCAGATGAACTGGGGACAATTGCAGGATATGCTGCGTCATGGTATGCAGATTGGTTCGCACACTATTCATCACGTCGATATGGGTGCTGTCTTGCAAGATTCTGAATTGCAGGCGCAACAGGAATTGCAACTCTCCAAAGCTACGTTGGAGAAAAACCTGGGTATCACTATTCAGTATTTTTGTTATCCCAATGGCGGGCCGTTCAAACATGGCAGTCTGGCTCTGCGTCAGCGCATTATGGTCCTGTTGGCTGCAGATGGTTATATAAGTGCCACAACAGATCCAGGCATGACCGGTATTGTACAACAGAGTACATTACCTTTCGATATGTTGCGTGTGCGTGTTGATGGGCGCGAGTCGATGCTAGGTTTCAAACAAAGTATTCCCGCTTGATGCTTTTTTCGCCGTTTTTGCAAAAAGCCAGACCAAACCAGCGCGTTTGATCTGGCTTTTTGTTGTCATTACTGCATGATAAAAAGTTGGAGGTTTTAGACTTGACACTCAGCAGTAGCACGCGCTATAATTAAGTCAGAGTTGACATAAAGGATGGAACAATGTATAAGCAGGTAATGCTGTTGGGATTGCTCATGGAAATGCCAATGTATGGGCAGCAGATACGCGAAGTAATTGAGCGTCACCATGACCTTTTCGCCGATTTTATCAAAAAGCCAACGATCTATTATCAGCTTGAACGGCTGGTACACGACGGCTATTTGGAGATGCGGCGTGAAGTCGTTGAGGCTCCAGGGCCTGGAGCAGCCCATACAGACCTTGCATTACGTGAGCGCGACATTTACTATATTACTGAGGCAGGACGTGAGCATTTTTCACATCTCTTGCGCAATGAGCTGAGTTCGTATTCGCCCGCTCTCAGTAACGTTGACGCTTGCCTGTTCTTTTTGCATTATGTCAAGCCAGAAGAGGCGATTACCTTACTGACTGATCGCTATACCATTGTCATGAATCACCGCCAACAGGTGTTACTGCAGATAGAGAAACAGCAGCTTCACGATAGCGCGCATCAACTCGTCAACGATCACAAACTGACGTTGCTCGACGCAGAATTGCGCTGGCTAGAGCGAACAATTGAACACCTGCGCATTTCTCACGTCGTGTCACTACAGGAGAACACGTGATGCAACAATGGACGCATCTCTTAATGGACAGGGTTGTCTTTTTTTTGTAGATTAAGTCAGCTTTGACCTAACTCAGGAGTTGTATGTTCAATCTATGTTACTGCTGTGTGCAGGTGGGTTGAGAAAGAGGGATAACGGGAGTATCCAATGAACCAGACATCAACGTCTAGACGCCCATTATGGTTAATGGCTCTGACAATTCTGATTGACTTTACAGGCTTTGGCCTGATTTTGCCCCTTTTGCCTTTCTGGGCGGAACATCTGGGGGCCAATGCCTTTGAAGTAGGATTAATTTTAACGGTTTACGCGCTGGCGCAGTTCCTTTTCACGCCCGCTCTTGGTGCGCTTTCTGATCGTTATGGGCGCAAGCCGATCATCTTCATTTCGTTATTGATTGAGGTTGCTTCATTGATCTTTACCGCTCTGGCGGGTACGCTGCCGCTGTTGCTGCTGGCTCGCTTTATCGGTGGTATTGGGGCATCCAATATTGGCTCAGCGCAGGCGGTTGTTGCGGATGTGACTACGCCCAAAGAGCGCGCCAAGGGCATGGGTTTGATTGGTGCGGCCATTGGTCTGGGTTTTGTGATTGGACCAGCATTGGGGGGTGTGCTTTCACCATTGGGGCCGACGCTTCCCTTCTGGTGTGCGGCAGGCGTGGCTCTGATCAACGCGTTGCTTGTGTTCTTCTTCTTCCAGGAGACGCGCACGCGGCAGAGAGAGCCAATGCAGCATCAAACATCAACAGGTATGGGTCTGCGTGTACTGTTTCGGAGTTGGAATACCGCGGCGCGCAATGCTGCCGTTTTACGTTTGGTGCTGGTCAATTTTCTGCTTACGCTTGCTTTTACCGCGATGGAGGCGGTGTTTGCGCTTTTTGCGCAGCACTACTTCGGCTGGAATACGCCACAGATTGGCTATGTCTTTACCTATGTAGGCGTGATTGTCGTTATCATGCAGGGCGGTCTTGTCGGCAGGCTGGTACAATATGTAGGTGAGCAACGCCTACTTATCGCGGGATTAGTCTTTTTAGGTGTGGGCCTGCTGTTGCTCGCTGTCGCGGGCACGCGCTTGATCGCACCCAATTTACATATCGCGTTTGTGCTGCTTGCGCTGGGCATCCTGAGTATTGGCAATGGGGCAGTCAATCCCACGGTCTCTGCCTTGCTCTCGTTTGCCAGTCCCACAGATGCGCAGGGCGAGATATTAGGTTTGTCGCAAGGTATTGCTGGATTGGGGCGTATTATTGGGCCGCTGGCCGCTGGCGGTCTTTATGCGCTGGTGGGTCCCGGCACTCCCTTTCTTGCAGGTGGTATGCTATCACTAGCGGCGGCCTTGTTAGCCTTCCCTGTACTGCCTATATTGTCTGAAAGCGGGCGGAGACGGTCGCGTGCAGCAGTAGAAGCAGAAGCCGACGCACGTCCGGCCACACCTGCCGGAAAGCGATAGAACTGCAAAAGTGTAGCAACCTGCCTGATTATCAAATTGACAGGTTGCTACAGATGTACTTGTATAAGAAATCAGGAGGTTTCACCTTGGTTGTTCGTATCACTCTTTGGGTACTGCGGGTCTGCGTACTCTGCGGATTAATTCTCGGCATTATTCTTTGGACAGGAAATGGCGATAGTATTGTCGGGATTCACATGCTATTGGGCATTCTGACCGTTTTATCGCTCTGGGTAATCGCGGTCTTGACGGCGATGGCAAAGGGCGGCAACTGGGGGCTATCGGGTGGCGCAATTGTCTTGGGACTTGTCGTGACCGCGTTTGGCTTGACGCAAAAAACTATTTTGCCGGAGCCAAATAGCCTGCACTGGATTATCCAGATTGTTCATCTGTTGCTTGGCTTGTCTGTAATTGGTATCGCGGAAGCAATGGCGGGTCGCTACAAACGGATGAACGCGGCGAAAGCGGTTGCCGTATAAAATCGTCTGCTACCATGCCAATGAGCATCTAAAAAAGACCTCTTGAGCTACACATCTGCCAACAAAATCGGCAGATACGGCTCAGGAGGTCTTTTCCATTTATGCATCACAAAGAAACCATCGTGCAAGCAGCATTGCACGTTTAGCGTGAGGAGAATGCCTGCTTGCCGGTAATTTCGCGTCCAACGATGAGCGATTGCACGGTGTCAGTGCCTTCATAGGTAAAGACAGCTTCAATATCGGCATGGTGACGCGCAATATGATAGTCAAGCAAGATACCGTTTCCACCGAG
Source organism: Ktedonobacterales bacterium (assembly GCA_027451525.1). Taxonomy (GTDB): domain Bacteria; phylum Chloroflexota; class Ktedonobacteria; order Ktedonobacterales; family Ktedonobacteraceae; genus DTNP01. The sequence goes on from DAIDJF010000018.1 coordinate 13,005, forward strand.
CATTTCACGGGCATCCGCAACGACCTCGCGCGCGAGACGTGCATTGTTCATTTTTGCGAGTGATGCCATTGCCGCTGTCATCTTGCCCTGCTCTTGGAGTTGACCCAGGCGCAGGCTGAGCATCTGCATACTGGTAACGTTTGCCAGCATGTTGGCTAGCTTATTCTGAATGATCTGGAAATTGGTCAGTGCTTTGCCAAATTGCACCCGCTCTTTCGCGTAAGCAAGGGCAATCTCATAGGCCGCAATTGCGTGTCCAACCGCCTCCCAGGCGACGCCGGAGCGCGTGGCGGTCAGCACTTCTGATGTGTCCTTGAAACTGCGTGAAAGGGCTAAGCGATTCTCTGCTGGAATATGCATATTTGTCATGGTAATATCAGCCTGCCAGACGGCGCGTTTAGCCACTTTACCCGTCATTACTTTGGCCTCGAAACCGGGGGTACCTTTTTCGACGAGGAAGCCTCCTACATTGCCGTCATCATCGCGTGCCCAGATAATGACGACATCGGCGAATGATGCGTTGCCAATCCAGCGTTTTGAGCCGTTGAGGATGTACTCGTCGCCAACACGCTGAGCGCGCGTCTCCAACGCAACGGCATCAGAACCATGGTTTGGCTCGGTCAGACCAAATGCACCAATCTTCTCCATACGGGCCATCGCGGGTAACCAACGCTGCTTCTGTTCCTCAGAGCCGAGCATTGCAATGGATGACATCGCCAAACCAGAGTGGACGCCAAAGAACGTACACATGCTTGCGTCTGCACGCGCCAGTTCTAACGCAATCAGACCAGAAGCGACCGCACTCATACCTGGGCAGCCGTACCCTTTGATGCTGCTCCCTGCGATATGCAGTTCCGCAAACTTGGGGATCAGCTGAAATGGAAATTCTGCTCGCTCCCAATACTCGTTAATAATGGGAAGAATCTCTTTATCACAAAAGGCACGCACCTTGTCACGTACCGCGCGCTCTTCTGCTGTCAGAAGCTCATCCATCAAGTAGAAATCTGTATGAAGAGATGGTTGGATATCAACTGCCATTGTTTTGCTCCCATAAACTCATCGAATGTCGTGTGCGGTTATCAGTCTTTCGTCAGGACTATCAATGATAATATAGTACGTGCTGGCTTGTTACAGATGCAAGAGGTATTATTTTGTCAATGCGCTATGTCCTTATAATAGGAGAATAGTATGCTTCTGCATGAATTTCTGCCGATAAATCCTGAACAAATATAAACAAGCATGTTATAATAGGATGGGTTCTCGATGTGACTAAGTAGAATTTATAGCAGGGCAGTTTTTATGAATGATGATGACATATCACATACCTCCTCACCGCAAACATGGCGACAATGGCTCGGTAAAATTCTAGAGAATATCCAAGAGCGTGGACGGATTGCCAAAGCATTAAACGTGACCAACACAACGCTTTATCGCTGGGTAAATGGGACATCAAATCCGCGTACACACTATTTGTATCGTTTACTGGAAATATTGCCTGATAAACGTGAAAAACTGCTGACTCTTTTGGAAAAGGAGTTTCCGGGAGTGACAAAAGCTGTACAAGAGATACCTGCATCCTCTTTGGCTCTCATGGAAGAGGAACGCATTCCCTCCGAATTTTATGATGCTGTTATGCGGGCACGGGCGTTGACGCCTAAAACATTGCGTTTTTCATCGCTTTGTCGCCTGATTGAGCAACAGATCATGCGTCAGCTAGACCCTGAACGTGTTGGTTTATCAGTTATTATTGCGCTCTGTCTGCCATCTCTGGATGGTCAACTGGTCAGGAGTCTGCGGGAGGTCATGGGGCAAGGGTCGCCGCCGTGGGCGTATGACCTGGATGCACAAGCTGTATTATTGGGTGCTGAATCGCTAGCTGGATATGCGTTATCTAAGGGGCGGTTGGTTGTGAAGCAAGATTTGGAGTCACTTAACGACTTTATGCCGGGCTATAGTGGGCCATTAGAAAAAAGTGCGGTTGCTGCCCCAATCATGCTGGCTGATGAGTTTGCCGGAAGTTTACTTGTGGCAAGCACACAAACGAATTATTTTTTGCCGTTTCGCTGTAGATTAGTAGAGAATTATGCTGATTTGCTCGCGGTAACACTCAATCAGGAGGATTTTTATCCTCGTGGCAGCATCCAACTCGCCTTTTTGCCTCCTTATGTAGAGCAACAAAAATATTTTTCGTGGGTAAGTCGCAAACGTATGGAGATCATGAGTGATGCTTTGATGAAGCGGGCACCAATAACGATTGTGGAAGCTGATAAGCGTGCCTGGCAAAAGTTGGAAGAACTCCTTCTGAGCTAACGGACAATAGGCGTGTAGGTTGTTATTGTCTGAAAATCATGGAGAAAGGAACCTTGATTATGTCTGAGGAACAGGAGCAGGATAAAAACCTGTATTTTATTGACTCTGAAAGTGGCGCGGAAATGGCACGCCTGATCGATCAAGACCATATTATCACACGCGGCATGGGTGGCTCTTTGCCAGAGCATAGTGATCTCTCTGGTATTAACCGCGTGTTGGACTTGGGTTGTGGTCCTGGTGGATGGGTGATGGAACTGGCTTTGGAGTATCCCAACATCCAGGTCGTTGGTGTCGATGTGAGTCAGCGCATGATTGAATATGCGCAGGCGCAAGCCAGAGTACAGAAGTTAAGTAATACGCATTTTCAGGTGATGAATGCGTTGGAACCTTTTACGTTTCCCGATGCATCGTTTGATCTGGTCAATGTGCGTGGTATTGTGCTCTGGATGCCACCTGATGGGTGGCCTGCTTTTATGCAAGAGTGCCGCCGTGTTTTACGGCCTGGTGGTGTGTTACGGCTTACAGATTATGAAGTGGGTTTTTCTAATTTACCCGCCTTTGAGCGTTTCAATACGATTATTTGCCAGACGCTGTATCACTTAGGACGAAGCTTTTCAGGCACAGGATTACATTACGGCCTTATCACCATGTTTGCGCGCTTTTTAAAAGAAGCTGGTTTTCAACATGTCCAAAGAAAAGCCTATGCTATTGATTTTTCCGCAGGCACGTCGGCCCATCAGGAATTTTGTCGCGATATGACAGCCGTGGCGAAATTGGCGGAATCGTTTGTGCGTAAAGGGGGCGTGGTAACGCCAGAAGAGTATGAAGAGATGTATCAACAGATGGTGATTGAGATGCAATCAGAAGATTTTTGTACACTCTGGCTGGCGGTAACAACCTGGGGAGAAAAAGCGTAGGAAAACGGTTTAAAATTTTCCTACGCTTATTGCCGTAAATGCAGCCGGTAGTGAGCGTTACTGTTAGCTACCTAATTTTGTGGGCTATTAGTTTGTAAATTGTTAAAGGGCTGTGCAGGCAAGGGCGGCAGCGTGGGTAATGGTGGTAGCGAGGGCTGAGGTGGCTGAGGTGGCTGAGGTGGAAAACCAACGCTCATCCCGTTATTGTTACCATTGCCCTGATCATTGCATGGGCATGGCCCTGTCCCTAAGCCAACGCTGATGCCCATGCCGTTACCATTACCGATACTTGTCCCCATACCATTACCGTTACCTATGCCAGTGCCATTATCTATACCATTGCCATTGCCATTGCTGACACCTGTGTTCGTGCTCGTGCCATTACCGTTACCGACACCAGTGCTCGTACCGATGCCAGTGCCAGTGCCCACGCCCGTGCTACTGGGGAAGGCAAATGTTGCATTGACAACAACGCCGTTGCCATTCGTGATGAGCGTTACCGGATTGGCGATATTGAGGAGACCTGTGCAGTTGAGTCCATTGGGACTCAGTGTGTTTGAGAGCCGTTGCGCCAGGAACGTGAAAAGCGAATTGGCCGTGGCGGCAGGAGAAGGCGTAAGTCGTGTAAACGGCGAGTCGAGCTGGAGGCGCGCGGGAGCTATGTTAAGAATATTTTTGCAATAGGTAATCGTGCTGGCTTGCGCTGGGGTATAGGCAATGGGTTGATCGACGCCGACACGATAGCTATTGACCTTTTGCAGATTGGGCTGGTTATTCACCTTTGTCATCGGATCGCCCAGAGGAACCAACGCGACTGGTGGTGCTTGATAGACAGCCGCCTGGAGTTCGTTAAGTGGCAGTGCGGGTGCCGGAATCCCGTTATCATCCAGATTGGGAACCATCCAGGGTGTGCAACCCAATGCTCCGTCCAGTGAGACTGCAAGCAGGCGGTTGTCGCTAGCATTGGTCACAGTGGTCATAGCGCGCAGAGCCATGCCGTTTGCCATGTTATTCTGCGCGATCAGTCCATTGGCTGTAATAATATAGGTCGTGAGTACGTTATCGCTCTGGTCCTGGTCAACCACGCTAAAATCACGCACGGTAGGGCACGGTTTTCCATCTCTAGCAGTGCCAACGGGCGGAGGAAGAAGACGACCCGTCTGAATAGCTCCATTCGCCGCATTGAAGAAAGTCGGGGCGTTACAATAGGCAAATTGTCCAAAATTGGAGCCGTCCAGTCCGTTGACACAATGTCCCTGTTGCAAGCTATTATCGGTTCCTTGTAAGGTGAGCACGTTACCATTAAACCCAAACCAGAGTGCCACAATGCTGCCGATTGGTAATTGTGGCACAATTGGCCTGACGGCTGGTTGTGTTCCTACATCAATCACGAGCGGATTATAGACAAAAATGCGTGCATTGACAGGACTGAAAATAGCCCCTTGTACAAATGCAGCCTGATTTACATTTGCCTCGTTACATGGTCCATTGGCTGGATTTGTTGCCGTCAACTGATAAGGTGTTGCAAGTCCCTGTGCTGACAGTGGGTCAGGAGGCACAATCAACGTACAGTTCATATTGGGGGTTGTCGCGGCATGTACATCCGTATAAGGAAAGAAAAAAACTCCGGCAGCAAGTAATACCAATCCAATAAGAATGCTCCACCGCCATAGTGTGCGTGGGAGCCAGGAGTAACTGGCAGTCCAGTCGCTTTTAAGGGCAAGGGAATGCTGTTTTTTCAGCATAGACTATCCTCTCTTACTTCTACTTCTCTACTTCACTGAAAAAAACAATTTTGCAGGTTGCTTGCATACTGTCATCCGTTCATAAGCACGAGCGAATGACGATGTAAAGCAGGCAGGCAACTCATCAAACGAGCAAACAGAATGCTCACAGATGAAACGAAATAAAACGCCAGGACGTTGCTTTTCTCAATCTTGCCTGTACGCTCTATCTATTGTTTACTCGTGAGTAGAGAATGGGAGCGGTGATTTGAATTGCCGCTGTTTCATTTTTTGTATTGACTCTTCGTCTGTTAATGGGGGAGTAGCAGGCACGTTATGTTCTGATGTGGACAGAGGTGAAAGCGGCGTTGCCTGTTTTGAGGTATGGGGAAGGAGCGACAGACTGGCATTATGCAAAGCGGCAGCGAAGGAGAGGATATCGGGGAAACGGTCATCAGGGTCTTTTGCCAGTGTTTTGAGCACAACCTGTTCGACGCTCGCTGGCAGTGTATCCACATGGGTACGTAAGGGCGGAGGAGCCTCAAAAAGATGGTGTTGAACGATAGTCTCGAAGGAGCCAGAGAAAGGCCATGTGCCACAGAGCCATTCATAGACAACAATGCCGAGTGAATACTGGTCACTGCTACGGCGTGGCTTGCCTAGAAGCTGTTCCGGTGCTGAGTAAGGCGCGGTGCCCTCAAATTCATCGAAAGTCTGATGAAATGGTGCGATACTCTGTGAGACAACAGCGATGCCAAAGTCGCTCAGCACGATGTGCTCCTGGGTGCTAAGCAGCATATTGTGCGGCTTAATATCGCGATGGATAAGGTTATGTTGGTGAACGTAGTGTAGGGCGGAAGCGATTTGGCGGACATAAGAGATAACCTGCGGGAGAGGCAGACGTGTTCCTCTGGGATGAAGTGTGCGCAACGTGCCATGGGGGGCATACTCCATTACCAGAAAGGCTGTGCGCTGCTCTACGCCAAATTCAAAAACCTGCACGATATGTGGATGGTGGAGATGGGTGAGAACGGACGCTCTGGCAAGGAATTTCTGGATATCCTGAGCGGACCAGTAGCCATTGAGTATTTTGATCGCGACCTGTTGGCCCGTCTGAACGTGTTCCGCGCGATAGACTTCAGATGCCATACCGCGCCCTAAGAGGTTGAGTAGACGATAGTTGCCAATCTGTTGCCCCTCGCCAGAGATATCCTGCGGTGTCTCTTGCATCAGATGTTTGCTCCCAATTGAGGAAATATTGGTACGCTACTGCACTGTAATATGATGAATGTACGATGATTGTAGTGGAAGCAGGGAAGTCATGTCAAGCTACCTTTCAGAAAAGAGATTTGGAATAATCTTTTTGCATAAAAATGTTCTCACCTAGGGAAATGCCATCAATTCACCGTAAGGTAGAAAGCAATACAATGTCTATAGCACCATTATTTCGTCCTTTAACACAGCGTGGCATCACGCTCAAAAATCGCATTGCCGTTTCACCGATGTGCGAATACTCTTCGGTCGATGGTTTTGCCAGTGACTGGCATCTCGTTCATTTAGGGAGCCGTGCCGTTGGGGGGGCTGCGCTAGTGATGACCGAGGCTGCGGCTGTCGAGGCGCGTGGACGCATTTCACCGCAAGATCTGGGCATCTACCGCGATGAGCATCTAGAGATGCTGTCCCGCATCACGACTTTTATTAAAGAACAGGGTTCGGTTCCCGCCATTCAACTCGCGCACGCTGGTCGCAAAGCCAGCACCTATCGTCCTTGGAGCGGACAGGGAGAGGTTACTGTCGAAGATGGCCGCTGGCAAACAGTTGCTCCCAGCGCTGAACGTTTTTCGAATACGTATCCGCTCCCGCAAGCGATGAGCAAACAAGAGATTGCCGAGGTGGTCGAGAGCTTTCAGGTTGCCACAAAACGCGCACTCAAGGCGGGCTTTCAAGTCATGGAAGTGCATGGAGCGCACGGCTATCTGGTACACGAGTTTCTTTCGCCGCTCTCTAACCACCGCGATGACGCATACGGTGGCAGCCTTGCGAACCGTATGCGTTTCCTGCTAGAGGTTGTCGATGCCTGCCGCGCGGTCCTTCCTGAAGAGTATCCTCTTTGGGTACGTCTCTCTGCCAGTGACTGGACCGAGGGTGGTGTAACCATCGCTGATACCGTTGAGGTCGCGCGCGCGCTCAAGTTGCACGGCGTTGATCTCATTGATGCCTCTTCAGGTGGCAATGTGCAAAAGGCCAGCATTCCACTGAAACCTGGCTATCAAGTCCCTTTTGCCGAGCAGATTCGCCGCGAGGCAGGCATTGCTACAGGGGCGGTTGGCCTGATTACCGAGCCAGAGCAGGCCAACGCGATTGTTGAGGAGGGACAGGCTGATATCGTCTTGCTGGCGCGTGAACTCTTGCGCGATCCCTACTGGCCTTTGCATGCGGCGCGCGCGCTAAATGTCGATATCAAATGGCCCTTGCAATATGAGCGTGCCAAGCTGTAGAGCTTATAATAATGTAGGAGCGTGATTCATCACGCCCTGCTTGCACGTCGATCCGCCTGGGAGGCCGTGTGGATGGTGTAGGGGCGTGATTCATCACGCCCTGCCTGCACGTCGATCCGCCTGGGAGGCCGTGTGACGGGGGACAAGGACGTGATGAATCACGCCCCTACACCATTCACACGATACCAGGATTATTTTGTTAGAGACGATCATCGCGCCCAAGACGCCAATTACCACGTTATTTTGTTAAGCGTATGATCATTTATTTGGAAGGAGCAGGTATGGCTGATGAGCACCCACAAGCACCGCTGACTGTGAAGGACTTTGCTGATAGTCTCTATCACAGTACGCGAACGGATAACCAGTTCAAGTTCTTGAAGAATCTCTCGGAAGGGCAGATTGCTGATTTCTTGCAGCAATTCCTTCGTCTCGTCAATAACGCGATGGATGACGAGGATACCAGCGCGCTGATACACTTTGTGCAACAGCAGCAGATGCAGGCCTATCAAGCCTCGCAAACGGTAAGCAAAGTGCGTCCAGACCTGCCCGCTGTTCCCCTGGCTCCATTGCGCAAGCCGCTCAACGAGGCCAAAATTGCCTTATTTACCTCTGGCGCGATCTATCGTGACGATCAGCCTGGTTTTTATCCTGAGCACCTGGCATACGAGGAGGCGATACAGGATACACGGAGCGCACTGGAGCGTGTGGCCTCACTGCGTGTCATTCCTGCCGCTACGCCGCTGAGTCAATTGCGTGTTGGGCATATTGCCTATGACATTCATGCGGCACAGGAGGATGTCAATGTAATCTTCCCGCTCACGCGCTTTCACGAACTGGCACAAGAGGGCGTGATAGGTGCGCTGGCGGAGAAGAATTATTCTTTTCACGGCCTGACAAATATTCAGCGTTTGCGTGATGAAACGACGCCGCAGTGGGCGCAAATGCTCAAAGATGACGGCGTGGATGCTGTCTTCTTGACCCCTGGCTGACCCATCTGTCATGTGACGGTCAGTCACCTCGCACGCGCCATTGAGTCCGCTGGTATTCCTACTGTGGGTGTCTATGTCGAAGCCTTCGCTCCCACTGTTCAGTTGATGAAACCACCCAGAGTTCTGACGACGCCTTTCTTGATGGGCAGACCGCTTGGTATGCCCCGCAAACCTGATCAGCAGCGTGCCGTCATCACGGCTGCCCTTCAGCTTTTGCGGACTGCTGAACAATCGCCAACCATCAAGCCTTTTGTGCCCTGAGGCGGTAGGACTGAACAACCTTGTTTTTTTCTGCTCCCCAACATATAATCATCCATGATTGCATGTTGGGGAGCAAAACTAATGAGGAACAGTCAAGCCAAAAAGCGCGCATTACCTCGTCGTCTGGTCAGAGGAACAGGAACAATATCTGCTTATGGAGCAGGGCAATACTGTAACAGGTGCAGTCCTGTCGGCTGATAGCTGGCTACAATGGCTTGAGGAACATCGTTCGTTCTCTTTTCAGGGGCGCAACGGGCAGATCAATGTGTTGAAAGAGAAACGTAGCCGTGGTGGCTCCGGCTACTGGTATGCCTATCAGCGTCAAGGCAAGCAAATGCTTAAACGCTATATTGGTCGCAGTGATCAACTTAGCATTGAGTACCTGGAAGAGCTTGCTTCCTCTTTGAGACTTGGGCGCATTTCAAATGTTCCAGCTCAGGTTGATGCATCTGTACAATTTGAGCCGCTGCTGATGTCGAAGCTTCAACTCCCCCATATACAGAAGTCGCTGTTAAGGCGCGAGCAGCTTTTACAAACGCTGGATAAAAGCCTGGACTATCGGTTAACGGTCATTTCGGGACCTGCCGGATATGGTAAAACAACGGCGGTGGCCCAGTGGGTTACGGAACGTCGTGCTCTTCAAGACTTTCCTTATGTCTCCTATATCGCGCTGGACGAAGACGATAACGACCCGATTCGCTTTTGGCGCTATATCATAGCTGCTTTCCAGCAGTTTCAGGCTGACTTTGGCAAGGAAGTGCTGGAGTTGTTGCGGGCCAATCGCCTGCCGCCGTTTAAGCCTCTGGATCTGATGTTAACTGTTCTGCTCAACGAATTGGTCCATTTAAGCCACTCCTGTATCTTGATACTGGACGAATTTCACAAAATGAGTTCGCCATATATCCGTGACACACTCGGTTTTTTTCTGGATCACCTGCCAACCTCGTTTCACGTGTTTCTGCTCGTGCGTGGTAAGCCACTCTTGTCGTTGATGCGTATGCGCGCTCGCAATGCGCTATTGGATATTTACCCACCGCTGCTGGGGTTTTCGCTGGAAGAGGCACGGGCATTTTTCAAACAGGAACTCCCTTTCTCACTTTCTGAAAAGTTGCTGCGCCAGATATACGAGCGGTTAGAGGGCTGGCCTGCGGGCATCCGCCTGCTCGTCGGCACACTGCGTCTGGCTGAAAATGAGCAAGAGGTTGAACGCATTCTGGCAGCTTTTACGGGGGGATTCTGGAGTCTTGAGGACTATTTTTCGCAGGAAGTGCTCAGTACATTGCCGGAAGAATTACAGGCATTTCTATTGCAGACAAGCATCCTGCCTCGCCTGACGGCTGATCTTTGTGACACGGTATTGGAGCGGAACGGGAGCGCGCGGTTACTTGAGGCGTTGTACAGCGGCGACCTTTTTCTCGTTCCGTTAGATGCGACAGGTGCGTGGGGGCGCTACCAGGCTCTTTTTGCTGAGGTTATCCAGCAGGAGGCACGGAAGCGATTGGGCGTGGAGAAGTTGCGGAGCGTGTCTGCCAGCGCCAGCGTGTGGTACGAGCAGCACGGATATGATAAAGAGGCAATCGAGACAGCGCTCAACGCGTCGGCATTTCCACGTAGCGCGCAACTGATTCAGCTGTATATAGAAAACGAGCAGCACGCTCACAAACCGATACTCCCTTTATCAACGCTCTATGATTTGAAGCGTTGGCTGGAACAGATACCGGAAGAGGAGCTAGAATGTCGACCGGAGTTGTGCCTGTACTATGCGATGGCACTGCTTTTTTTGTTGATGGAGGATCCCCGTAGTAGAGAACAAAAAGAGCGTATTGAGCAGTTGCTTCATATTGCGGAACAACACTGGCGTGAAACGAACAATACGGCCAAACTGGCTGAGATCTTTTCGTTTCGGTCGTTGCTGGCACGCCAGGAGGGGCGAATGCAGCAGGCTATGACATGGGCCAAACAAGCAATGCCGTGGTTGCCATCCAAGGATCGCGTGTGGCGCACCGTTGCGTTGACGGAGGTTGGGTTGGGAGAAATTGTCGAAGGGGATCTCAAAAATGCGCGCAAATACCTGCTTGAGGCCTTGATACTCAATGAGCAGCAGGGGAACCATGTTTATGCGCGGGCAAGTCGCGGCATGCTGAGTTGGGTAAGCATGGAACTGGGCGAATTGCATCACGCGGCAGAGCAGTTTCATCAGATGCAAGCTGAAGCGCGGGCGCAGAAGGATGACGACGATATCGCCCATTCTCAGCTAGGGCTGGCACAGATTGCCTATCAATGGAACAATCTTGAAGATGCGCGACAGGCGGCACAAGAGGTATTAGAGATTGGAGATCGACTAGCTATAGATGATTTTCATGCGCAGGCGACAGCGCGACTGGCGCTGATTGAGCACGCTGATGGGCAAACGGCGCAGGCGAAGCAGCGCTTGCAGGCATGGTTCGCGGGGAGAACGATACCTGCTACACAGCGTGGCTATCATCTCTACCGCGAAATACAGGCCGTTCTGATGCAGATGCATCTGGCTGTGGGTGATCTGCTCACTGTGGAGCGTTGGTTTGAGCGTATTGAGCAACGTGAAGAATCAGTTCCTCTGTTGCAACATCAGCGCGAGCAACTCCTGAAAGCGCGCCTTCTTCTTGCGCAAGGAGACACGCACACCGTTCTAGGTCTGCTAGGTCCTCTGAGCGCAGCAGCACAACAGACGGGGCATCTTACCCTACAACGAGAAGCGCAGGTAATCCTGTCGCTGGCATATTGTGCCGAAGGAAGACGTGAACAGGGACAACAGCAACTGCTTGAACTGCTGACAGCGACGCGTAGCGAGAACTATCTGCGACTCTATATTGATCAAGGTCAGGCAATGGCAGAGCAGGTGCGTAATCTTTTACCGCGTCTATCCGAAAAAATGGTGCAGGCTTATGCTCGTAGGATACTGAACGCTTTTGATAGGGGAACAGGCGCGTCAAGTGTTCAGGCGCAAGCTATCGAGGTTGCTCTGGTAGAACCGCTGAGCGCGCAGGAACAGAAGGTTCTTCGGCTGTTGGCTACGGGCAATTCCAATGCCGAGATTGCGCGCGAACTGGTGGTTTCCGTCAATACGATACGCACGCAGGTGCAGAGTATCTATCGCAAACTGAATGTGAATAACCGCGTTGAGGCGAGCGCGGTTGCAAGGAGATCAGGGCTGCTCTAAATCTTCTCATCCCGTAGTATTTCATCCGCTCAATCATCTGTATGGATGATGTCGCTCCAGTCAGAGAACAGGTACAGTAGGGACTGTGCAGAACAAAATAACTGGAGGACAATTTTAATGAGTATATCAGAAATCCCTACGACACACAGTGAGAACACGGGCAATATGAAGTCCGCGCCGGAAGGGAAGGCGCTCTTCTTCTTGATGATAGTGGCGTTCCTCAATACGATGGGCATGACGATTGTAATACCTGTCGAGCCGTTTATGACCTTAAAGTATCTGGGTAATCCAAATGATCTCGCACTCGTAGTATCCTGGCTGGCCGTAAGCTATGGTATTTGCCAGATAATCGCGGCTCCAGGGCTAGGCCTGTTGAGTGATCGTTTCGGGCGTAGACCTATCCTGTTCTTCTGCCTGTTAGGCTCAGCAATCGGTTACCTGCTCTTCGGTCTGGGCGGTTCGCTCTGGCTACTTTTCCTCGGACGTATCGTCGACGGCCTGACAGGTGGCAATTTTAGCGTACTCTTCGGCTACATTGCTGACATTTCTCAACCGGAGGAGCGTGGTAAGTACTTTGGAATGGTTGGCGGCGCGTCGGGCCTGGGTTTTATGGTTGGTCCTGCCGTTGGTGGTCTGCTGGCGAATATCAGTTATAGCACACCTTTCCTCGTGGCTACTGGCGTGATTCTGCTTGGTATCGTCTGGGGCTACTTCTTCTTGCCGGAGAGTTTAAAGCAAGAGAATCGCGTAAAGACAATCCGCTTGCATGATCTGAATCCGCTGAAACAGATGGGCGATGTCTTTCGGTTGGCGCAATTGCGCTGGTTGCTACTGGCTAGTTTCTTCTACGCTATCCCATTTGCCATGCTGCAATCAACCCTGACCATTTTGCTCAAGGATAGCCTGGGCTGGAATGCTACGCAGGCGGGGCTTGTCGCCACAACAGTGGGCGTAATCGATATCCTGGTACAGGGCGTGTTGGTTGGTAAATTGCTAAAGCTTGTTGGCGATATAAAGCTGAGCATTGTTGCGCTCATCCTGATTGCAGGTAGCTATGTGTTGCTTGGCTCGGTCGCGCTGATTGCCTCTCCTCTTCTGCTAATCTGCGGTGTGCTACTCTTCGCCGGTTCGGGCGGATTGGTAGAAAATGCTCTGCGTGGTCTGACCTCGCGCATGGTTGGAGCAGACGAGCAGGGACGTGTAAGTGGAGCAAGCCAGTCGGTGTCATCGCTGGCAATGATCCTGGGGCCGCTATTCGGCGGCGTGGTGTATACGCAATGGGGGCATTTTGAAGCCTATGCATCAGGCGCATGCATCATTGTTCTGGCTATCATCGCGGTGGTAGCAGCTATTCCGGCCTTACGTGTGATGCAATCCAAATAGGGGAAAAGCGGATGCAAGGCAATCTGCGAGGCATGAATTTTGAAATGTCGCTCCGCATGAGATACCGGAAATAAATGTAGGGACCGATTTATCGCGTCCGTCGCGCCCAAGCACCACGTATGGCCTGTTCCATCCACCTCGCCAGAGGGAAACGAACATCGTTGGCGCACGGGGACGACGGACGCGATAAATCGGTCCCTACGGGTATTACCGTATTAATTTGTTCCTCTTCATTATTACGCCCCACCTCTTAGCAGATGCGCGGCAGGGGATCGCCGACCAGCATGTCGAGCACGCGTTTACCGCCAATGTCTGTGTTCATAAACACCATTGCCGCAGGCTCTGGCTGCACTGTGCCGATGATCGCGGCCTCGCGTCCAAGCGGGTGTTCTCGCATAGCGGCAAGCACCTGTTCTGCCTTATCCTCTGCGACTGCCACCAGCATTTTACCCTCGTTGGCGATTGTCAGCGGGTCCAGGCCCAGGATTTCGCAGGTACCACGCACCTCTGGACGCACGGGAATTGCAGACTCCTCCAGCACAATCGCCATCTCTGATGCCATTGCCATCTCACTCAGCGTGGTCGCGACCCCTCCACGCGTCGGGTCTTTCATGCAGTGAATGCCTGCTCCTGCTACTTGCATGATGCGGGCTACTAATGTATGGAGAGGCGCGCTATCGCTTTCTATCGTGCTTTCGATATCCAGAGCCTCGCGTGCCAGCATAATCGCGATGCCATGATCGCCGATAGGTCCATTCAGTAATATTTTGTCGCCTGCTTGCAGACGATTTTGGCCTCTGAGCGTGTTGTCGCGCAGGATACCTATACCAGCGGTGTTGATAAACAGGCCATCTGCTTTGCCACGCTGTACAACCTTTGTGTCGCCCGTAACAATTGCGACTCCGGCGTTTTGAGCTGCCTGTGCCATTGCCTCTACGATTTTACGTAGCTCGGCGATGGAAAAGCCCTCTTCAAGGATAAAACCCGCTGAGAGGTACAATGGTTGTGCGCCAGCCATTGCCAGATCGTTAATTGTGCCGTGCACTGCCAATGTCCCGATATTGCCACCGGGGAAGAGGAGTGGACTGACGACGTAGGTATCGGTGGTAAAGGCCATGCGCATTGCTGTAGCAGTCTCGCTGGTCTGGGTAAGTGTGAAAACGGCGGAGTCGTCCATCTGGTCGAGCAGGGGATTGGAGAAGGCAGGTGCAAAGATACCCTCGATCAGGTTGTGGGTTGCCTTGCTGCCGCTGCCATGACTGAGCGTGATATGCTCATCGCGCAGGTAGAATTTCTTGCGCCGCGCCTGCCGTACCCGTTCGATCTTCTCTAACATGCCAGAGACCTGTGTATGTGTGTCCATCACTTTTTCTTTCTTCTCTCTAGTTTCTATGAGATAATGGGGAGCGTGGCACGATGAGCGGCCATAGAGTAGCGACCATAGTTATAATAGGCAGCGCAGGCGCCTTCAGAAGAGACCATGCAGGTTCCGATGGGCGTTTCGGGTGTGCAGGATGTGCCGAAAACTTTGCAGTCCCAGGGCTTGATGGCGCCTCTAAGCACCTCACCGCATTGGCAGGCTTTTGGGTCGGCAACGCGCACACCGGGCACCTGGAAGCGCAACTCAGCATCCCAGGATGCGAACTCGTCACGCAGTTTAAATGCGCTGTGCGCGATTGTGCCCAGACCACGCCACTCGAAGAATGGGCGCAATTCCATCGTGCGTTCCATCGCCTGTAGCGCCTTGACATTGCCTGAAGGCCGTACTACGCGCCCATATTGATTTTCTACTTCACAGCGTCCCTCGCTGAATTGCTTTAAGAGCATATAGACACTCTGAATGATATCAAGTGGCTCAAAGCCAGAGATCACAACTGGTTTATGATACTCTTGCGCGATAAATGTATAAGGATGCATGCCAATAACCATACTGACGTGGCCGGGGCCGATAAATCCGTCAAGCTGCATATCGGGCGCGTCAAGTATGGCCGTGATCGCGGGAATAACGGCAACGTGATTGCAGAAGATCGAGAAATTGCTGATCTTTTCGGCTTGTGCGCGCAGGAGCGTGACGGCTGTAGACGGAGCAGTTGTCTCAAAGCCAATGGCGAAGAACACGACTTCGCGTTCTGGATACTGACGTGCCAGTTTCAGTGCGTCAAGCGGGGAGTAGACAAAACGCACGTCCGCGCCCTCGGCTTTGGCGTCCAACAGGCTGCCTTTTGAGCCTGGGACACGCATCATATCGCCAAAAGTCGTAAAAATGACGTTTTCGCGTCTGGCAATAGAGATGGCATCGTCAACGCGTCCCATAGGTAACACGCAAACAGGGCAACCGGGTCCATGCACAAGGTCGATAATCGGTGGCAGAATGTCTTCAATGCCATGTTTATAGATCGTGTGTGTATGGCCTCCGCATACCTCCATAAATTTGAGTTGGCGCTTCCCACTCAGCCGCTCAATCTCTTTTGTGACGCGCTGAATGAGTTCGGGGTCGCGATATTCATCGATGAATTTCATGGGGTGCCGCTCCTTCTTTTCATTATTTTTCTTGAGCCATTTGGGGTTCTACTAAGGCGATTGCGACGCCACCGTGTACCAGGACAATATCGCCTGTTTTTACCTGTTCCACCAGCGTAATGTCGATCTCTTCCTCGCGCCCCTCGCCCACATCAACGGACGCTATGCCCGCCTGTTCATCTACATGCACGATTTGAAACGGTAACGCCTCGTCGCTACAGGTCACACAGTGACCATCGAAATGGCAGTAACTCATTGCAGCAAGTCCTCATATGCCAGAAAGATAGGGACAACATTTCAGCGTTTTACTCAATTTGACTGCTATGTAGCATTTGTATCTCATCTTCATACATAGTGCCCATTTCTTGCAAAGCGCGCATTGTCTCCTGTGCCTCTTGTTCATCAATTTTGCTCATCGCAAAACCGACGTGGATCAGTACCCAGTCGCCCGGTGCAACACCTTCGGAGGCGATCAGGGCGATACTGACGCCACGTTTGATGCCGGAAACATCGACTTTGGCGATTTGAAAGGTTTCATCCACGATCTCTACGATCTGACCCGGAATACCAAGACACATACGTTTCTCCTCTCGCGTTGCATAGTACACGTCAGATGTTCTCTATTCATGCGTATCAATTGATGCTCACCCCTTTTGCAATCTTGCGCTTGCTACAGCTGCCTGACCAAGACTGACGCCACCATCATTCGGTGGCACGCGGCGATTCGTATAGACAGAAAAGTTCAAGTGTTGTAGTTGTAAGCGTGTATGTTCCAGCAAAAGTTGGTTTTGAAACACGCCGCCACTCAGGGCGACGGTGTTCAAGCCGCGCTGTTCACGCAGTAGGAAGCAGGTCATTGCCAGCATGTGGGCGATAGTGATATGAAAACGTTTAGCGATGTACGGAACTGGAATGCCGTTCTGTATGTCGCTGACAATGCCCGCAATAATCGGTGTGACACTAATGGTATCCTGTACTCCCGACAGGGTAAAAGGATAGGTTTTGACCATCTCTTTATAGCGTGCGGCATGTTGTTCTAAGGTGATAGCCGCCTGCCCCTCGTAATGTACCTGTGTGGAGAGGCCGAGCAGGGCGGCGACGGCATCAAAGAGGCGTCCCATGCTGGATGTGCGCGGGCTGTTCAGGTTACGGGCAATCATTTGAGCCAGGATATGCCAGGTTGCGCGATCAAGTTGTTGCACAAAGGGAATATCCAGTTCAAGAAAGCTATCGCCAAATGTCTGTTGAAGATAGACCGCCGCCATGCGCCAGGGCGCGCGCACCGCCTGATCGCCTCCGGGCAGTGGCACGTAATCCAGGTGGGCCACACGCTCGAAATCGCACAGGTCAGCGATCATAATTTCGCCTCCCCAGATCGCTCCATCGCTCCCATAGCCCGTACCATCAGCGGCAATGCCGATTACTGGTTCGCTCAAACCATGTTCGGCAAGCACGCTCGCAATATGCGCGTGATGATGCTGTACGCCGAATTTCTGCTCAATCGCGGAGTCAAGAGCATAGCGTGTTGCCAGATAATCGGGATGTAAATCATAGGCGACTGCGTTGGGAGTGATAGCGAATAGGCGTTGAAAATGCTCGATGCCCTCACGGAACGAAGTCAACGTCTCCAGATTTTCCAGGTCGCCGATATGGTGACTGAGAAAGGCGAAATGCTCTTTGCCCAGGCAGAACGTGTTTTTCAGATGTGTCCCACAGGCCAGGAGTGGCACGGGGAAACCCATCGCAAGCTGGATTGGCTCTGGCACGTACCCTCGTGAGCGACGGATAAACTGTGGTCCATCGCTGGTGACGCGCAAGACTGAGTCATCGCAACGCATATGGATAGGTCGATTATGTGTTAGTAGTGCGTCGGCAAGTGGCAGCAGGCGTTGTTGCGCATCATCATCCTGGTAGGCGATTGGCTCGTCGCTCACATTGCCGCTGGTCATAACCAGAATGACGGGTTTGTCTGCTTTCCAGACCTGTTTGCATGCTGCAAGCAGCAGGTAGTGCAGGGGGGTATAAGGAAGCATAATACCGAGCGTATTGCTCTCTGGCGCGACGGCTGAAGTTACAATGTGCTTGGAACGGCGGCGTAACAAGAGAATTGGGCGTTGTGCGGATTGAAGCAAGACGGCCTCTTCAGCCGTAATTTTGCAGAGTTGAGCTGCGGTTTCGACATCAGGCACCATCAAGGCAAACGGACGGGCTTCACGATGCTTGCGCAGTCGTAAATGTTGTACCGCAGTCGCACTAAGCGCATCACACGCAAGATGATAGCCGCCTAAGCCTTTAATCGCGAGAATTTTGCCTGTTGCTAGCAGCGATGCTGCATCCTCAACTGGTGTGCCATTCACATGGAGACGCTTGTGATTGAGAAGTAGTCTGATCTGGGGACCGCAGATCGGGCAGGCATTGGGCTGAGCATGAAAACGGCGGTCTAACGGATCCTCATATTCATGCTGGCAGGCAGGACACATTTTGAAGGCACGCATGGTTGTTTTCTCACGATCATATGGGACATCTTGAATAATCGTGAAACGTGGCCCGCAGTTGGTACAATTGATAAATGGATAATGATAGCGGCGGTTTTCAGGCGCGAAAAGCTCATGCTGACAATCCGCGCAGACTGTCATATCAGGTGAGATCAGGGCGAGTTGTTCTTTGCCCTGCCGACTCTGCACAATAATAAATTGCTCTTCGTGCTGCACGGGGACCGACGTTGCCGTAATGTTGGTAATATGCGCAAGCGGAGGTGGTTCCTCACGCAAGGCACGTTCAAAATCGTCCAGGGCTGAGGATACGCCCTCGATCTCAATGATCACGCCCTGACTATCATTATAGACGAAACCGACGAGATGGCGGTTCACGGCCTGTGTGTAGACAAAAGGCCGAAAACCGACACCCTGGACAATCCCTTGTACGGCAATGTGGCGGCGTTGCATAGCACGATCACTGATGCTGAACATAGCAGGCTCTTTCTGCTGGCAGACAGGGAGTTGCCTGGTTATCATCTAGCTCCTGGACATGGCTAGTATGTGCTGTGCTGGCTGGCTGTGTATCTGTGTGCGGGTCTGCATCTAGTACGTCGATTGCGCTGACATAACAAATCTCCTTGTGTTCTATCTCTAAAGCACTTCCTCCGCAGCGGAGGCAGAGGACAGATGTTGCCGACTCGATACTCTCAAAGCGATGCAGACATGAGAAACATTGGAAAAGTGCAGGTTGCCAGATAATCGAGAGTGAGGCCCCTTCAACAGGTGTTCCCTGTGTCAAAAGGGCAAAGTGTTGGCGAGCACTTTCCGCGTCCATATGGCTGGAGGCACCGAGCACGAGTTGGACATGCGTAACGTGGCTGGCTCCCGCTTTGTGCATACATTCCACTATGGTTTTCACCATGCCTTGCATAACGGCAGTTTCATGCATAGTTTTACTCCTTTGCCTGATAGGGACGCGGGTGTAGATCAATACCCCAGTTACGTAGCTCTTGGGCCGCGACCTCAGCAAGATTATCTAGATGCGCGGCGACGATATCAGAGAGTTCCCAGCCTAATTCGATAGTATTGGGCTGCATACCCCAAACCACAACCTCATCTGGCTCCGTGTTGCGCAGGCGTGTGACCGCCATCAGATCAGCGAGCGCGATCTCATGCGGCGAGGTGCGCATGCCGAGGAATGCGGGAATCTCTTCACCGGTAGCGCGTAAAAGCGTTCCTGGTGGACCATCGGTCAGAGCGGCATCCAGAATGAGCACCCGTTCGGCCTCTTCTAGATAGCACAAAAGCTCCAGGCCCATTGTTCCACCATCCACGAGTTGAATGGACGGTGGAATAGTATAGAGTTGTTGTAGGCGGACCAGGGCACGGATGCCCAGACCCTCGTCGCGCCTGAGTAGGTTGCCCATGCCCAGGACGACGATTGAATATTGACGTATGGGTTTCTCGTTGAGTTGTGGCTCTGTGATCTCTAGAGCTGTTTCATGACACATGCTTGTTTCTCACTCTCCGGCGACGCGGTTGTTGTGTCTCTTCAAGATAGGCTTCTTCGATCTGATGATGGGTTAGTGCTTTAAAGCCGCTGAAGATACTGGACATAAGTCCGCTCTGCTCTTCTATGTCGATTAAGATGGCTGTGTACACATGGTGAACCACGAAAGCCAGGATGAGCCACATAATCGTGTCATGCAGTAAGCGGGTCGGGCCGACACCAAAGAGGTAGGTGACCCAACCGAACATCCCAGGCCAGATACCACCATGAAATGGTAGCGCGTAGAGCGCGAAACCCGTGATAATCTGTGTCAGATAGAGCAGAAACAGGACGGTATAGGCCGAGCCAGCCAGCGGGTTATGCCCCACGACAGCAGGTGCTTTGCGTTTGATGAACAAGTAAAAGCCAAGCATCCGGCGAATACCTGCACGGCGTGCGTACTTGGTTGGCAGGAGTTGTCGCCAACTGGCATATTTATTGCCCACAAATGCCCAGTAGATGCGCACCAGCACGCTCATAGTGAACACGAATGCTGTAACGAAATGGGTGAAACGAATGCTTCCCATTAAGTATTGATTGACGGCGGGTCCTGTTGTGCCCATAAAAGGGTTAGCGATATAGATGCCAGTGACCGTCAAGATGCCAATACTGATGACATTGACCCAGTGGGTAATGCGCACGGGCAATTCCCAGACGTAGATGTTTTCGCGTACCCCACGTTCGCCGCGTTTGGCATCGGCGGGAATAAACTCTTCAATGGGTGGCGAAGTTTGCATGACTGGCTCCCTTCTTACACAACGCGAATGTTTGCGTATTCCTTGCCTTTGGGGTCCATGACGTGAACGGCACAGGCCAGACAGGGATCGAACGAGTGGACGGTGCGCAAAATCTCAACGGGCTGTTCAGGATTGGCGACGGGCGTACCGATCAGTGAGGACTCGTATGCTCCGCGTTGCCCGCTGGCATCGCGTGGGCCAGCGTTCCAGGTGGTCGGTACCACCGCCTGATAGTTGGCAATCTTGCCATCTTTGACATGGACCCAGTGGCCGAGTGAACCGCGTGGAGCCTCGTGGAAGCCCCAGCCGAAGCCTTCACTGGGCCATGTGCTGGGGTCCCAATGGGCGGTATCGTGGATAGTCAGGTCGCCGCGTCCCATATTCTCTTCTAGTTGGGCGAGCCAGTTTGGGAGTTGGTTCGCCATTACCTGGGCCTCGACCGCACGGGCTGCGACACGTCCAAGCGTGGAAAAGAGCGCGGTCACATCGACACCGAGAGCTTTTAGTACGCTATCGACAGGTTGTTGTACGTAGCTTTTGCCTTGCGCATAGGCCAGCAGCATACGGGCAAGGGGACCCACTTCAACGGCATGGCCGTCATATCGTGGAGCTTTGAGCCAGCTATATTTATTATTGGTATCGAGGAATTCAAAAGGTGGCTGAGGGCCTGTGAAATTAGGTTGCGTCTCACCTTTCCAGGGGTGGAGGGCTGCTTGATCGCCTTCGTTATAGTCATACCAGGAGTGCGCGACATACTCGGCAACCTTTTGTTGGTCAACAGGCTGAATAGTGCTCAAGTCGTGTTGTAAGATCAGGCCGCCAGGGAGGAAGAAGGTTGATGGCAAATTATGTACATCAGTACCGTAATCGCCGTAGGCCATATAATTGCCCAGCCCTGCGCCAATTTTGGCCCAGTCCTTATAGAAGGAACCGATGGCGATGACGTCAGGCACATAAACCTGTGAGACGAAGTCCTGACCACGCTGAATGAGTTGGGCCAGGAGCGAGAGGCGGTCCGCGTTAATCGTCGATTCGTTATCGGGGTTGAGAGCAGTTGCCATACCACCGACCAGATAGGACTGGGGATGCGGGTTTTTGCCGCCTAAAATGGCATGAATGCGAATGAAATCGCGTTGCCAGTCGAGAGCTTCAAGATAGTGGGCAACTCCGAGCAGATTGGCCTCAGGCGGTAACTTATAAGCAGGATGACCCCAGTAGCCATTGGCAAAGAGGCCAAGCTGTCCTGTATTGACGAAAGCACTTAGGCGGTCTTGTACGCCTTTGAAATACGTGCGGCTCGATTTGGGCCATGTCGAGATAGATTGTGCCAGGGTTGAGGTCTTGCCGGGGTCGGCTTTTAGGGCCGAGGTGACATCAACCCAGTCCAGCGCGTGCAGGTGATAGAAGTGAATTACATGGTCCTGTACGAGCAGGCTACCCGCGATCAGATCGCGAATCAGGCGGGCATTATCTGGAATGGTGATATTGAGCGCACTCTCGACCGAGCGGACGGAGGCCAGGGCATGGACCGTGGTGCAGACGCCACAGATGCGTTGCGCAAACACCCAGGCATCACGCGGGTCACGATCACGCAAGATCATCTCGATGCCACGAAACATCGTGCCCGAACTCCAGGCGTCGGTGACAACCCCGTCCTGCACCTCTACTTCGATGCGCAGGTGGCCTTCGATGCGGGTAATCGGGTCAATTGCAATACGGGTCATACGAAATCTCCTGTTTTCTGACTAATCATGCGTTTCATTGGGTGTTTGCTGTGTATCTTGCTGGGGAGGTGTTGTTTCATTCTGGACATGACCATTTTGTGATACTGGTATCGTCGTCGTTGCTGCGGTGCGCTTGGCAGTCTGTTTCTTAATGATCGTGCCGACCGCGTGAATGCCGGAGAGCGCGGCAACCGTGCCGATGACGCCCAGACCAATCTCTTCAGAGGTGGACTCGATGCCGAAACCACCAATGCCTGGGAGGGTGCTATAGAAGGGGGTCATGGTATCCCAGAAATTGGGTTGAGCACAACCGACGCAACCATGTCCCACACCAATAGGCCAGTTTGTGCCATCATTCCACTGAATGCGTGGGCAGTTATAGTTGGTTGCTGGTCCTTTACAGCCCATCTTATAGAGACACCAGCCCTGACGATGGCCCTCGTCACCCCATTCCTGCACAAACTGGCCCGCGTCATAGTGGGCGCGGCGTGGACAATTATCATGAATGCGGTCGCCATGTGCAAAGAGCGGGCGGCTGAGATTATCGGTTGCAGGCAGTTCTTTGAACGTGAGATAGTGAACAAGCGTGGCCGCGAGATTCGCGCCGTTCATAGGACAGGCACTCAGGTTGATCAGTCGCAGGCCGGGGACTGCCTGACCTACGCCAACCGCTCCCGTGATGCCACCTGCTGCTGCTGGAATGCCACCGAATGCCGCGCATGTGCCTGCGGCGATAGTGGCATAGGCATTGCTGCACACCTCTTGCGCAATAGTCAGCGCGGAACGCCCCCCAATAGTGCAGTAGACGCCATTATTTGCCATGGGGATTGAGCCTTCGACAACAGCAAGGTATTGCCCTTTTTGTTGTGTAATGGTGTCTTGTAACGATTTCTCCGCCGCCTTGCCCGAAGGAGCCATCACGGTTTCATGATAATTCCAGGAGAGTAAGTCTAAAACAATGTCCGCGAAGGTTGGATGTGAGGATCGTAAGGCTGATTCAGAGTTGCCAGCGCAATCTTGAAATTCGAGCCAGACAAGGGCTGGGCGATGCGTCTGTTCCAATGCCTTCACAATCTTATGTGTATAACTTTGTGGCAAGGCTAACGCTCCAGCCATGACGGAGCAGAAGCGTAGAAAATCGCGACGCGAAACGTTGCGACGTTCTAATGCGGCCCAGACCCCATCTTTGAGGGTCTCGTGTGTATTATTCATGTCCATTGCTCCTCGTGAGAAGATACATGCAGCAAGCAGTACGCAGCAGTGCGATTGTTCAGTCTGCGAATAGTGGAATGGTAGCTTGATGAGGATAGCTTTTTCGTCACAATTGATTGATTTTTTGTCACAAAGCTGTCACAAATTTATAAAAATGATTATATCACTATCACAAGTAGGTTCATCGCGGGATGTACAGTGCAATAGAGGTGAAAGGTACCAGCTGTATTGAATGGACCGAGGGTGGCACTGTCATTCCCTGCAATGGTCACATGAACCTCAGGTAGACCATTTTCCTGCGCAGGTTGGGGAATGTTATTAACCCAACTTCCATTGGCGATGATGTGAATGACAGGAGCGTCATTGATGAGGACAAGCATATCGCCTTTGTTGAGCGTGACAGTATGTTGTGTGAAGTCGCTATCGCTCATATGAACAGCCGTAACGCCCTGTGTGCTTCCACTTTGAAAGGTACAGGCGGCGAGAAGAAGTATGAGAAGAGCGGCAATACTACTGCGTAAAATGAATGTGCGCCCCATAACGTTCCAGCTCCTTACGTATGACCATACACTGGCGGCTTGTGCTGATGTGAACACTAGCCCGCTAAAAAGATAGTGTTACACGTTCTCATTAGTGTCACAGGCAAGCTCACCAGTGTCACAGTCTGCTCTCAGTAGGGGGCTGTAAGGCTAGAGGCTATTGTCGGCTTGCTCAAACTTGCTTGCCGTTTCTTGAAGATGCTGGCCTATCGAGTCGCCCCAGTTGGTGAGGCTGCTCACAGAAGAGCGCCATTGTGTGAGCAAGGTATCGAAATGTTGTCGGCTGATGCCAATCCAGTCACCTTCCAGTTGCGCGGCAGTATGTTGAATTTGTGGCTCTAGTTGGGTCTGGATCTGCTCGTTAAGTTGAATGAAAAGCGTGCCGAGTTGGCGCATAAGATCAGTATTAACATGAATATTGCCCATGATAGATTGCTCCTTTGGTGAGAAAAGATAGCCCCTATAACGCACTACTGCACTATAGGGGCTATCCGCAATGGTATGATGGAAGAGCTTAGAGACTCTGGTCGGCCTGCTCAAAGCGGGTGGCGGTATCTTGCAGGTGGCGACCCAGCTCTTCGCCGCTGGCGACCAACTGCTCGGCGGCACTGCGCCAATCCTGATACAGCTGCTCGTAGCGTTGGCGGCTCGTCCCCTGCCAGTCGCTCTCGACCTGATTGGTGTAGCCCTGGATCTGCGCCTCGGTGTTGCTCTGGATGCTGTCGTTGAGCTGGTAGAAAACCTGACCGAGCTGGCGCAGCAGGTCTGTATTAATATGAATTGTTGCCATTGTGTGTATGCTCCATTCTTGTTCTATAGTAATTGATGATAGAAGACGGGCCTTGCGTACTTCTGAATACTTGTATGATAGTAGTACACTGTTGAGGAGATGTGGCGGGTATGGGAGGTGCGCGTTCCCTGTCACTCGTCATATCGTGCCCCATCAGTTGTCCTACTCATTTGTAGTATCTGGGGGGCGTGTACATAAAAATCTCAATCTATCTATCCTAAATATGGAACCCAATAGTAGTGCCAACGGTATATGTTTATAGTTGGAAATAGGATGATGGAGAAGCGAACAAGGATGTTCTAGCTGATATTTTGTGGAAAATACAGGCATGTAAGAAAGGGTAATACGTGTATGACTGCGCAACGGGCAGAGCCATTTCAGCGGAGAGAGATGACGGAGAAACCTGTCTATTCGGTGGTCGCACCAGTATTTAATGAAGAGGAGACGCTACCACATTTTTATCAGCGTGTCATAGCCGTCATGGAACCGCTTGGGGAAGCGTTTGAGTTGGTTCTAGTCAATGATGGTAGTCGTGATAGTTCGTATCGTTTGATGCGCGAACTGTATGAAAAAGATGCACGTGTGCGCGTGCTAGACTTTTCACGCAACTTTGGGCATCAGATTGCGATTTCAGCGGGCCTCGATCACGCGCATGGTCAGGCGGTAATTATTCTTGACTCCGATCTGCAAGACCCGCCGGAGGTGATTCCTGAATTGATCGCGCGCTGGAAAGAGGGAGCGGATGTCGTCTATGCACAACGTGCCAAGCGACGGGGCGAGACGCGCTTTAAGCTCTGGACGGCGTCTTTGTTTTATCGGTTGATGCGCCGTGTGACCTCTGTCGACATTCCACGCGACACGGGCGATTTCCGCCTGCTTGATCGGCAAGTGGTTGATACCTTGATCGCGATGCATGAGCATCATCGTTTCATGCGTGGTCTCTCCGCGTGGGTGGGATTCCGGCAGGTTGCAGTTCCCTATGAGCGGCACGAGCGATTTGCAGGCACGACTAAATACCCACTACTCAAGATGATTCGCTTCTCGCTTGATGCGATTACGAGTTTTAGTCATGCTCCATTGGAACTGGCAACGAGTTTTGGCTTTCTATTAGCAGGCATTAGTCTGATTGGCATAATCGTCGCAATTATCTTGCGTCTGTTTACAGGGGCCATTGTTGGGCAGGCTTCAACGCTGATTCTCGTACTGTTTCTGGGGGGTATTCAATTAATTTTCTTGGGCATTATTGGCGAGTATTTGGGACGTATCTACGACGAGGTACGTGCGCGCCCATTATATATTGTGCGTGAGGTACTCGATGAGGAAGAGCAACAGAATGAGCAGTTCCAACGCCGACCGCGTGTGCGTTAAAGTGGAGATTACTTATTTTGTGAAATAGCCAGGAGAGATTTGAATAATAAATAAAAAGTTGTGAGATCTCTCTCATCTGCTGCGTAGTATAAATAACGTTAACTGTTCGTTCATGCCAGTGAACGTTTATGTTGACGAATGCTCTGTATGGACAGAGCTATGGAGGTAGAACTCCGTGGCACCTGTAGAAGTTGCCCAGATAGCGAGTACACCCGTCCCTCAATCTGATATTATTTTCGAGGAGGACAAGATGCTCAAGCGACCTGGCCCCCGGTTACTCATGCTTAGCGTATCTCTTTTTTCGCTACTAGTTTTGCTACTTAGCGCGTGTGGTGCTCCTACCCAGGGTGGCAGCACTAGCAATGGTGGTGGAACAGCGGTCAAAGGCGGTACGTGGATTGATGATCTGTATGAAGAGCCAAGTTCATTAATTCCCAATGCCTCGTCACAAACATTCGCAGATATGGTTGACCAGGCTATTTACACCCCGCTCTTCTATGGCGACCCCAGCGGTAAGCTGAACCCCGGTCTAGCGACCGAAATTCCCACTCTGCAAAATGGTGGCATTAGCTCTGACCTGAAAACCTGGACCTTCCACCTGCGTAAAGGTCTTGTCTGGTCGGATGGTGTGCCCCTGGATGCCAGAGACGTTGATTTCACCTGGAAGGTCTGGAATAATCCCAAGTTTGGTGCGGCAAGTACACTTGGCATTAACCTGATCCAGAGCACAACCATTTCATCTGACAACTTGTCGATTACTTTCCACTTGAGCCAGCCATTTTCGCCTTTCCTCTCTGCCTGGGCTGATGGCTTGGATGCTCCTCTGCCCATGCATCACTTCGCGAATATGTCCGTTGATCAGATCACCAAGTCGGCTGATAACCTCAATCCTTCCGTGACCAATGGACCTTTCATGATGAAGGAGAGCAAGCCGGGTGACCACTATACGGTCGTGCGCAATCCTCGCTACTATCTGGCTTCGAGTGGCTACCCGTATCTGGATAGCGTAGTTTTCCGTATCGTGACCGACCAGAACACCATTCTGAAAGACTTGCAGGCTGGCAGTATTGACTCGTCCTGGTTCTTGGATGTCAGTAAGGTCCCAGCGTACAATCGCTTGACGGATTACAAACTGGTTGCGAATCCCAAGTCTACCAACTTTGAGGCGATGTACTTCAACTTCCATAACAAGATTCTGGCAAACAATCTGGTTGTGCGCCAGGCGATGGCAATGGCTATTGACCATCAGGCCTTGATTGACGTGGCGCGTCGTGGTCAGGCCGCTCCGCTATGTACCGATCATGGTGCAGGTCTCGTGCCAGGTTATCAGGCCAATGCCCCATGTCCTAAGTTTGACCCGGCTGGAGCCAACACCTTGCTCGATCAGGCGGGTTGGGTCAAGGGTAAAGATGGCATTCGCACGAAGAACGGACAACGTCTGGAGTTCATGTATTCGACAACTGCCAATAACCTGTGGCGTGCTGACGACGAACTGATCCTGCAACAGAACTTCAAGGCTATTGGTATTCAGATCGACATTCAGAACTACCCAGCAAGTACCTTCTTCGGCACTTTCCTGAGCGATGGTATTCCGGGCAAGTATGATATTGCAGAGTTCGAGAATACCTTTGGTTATGATGCTGATGACGCTTCGGTGGCTGCAACCAGCCAGATTCCGCCCAACGGCTTCAACATCATGTTCTATAGCAACAAGCAGTTGGACGCGCTCTACGCACAAGAAGAAGCGACAGCAGATCCCAATGTGCGCCAGCAGATCTTCAATCAGATCCACCAGATTTATCTGACGGATTTCCCCTTCATCACGCTGTATGCGCCAGAAGATATCGCGATGGTCAAGATCGGCACCCATAACTACGATCCAGCTCCTGGTGGTGCTTCTGAGACGATCAATATCTGGCAGTGGTGGTGTGATGGCGGCAAGTGCCCGGCATAGTCATTGAGATGAGGAGATGAGGAACATCTCTCTTTCATCACAAGATGTGTTAGTTACGGCAATGTAGCCCTTGATTGGTTTCCGTAGAGCAAGTCAATCAAGGGCTACTTGCTATTTTATGGGAAAAAACGCTATATCTCTACGAGAAAATATGGTACACTATGCACAACGTTTTTTTCCTAATTCTATGCTCGTCGATTCGTATCTCACTATCCTGCGGAGGTGTCTATGGGTCGCTATATTCTTAGACGCTTGATACAAGCGATACCCCTGATTATATTGCTTTCGATTGCCATGTTTCTGCTCATTCAGGCTTTGCCCGGCGGTCCTCAAGCGGTTATTTTTAACCCACATCTGTCGGCGGCTGGAAGAGCAGCCATGAAAGCGCGTTTTGGTTTAAATGATCCGCTCCCTGTTCAGTATCTAAAATGGGCTGGGCGTGCTCTGGTAGGTGATTTTGGCTTCTCGTTTCAGACCAACGAGCCGGTCTCCGCTGTGCTTGCGCGACGTTTTCCCAATACGCTGGAACTATTCGGCTCGGCACTGGTGCTGGCCCTTGTCCTGGCAATTATTCTAGGCGTGGTTGCGGCGGTGCGGCAAGGCTCCGTCGTGGATTATAGCCTGATGACGCTTTCCTACTTTGGGATTGCCATGCCAACTTTTGTGCTGGGACTAATCGCACAAAATATCTTTGCTGTGCAACTGCACTGGTTCCCTACATCTGGTACCGCAACGCTTGGCTATACGCTGACTCCTTTTGATGCCTTTATCGATCATTTAGCCCATCTCTTTTTACCTATGATGGTGCTGGCAATCGCCTTTATCGCGGGCTGGAGCCGCTATATGCGTTCCAGTATGATCGAGGTTGTCAAACAGGACTACATGCGTACTGCACGTGCCAAAGGCGTATCACCTGTGCCTATGTTGTTGAATCATGCCCTGCGCAATGCGGTTATTCCTCTCATTACCGTTGTCGCGATTGACTTCGGCTCGGTTGCAGGTGGTGCCGCAATTACGGAAGGCGTGTTTGCATGGCCGGGCATGGGCTTGCAATTCCTTGAGTCTCTGGATAGCCGCGATTACCCAGTCCTGCTGGCCATGCTCATGTTGAGCGCGCTCTTCGTAATAGGCTTTAACTTGCTGGCTGATATTCTCTACGCTGTCATGGACCCACGTATTCGTTACTCCTAGCCGATTGAGAAAAGGAGACACCGGTGGACATTTCTGAACATCTCAACCAGGCTGAATCGCTGGAAGATGAGCTTGAGCCTGCTTTGGAATTAACGCCCGCGCTGGTGCAGAAACGCCGCAGTCAGGGCCGCATCATCTTTGATCGCTTTGTGCGCAATAGATCAGCCGTTGTGGGAGCAGTATTTCTGATCCTGCTCTTCCTGTTCTGCTTTATTGGCCCAACAGTAACGGGACATAATCAACCCAATACCACAAATGTACTCAGCGTTAATGATACGTTGGCGCCGCCATCTGTAAAATATCCTTTGGGGACGGACGACGTGGGGCGTGACGAACTGGCACGTGCAATGGCTGGCGGGCAGGTTTCATTGCTGGTCGGCCTCACCTCGATGTTGATGGCTATCCTGCTGGGCGTTGGCATTGGTTCAATTGCAGGTTACTATGGCGGCATCGTCGATAACTTGTTGATGCGCCTGACCGATGTTGTGCTAGCTGTGCCACTCTACCTGTTGCTGTTTGTGCTCTCGGCCTCATTTACTGATGGCTCACCGCGCAGCGTGATTATTCTAATTGCGATTCTGGGTTGGACAACGGCAGCGCGCCTGGTACGTGGTGAATTCCTGGCTCTTAAAGAGCGCGAGTTTGTCTATGCGGCGCGTACAGTTGGCGCGAAGGATTTTCGTTTGATGTTCCGCCATATGCTGCCTAATGCCGCTGGTCCAATCATCGTTAATGCCACGTTGCTCACCAGTGCCAATATCATTCTAGAATCGGTACTGAGCTACTTCGGCTTCGGTATCAAGCCGCCCGATGCCAGTTGGGGCAGTATGCTCGGCTATGGGCAAGGTCTGGCTGATGTCTCGCCCTGGCTGCTCTACGTTCCCGCTCTGCTGATCGTACTGACCGTGTTAAGCCTTAATCTGGTCGGTGATGGTTTGCGCGATGCGCTGGATCCCTATATGACGGAACGCTAATGCTGAAAATACTCAGCACTAGCGGTAACAGAATGCAAAGGAGAGACGACCTTGAGTGAGTATCTGCTCGAAGTGCAGGACCTCAAGACCTACTTCAAAACGAAGGGGGGGCGCGTGCGCGCGGTTGATGGCGTGAATTTCGCGGTCAAACCGGGCGAGAAGGTCGCCATTGTGGGAGAGAGCGGTTGTGGCAAGAGCGTGACCGCCCTCTCGATTATGCGTTTGGTATCACAGCCTCCTGGTGAATATGCTGGCGGGAGCATCATTTTTGAAGATCAAGATCTGCTTGATGTTCCTGAGAGCACAATGCGTAAGATCCGTGGCGGACAGATCAGTATGATCTTTCAAGATCCGATGACCTGCCTCAATCCGACAATGACGGTAGGCAGGCAGATCGCTGAGGGTCTGCGCATTCACCTTAAACTCAGCAATGATGAAGCGATGAAGCGTGCTATGGTCCTGCTTGATCAGGTTGGTATTCCTGATGTCTCGAATCGCATCAATGCCTTTCCGCACCAGTTTAGCGGCGGGATGCGTCAGCGTGTCATGATTGCGATTGCCCTGGCCTGCAACCCCAAACTGCTGATTGCCGATGAACCGACGACCGCCCTGGACGTGACGGTGCAGGCGCAGATTCTGGAACTAATCAGCGGGATCTGTAAGGAGTTTGGCACGGCACTGATCCTCATCACACATGATCTGGGCGTCGTCGCGGGTATGACCGACCGTGTGGTCGTGATGTACGCGGGCAAAGTGGTTGAAGAGGCTTCAACGGAAGAGCTATTCGCGAATCCGCGCCATCCCTACACACTTGGATTGCTGAACTCGGTGCCGCGTCTAGATGAGCAACGTCATGCCGAATTGCGTACTATCGAGGGTGCTCCACCAGACTTGCTACGCCCTCCTAGCGGATGTCGCTTCATGCCACGTTGTGTCTACGCGCACAATGTCTGTCGTGAACAGCCACCGCTGGAGGCTTTCGCCGGTCATGCTGCGCATCGCAAAGCCTGCTGGATTGATGTCACTGATCCGAAGGAACAAGCGTATGCCGAGCGTAGACGCCTTTCCAGAATCGAAGCCCAACGTGTTGCTGCTGAAGAGGTAATACGTCTGACCTCACGTTCGTCGTAAGGAAATGAAATTATGGTAGAGACACAACAGACCGCCGTGGCTAGCAAGACCATGCTTGATGTGCGCGGCCTAAAAATGTACTTTCCTCTTACACGTGGTGTTATTTTGCAGCGTACCATCGGGTATGTGCGCGCAGTTGATGACATCAGCTTTACGATTGAGCGCGGTCAGACACTGGGTCTGGTCGGCGAGAGTGGTTCTGGTAAGACGACGATTGGGCGCACCCTGATCCGTCTGTACAAGCCAACCGCAGGCGAAATTTTGTTTGAGGGAGAAGACCTGGCGAAGCTACATGGTGAAGGGTTGCGTCAGATGCGCCGTCGAGTGCAGATGGTCTTTCAGGACCCCTATGCCTCGCTCAATCCGCGCTTCACCATCGGTTCGCTCGTCTCGGAGCCGATGCACATCTATAAACTGGGGACTGCAAAAGAGATTCGCGAGCGCACGGAAGAACTGTTGCGCGTTGTGGGTCTACGTCCTGAGTATATTGATCGCTATCCGCATGAGTTTAGTGGCGGCCAGCGTCAGCGTATCGCGGTGGCACGCGCGCTCTCCATTAATCCTGAGTTAGTGATTGCCGATGAGCCAGTCTCCGCCCTGGATGTCTCCATTCGCGCGCAGGTGTTAAATCTGTTACAGCGTTTGCAGCAGCAGTTCCATTTGACCTATCTGTTCGTCTCGCATGACTTGAGTGTGGTGCGACACGTGGCGGACCGCATTGCCGTGATGTATCTCGGAAAGATTGTGGAGATCGCGGATCGCGACGAACTCTATACCGCGCCAAAGCATCCCTATACACGGGCTTTGCTCTCTGCTGTGCCAATTCCTGATCCCAAGATCGAACGCCAACGCCAGCGTATTATTCTCTCTGGCGATCTGCCCAGTCCAATTAATATCCCCGCTGGCTGTCGCTTTCACACACGTTGTCCAATGGCGCAATCGATCTGCCGCGAGATAGAACCAAAGTTTGAGGCCAAAGAGGGGCGCGAACACTATGCCGCCTGCCACTTTGCCGAGAAGGTTACCCCGGTGTGATGAAACTGTCTCACATGGCCTTGATTAGAAGGCCATGTGAGAATTGACAAGGGGTCATTCCTGTGCTACCCTTATGTTGGCATGAAGGGGCGTACTATAGGGCATATATAACCGCATATTGATGTGCGCTGAAAGACTAGCCCATACAGGTGGCTAGTCCTTTTTTCTATCATGAACTGTTCATAAGATATATTGGGTGGATACGTCATCCTCTATGACTTGCAAAGCATAAATAGTATTCCAAACGAACACGAGAAACAGGAGCAGAACACTATGGCACGGATAGTCGTCGCAATGAGCGGCGGCGTGGATAGCTCGGTTGCAGCCGCCCTCCTCAAGGAACAGGGGCACGAGGTGATTGGTATTATGTTGCGCCTCTGGTCTGAGCCGGGCGTGATCGAAGCTGAGGATGATGGCGTTGAACGGGTAGTTCAGAACAAATGCTGCTCCCTCGAAGCGGTTGATGATGCGCGGCGCGTGGCCCGTATGCTGGATATCCCTTTCTATCTCGTCAATGTCGAGCAGGAATTTAAGAAAAATATTGTGGATGCCTTCTATGAGGAGTATGTCGCAGGTCTGACGCCGAATCCCTGTCTCACCTGCAATCGGCATATTCGTTTTACCGTATTGCTCAATCGTGCCCTGGCCCTTGATGCAGATTACCTGGCGACAGGCCATTATGTGCGTGTTGACGACCATCCATTGACGGGTAAACGGCGTCTGCGGCGTGCTGTAGACAACGAAAAGGATCAGTCATATGTTTTGCATGTGCTAAACCAGTTTCAACTCGCCCATGCCTGTTTTCCGCTTGGCTCTTACACTAAACCACAGGTGCGCGCGATGGCTGCGGAACGTGGCATGTCAGTAGCCGCGAAGGCCGAGAGTCAGGAGATTTGTTTCGTGGCCCAGAACGACTATCGGGGCTTCATAGATCGCTATGCAGCCGCCAGCGGTATGCGTGAACCTGTTATGCTTGGAAGCGCGGTTGGTGCGCGTGCGGGCAGTAGTATGAGCGAGGGGTCGTCATCGCTGATTACATTGCCCAAGCCGGGACCGATTTACGATATGCAGGGGCAGGTGTTGGGACGTCATCGTGGGCTGGCCTACTACACAATTGGGCAGCGTAAAGGTCTGGGAATTACCGCCTCAGAGCCGTTGCACGTGTTGAAAATTGACGCGGAACGCAACGCGCTTGTGGTCGGGCCTGCATCTGCCCTGGATCAGAACGAATTTACTGTTGGCAAGATGCATTATCTCAGCGGGGAGACGCCAGATGAGCCGTTTGAGGCACTGGTTCGGGTGCGCTACAAAGCCCCAGAGCAGCCCGCGCTGGTAACGCCGCTTGCTGGAAATCGTGTGCATGTCACACTACAGCATCCACAGCGGGCCATCACACCGGGGCAGGCTGCCGTGTTCTACGGCGGCGCGGATGGTGATGAGGTATTGTGTGGAGGAATCATTGAATGACCGACCAAGCTCATATTAGAAATTTCTGCATCATTGCACACATAGATCATGGCAAATCAACCCTCGCAGACCGCTTGCTAGAATTTACTGGTACGGTCTCGAAACGCGAACTGATGGAGCAAACCCTCGATCAGATGGATTTAGAGCGTGAGAAGGGTATTACAATTAAAGCTCAGGCTGTGCGTATGCGCTATACCGCTCTCAATGGCGAGGAGTATGAACTGAACCTGATTGATACTCCGGGTCACGTGGACTTCACCTATGAGGTCTCGCGTAGCCTTGCTGCCTGTGAGGGTGCTCTGCTCGTAATTGATGCTACGCAGGGTATTGAAGCGCAGACGCTTGCTAATCTCTATCTCGCGCTAGAGTCCGATCTGAGTATTATTCCTGTCATCAACAAGATTGATCTGCCCAGTGCGGACCCGGAGAAGGTGAAGCTAGAGGTCGAGGATGTGATTGGCCTGCCGAAAGAAGAATGCATCCTTGCCTCAGCCAAAGAAGGTATCGGCACACAGGATATCCTGGAAGCGATTATCAAGCAGATTCCGCCGCCGAAAGGCTTCACAAATCATCCTCTCAGGGCATTGGTCTTTGACTCACACTATGACTCTTATAAGGGCGTGATTGCCTATGTGCGCATCATGGATGGTGAACTGCGTGAGGGTGAGCGTGTGTCGATGATGGCGGCTGGTAGCACGACCGATATTCTAGAAGCGGGCTATTTTCACCCACGTCTGACCTCAGCAAAGTTCTTGACGACGGGTGAAGTCGGCTATATCGCGACTGGTTTTAAGAATGTGAAGGATTGCCGTGTTGGCGATACTGTCACCGTGCCATCCGCGCTTGGCGAAGTCGAGGCTTTGTCTGGTTATAAGCCCGCGAAGCCGATGGTCTTTGCTGGTATCTATCCTGTTGAAGGCAATGACTATCCTCTGTTGCGAGATGCCCTTGACCGTCTAAAACTAAATGATGCCGCGCTGTTTTACGAGCCAGAGACATCGAATGCTCTGGGCTTTGGTTTCCGTTGCGGTTTCCTGGGCTTGCTGCACATGGAGATCATTCAGGAGCGTCTGGAACGTGAATATAACCTGGATATTCTCGCCACGGCTCCTAGCGTCGAATATCAGGTTTATAAGACGAATGGAGAGGTTGTCGAAGTCGATAACCCATCCGAGATACCATCACCCTCTGAAGTCGAGCATATTGAAGAGCCTGTGATGGATATCTCAGTCTTCACGCCCTCGCGCTATATTGGCACAATTATGGATCTCGTGACAACGCGCCGAGGAACGTTTAAAGAGATAAAATACATTGAGGCTGAGCGCGTGCTGATGACCTACACGATTCCGTTAGCCGAACTGATTATTGATTTTTACGATCAATTGAAATCACGCACGCAGGGGTATGCCTCGCTCGATTATAGCTTTGGCCGCTATCAAGCTGCCGATCTGGTCAAGCTTGATATCCTCGTTAACGGGAATCCAGTGGACGCGCTCTCTTTGATTCTGCATAAAGACAAAGCCTATCATCAGGGACGCGCGTTGGTTGAAAAGTTACGTAGCTTAATTCCACGTCAGCTCTTTGAGGTTCCTATCCAGGCTGCCATTGGCTCGCGTGTCATTGCGCGTGAGACGGTCAAGGCCATGCGCAAAGATGTGCTTGCCAAATGTTATGGTGGTGACATTTCGCGCAAACGCAAGCTACTGGAGAAGCAGAAAGAGGGCAAGAAGCGCATGAAAATGGTTGGGAACGTGGAAATACCACAGGATGCGTTTATGGCGGTTCTCTCGCTGGGCGACGATAATCATTAAAAGCTATTCTTTACACTTTACTTGCATAGACAGGGCAACTCGTATGGGTTGCCCTGTGTGTATCTCAGCGTTATTTTTACTTTTGGCCCATTGTGACATCGCCGCATAAGAGGGGATCGAACCCTGTTTGTGTGGAGACATCCGCGCTGTTGTGAACATTGACGTACCATCCGCTTGCCGGGATACTCTGCACGCCAGAGATCGTCGTTGTTGAGGTCGCATTGCCTTGCGCGTCCGCGTTAAGTGTTGTTAACGGGTGGATGACGGGGCCTTGCATCGCACAACTGCCACTATGGATGTGGGCGGCGTGGCTACTATTAGGCGCGAGACCAGTGGCGGTCAGGACAACTGTTAAGATGGTTCCCTTCAGTGTGAGTTGGGCTTTGCCGCTGGGGTTTTGGCCCACGCTGGAAGGAGGCGCACTGTTCAACGGAACCTGTACCGTCTGGTTTGCTGTTGTGGAGGTATTGGTATTCGTGATATCGCCGCACGCAATTATCTGCTGTTCGCTGGCATTAGCCATACCTGGACCATTATAGATGCTGAGCGACCAATTTTTTGCAGGAATGCCCCCCTTAATACCTGTAAAGGTCGCCGTGGTGTTGGCGTTGCCGTGTGCATCGGCGGTAATGTTTGGGACATTGTAGATGACATTGCCCTGTTGCGCGCAGGTTCCTGCATGAATAGCAGCGGGGTGCGTGCTATTGGGAGCCAATCCACTGAGCATCACCTTAGCATTGAGTGTCTCGTTTGATGCTGTCCAAGCAAGTGCTGCTGAGCCACTAGGACGCTTTTGCAAGTTCACTGTCGCACTGGTGGCACTGGTAGGCGTTGCTGCTGTTGTTGTGCTTGTTCCTGTGGCGCCTGTTGTCGGTGTGGAGCTTTTGCCACACGCGCTGAGCAATAGCATTGCGGTTATGCAGGCAAACGCAAGAGCATTCATACGTACATGTAAAAATAGCCTCATCGGTGTCGAAATCCTTTCTTGACTTGTGTATAGCTGCCAGAGTATTGACTCATGGGCAAAACAAGTACTCATGGGCAAAACAAGTATATATAGCTAGCACACGTTGGAAAGTGAAAGAAGATAGACACGTTTTTTGGCAAAGGAAAAATGAGGAGGGAAAAGGGGGAAATGAGAGGCGCACAGGAATCACGAAAGCCAGGTTCATAAGACCTGGCTTTCACTTTTTCTTTCTTATTCTGCACAACTCCCGTGTTACGTCAACCGAGTCCTAATCCACGTAGGTCAAGAGAATTACTGAGATGCAATTCAGTAAACCCTCTGTTTACCTCTTTCATCCAGCGACGTAAGCCGTCGAGAAGACCAGCCACGCTAATTTGTTATACAGATTGTGGCGGTATAGAGCAGGATGGTCAGACGCTCAGAGGCTCGGCAAGCCCGCATTCACGGGCGCTCCTAGTCAATTTGAAATACCATCCCTAGTAGGCGAACTGGTTTCTTCATTAATAGCATCGGAGCCTCCTTTCAGAGTACCAGTGCAAGGTGTTTCACCTCGTGCCAGAGTGTCAAGTTACTCACTCGTTCTCTGGAATGCTCCCATCTCTTGGGAACACTCTTACTATACCATGAGGAAAGGTGAATGTCAAGATGTGTCATGAGCAAAAATTGGACAAGATGAATTTCTAATTTTTGTGACAACAAGAAGGAGTGTTATACCGCTTGTTAGCATAATATAACACTCCCATTTACGCTCTTGCGATAGTGCAATATATTAGTAATTGAGCGTATCGCGGTTAGCGGTTGGTGGCAAATTTTGGCCAGGGACGCCAATATTTGAGCCATTTAAGCCTGTGTAGTCGCTGTTCAAATCACGTCTGTTCTTACCGGTGATATCCTGGTCAGTGAGCGGGCGGTTGCTGTCCTGCTGGCGATTCATGCCAGGGTCTTGCTGCATGCTCTGGTTCTGTCTGTCAGTCGTTTTCCCCTGACTGGCGGCACTCTCACCGTGGAAGAGGTAGTTCGACGTATTGGGATCGAGGGCATTGGCGGGTGCCTGATCGACCATACGGGCAAAATGATTGAGGTCATTCTGCAAGTGGGTCTCGAAGCTATTGCCAACACCAAGATTTTCGCCGATATCGCCCAGGATGCCAACAGGCGGATTATAATTGATATAGACATCAATACGTGTCTGGTTTTGACTCATTGGCTCAAAGGTGACTTTGCCAAAGTTCTCAAGTCCTTTGGTCGAATGCCATCCAATCTGGCGGTTGGGAACCCAGTTCTCATTGATGGCGTCCCATTCGTGCTGACCAACGACATCGGCGACCCAGTGACTACGTTGATTATCATAATAGGTCACCTCTTTGACAAAACTCATAAATTTGGGAAAGTCATTGAAGTGCGTAAACATGGCATATACCTGCTGTACAGGTGCGTTTACCATCACTGAAGCATGATGTGTTGCTAAATCGGGCATAGTTACTCCTTTTTGTTGTCCCCTTTATCAGGGGGTATTCACTGCACTGTAGGTAATCATACCATAAAAATGCATGAAAATGAACAAATAAAGCACATCAGTCTATTTCTAAGCAAGTTTTTAAGTAGTGCTTATTTGACTCTTATTGTAGTATTTTGAGCGAGCGCATTTTTTAGTTGTAAGGCAGCCTAATACATACGTCCGAAGAAATCAGGTGGCTACCTGAGAGAATATCATGTTTATCCCTCATTCCTATTTACTTGCATCTGCTTCTATGATATGCACTAGAATAGAAGAGAAGGGTATATTCATTGGATGCCCTCAACGTTTTTTTGCCATCATACGGTTCAGTCTAGGACTGTGATCCATTATGACCAAAGACTGGTATGGGGTAGCTTTTAGAGAGGTATGGAAATGAAACAATCACGTATTCGTGTTGTGCTCATCTCACTTGTTGTGTTAGCATTAGGTAGTATTTTGTTGGTAGCCTGCCAGCGTCCTGGTGTCAGTACTGCCCATTCGTCGGGGAGTTCTGGAAGTGCTTCGGCGAGTACGCCTACAAGTGTGACCGTGCACATGGGCGATTCAAACTTTTTACAACCATCTGTGACGTTAAGTAAGGGCGCAACGCTTACTTTGACGGATGATGCAACGGTGCCGCATATCATTCAGAATGGCTCGTGGGTCAATGGTGCAGCACAGCCCGCGGCTGAGGCTGGTGCGCCAACAGTGAACCTGCAGTTCCAAGGAAATGATACGCAAAATGTTGGCCCGTTCAACACGGCTGGTACATTTCATTTGTATTGCACAATTCACCCAAATATGAACTTGACGGTCGTTGTCCAGTAACTGGGCAAATGGGCACTTTGTGCTTGCCACCGTTGGTAGGTGAGAAGATTGCAAAATGTCTTTTGAGGAGCGTGAAGAGAAGCATACACGCTCCTCGCTCTTATTTTTTTTCCGCTATACCTGTATCGCAAGGAGGAAGGGAGGGAATAGGATGAGCTGTATCTGTGTTATGTTGAGTGAACGGTATAGCAACGCATGACCATACGTGTGAGAACTGGGCCATCAAAGGTCAATGGGCGTAAATGTACAAAAATAGGAATATTGGCATCCCCATTTTGCGGTTCTTGGGCGTCTGAGGTAATATAGAAGAAAGAAACGATATGTAGGCTGTAGGTATTTAGGGTTGCTTGGTTCCAAAATGTAACCAAGTGGCTCATAAAAACGTAATGACCAATAGAAGTGTCTACATAGAGCGTAAGGTTTCCTAATTGTGTCCCTTTACATAGGTAGTCTTGTTGAGGACATTTGAACTTTGGGTATAGAGAGGTAGCACACCATGTCAACAGCAACTCTGGAAAACAAATTGGATCGCGCTCTAGAGCTGATTGGCTCTATTGACCCTGAAATTGCAGACTCCTATGCTTCATTAGAGGCGCGTATTCTGGCGCAAGCTCTTGAGAACGTTGAAATTGCGGAGCGTCGCTTGCGTGAAATCCAGAAACTTGTGGGAGAAGTGAGTGACGTGTTGGTGTAATGGTTGAACATAAGGCATGAAGGAGACTTTAGCCCACATCATGCATACCTCATCGCCGAGCAAGTTCTTACCGTTTCTTTCTGCATTGCAGCAGATGATATGCCAGCGTTCTCCAGCTTTCCCCTTAGTAGTAGACATTACCGATAACAAATTATTTTTGTATACGCTCGTGGTGTTTGTAGCCGCGAGTGGTACGTTTTTGCAGCCAAATGTAAGGTAATAAACCAACAAAAAGACAGAGTATCAATTGATACCCTGTCTTTTTGTGTGCGGTAAAAATGAGACGCTAGCAGGCGCATGAGAGATCGAGTTCGGGATCACGCAACTCTTCACTCGTGTCAGGCTCTGCACCATTTTCGTCTAGCAGGTCTTCGGGTTGCTCAAGAGCCAGCATAATAATGCGTTCTACATCGGCCAGACTATGAATGCGTACTAACTCGTTGCGCACCCGCTTCGCGCCGGGGAAGTGCCCAAGATACCAGCCCATATGTTTGCGCAGTTCAACAAAATGGTCCTCGCCTTTAATTTTGGCATGCACTCGTGCGTGCTCAAGAGCCATCAGGAGGCGTTCTTCGCGTGTTGGGGTGATATTGGGCAGGTCTGCTGGTGTGGGCATGATGCCAGCTTGTAGGAAGCGTTTGAACGTGTCTTTATGCTGGAAGAGCCAAGGGTTACCAAAGCTGGCACGGCCAATCATGACGCCATGAACGCCAGTCTGTTGGATGCGTTGTGCCGCTTGATACAGATTTTGAATATCGCCGTTACCGAGAATAAGCGTATCGCTCTGTCGCACGATCTCGGCGGCAGCGGCAATCGCGTCCCAATTGGCCTCGCCTTTATAATGCTGTGCAAGCGTGCGTCCATGAATGGTGATATTAGCTGGTTCCAGTTCGAGCAGGTCTTTGACCCAGTCGGTAATGACAATAGAGTCATACCCCAAGCGCGTCTTCACGGAAACAGGTCGTAAGTAGCGTTCGTCGGCGTGTGTATCGCCCCAGATGCGCGCGCGCTCCTCGTTCATCTGGCGAATATGGCGAATGCGTGTTGGGTCCATCTCCAGATCTTCCAACGTTTGTCCATTGGCCCAATCGCGTACTCCATCTTGTGTGGCGCGGATAATCGCCTTTGCCGTCTCCGGCATACGAATGAGCGCGGCACCACCGCCCTTGTTCGCGACTGTGCGGGCTGGACATCCCATGTTAATATCTACACCATCAAAACCCAGTTCACAGACGACGTGGGCTGCTTTATAGAAGTATTCGGGACGACAACCAAAAATCTGCGCAATAACAGGGCGTTCCGCTGGCGTATAGAGAAAGTCGCGAAAGATTCTATCGCTACCACGCCAAAGTCCCTCGACATTTGTAAATTCGGTTAAAATGATATCTGGGCGTCCATAAAGACCATGCATAGTACGACATGGCGCATCGGTGACGCCGTCCATAGGCGCGAGCGCGACAATTGGTTGTTGTAGTGTCTTCCAGAGAGAAATTGCTTTCATGAATATACGCAGTCCAATCCTGAGTGGCGAAACCAGTGTGCACTGCACTGGGCAGGCAGGTTAAAAGTTTCTGAAAACCGTTGTGCTATGGATAGAGTTAAAACCGTATCATGAGTATAATACACAGTTTTACGTGGATGGTCAATCATCTAGATGATAGTGGCCTTACATAGATAACAATCGGTCCAGGATGAATTCTCAGCCTTTATGGGTTTTTCAAATTATGATGACTGTTGAGGCGTGCGTATATCGCTGGTTCCAGGCTGGTTCATGACATGATTGTAGATATTATACATCGTATCTGTTGCTTTCTCCGTACCTATATAGGTGGCAAGCTGATCTTCTAACTGTCCCAGGGCATGATAGCGTTGGTTGATCTCTTGATGGGTCGCCGAAAATCCTGGATCGACCATGACGCGATGGATGGCTTCACAACTCTTTTGAATGCTCCACATGAGTTGAGCAACCTCGCTACGGGGATAAGAAAGTGCCATTTTTCACTCTTCTTTCTTGTATCAATGTGTAGATACAATACTCTAGCAATAGATAGTACAAGAATGCCTTATGGACACTCCTAAGTATGTTTTATATGCCCGCTTCTGTACAGGCGCAAAACCTACCGATTGTCTTCCCTGTTTCGCCTTTTTGAAGGAACAATTTGTAGAAAAATGCAGTATTATTTTAAACAAATTTTAATTTTTTTAGACTTCTCAGGAATGTCCCGCGCAGGGCATCTCTGCGCTATAATAACTGAAGGGCCAAAGAAGTCGCTCAAGGGAGAGCGCGCCCGTTGCTAGTATGAAAGGGAACAATATTTTTATGACACATACGCATACTGAACGTCAGGTGCAGCTTCCAGCAGCCAGTGACCTATATAATGTAGATCATCTGCTCAGTGAGGAGGAGCGGATGGTGCGTGACACGGTCCGTAAATTTGTGCAAGAGCGTGTGTTGCCGATTATTAGTGAGCATTTTGAGGCGGGAACCTTTCCGCGTGAGATCATTCCTGAAATTGCCGAAATGGGTCTTTTGGGGATGCACCTGGATGGCTACGGGTGCGCTGGCTTAAACGCGGTCTGTTATGGTCTGGCGTGTCAGGAGTTGGAGGCGGGCGATAGTGGGTTGCGCTCCTTTGTGTCGGTACAAGGCTCGTTAGCGATGTTTCCCATTTATGCCTTTGGTTCAGAGGAACAGAAGCAACGTTGGTTGCCTCCCATGGCACGTGGCGAGGTTATTGGCTGCTTTGGTCTGACGGAGCCAGATTTTGGCAGTGATGCGGGTGGTATGCAGACCTCGGCACGCCGTGATGGAGAGAGCTATGTATTAAATGGGACAAAGATGTGGATTACCAATGGTGGGATCGCGGACCTTGCCGTTGTGTGGGCCAAAACTGAAGAAGGTGTGCGTGGCTTTCTCGTTGAGCGCGGCACGCCCGGTTTTACAACCAGTAATATTCATCATAAGCTTTCGTTACGAGCCTCTGTTACTTCTGAACTCCATTTTGAGGATTGCCGCATTCCCGCTACGAATATGCTTCCCGGTGTACGTGGTATGCGTGGACCGCTCTCCTGCCTGAATGAGGCTCGCTATGGCATCGCGTGGGGAGCTACCGGGGCTGCCCGCGCTTGCTATGAGGTTGCGCTTGACTATGCCAAATCGCGCATCCAGTTCAAACGTCCGATAGCCAGTTTCCAGTTAGTGCAGCAGAAATTGGCGATTATGGCGACTGAACTGGTGAAAGGGCAATTGTTGGCTCTGCAATTGGGCCGCTTAAAAGATGAGAACCTGTTGCATCCCGTGCAGGTTTCAATTGCCAAGCGCAATAATGTGCGTGAAGCTCTGAAGACGGCCCGTGAGGCCCGTACTATCTTGGGTGCGAATGGCATCACGCTTGAATATCCTATCAGCCGCCATATGAATAATCTAGAGTCGGTTTTTACTTACGAGGGAACCGATGACGTGCATACCCTGATTATTGGACAGGCGATTACGGGGTATAACGCCTTCGCGTAGGGCGTATGAGAAGATGAGACAGGCAGAAGGGTGTGATGAAGGTGTTTAGCAACGCCCTCATCACGCCTCTACAGCGTTTGTGTCGTAAAAACGACGAGCCGCTCATCATAGCCGTTGCCCGTCCAGACGCCGCTACACGTGATGAGATTCAGGTGGTGCGCGCTGGTGGGACCAAAGACACTATTCAATATATCCTGGCTGGGGGCGTTGGCGGGATAGTGAACAACGCGCTCTACCATAAATTGTAATGTTTTCCCTGCATTTGTTTGTACTGCGATAGTCATTCCTGCCTGTAGTGCGGAGAGCGACCAGAAAATCGCAGGGTCGCCACCTACACGGTCAACATGTCCTGCAATCACTGCGTTGCCTGCCTGACCAGGGGCGGGACCGAGTGCGTACCAGAAGACACTACTCCAATAGGGTGAGTGAATGGCCTGTGAGACCGGGGTATCCATGCGTCCATCGGCAGTTTCACCTACATCAATGACAGGCGCATTGATATGAAGCGCGTCAACGCGCAATGCTGCTGGTTGCCAGGGAGTAGAGGCGATACTGGTAATTGGGCCGGGGAAGCTTACATGATGTGTATAGTTGTACATGAAAATGCTTGCAAGCAGCAGAAGCAAAAGGCTGGCGTACAGCAAGAGCTTTTTCATCGTTTTTCTCCCACATGTGTACTACTCTTGTAGTATAGTGGCATACAGAAGGGATTGTCGTCAAATCACATCTATAGGTGACGATGAAGTTTGTTGGGCGCGTGCCTTTTGGCTTTGGGCATGGCGGCGGCGTAACCAGAAGAACGCGATGATGAGTACGAGGATACCGACCAGCGTGAAACCAATGGCACCGCTCACGGTTCCCGCCAAGCGTTCGATTTGAGCAAAATTATCGTGAAAGATGCGTCCGGCCACGTAGCCAAGTGTGCCGTATAGAATGGACCAGAGAATGCCTCCCGCCGCGTTATAGAGGAGAAAAATGCGCCAGTTCATACGGTTGACGCCCGCGAAGAAGGCTGCCCAGAGCCGCAGGAGCGTGGTAAAACGCCCGAAAAAAACCGTTTTGTCGCCATGTCGGGCGAAGAAA
The DNA here is from genome assembly GCA_027451525.1 of Ktedonobacterales bacterium. Taxonomy (GTDB): domain Bacteria; phylum Chloroflexota; class Ktedonobacteria; order Ktedonobacterales; family Ktedonobacteraceae; genus DTNP01. Next base: position 57,349 of record DAIDJF010000018.1, read on the forward strand.
CGATCCGCGCTGGCAAGATGGGCTGGTTTGATGAAGAGATAGCGGCCAAAGCGTTCGATGAGGCGGCGTCCTCCCAGCCGTCCAACCGTATAGCCGATGTTATCGCCAAGGATAGCCCCTATAGCCGCACTGGTAATAACAAGTGGAATTTGTAGCTGATGGTTGACGGCGGCATAAAATGAGGCGAGGAGCAACATGGTTTCGCCCGGAAATGGCACACCCATGCTCTCGATCATCACAAAAAACGTCACGGCGGGGTAACCCGCGCTTGCAAGTGATTGCTCTAGCAGATGGAGCGAAAATGTTGCGGTGAGCGTGAAATGTAAGGAGAGATAGGTCATAAATTGTGTAAACGCTTGTAGCCAGGCGTGAAAAAGATCGGATAGCCATCCCATAAAAACTCTCCATGTTCCCATGTTCCGTATGTGACAAAACGGTACATATAACATGTACGCTATCAAACAGAGATGGTTGTAATAGCAGGGATGTGCATCATGGTGCCTGCTTATGTGTGGGGCGACCTGCGGCGTTGTATGGTGCGCAACGCGGGAACCATGCGTCTTTGTTAATCTCTTGCATCGCTCCCGCGTTGCTTTTTGACACGTATTTTGCTAGCAAGTGGGTTGTCCGGGTCCTAATCCGTTGCCATAGCTGATGATCTTCCAATTATTAGAATTGGTATCCTGTTGCAGACTCAATTGCATTTGATAGGGCTTAGAACCTGCTTTGCTACGGGTAATGGTGTAGAGATAACTCTGGACATCATTCTGTACGCTGGCACTATTAGGAACCTCGCTATAATTAGTGATTGTTCCAAAACAACGGTCGTTAGCGGCAGCCTCGGTCGCAAAATCCTGCTGCGAATGTTGCAGCGTGATAGTGGGACCGAGATAACTATAAGCCTGACTGTAGTTGGGATGTGGTCCAGAAAGGGCCTGCAAAAAGCCATTAGCGGCTGCCGCTGAACCTGAACTACTGTTGATGCCGTTCAAAATATTAAAGGTGACATAGCTAATAATGCAGGTAAGAACCGCGCAAACCAGTAAGCCAATTCCGACAAGCATAAATGTACGGCGTGTGCGTCTGGGAGCAGGTCGCTCCGGTTTGGGACGAGCAACGCGCTGCATGGGGGGCGGTTGCTCAATACGTGTCATACCGGGGGGACGCTTAGGGATCGCATGCGATTTGCCTGTCCCGTTGCCATTCAGGGCGGCACGATGACGGCTCGAAGGAGTCTCCCAGGGATTATCGCCTTGACCGTTCTGTCCGGGCATGGTAAGTATCTCCTATAGGATTGAGTCGTATAGTACTGCTGATTATTGTACATCAAGCAGAATGGCTCCTGCTAAATGAGCATGTGCTCGTAGCAGTTGTTCATGAGCCCTCTTGCTTTGGGCACGGGTTGTACGACCCGCGACGATGAGCAAAAATGTCTGTTCGACCAGTGATGCAAGAAGCGATGCCTCTGTACCCATTAGCACAGGGGTGCTATGCAAGACAATCAGGCCTGAGTGCCCCTCGCTGTCAAGTGTTTGTTGTAGCCCGTTGAGGATCTGTTGAAGGCGCACGAGTGTGAACAGTTGACTGTTTTCTTGCACCTGCGCAACGGTTGTTCCTGCACTCAGCAAACGTAAACCCGGCACAAATGTCTGGCCGAGTGCGGCATTGATCTGTTGTTCTGAGAACGTCGCTTGTATAAGGAGATCACTTAGGCCAATACTATTGTGTATGCCAAAGCGTTGATGTAGTCCTGGGGCATCCAGGTATGCATCAACAAGAATCGTGGGTGTGCCACTTTGTGCAGCTGCTATCGCAACATTGGCGACTGCGCTTGCTTGCGCCTGTGGGTGAGCGGGCGTAACGAGCAGAATTGTCTGCTGGCGATTTTTCTCGCTCTGCCAATCCAGGCGAATATTTGTGTAGATAGTGCGATACGCCGTACTATAGGCGGAATGTATGTCATAATCAGTGAGCAGTGCAACCTGCTCTTGAGACGGTATAGCCACAAAAAGCTCCTGTTTCTACGCTATGATTGTTCATTTACTCTTTACAAGCCATCGGATTTTTGTTATGCATTACAAAATGCAAGCAGAACAAATGATCGGAGCACTAGCGGCGTGTACTCCGTTGTCCGGGTGTGGGTGCGCGCGGAACCGCACCGTAAATGGGCAGTTGTAAGAGTCGTGTTATCTCTTCCTGACTACGAATACGATCATCGAGGTATTCAATAAGAAATGCTAATGCGATACCAATGACCAGAGAGACCAGCACAAGCACCAAGAGCAGTGTCGGTTTGCTGGCGGATGGTCCGGGAACGGTACCGTTGTCAACCGCAGGGCTGATAATCTTGGCAGTCGTGATAGGAAACGAGATGTTACTATTCGCTGTACTCGTACCAGTCGTATCCGCGGTGGCGGTGGCAGTGGCAGTGAGAGAGAGCGGACCTGTTACGGCTTGCCCATTAATATAGCTGACATAGGTATCGATGTGTGCCGCAATGACTTCACTTACCGCGTTCGTGATGGCCCAGGCTCCGGCCTGTGTGGGCCACGTGGCTCTCAGCGTGACCAGATTGTGGTCGCGACTCGCGCTCAATGCCCCGCCAATGGCTCCGGGGGAGAGGTTGCCGAGGTCTGGATTTGCGCCGTAGCGTTGTGCAATCTGATGGGAGTCGGCCTGGATTTGCTGAATAACTGCATTGTCAAAAGAGGGTGCAGTGAAAATGCCACTAGTTGTTAGCACATCAGAAAGTGTCTCTGTGGCTGTAATATAGTCTGCATAATTAGGATCAGAGAGTTTTGTGGTGGCTTGTAAGCCAACCTGAATAACGGCAGAAGATTGATACACTTTCAAATCGCCGGGTGTTTTACGTAAATGATAATATTGATAAGCGGCATAGAGGGAGACGACGCCCACAACGAGCACGATCACCCAGGCACGCCGTAAAATAATTGACCAGTAAGTCCGTAGTTCCACGCTGTTTCAAGCCTTTCTCGTGGGGTAGATGCTATTATCGTACAAGATCATTGGTGGGTGTACGATAGGATGGTGTATTGTCTTCGTGAAGTTTTGCCTCTACAAATTGCAGAATGCGTCTTCGGAAACGTGGCATATCAAATTCAAGGGCATGATTACGAATAGTTTGCGGGTCATATGTTCGTTCGTCGAAGGATGCTAGCGTCTTTGCTAAACTATCAACGGTTTGTTCATGAAAGAATGTGCCAGTGACGCCATCAACCACAGAGGCCAGTGCGCCACCGGCTCCATAGGCAATGACTGGGCGTCCAGAAGCCTGTGCCTCGAGCGGTGTGATGCCAAAATCCTCTTCTCCGGGGAATAAGAAGGCGCGACAGTGCGCGTAGTAGTAGAGCACCTCCTCGTCAGGAAGCCGACCCAGGAAGCGGATTGTCGGGCCTGCGAGCTTGCGCAGGCGTTCGAGATCACGCCCGCCACCAATGATGAGGAGAGGCAATTGCAGCCGATTACAAGCCTCAATCGCGAGATCAATACGTTTGTAGGGGATCAAGCGACTGAGAATGAGGAAGTAATCCTCAATAGGAGTCGTGGGGTCAAACAGGAAACGGCTGGCATCGACGGGCGGCGGAATGACCACCGCGTCGCGTCTGTAATACTTCTTGATACGCTCTGCGACAACAGGCGAGTTGGCAATGAAATGATCCACGCGCATAGAGCTTGTCTGGTCCCAGACGCGCAATCCTGCGATGAACATAGGAAGAACAGTACGGGCCGCTCTGCCCAGGTGTTCGCGTTCAACGTATTCATCGTAGTTCCAGCACCAGCGCATGGGCGTGTGGCAATAGCTGATGTGCATGGTATCGGGTTTGGTAATAACCCCTTTACCGAAGGCACTCGAACTGCTCAAAACCAGATCATAGCCGCGCAGGTCCAGGCTTTCCATCGCGAATGGGTAGAAAGGCAGATAGGGCTGGTGATGTTTCGTCACCAGCGGGAACTTCTGCATAAATGTTGTGCGGATATCCATTGTACGGAAGGCGGGATCAACACGCTCTGGGTCATAAATCGAGGTGTACAGCGGCGCGTCAGGAAAAATTTCATGAAACGCGAGCACCACCCGCTCCGCACCACCCATTTGATTAAGATAGTCATGAACCAACGCAACTTTCATCTAGTACGCTCCTCGACTGAACAGCACTGCGGGAACAGTGCGGAAAAGGATCTGGAAGTAGAGCCGCAGGGACCAGTTTTCGATATAATAGAGGTCCATCAAGACCCCTTCGTCAAAGCTGATATCGCTACGTCCACGAACCTGCCAGAGACCAGTCAAGCCTGGTTTGATTGCCAGACGGCCTTTTTGCCATTCTTCATATTGGGCGACCTCTTGCGGCAGCGGCGGGCGTGGCCCGACCAAGCTCATATCTCCTTTGATAATATTCATAAATTGCGGGATTTCATCAAGACTGGTGCGGCGCAAGAAACGCCCAATTGGGGTCCTACGCGGGTCATCCTTCATCTTGAATAATGGGCCTTTAGCCTCATTTTGTGCCATTAACGCCGCCAGTACTTTATCTGCATCCTTGTACATTGAGCGGAACTTGTACATATAAAAGAGCTGTCCGTTGAGGCCGACGCGCTTTTGCTGATAAATGATAGGTCCCTCGGATGTAACCTTGATAATCAGAGCAAGGCATAGCCAGAGCGGTGAGCCGAGCAAGAGAATAAGAACTGATATACTGATATCTACGATACGGGTGATAAGACGTTGGACGGTATTAAGCGAGACCTGTTTGATACCAATCAGCGGGATGCCTTCGACTGCTTCCATATCAATACGCGAGAGACTCAACTCATAGAGGTCAGGAACCAGCTTGAAGGAGGCACCCAATCGCTCACACATGCGCACGCTACGGATGGCGTATTGGTGCATGTTAGAAGGGAGCGCGATAATTACCTCATCGACTTGCATGGAGCGAATGACAAGTCCCAGGTCATCGAGCGTGCCCATCATCTTAAAGCGTCCAAAATCGCTCGGCGTCTCATTCATGTCATGCAGAAAGCCGACGATCGTATAGCCCAGTGTTGGATTGGCCGCGATATGCTGCATAATCATCTTGCCCAGTCGCCCAGAGCCAACGACCAGCAGGCGTGTTTCACCAAGACCGAGGCGATAGAGCATACCCATAATACCGGATGTTAGCAGGCGGCCCAGACACAAGACGACGATAGAGGTTATCCAAACAAAAGGTACGAGCAGGCGCGAGCTAGACGGCGGCTGGAAGATAAAGTAATAAGTAATGAGAAAGGCCGTTCCGATAGTGGTTGAGCTGATAATCATCCAGATTTGGCGAAACCATGTTCCTGTCAGGCGTATGCTATAGAGGCCACGGAGCGCGAAAATGATAATGAAGCCAACCACGATGCTCGTCTCTAGCAACGAAAATGTGTTGAAGGAGGCCAAAGAGTAGCCTTTGTCGGGTATATTTCCGTTGTCAAGCAGATTGGCGCGTACCGTCGTCAAAAGATGATTCAGGGTTGGTGTCTTAGAGAGATAGTAACGAAAGAAGTAAGACAGTTGAAACGAGATAGTAATCAGCCAGGCGTCTAATACAGTCATCGCAACCGCTTCAAAGATGCGCCACTGGCGACGATGCGAACGTCGCCGCGAAATCGCCTTTGTAATTGGCCCTGTTGCTCCACCTGACATTTCAATGGCTCCAGTTCTATCCGTATCTGGACCAACGTTCATGGTATCTGAGAGTTCACTTCTATTCATTTAACACACTCTATTGGTAGTTATGTTATTACTAAAATTTTAATCAGTAAAAAAATATGTTATTGCGCCCGCATTGCAGCCCGCGTCGTGCCCTGTTTCGCCGCCTGTTCATACACAGCCAGCGTCTTGCGTGCCAGCTCTTGCGCTGAGAATTTCTGTAGTACTGTTGATGTCTGGGTACGACAGAAGTCACGATAGGTCTCATCGGTAAGGGCTCGATAGAGTGCCTGTGCCATTTCCTCACTATCGTGTGGGTTGACCGTCAGCGCAATATCGGCTCCGGCTTCGGGAAGGCTAGAAATGTTTGACGTGACAACTGGCACACCACATGCTAATGCTTCCGCGACAGGAATGCCAAACCCTTCGTAGAGCGATGGATAGGCGAAAGCTCGCGCCGCATAATACCAGAGAGCTTGCTCTTCATCCGGCACAAAGCCTGGGAAGATGACCTCTGTTTCCAAACCTAGCTGGCGTACCGTCTCAAAAATAGTGTCGTAAAGCCAGCCCTTGCTGCCCGCCAAAACAAGTTTTTCGCGGCGGTCATACTGCTGACGCAAACGCGCATACGCTTCCAGGAGTGTTGGAATATTTTTACGCGGCTCCAGTGTCCCTAGATATAAAATAAAACCGTCTGTTAGCCCTTTTTGTGCGCGAAAACTCTCTATCTGTTCCCCTACCATTACGTGCGAAAAGCGTGCATCGATACATGGGTAAACAGTGTGTATGCGTTCGTAAGGAATATGGACCAGTTCATGGGCATCCTGGCGTGTGCTGGCAGAAACGGTGATAAGCATTGTAGCACGCTGTAAGCTACGCACCGTAAATGTGCGATGATAGAGACGTTTAGAGCGTGTCAAGATATGCGGAAAACGCAGAAATGCGAGATCATGCAGGGTAATGACTGTAGCGCAGCGAGCCGGTAGCCATTCTGGTAGCACGTTTACTGCTGAATGGAATACGTCAATCCGTTGCTGACGCAGTAGTGAGGGTAGCACAGCCTGCTCCCAGGCAACACGAACGACTGGACGCTCTTCGGGCCAGGGGGCTGAGATATACGTAATTTGTGGATGATGCGTGTCCAATTGTTCAATGACCGCTGGTCCATTCACAAACACCGTGTATGAATGCTCTCCTGGGTTTTGTTCTAAACCCGTTAGCAAATAACGGATGTAGCGACTGACACCGCTGTTGCGATACCCCTGCCCGACTGAGAGCAATTGTGCATTGATTCCTATACGCATACTGATAGTCTACTCCTCACGGCTATATAACGTCTCTGATTTTCATGCGGTAACAGCTTGAGACCTGCTTCCTATCCCTGTGCTTAAGAGCCGATTGTATAGCCCCTCTCTCCTACTATAAGCTTTGTTGCTTTTAGTTCAGTATATCGCTTAAACGCCTTAGCGTATACTTTATTGCATATTTATGGCCCAATTGGTTGATTTTCTGAGGTATGAAATGCCTGTAAAATAAGGACGAGTTGGTGAATACTTTCAACAAAAAAAGGCTCATGACCCAGAGAAAGGAAGAGCAAAGGGGCTTGTAGAGCGTGTTGAAGGTTGGTAAATGGAAGATGACCTGCAGTCAGCGGTAAGACCGCGAGATGCTGGTCGTACACTATTGTGCTGGCGTGATACACCAGTTGCGCAAAAGGATGTTCAAGTGCTGTATGGAAAGGGGCGGCTTTGTGGAGGGGGCGAAGCGTAATATCCTGAAACCCTTTGTCTTGTAGATGGTGCTGGAGCAGGGAAAAGACGGCGTCGGGTTGCTGGCCTGGGACAAGTTGAAAATCCACAATCGCTGTAGCATGGGATGGAATAGTCGGCGTGGATGCAGAGGGATCTTCCCCACCCTGGAGATGCGTAATGGTGCAGGTAGGGAGTAGCAGGTGTACGTAGTATTGCTGAAAGCCGTGTAGACCCAGCAACAACTGCGGCAGACCCCAACGTTGTGCAAGCTCGCGCGCTTTGTCTGGAAGGCGATAGAGCGATTCAAGCTCGGCATCGTTACTTGAGACAATCAGATCATAGAAGCCATCAATAAGAATCTCTTCATGAGCATTTTTTATGCTTTGTAGTGCCCAAATAAGACGCCAGAGTGCGTCAGGAACGAGTGCGCTGTGCATCAGCGGCAGCGAAGATGCCGCTGTCTGGCTGGTGAGAGAGATGCGCAGATGCCCTTTGCAGCCGAGGACAAGGAGCGCAATGTGTTCATCCTCAATCCCCATTTGATCGTTGCCCGCGCATAGACATGCCGCATTTTGAAACAGGTGAGGATATTGCGCAAGCAACACAGGCAGATGTGGCGCATTGGGGGATGCCCACCCATCAATCAGCCAGCGAACGTGCAGCGGAACATGAGGAAAAAGTTGCTGATACATTTGAAGAGCAGCGAACGTGGTAAAGATGGAACGTGCTTGCTGTAAGGACGGGCCGGATGTCCAATAAGGCGTATAGAGTAACAAGGTCTGCGAAGTGTCTGCTGATTGTTCATAGACGAGCGTAGAGGAGTTAGTGGGTAGGGAAGTCGAAAGGAGACCATGTTGATGGAGGAGTGCTTGAATGTGATAGGGTATCTGCTCATGTGTGGATTGTTGTAAGGTATGCATAAACGCTGGAAATGAGGGGAGAGGATGCGTGTGCAAATGTTCGACGATAGTATCGTGTACTATTGGTACTATGTTGGACATGGGTCTATCCTGTAATGTTAAGGATGGTGGTACTACATCTTGCATGCTAGGATATGAAAGAGTATACTCATGAACAATAGTAATTGCTAGGTACAAGGGCTATATCTGCGCAAAAGAGTGAGCGCGTTGCGTTTTTCTCTGCGTCGGTGTATTATAGCCTAAAGTTCCAGCAATGAATAGTGTGTGCAGCACACCAGTCGAAAACGACTATACTCACAAGTACGGGAGAGATGCGTGTTGTCCAAACAACTCCGGCTCGATCCAGCACAACTGACAGACGTTGGGCGCAAACGTCCCCATAACGAAGATAACATGGCATACGTCATACCGAAGGATCCGGTCGTGATGGCGAAGAAGGGGGCGTTATTTATCGTTGCTGACGGTATGGGGGGGCATGCAGCAGGTGAGGTTGCTAGTGAAATAGCGGTTGATACTGTTAGCAAGGTCTACTATCTAGATGATAGTGATGATGTGGCAACCTCGTTAGTACAATCTGTTAAGCGTGCAAATACATTAATTTATCAGCGTGCTGCGGAGAACATGCTGCGCAGTGGAATGGGAACAACCTGCGTGACAGCGGTCTTGCGCGGCGGAACTGCCTACATTACAAATGTAGGGGATAGTCGTGCCTATCTCATTCATAATGGGCAGGTGCGTCAAGTCTCGCAAGACCATTCCTGGGTTGCAGAGCAGGTGCGTGCTGGCTTTTTAACAGAAGAGCAGGCGCGTTCACACTCGCAACGCAACGTGATTACACGCAGTCTGGGAACGCAGCCTGAGGTTGAGGTTGATATTTTTATTGAGCAATTGGAAGAGGGCGATTTTATCGTCCTGTGCAGTGACGGTCTCTCCGGTCTTGTGAGTGATGATGATTTGCGCACGATTGTGAGCCAATATCAGCCGCAAGAAAGTGTCTATCACCTGGTTGAGCGTGCTAATGAGAATGGCGGTCCCGATAATATCACAGTCATTGTGGCACGTGTGCAGGAGGTGGGATGGGAACCACAGACACCGCGCCTGGGAAACAAAACAACAGCCTTCAGACGCGATGTGGCGGACGAAGAAACGATGCCAATGGGATTTGCGGGAGCCGCGCTTGGTATCCCCACGCGGGCAGAGGATGGTCAAGGACGTGTTACCACTTCACCACTGAATCGCTCGACAGGCCCGTTGGGAGCGAACGAGAATTTTTCATCTCCCTCAGCACTCCCCGCGCGGAAGAAGCGTCGTGGGCACCCACTCTATTTAGTAATGCTCCTGGTTGTCGTGTTTGCCTTGCTAGGGATAGGCGGATACTATTATCTCACACAAAATAATGGTTCTTCCACAGATGCCACATTGAGCAATGCGCGCAAATTGCTGACACTGGCACAGAATGAGGCTATCGCTAATCCGACGGATGCGCTGAGCAAATTAGCCGAGGCTAAAAAACAGCTCTCAGGTCTATCAACCAGCGCGTTAAGTCAGAGTCAAAATCAGCAAATGACCACCTTGCAGAGTAGTCTGATCGCAACGACAAAAACAGCGATTACCAGTTATAACACGCAGTCTAACATCGTCGCGCTGCCCTGCAACTCAACGATTACGACGCCACTAAATAATGGCAACACAAACACACATGCCAATACGCTGGCTGCCGTGACCAATCAGAAGAATAATGTGTTTCTCTACGGTTTGGGCGATGACGGCTTCCTGTATCAGATTAATAGTTCGCAGAGTCTGGTCAATCAACTCAGTATTTTGCCGGGCATTCTTAAAATCAATAGTGACGGTTCGCGTATCCTGGCTCTTGTGCTGCAAAAAGGTGCCTATAGCGTACATTTGTTGCTCCCTAATCAACAGGGACAACTGCAAGATACTAATGCGATTAACATTAATTCCAATCAGGCTCAAGTTGCCGCTACGCCCTCATTTGTTACTGCGTGGGGACCTGATGTCTATGTCGTACTTACATCAGCGACAGCAGCTACGCAGAATCAGGCATTTATCCAGAGCTACACGGTGACAGCGGATAATAAGTTGATGATGCAAGGGGCACTGACGAAAATCTCTATCTCCAGCGATATTGTCAGCGTCGCGGCGTTTCCAAGTCATCAGCTCTTTCTTGCGTATAGCAATGGCTCAATTCAGAGCTTGATGAGTGGGAGTCAGACAGGGGTCAGCGTCGTCGTCAATCATCCTATTCCGACACCGCTGCAAGCGAGTGCGCAGACTTTCACTACTGCCACTCCTGTGCCGCAGGTGATTGGTCCGGCTTCTGTGTTTTTGACCCTGTCACACGCGCCGCTTCTGGTTGCTGGCTCTGTCAATAAGGTTCCTCATCTCTACGTGGTTGATCTTTTCTACCATCGGGTGCTGGATTTGCAGGAAGCGGCATCTGTGCCAGCGACTCCGGTCGCAACTCCCTCGCCTACACAAACGTCGGGTTCGTCAAGCGGATCAGGCGGCGGCATTGCCAGTTCAAGTAGTCAGGTAACGATGCAGTTGATGCAGCAATATGCCTCACCTTCCTTACTCTCGCAGGTAGTTGGTGCGGTTGCTGATCCGCTCAATGTACAACTCCATCTGTTGACGGAGACAAACCAGAACGGCGTCGTACAGAGCTTAATCGGGCTGGATGTCAATGCACAAGATACGTGTACCCCTGCTCCTTAAAGACTGGACAGACGTGGCACAATAGAGAGAAACGTACTGGCCTACCTCTTTCCGTGTGAAAGAGGTACTTCCTTGTCTAAAGATGAGATTTTTGATGACCAAAGGAGCAAATAAACGTGGTTTTTGAGGTACACTATCGAACACATACATGTGGTGAATTGAATGAAAGCAATGTCGGGCAACAGGTAACGCTCTCTGGCTGGATCAACCGCAGGCGCGATCATGGCGGTCTGGTGTTTTTAGATGTGCGCGACCGCTATGGGTTGACGCAGGTGATTTGTGACCCCGAACGGTCGGCGGAGGCATATCGTCTTGCCTCCGAGCTACGCGCTGAATACGTTGTGCAGGTTACAGGTACGGTTGTGCGCCGTCTCCCCGGCACTGAGAATCCACATCTTAGCACGGGCGCAATTGAGGTTGTAGCAAATCAGATGGCAGTCTTGAATCCTTCGCGCACGCCTCCCTTTCCTATAGGCACGGAAGTCGCACGTACGGCCACTGGTGGAGAGTCCGTGCAAGTTGACGAGTCGTTGCGCCTGAAGTATCGCTATCTGGATCTGCGCCGTCCCAAGATGCGCGACAACATTATTCTACGCCATCGGGTTGTTAAAGCCATGCGTGACTATCTAGATGAGCGTGGTTTTCTGGAGATTGAGACGCCTATTCTCATGAAAAGTACGCCAGAGGGTGCGCGTGACTATCTAGTACCCAGCCGTATCTACGAGGGCGAGTTTTATGCCTTGCCACAGTCTCCTCAACAGCTCAAGCAGCTTTTGATGGTAGCTGGCATGGACCGCTATTTCCAGATTGCTCGTTGTTTCCGCGATGAGGACCAGCGTTCAGATCGCCAGCCCGAATTTACTCAGCTTGATGTAGAGATGGCCTTTGTCGCAGAAGAAGATGTGATGGCGTTAATTGAAGGCATGCTCATCTTCTTGATTGAGAAAACGACGACCAAGCGTATCAAAGAGCGGCCTTTCCCACGGGTCAGCTATAAAGACGCGATGGCGCGTTATGGAACCGATCATCCCGACCTGCGCTTCGATCTGCCGCTCGTCGAAATTACTGATCTTGCGGCGGCTGGGAATTTCGGCGTTTTCAAGAGCGCGCTGGCGGCTAGCGGAATGGTAAAAGGTATGCGCGTGCCGGATGCGGCGGGCTATACACGCAAAGAGATTGAGGAATTGACCGAATTTGCGCGTATGCTGGGTGCGAAGGGGCTGGTCACGCTGGCAATCAATGCCACAGGCGAGGTCAAATCGCCGCTGACGAAATTTATGTCGCATGATGAGGTTCAGGCCATCATCACGCGCTCGGCGGGAAAGCCCGGTGATCTGTTGCTCTTTGTTGCTGATAGCGCGAAGGTCTGTAATGATGTGCTGTATCGCCTGCGCGTGAAACTGGCGGAACGCCTTAAACTCATTGACCCCAATGAGCTAGCTCTGGGGTGGGTCGTTGATTTCCCACTGTTCCACTACGATGAAGACCTACAACGCTATGACGCCGAGCACAATCCCTTCTCTGGCATGGATGATGCGCATGTAAGCCGTTTAGAGATCGATCCGCTTAACATTCGTGCCAAACAGTATGATATCATCTGCAATGGCTACGAAATCGGCGGTGGGAGCGTGCGTATCAATGTTGCTGAACTGCAACATAAGGTCTTCGCGCTGATGAATATGAGCGACGAGCAGATCAAAGAGCAGTTTGGGCATATGCTTGAAGCCTTTGAATATGGCGCGCCTCCCCACGGCGGCATCGCTTTGGGCATTGATCGTCTGATAATGCTGTTGGCGGATGAGGACAGTATCCGTCAGGTCATCGCCTTCCCCAAAACGCAGAGCGCGCTGGACCTGTTAATGGGCGCGCCCTCGCCCGTTGACGACAAACAATTGCGGGAACTGCATCTACAGTTGCGTCCAGAAGAGAAAAAATAGTTTCGCATAGAGCTATCCCAAAGGACAATCGCTTTTCCATGCAACGAAAAGCGATTGTCCTTTTGCGTGGATTTTTATCAATGCCCTAAATTTGCATGTCTAAGTATAATGAAGGTAGTGGTTACGTTTCCTGCTAATCATGGAGCATATCCGGTTGGGAGGATGGAAGGAGGAGAGAAATTTTTATGCATCAGAAACAAACGTTGCGTGCCGCTTCGGCCTCAACTTCGACAGCAAGCCCGGTTGCAAATGTAACAGGTCAGTTGAACGTGTTGGGGCGTATTGCCACAAGTGCCGGAGTCGCTGTCAGCACTGCTCCCAAATTTGCGCCCGCTCTCACTGAGGAAGAGGCTGTTGGACAGGCCCGCCTGCTCAAGGCACTCGCAGACCCGACTCGTCTGCGTATTTTGAGCCTGCTGAGCCGTTATGAAGGCGAGGTGTGTGTATTTGAGATTGTTGAGAGCTTCACACTTGAGCAACCGACTATCTCGCATCATCTGCGTATCTTGCGCGATGCTGGATTGGTTGATTGCCGTAAAAAAGGGTTATGGGCCTATTATTATGTCCGTCGTGACGCGCTAAACCGCGCGCGCGAAGTGATTGACGCGCTGGCTTAGCAAGCTTGCCTGCCAGAGCAATGCATAACAGGTTTTGTCCACGACTATAGCGTGGGCAGAACCTTTTTTATGGGAAAAATTAGCGAGCGACTATTGTCGCGTTGTATGATATGGCAGTAATACGAAAACCCATTATATGCATTACCCCTGGTAGAGGAGCCAAAAGATCTATGAGCCAAGAAGTCACTGTAGATTTTGATGTCGCGGTACCTATGCGCGATGGTGTCACCTTGCGCGCAAACGTCTATCGTCCTGCTGGCGAGGGACGCTGGCCTGTGTTATTGACGCGCCTGCCCTATGGGAAAGATTTTCCTTTGGGTAGCTCTATCTTAGATCCAGTGCAAGTGGCACGGCGCGACTTTGTCGTGATTGTGCAGGATACGCGCGGACGTTTCGCCTCAGAGGGCGCGTGGGACCCTTTCCGCAATGAGGCTCTCGATGGTGTGGATACGGTCGCGTGGGCCGCGCAGTTACCCTATAGCGATGGCAATGTCGGCATGTACGGTGCCTCTTATTTCGGTTTTACCCAGTGGTCAACAGCAATTCATCAGCCATCCGCTCTTAAAGCGATGGTTCCTTTTATTACCTGGAATGATCCACTCAATGGTGTTATCTTTCGTGGTGGTGCGCTTGAGCTGGGAACCTCCGCAAGCTGGCAAATGTCGATGGGTCTTGATGTCCTCGCGCGCCGCTATCGTGGAAACCCTGATCCCCGTGAGCTTGGGCGTGCCTTTTATATGCTTGTGAAAGAAATAGATGCGCTGGGCACGCAAGGCTACTGGTCGCTGCCACTCAAAAATTTCGCCCCGCTTGAACGGCATAACGTCGCGCCCGCCTTCTTCGATACCTTTGAGCATCATATGGACCGCGATTATGTCTCCTATATGACGATTCAGGGCAAGCACGATCAGGTCAATGTGCCAACCTATAATATTGGTGGCTGGTATGATATTTTTCTAAAGGATACTATCAGCAACTTCACCACGATGCGCTCTCAAGGCGCAACACCTGAAGCACGTCAAAGCAAGTTGCTGATTGGGCCCTGGACGCACGGTGGAACCAGTAACCCGATTGGCGAACTCAACTTCGGCTTTGGAGCTGGTGCGGCCTTGATTGATCTCCAGATTGATATTATGAGCTTGCAGGTACGCTGGTTTACCCAGTTTTTGAAAGGCCAGGAGACGGGCATTCTCAGCGAGGCACCGATCAAGCTGTTTGTGATGGGTGCGAACATCTGGCGTGACGAACAAGAGTGGCCGCTGGCACGAGCCGTTGAGACGCGCTACTACCTGCATAGCAATGGGCATGCCAATACGCTGCATGGTGACGGTAGCTTGAGTGCGACACCGCCCGAAAGTGAGCAGGGCGATCAATATGAGTATGATCCCGCGAATCCCGTTATCACACGCGGTGGTGCCTTGCTTATGACGCCTGAGTTCCCTGGTGGTCCATTCGATCAGCGGCCAACTGAGGAGCGCACTGATGTCTTGGTGTACAGTACGCCCGTGCTAGAGCAGGATGTCGAGGTTACTGGCCCGATAACCGTCCATCTCTGGGCAGTATCCAGTGCGCCAGATACGGACTTTGTTGCCCGACTGGTCGATGTGTATCCAAATGGCTACGCGCAAAATCTCACTGATGGCATTATTCGCGCACGCTATCGCAATTTTGCGCATGGCGAAGAGCCGAGCCTGATCGCGCCCGATACAGCCTATGAGTATGAGATCGACCTCTGGGCGACCAGTAATGTCTTTAAGAAGGGACATCGCATTCGTCTGGATGTGACCAGCAGCAATTTCCCACGCTGGGATCGTAATCCCAACACGGGACATGACTTTGGCGCGGATGCTGAACTAGCCATCGCGCACCAGACTATCCTGCACGATGCCGCGCATCCCTCCTATGTGTTACTCCCCGTTGTGCCGCCCGCACAAGCATAGCATCCTGTAATCGCGGCGGGGCGTGATAATCGTGTTGAACACGTTGATATCGTCTGTGGAAAATGGCGATCAATCACGTCCCCTCGCTATCTCCCAATCCTCACATCCCTGTGGGAATTGTTTCCTCCCGTGTTGTGTTTAGAAGCTTTGACAAGGTGATTTTGTGCTCTGCGATGGGCGTATTCCCCTTGACAGCGTCCATCATTCAGTGCTATAGTTAAATAACAAATCGTTATAAGTATAGAAAATAGTACGTAAAAAGATAAGTCCTAGTATCTGCATGGGCGATCTGTCTGTGCAAAGGAGTATGCCACAATGTGGTATAGATATCCACCCAGACGGCGAAGGCGCGGCCGCTTTGTCCCTTTGATGATCCTCTTCATGACGATATTCATTTATCCGTCACATGTAATACCAGTTTTTTTTCTGGCAGTTATTCTTGTTGTCGCGGCGATTACGTTTATGCTCTCCTTTGCCTCACAGCGATCTGGGCAATCTCCGCAGCAGATGCCATATCAACCAATACAGACGTATCAGCCGTATCGCCCTCAGCGTACGGAGACGCCCTATTATGTGCCATCGGAGCAGCCACAACAGCCAACCTATGAGCAAGGATATCGTGGGCAGCAGGTCCCTTCCGCAGCCTCTCAGCAGAAGCAGGCCCAATGGAATGCTCCTGAGCAGAGTAGTGTGGATAGCTACGAGCAACCGCAGGCCCAGTATCCCGAAATGCTACCACCGATGTAAGTCCTGGCATATCACCCGCCTTCCCATTGGGAAGACGGGTGATACATGACCTATCTGCTTAAGGAATAACATTTACCTCTTTATCGAGGGCAAGTACGAAGCCTGCTAGCAGGTTTGCGACCTCCTGAATGTCTTTGAGCGAGACAATCTCTGAACCCGTGTGCAGGTAGCGACAGGGAATACTGACCAGCCCGGTTGCAATGCCGGCGCGTGTGACCTGAATGACATCTGTATCGGTGCTGGTATGCGAAGGTTGCGCATCAATCTGCACACTCAGACCTTTTTCACTGGCGGCGCGCGTCAACATGCGATAGACCTGTGGGTTAATGTTGCCGCCAATAGTAATGACGGGACCACCATTGAGCTTGATTTCGCCCAACTCTTGCTTGGATGTACCTGGATGGTCTGAGGTAAAAGTGACGTCAACGGCGATAGCGATCTGTGGATCTACACCATAAGCTCCTGTGCGTGAGCCGCGTAGTCCCACTTCTTCTTGAACAGCTGAGACGAAGAAGACGCCGGCTTGCAACTGGGAGCGAGCTTGTGCAAGTTGGCGCATTGTTTCGATGAGTGTAAAGATGCCTGATTTATCATCAAGTGCTCGTGAGACGACGAGATCGTTACGTAGCGGCTCAAGTTGGGCTGCGCGTGTCGCAGGGCTACCGAGAGGGACAAGCTTCTGAGCTTCTTCGCGGTTTGCAGCCCCAATATCAATCCACAGTTCTGAAAGTTTGGGAGCTTTGCCACGTTCATCGCCGTTCATGAGATGAATAGGGCGACGCCCGACGACGCCGGGAACGATGCCGCCGGGTGTGTGAATCTCGACGCGATTGCCGGGCAATGTCGAGGGGTCGAAGCCGCCAATGGGGGCGAAATAGAGAAAACCATCGCTGTCGATGTAGCGAATGAGGAAGCCCAATTCGTCGCAGTGGGCAGTTAACATGACACGCGGTTGCCCATCGGGATTGAGGGCGGCGATGACATTGCCATGAACATCAGTGCGAACAGTGTCAGTATAGGGGCGCAGTTCCTCGCGGATAAGTTGCTGGACGGGCTGTTCAAAGCCAGATGGGCTGGGGGTAGCGATAAGGTTGCGTAGGAATGCGAGGCGTTGTGCTTCCATAGAAAACTCCTTTTTTGAAAGAAACGAGTAGGGACTGATTTATCGCGTCAATCATCAGGAATGATGCAGAAGCGATAAAACAGTCCCTAGCGAGAATGCACGATTGCAGAATATTAAATTGTCGATTTAGCGTACAAATTGCTTTAACACATCATCGACACCGGGGTGCATGCGATTAAGTCGCAGGTCTTCGGCTCCTGTAGAGTCGGTTTGCAGGAGCAAAATACCTTGCTGAATGCAAGAATTTAAAAGTTCCCGCGCGGACTCACGTGTGAGACGGCCGCGAAAACGATTTTTTGGATTGACAGGATCACCAATAAAATTAGAGACACCTATAATGGTTCGCCAGGACCAGTTGCGATCAATGTAGTCGAGGAACTGCAAGAACTGCGGATCAAAGACATCAAGAGGCGGGTTTGCTGGTACGGATGCACCATAGGGCAATTGAAATTGATGTGATGTGCCCTGATAGGGAATAGCTGGAAGGGAACCCGTATTGCCAGTGATACCCATCGAAGCAGCATTGCTACTCTGGTTAATAGCACTCATCGCTCCAGTGTTACCTATTGAATTGATGCTATTCAAGCTTGGCATCGTGCCCGTATTGCCACTCGAGAGGCTTTGCGAGAACCCCCCGTTGGGTGTAATAGCAGGCAGAGTGCCTGTTGTGCTACCAAGGGGACTAGGCATGCCGCTGGGCACGAGTGGAACAAACTGATTTGCACTACTAATTAAATCTCGGCTGACGGTTCCTGGGATACCCACAACAATAACAGTTTTGTTTAGACGTAGTTTTAGACGAGCACTGATACGGGTAAAGTCTTTATCACCCGTCATTAGAACAAATGTAGAGATAGTGGGACGATCAAAAACAGTTTCAATGATGTCCATCAACATATTGAGATCAACAGTACTTTGAATAACTGTACTCTGTACTACAGAACCATTATTGGTAGCGTTGACCGCAGGCATATGACCGGTATTACCACTATGCTGGTAAGGCGTGGGATATCCTAGGGGACCAGTGCCGTTGGTACCAAGAGGGCCAGTGGGCGAAGACTGACCGAAGGACTGCTGGTAGGCAGAGCCTTGACGGAAAGTATCACGTTGCTGGTAATCTGGTGAGGCAAAGTTCTCTTCAGATAAAGCTTCTTCGGGCGAGAACGAACTCTCGTCGAGATCGCTCGGAATAGGAAGCGGCTCTCCTTCTGCAGACCAGCCGTTGCTTTGTTGCTGTGGGCTAACCGTAGGAAGAGGGCCAGAATTGCCAGTAATACTAGAAGGCCACTGACGATAGGGTGGAGGGGTAAAAGACGAGGCTATGCCGGGTTCAGAGACATAACTACCCGCATTCAGTGAGCCGGGAAAGGTATTACCGGAAGCATAGTGAATAGTACCCATACGAATGCGATCACGTTGCTTGGCGGGGCAATCGACACGATCAATCATTGCCGCTGTCAGGCTGCCTTTGAATGGTTCCGGTTGACGGGACCAATCCGCATAAGCGCGCGCAACCATAACAGTGCCATAGCGACGGGCGACGGCTATAAGTTCCTGTGGGTCAGGTTCTCGTCGCTGAATATTCAGCATACTATAACGAATGTTCTCAAAGTCGATGAATAAAGCGATTTCTTCAGGCACAACCTTCTCCTCTCGTGGGGAGAAACCGCGCAGGCCAAGAATTTATGATTGTTCAGGTGCTTGGAAAACCTTGCAGTTCATCCTATAGCTATGAGCATATCATACTTTATGAGCAAAGTCGAGAGGTCTGCGCTTTACTTTGCGTAGCTACTATGGTATATTCTGTATTTGATAAGGGACATAAAAGAGTATAAAACGATGGAATTGATACAAACACATCAAAATAGCGACACTATCTGCCCCATTGCTCGTACCGCTGAAATTATTAGCGGTAAGTGGACTCTGCTTATTATCCGTGATTTAGCCTCTGGTGTCAAACGTTTTAACCAGTTGGAACGTTCTCTACAAGGGATTAGTCCGAAAACCCTTTCAGAGCGTTTGCGTTCACTTGAAGTGGATGGTGTTATTGTGCGGCAGACGTTCGCGGAAGTTCCTCCGCGTGTCGAATATTCGTTGACCGAGAAAGGTCACGATCTTGTCTGTGTTATTGAAAGTATGCGATCTTTCGGCAATCGCTGGCTTTGCAACAAATAACGGCGGACCCCCATTGTTCTGTCATCTGGCGTGTGGCCTATGCCGATGTGTGGGCTGAACACTGCATCTGCGCTACCTGAAACCACGAGCAAGCGACAAAAGGGAAGGGCTGAGAATGCGAGAAGAACCGGGGAAGACCCCGGTCCTTTTCTTATCTCTTCAAGTATTGCATTCGCCTGTTAACGCGCAATACCCGCAAATTCTCTTCTGTGGTCCGCCAAGAAACGATGCAGCACGCCCTCATCTTCTGTTGTGCTGTGTTCCTCTACATGACCCTCTACGCGATTGACCAGCTCATACAGGCTGGCGACATCGTAGCGCATCTGTGCAAGCAGCTGACCTTCACCGTCAAAACCTTCCACAAAGAGACCTTCTTCTTCTTCATGGATCGCGATGCTCTTCACACCGATCTGGTCGAGTACCTGACCGACTGCATGCAAAATGCTCGCATAACTGAATGTGGCCGACATTGATTCCTCCCTAAAATAATCGGAGCTTTCCTCTTAAGTACACGTTTGTTACGAGTAGACTACACTGTCAAACTGCAACATAGTTTCCAGCTAGTGGCTTTTGCCAGAACTGGTTAGTATGGAAACCATACAGGGAGAACTATACTCCCACTATCCCTCAGCCAGGGGCATCGGGGAACTATCTATTCTATTGCTTCTGACAAGGATATGTGAGTATATCCTCTGTTTCCTCTTCAATGGCTAGCATACCATGATGTGTCTGATAGTTTGTCAGCCTCACACTACGCACCCTCTATATGTTATCATAACATTCCGTAAACGTCAAGGTTCTCTGCCAATTAAATCAATATAGGACGTATTAACAGTTGTAAAAAGCAAAATTTTTATTCCAATAACGCGGTTAGTTTTTGCTTGAGACAACGGCTGGTGTAGGTCCTGTCCAGTTGCGTCCAATGGCGGCGGTTGGTCCTGTATCGTGCTGACCAGTGATTGGCGTCGATGAAGCATTGAGAATTTCAATTGCCTTGAGTCGCCAGAAACGCGCGCTTGCCGGGCGTTTAAGCGAGAGGCGTTCCGCAAGAGCTTCATCCGTCATATCTGGATTGGCACGCAATGCTTCGATTGTCATCTGAAGCTTGTCTGTGCTGCCATCTGTTGGCATGGCAAGGAGTGACGGGTTAGAGTTTTGCTCACTCAGTGGCGTGGTATCTTTCTCTACAGCCACAAATTGCCCCGTAATTGGGCGGCTCACATCGTTTTTCTCGCTTTCGTTGACTGATGTTGATGTGGTCTCACCCGTTGGACGATTAATAGTGGCTGACAAGAGGCTGGAGGCTGTCAGGCGCGTGCCACTGGTTAATGTGCGGCGTAACGCGGCAAGCGGCAGGCTTGTTTGCTTCGAGAGTTCGCTCAGCATTGTCATTTGATTCTCTTGCTGTTTCTCTTCTGCTGCTGTTTCCGTAATGGTTTCTGCCATCATGGTGTAGACGATGCCTAATAGTGGAAATGCGCTCGCCATGAATGGGAAGACGCTGGTGAGCCAGGGAGCCGTGCTCTCTGCCGCACTTAACATGGTTGGGCTGTGAAA
Source organism: Ktedonobacterales bacterium (assembly GCA_027451525.1). Lineage (GTDB taxonomy): Bacteria > Chloroflexota > Ktedonobacteria > Ktedonobacterales > Ktedonobacteraceae > DTNP01. The sequence continues at coordinate 78,541 of DAIDJF010000018.1, forward strand.
TTGCTTGGCATAAGCCCAGTTGACGATCCAGGAAAATACTGTACACATGACGATCAGCAGCCAATGCTGCCAAACGGCCTTCGGCGTGCGATACCGTCGGTAACGCTGAAAGGCTGTCCACGATAAAAGATAGACTGTGACATCGATACTAATCGCTATAGCATAGCTCACCACCCACCACCAGATACCTTCGGGTCCTTGTGATGGCTCAAACGAGGCAAAGAAATATGCCACGTGAGGAATGGATGCAGCCAGAAATACTGCAAATGCGATCCAAAAAAAATATTTCATATGATTGGGCTAATCCTCCGCAAGATTTAGAATCCTCCCACACCAAGATTTAGAAATCCCCCATACTAAATTGCATACACATGTAGCGTAACGTCAATATTGATGAGCGTCAATCCTGCATAGGACCATCTGGCTAGCTGTGTTTTTCACGCGTACGTCAGGTCAGGTTTCTCATTTTATGCGTAGCGCATGGGGTCTACGTAGCGCAAGCGCGCTTTTGGAAATTACAAAAATGAGTTTTTTGCAATTTCCAAAATTCGTCAAAAAAAGTGTTGACAAGTTTCTGAAAGTATGGCATATTATGCAAGCACCGCACGAGAGCGATGTAAACGCACATAAACAACTGAATACACATAATTACTTCAATTTTGCTGATAGTCACCAGAGTCAACCTGCTAGTCAGTGTTGATGTATAACGTAACAAGCAAGAGTTGAAGCAGAGAAGTCGCGAACCCAAGCATAAGAAGAAGAAGAAGAACAAGCTACAGAGAGTACGAGGTGGATGCCTGGGTGCTGAAGGCCGATGAAGGACGCGGAGACCGGCGAAACGTTCAAGGGGAGCTGCATACAAGCGAAGAGCCTTGAGATTCCGAATGGGGCAACCCCTCCAGAGTGATGTCTGGAGACTCGACGATGAATCCATAGTCGTCGAGAGGGCAGTGGGCGAACTGAAACATCTCAGTAGCCCGACGAAGAGAAATCAACCGAGAGGCCCAGAGTAGTGGCGAGCGAAATGGGCAGAGCCCAAACCGCCTGCTCTTCGGAGCGGACGGGGTTGTAGGACGCACACAAGCTGTACGAGCGAGGACGCCAAGCTGCTGGAACGCAGCCCCGCAGAGGGTGAGAGGCCCGTCGCGGAACGACCTGGAATGGCGTGCGGATCCTGAGTACTACGGGACACGAGCAATCCTGTAGGAAGCA
>DAIDJF010000019.1 GCA_027451525.1 Ktedonobacterales bacterium
TGCCCCCCACACGCCGAAAAGTGCGCAATGAAGTTTGACAGAGCAGTAGGGGCGTGATTCCATCACGCCCTCGTCCCTTGTCACACGGCTCCCCAGGCGGATCTATGGGCAAGCAAGGCGGATCTATGGGCAAGCAAGGCGTGATCAATCACGCCCCTACGCAACCGTGTGACCTGTTTGCATTATTTTTAAAAGACAACCATCACGCACTCACTTTGCTCTCGGTGTGGCGGAAACCCATCGCGTAGAGGGCTGCGTACATTCCGTTGAGATGTAACAGCTCGTCATGCGTTCCCTGCTCGATCAAATGTCCCTTGTCTAGCACAATAATCTTATCCGCACCTTTAATTGTCGAGAGACGGTGCGCGATCACAAGAGCGGTTCGCCCATATAACAGGCGCCGTAAGCCTTGCTGCACAATCATCTCGGTAAAGGTGTCGATATTCGCCGTTGCCTCGTCGAGAATCAAGATACGTGGGTCTGCCAGTAGCGCACGGGCAAACGAGATGAGTTGACGTTGGCCCACGCTCAGGTTACGCCCACGCTCGCGAATGGGCATATCATAGCCTTGTGGCAGACGCATCACGATATCGTGTAAGCCAACAGCGCGTGCAGCCTCGATCACCTCTTCATCCGTCGCCTCCAAACGCCCATAGCGGATATTGTCACGCAACGTTCCCGTAAACAAGAACGGGTCTTGTAGTACGACACCGATCTGACTGCGCAGCGATGCCTGCGTCACATCGCGTACATCGAAGCCATCAATCAGCAACGCGCCATCTTGAATGTCATAGAAACGGGTGAGCAAACCAGCAATCGTGCTCTTGCCTGCCCCCGTCTGTCCGACAATCGCGACGGTCTGACCAGCTTTAATCGTGAGGTCGAGGTCACGCAAGACCGGACGCTCAGGATTATAGCCAAAGGTAACATGGCGAAATTCGACATTGCCCTGAATTTGCGGCAGTATCTTTGCATCAGGCTTATCCTGAATTTCAACGCCCACGTTCATGATCTGAAAGATGCGCTCAGCCGCTACACCAGCACGCTGTAACTGCGTATATTGCTGACTCAACTCACGAATAGGGTCAAAAAAGCGGTTGATGTAGAGTGTGAACGCGACCAGCACACCGATCTGCAGCGCGTTATGCTCCACCTGAATACCACCAAAGATGATCGCCAGTGAGATCGCCAGTGCAGCTACGACTTCTACCAGTGGTAGCACCAGCGCGGCAATACGGCTCGCTTCAAGGTTTGTATCGCGGTTGTAGGCATTGAGTTCATCAAACTCGGAGCGATTGCGGTCCTCGCGTGCCAAACTCTGGATCACGCGCATGCCAGAAATGTTCTCCTGCAAGGTCGCGTTGACTATCGAGATTGCCGCACGAGTCAGGCGAAACGAGCGTTGCGCGTGACGCTGCCAGAATGCCGCAATAATGAACATGATCGGCAAGACCGTAAACGTCAGCAGGGCCAGTGGGACATTCATCGAGAGCATCGCGATGATAATGCCGACCAGCGAGACGAGCGAACTCAAGATCGAGAGCAGGCCGGAACTCAGCATCGATTCCAACACGTCAATATCGCTCTGCAAACGCGACATCACGCGCCCAATCTGCGTGCGATCATAGAAACGTAGCGAGAGCTGTTGTAGATGGGCAAACATATCCGCGCTGAGATGATACAGGATTTGCTCACCTGTCCACGACATAATCCACACCTGCCAGTATTGCGCCTGCCACATCACGACATTGACGGCCAGCAAGACGCCGCTGATGATTGCCAGTCCCGTTAAATCATGGCGTGTGATAAACTGGTCAATCGCCAGACCAATCAAAAATGGATTAAGCAGGTTGGCAACGGTGTAAATCAGCATAAGGACAATACTGGCAATCGTGGGAACGCGATAACTTGCCACATAGGGGCCAAATTGCCTGAGCAGGTCCCAGCTAAATTTGGCTGTAATATTCTCGTCCGAGGTAGCAAGGCTATTTTCGCGCCAGTAGTTCGTGCGCCGTTGTTCTAAGCGTGTGCGCGCATTCATCGTACCGCCTCCTGTTCCTGATCGGGCTGTAGCGCAAGCAGACGCTCCTCGAACTCTTCCTGTTCGCGCAGTTGCAGATCATACAACTGCTTATAGCGGCCACCAAGTGCCAGCAGAGATGCATGGTTACCACGCTCCACAATTCGTCCATCCTCGATGATCAGAATCTGATCGGCATTCTTGACGGTGCGCAGACGCGAGGCGACTACAAAGGTGGTGCGTCCCTGCATGACTGTATCAAGAGCCTGCTGAATCAGGTACTCTGTCTCCATATCCACGCTTGAGGTTGAGTCGTCGAGAATGAGGATACGCGGGTCGAGCAAGAGCGTGCGCGCAATCGCAACGCGCTGTTTCTGGCCGCCAGAGAGCGTGACGCCGCGTTCACCAACCCAGGTATTATAGCCATCGGGCAGAGTTAGCGCGAAATCGTGCAAGCGCGCCGCTTTTGACGCCGCGATGATCCGCTCCTCCGTCGCATTAGTGACACCATAGGCGATGTTATCGCGTAATGTCGCGTTGAATAAGAACACGTCCTGCAAAACCAGACCGATATTGCGTCTCAACGATGTTACCGTGAGATCGCGCACATCGTAGCCGTCAACCGTCACGCGTCCGCTACTCACATCATAGAAGCGCGGCACAAGATGCAAAATTGTACTCTTGCCTGTGCCTGTCGCGCCTAGCAGAGCCACGATCTGCCCAGGATGGGCGGCAATGGTGATGTCGTGCAACACCTCTGGCCCCTTGCCATAGGCAAACGAGACCTGCTCAAAGCGCACCTCGCCCTTCACATCCTGCAACTCGTGCGCATCTGGCCCATCGACAATCGCGGGTTGCGTATCCAGCACGTCAAAGATGCGTACACCACCGGAGAGGCCGCGCATCCACCATGTCACCATGAAGCCAAAGGAGCGCACAGGCGTCCCCAACAACAGGATATATTGTGTTACAGCAACTAATGTGCCCAAACTGAGATGATTGCCAATGACCGCGACGCCGCCAATCCAGACAATCAAGACAGTGATCACATTAAGGGCCAGCACCATCAATGGCTGATTCCAGGCCGAGAGGCGCAGGGCGGCAAGGTTCAAATCGCGCAATTCGCGGTTCTTCTTATCAAATTTCTCTATTTCAAAGTTTTCACGCGTGAAGGCTTTGACGACACGCATTCCGCTCAGGCTCTCCTGCATGATTGTGCCGAGTTCGCCCGTCTCGTTCTGCACGCCTGCCCACAGTGGGCGCAAGCGTTTGGCAACCTGCCACGCGAGAATACCGATCACTGGCACACAGATCATCGTAACCAGGGCCAGTCGCCAGTCCAGTTCAAAGAGTACAATCGTGACAGCGATAAAGGTCACTGCCGCAACCAGCGCGCGCAACAAGCCAAGTGTCGTGAAGTTGCGCACCGCTTCGATGTCAACCGTTAAGCGTGACATAAGCTGTCCAGTTTCCGCCTCATCATGAAACGAAAAGCTCAGACCTTGCAGATGATTATAAACAATATTGCGCAAATCATACGCAACTAACGATGATACAGCCTGTGAAAGGTAGCCCTGTCCATAGGCAAATAAACCACGTAGACTACTAGTGACAATGACAGCCGCCGCTGCCAAGAGCAGATCATTGATATGCCCGCTGCGTACACCCACGTCAACTACCCACGCCAACAGCGCGGGCACGACCAGCGATAAGGCTGTAGAGAGTGCGAGACAGACAAGCGTGCCAACTGACCAAAGCCAATGTGGACGTAGAAGGCGCACGATACGCAGATACACACGTCCGTTACTTTTCCATGTTGCGAGTTGTGAAGAAATGGAGCGTTTACCCCCTGGGGAAACTGTCACAACGAGGGTCCTTTCTCGATATGCCAATGCCCAACGCCTACAAAAATAAGCCTGGAAAGGAAATATAACATAAAATAGCTGACATCTGCCTGTCAGCCTTTTGAGTAATTTGTGTTACAATGGAACTATGCAACGGACAGAACGACTCCTGGCAATTACATTGTTACTACAAGCACGGGGTAAAATGACGGCACGCCATCTGGCAGAGCTATTAGGCGTCTCCATGCGTACGATCTATCGTGATATCGACGCCCTCTCTATGGCCCATGTTCCAGTCTCAATGGACTACGGTCCTGGCGGCGGCTACTACCTGCTCAGTGACTATCATATCGAGGCAACTGCGTTCACCCGCGAGGAGGCGATCTCACTCGTGCTTGGCGGCATGCTTGTCGGTAATTACAGCTTGTTTGCCGATGATGACGCTCTGCATCGCGCCCTTTTGAAACTGGAAGCCACGCTGCCAGAAGAGTATCGCGCCGATGTCAGTGCCGCGCAGGAACGCATTCTCTTCGATACAAAAGCATGGTGTAGCCTGCCTCAAACACCAGCATATCTGGATATCATTCGCGCCGCACTCTGGAAAGCACAACCATTAGAGCTACTGTACCCACGCAGAGATGGCCTGGGCGTTTCCTGGCGTCGCATCGACCCTTACGGGCTTGTCTACAAAGGTCTTTCGCGTCGTCAAATGCGCGTTGGGGTCTGGTATCTGATCGCGTATTGCCATTGCTGCCAACATATGCATCCCTACCGCGTCGGCTATATTCAGGATGTCAAAGTTCTCGATGGAACGGTCCCCCCACGGCCTGATTTTGATCTACAAAGCTACTGGCGCGCCGCACGTCAACATTTGGAGCAGTCACAATCACTACCTCTCACATTACACGTGCAAGCTGCGGCCCGTCACCATTTGCGTGAAGATGGCACGATCTTACAGGAAAAGCCCGATGGCAGTATCATCGTCTGCCTGTATATGGAATCCATCGAAGCAGCAACCTCTCACGTGCTTTCGCTCGGCCCTCATGTGCGCGTGCTCAGTCCCGCGAAAGTGCAAAAAGCGATTGTGGAGACGGCAAGACAGATCGCAGCGCAATATGAAATAGGCGAAGAATAACAACACAGAAATTTCATAACTTTTCAATCCTTTTCCAACCTTCATCCTCTATAAAAGAGCAAGAAGCATGCTCTGCGCGTTCTTGTTTCTCGTTTATCACGTGCTGCAAATTCTATGATGCCGTTCGTGCATATCAGGTTGGAGATAGCTATGTTTATCAATCAAAATTTTTCTATCTTGCGCTCACCCGCGCTTATCTATACCGGACTTGGGATAGCTTTTGCCCTCGCCCTTGTGCTACGCATCGCTCTCTATCCCATCACGACCAGCGATTACACGGGCTTCGTCAGTCAGTGGTATGATTTTATTCAGACACATGGGGGTTTCGCCGCCATGAAATACAATTTTGCCAACTATAACCCGCCATATCTGTATCTCATCGCCCTGACCACCTTTCTGCCTATCCCCAAACTTATCGCCCTCAAGAGCATCTCAGTCGTCTTTGATGGCGTCTTGGGCCTGTTCACCTACCTTATTATCCGCTTGAAATATCGCCGTTCCTACGCGGCGATCATCGGCGCGCTCGTTGTTGTCCTTGCTCCAACCATCTTCATCAACAGTGCTGCATGGGGCCAGTGTGACGCAATCTATACGGCCTTCTGCCTGGGCAGTCTCTATTTCCTGCTCACAGACCGTCCCGCCTGGGCCTGTATCTTCTTTGGTATCGCCTTCGCCTTTAAGCTCCAGGCAATCTTCTTTTTACCCGTCCTGCTGGTATTGATGCTGAAAAAGAAGATGCCCATCCAGTACCTTGTTCTTATTCCACTGGTCTTCGCGCTCTTGCTTGTACCAGCTCTCGTGGCTGGACGTAGCGTCAGCAGCCTGCTGAGCATCTACCCTGGACAAATCACGACTGGCGGGACTGGTGGAGGCGTGGGCAGAACCAGAACAGGCACGTTCTCAGGCGGTAACGGTCAAGGCTTTACCAGACCCGGCAGCGGCACGTTCAGCCCTGGTACTGGTACGGGCACAGGCACATTTCCACGTGGACCATTCAACGGCACTGGTGGCTTCAACAGAGGTAGTGGAACTGGACGTTTCGCGGGCGGCGGCAATTTTTCCTCCTCGTCGCTGACCTTGAACGCGCCTTCCTTCTATCAGTGGTTGCCCACTAATGCCGCAAGCTATTGGAAGTGGGTCGGCATCGCGCTAGGTGGCTTGTTTGTGCTACTCGTCGGTGGTCTCTTATGGAGAAGCAAGCAGAAAGTTACTGCGGAGATTATCCTGAAAATATCGCTCGTTTTCGCGATCACTTTGCCCTTCCTCTTGCCTGAGATGCACGAACGCTACGCCTATATCGCGGATGTCATCTCAATCATCTACGTCTTCTATTTCCCTCGCTACTTCTATGTAGCGATCATCCAGCAGCTCAGTTCGCTGCTCAGCTACGCGCCTTACCTGATACACACACAAGTCATCAGCCTCTCGCTTGTCGCTGTTGCGGTCCTCGTGATCAGCCTGATCACCTTCTCTGATTTACTACTCACGCTCTATCCCACATTACAAGCCAAAATCGCCTACTTGCGAACACCACCATCAGTAACCGTAGTAGACCTGCCTGACAAGGAACATGTAACGGTAAGCAAAGAATAAGTGCTATACAAGCCTGCACGAGACCACTGCCGCCAGTGTCTCGTGCAGGCTCTTCTTCATGGTTCCTGGTATACTAGTTGGTGTAGGAAACCAGATACCAGATAAAGGAAAATACTTCTTGATGAAAAAACCATTTCGTTTCGGTGTGGTGACTGGTGGTCATCCATCGCCTTCAAGCTGGATTGCATTCGCCCAACGTGTCGAAGCATTGGGCTACTCCTCTCTTCTTTTGCCAGATGTTCTGAGCATACCGCTGGCAACACTTACCGCTATGGCAGTGGCAGCAACCGCAACTACAGAGTTGCGTGTCGGCAGCTACGTATTTGTCAATGATTATCGCCACCCTGCCTTGCTCGCCAGGGAAATCGCGACACTGGACCAACTTTCCGATGGTCGCGTCGAACTTGGGCTGGGAGCAGGCAACTGGTTGCACGATTATCAACAACTCGGCTTGCCCTTTGATCAGGCTGGTACACGTGTTTCGCGCTTCGCGGAGGGACTCTCCATCATCAAAGCATTCTTTACCGACGAGACAGTCAATTTTTCCGGCAAGTACTATACTATTACAAATCTGCGCAGTCTCCCCAGGCCGTTGCAGCAACCCCATCCCCCCATCTTTATTGGGAGTTCAGGCCACCGCATGCTCACACTTGCAGCGCGTGAAGCCGATATTATTCAGCCTACCCCTCCAACAGAGGAGAAGATTGGTTGGATACGCGAGGCCGCCGGGGAGCGTTTTGAGCATCTGGAACTCGCTCAGTCTACCTTTGGCATTGAAGTGACCGATAGTAGCAAAATTACTACACCTGCTTTCCAACGCATACCAGTGGAAACACAATTTATGACCACTGCGCAAGTAGTAGACTTTCTGTTAGAGCAACGTGAACAACTGGGCACCTCGTATATCCAGATTCAGGAGAGGCAGCTAGAAAATTTTGCCCCCATAGTTGCGCAGTTGCGAGGGAAGTAGACCGGCAAAACCGACTCTGTAGAAGTCTCCATAGAGTCGGTTTTGCAAATTGCGTTCATCTCTTGCCAAAGAATGCTAGGCTCGCCCCTCACGCAATTCGTTGATGGCCTTGCTGAGGCGTCGAAGCCTGGTTTCACTCGTCTTGGCCCCCTCGACTGTGAGCACAATACGCTGCCTGGCACTTGGGGATAACCCATCAAAGACGCGTTTGGCGTCAGCATCACGCTCAAGGGCTTCCCCAAGGTCAGGTGGCACCGTCACTTCACGCGGTTCGGTGTCCAGTTCGATATCGACCTCTACCTCATCGCCCGCTTTGACACCTGCCCGCTCACGATTCTCAGAACTGACAGGAAGCAGAAACGCCCCACTCATTGGTGCTACGGTACTACGATAGGTGTAGCCATTGATCGTAACACGGACGGGGGGCCGTTTGCCCGACTTCAGACTCTCAACAATCTCTGGCGGAACGGAGATACCTGTAGCCGTCTTCCCATGAAGTTGCACTGTAGTACGAAATTTCATGCATCGGCTTCCTTTACTTTGTCTGCAATTCTTGTACATATTCGCTCAGGTAATCCCAGGTCATATTCGTCCCCTCCAGCATCCGCATGTCAAGCGCAACCTTCAAAGCCTCGGCACTACTGAATTGCACACGAGCTGTAGCTTTCGTTTTCCCATCCTCTTCGGTAAAAACAACTGTGGTCGTATGTTCAGGAACACCTTCAATAGGATTGGCATGCTCGTCGGCAAAGGTCGCGGTATAGACAAGTTTCTCCGGTGGCACGATTTCGCGATAGACACTGCGTGCCCAGTGTTCCTGACCCTCTGGTGAGCGCATTGCGTAGTGCCAGATGCCACCAGGGCGCAGATCAACTGTGCAGGCAGAAATGGTATACGGGCGTGGTGCCCACCAGCGCGCAAGATGCTGTGGCTGAGTGAACACTTGAAACACCAGCGCGCGCGGTGCCGCAAATTGCCGTTCCACGACAAATTCCCGTTCCCCAATATGCTGACCCTGAGATGCGTAATCAAACATTGTTATCCTCAATTCGATTGCTAGCAGGCTGATCGGTGGCCTGTAAATCCAGTAAGTAGTCGTCCAGACGGTCGAAGCGTTCTTCCCAGAGACGACGAAAAGAGTATAGCCAGGACTCCAACTCTTGGAACGGCTCACGTCTCAACTGATAAATTCTCCGGTTGGCCTGAGGCTGAACCTCCACAATCTCAGCCTCGCTCAGAACCTTGAGATGCTTCGAGACCTGCGGCTGTTGTAATCCCAACCGCGTAGCGATTTCTCCTACTGTCAGAGGGCCATCGCGCAACAACTCGACAATGTGTAAGCGGTTTGGCTCCATCAGAGCAGTCCATAGCGTTTTCATAGTTCCAGTATACCCTATAAAGCATATTCTTTTCAAGGAATATTCCTTTGAAAGGATATTCTAATTTGCCACGAAAGCATATTCAAAGCAGGGCCGCATTGAAAGGGCGTGCTCTCCTCTCAATCGCTTAGATCAATCGCTTAGATAGCAGCTTGGAATTTAGAAAATTTATAGCACGTATGTTCGTTTTGTGCTATAATGCATAGCCACAAAGAAGACATAGAATACAGCGCGAAAGGGGTTGCTATGCAGGTCATTTTTATTGGCGGAGCAAGCGGCGTTGGCGCGAGCTGCGTCGCCATTCAGCTTGCGCACCAGTGGATTGTAGTTGACGCAGGCGTGCGTGTCGATCATAAATCTGACCCGTTGCCCGACCTCGCCTTGCTAGAGGGCAAAGATGTACGCGCTATCTTTGTCACCCATGCCCACGCTGACCATATTGGAGCCTTGCCACTGTTGCACCAGGCCTTCCCAACAACTCCCATCTTCACCTCACGCGCTACCGCTCTCTTGATGGAGGTCATGCTGGCTGACGCGCTCAAAATCATGACACGCCGCGCCGTCGAAGAGATGGAAATTCCGCTTTATCCCGAAACGCTGGTCTCCAGCATGCTCACACGCGTGCGTCCTATTCCAGTCGGAGAAAGCTTCACGCTGCCAGAACTGCCCACCGTGACTATCTCGACCAGTCGCGCCGGACATATCGCGGGGGCGATGAGCGTGGGCTTTACCGCCAGCGATGGAGCAGTTGTCGTCTCAGGCGACATCAGTAGCACACCTCAGCGCACAGTGCAGGGGGCGGTTCCTCCCGCGATGGAACGCTGTGATCTGCTCATCCTGGAATCTACCTATGGCGCGCGCCTGCACCCCAATCGTCAGGCCGAAGAGCTACGCTTAGCACAGGCGGTCGCGGAGAACTTTGCACGCGGCGGTCACACACTCATCCCTTGCTTTGGCCTGGGACGCGGACAAGAACTGTTGCTCCTGTTACAATCAGCCCAAGAAAAGGGACAGGTTCCGCATTTTCCAATCTATGTCGATGGGCTAGTGCGGCGCGTCTGTTCTACCTACCAATTGCTGCCCGAAGCCCTCACGCCCACGCTCCAAAGGCAAATTCGCAAAGGCTATCTGCCCTTCGCTGGTCGCAATGTGACCTTTGTGCGCGACGAACGCGAACGTCTGCGCATTCTGGCAGGGCCACCCGCCTGCATCCTCTCCAGTAGTGGCATGCTCACAGGCGGACCGAGCGCGTGGTATGCCGCCCGTCTGGCAGGACAGCCTAACGCTTCCATTCTCATCACTGGTTATCAGGACGAAGAGTCTCCTGGCAAGAAACTGCTCGATCTGGCGGAACAGCGGCGCGATACGCTTGAACTCAACGGACAAACAGTTCAGGTAGCATGCAATGTTGCCAAATATAGCCTGAGCGCGCACGCTGATGGTAGCGAATTGGCGGCATACGCGGCAGCTCTCAAGCCTCGTCAGGTCGCGCTGGTACATGGTGACACGGATGCTCGTGCCGCCTTGCGTGCGCTAATTGCTGAAACCGATGTCATTCTTCCGCAGAATGGCGCATCGCTTGATATCGGCAAGCAACCACTGACACGTGGCAAGCCTGTCAGGAAACAGCAGGTTGCGGCTCTCACGACCTTGCCAGCCAATATCGGCAATGGCAAAGCGTTTGAGGCTGAAGACATTGACCTGCTGTGGGACGCGGTCTGTCAGGTCTCCACCATGCGCATAGTGACCGCGCGCGAACTGGCAGCGGTCTGGTATGGTGAGGCCACCGAAGAGACGACCACGCAGATTGTTGATATCCTCAGCACTGACATCGATCAACGCTATTTTGTGCGTCAGAGTGCCCTGGAAGAAGCCTATCGCGTTCGCGGTCAGCAAGAGGACGAGCCTGAGGATATCTTTAGCGAACTGGTGGGGCAATTGCTCTTCTTACAAGTGCGACCCGACATCTCAAAGATTGTGCTCTGCAAAGCTATCGAGCCAGGGGCAACCATCCGTGTACAATTCCCCAAGGGCGCGGCTTTCGAGCGCACGCGCTATCCCTATTCCGCCATCCTTGATCTCATTGGTCCCGCCCCGCAAGAGATGCTCGATGGCTCACAAACAATAGGTGCAGAACTGGCAGAACTCTCGCGTCAGGCACGGCGTATCAGGCGCAAGCTCTCCGCGCAGGAGTTGGCCCGTCAATGTCAGGAAGAGGCAACCTATACGCTGAGCGAACTCTGCACGCTGGCTGGTCTCTCGCCCAACACGCTTGAGGAGCGGCTCGCGGTCGCCAAACTGCTCTTCCTCAATCCCAATCTCTTCCTGCAACGCTCTACCCTGCTCGAAGAGGATGGACAGGCGCGCTATGGCCTTGCCCCAGAGTGGCAGGAGGCATTAGAGGAGCCTGAAACGAGCGAGGCTCCCGACTCAGAATGGCTACAAAGCGTGATCGAAACGCATCTGGGCCATGCGCCCGACCTGTATCGACGCGGCATCAATCCAGAGACGGGTGAAATCACGCTGTATTTCTACTTTCCCGCCTTTGCCTGGGAACACTATGCCAAAGAACTAGCCGCCCTTGCCGACGAAACAGGCGTGGCGGTCACGCTCAATCCTCATCCCCATCAGGGGGCATTAGCAGAAAAAGCGGTTGCCTGCCTGCCGGAAGGTGTAAAAGCTCTTGGCGGCCCATCATTCTATTTTGATCGCTCACTACTCGTGCAGGAGTGTAGCGGCGAGGCCACGCCAGAAGCAATTGAGCAGGCAAATACTGCATTTTATGAGCAGACGCGCTGGCATTTAGAGCTTCACCTGCCCAGCAAACAGCCAGTAGTACCTGTCGCTCCAGTTGTAGTGAGTACGCACATAGCCACATCGAGCAAGAACAATGGCAAAGCTGTCAATCCGACAGAAGCGTTGCGTCTCGCGCGCATGAGCTTGCGCGATGTGCCTGATCTGATGAAAATCGGCACCGAAGATGGGACACGCACGTTGCTCTTCCGTTTCTCCTTCCCCGAAATTGCCCCCAAACGCTATGCTGATCGCTTAACAGCCATCGCCGAGCAGACAGGATGGAATATCCGCATTCACGGTGGCGTCCATCAGCAAGCTCTCATCGAGGCTGCACAACGCGCCCTACCGGTAGGACTTTTCAGTGCCGCCACGCCTTCCATTCGCCAGAGCAACCACGAGGTAGGTATAACTGCCCTGGGCGAAGCAACTGAGGACGCACTAGAACAGGCACGTGCACGATTTCAAGAAGAGACTGGCTGGTCGCTGCGTATCGAGATAAAAACGCGCACGTGGTGAACAGCGGGCGATGGCACTATGCACCAAGTTTATCGGCAAGCTCGTTGAAATCGTCGGCGACCACAGCAAAAGTGGGATCTGCGGTCAGATCAGGGATATTGTGTGGGCCAAATTCCAGCGGACGCCGCACAAAACCTGCGCGCAACCCCTGTGCCTGGGCAGCTCGCAAGTCAGATTGATGGGCCGCTACCAACATCACCTCGTGCGCTTGCAGGCTCAATAGCTCGACTGCCATCTGATAAGTGCGCGGGTCCGGCTTATAGACTTTGAGCAGTTCAGCCGAAAAAATACAGTCCCAGGGCAGACCACTATACTTCGCCATATCGACCAGGAGCGAAACGTTCCCGTTCGAGAGCGTTGCCAGCGTAAAACGTTGGCGCAGGCGCGTTAAGCCTGCAACGGCATCGGGCCAGGGGCGCAAACGATGCCAGACACGATTGAGATGCTCCTTTTCCTCTTCTGTCAGCTCCGTCATCTGAAATTCGTTCAGCACTTCCTCTAATGCCATACGGTGCAGCGCATCTAATTTTGTCCAGGGTAATTCGCCGCGCATCACGCGGTCCATAAAGGGACGATAGCGTCCACGCCAAGCATTCGCTACCGCGCCCCAATCCACCTGCCAGCCTTTCTGCTGATTCCATTGCTCACCTTCGCTAATGATCGTCGTATAATAATCCACAACCGTACCAAAAACATCAAAAACCAGGGCTTTTACCTCGTGCTCCATACACATTTTCCTTTCAGGATTTTTTTTTGTATCTCTTGTCCCCGTCTGGTATCTCCCGTTCGTGTACCGCGTAGGAAAGAGATAGTAGTATAATCTCATTGTTAACAGAAAAGGAGCAACTGCAATGGCGCATATTAACCCCATTCAGGTAGAGAAACTGCTAAAAGGTCTTGATTATCCTGTCTCGAAGCAAGATCTTATCAAATATGCAGAGCAACACGGAGCTGACGAGAATGCACGCCAGGCTCTTAATCAGCTGCCCGATCAGACATTTGAAAGTCCAGTCGGTGTAAGCAAAGCCATTGGAGCCATTGATCGCGGTGAGCAGTCCAATCAGCGCGGCAACGGCGGTCAGGAAAAACGTTCTAGCAGAGAATAATACTCTTTCCATCACAAAAAGCAGGGCCATGCTACAAATGATAGCATGGCCCTGCTTTTTAGAACGGACGGGCAATATACTCGTCAGTCAGGTAATGGGTGGATCTGTCATGGAATAGCGCGTTAAGAGCGTGTCATATCGTGTGCCATTTACACAGACGATGTTATTCAACTCGCTAGAAAGAGGAAGCAGCATGCCCATTACCACAGTTAATCGCCATACCATCGCCCCTTGCCATGAACGCGGTGGAGAAATGCATCTCCTGCTCACACCTGAAAAGGTCGAAGGCCAATCTGGTTCACTTGAAACGGTTACCCTCTTGCCAGGCGAAATATTTGCCGAACACTATCACCCTTATAGTGACGAGTATCTCTACGTCGCGCAGGGTCAGGCCAATATCACGGATGAATGCTCAACAACAACAGTCCTGGCCGGAACAGGCATTTTTATCCCCAAGCATGTGCCACATCGTATCCAAAATTCAGGGATTACCATGACGATAATCGTATCATTCTTCACGCCCCTTGCCCCCAATCGTACAGTGGAATGCGTGCTGTTGGAAGATATGCTCTACGCAGATCTGCCCAAATAAAAACCATCTCACGCGGTGAGGATAGTCTGCACAACGTCGTGCAAACTATCCCGCTTATCGTCTTCTACGCGCTCTCTGCGCTCTCCGGCTGCTGGAGCGGCTTCACGATCTCTGGCACACGTCCGATTTGAGGATGGAGCCAGGCTTTTATGCGCAGATAAAGAGCCATGATGCCACCAAACCAGAGACCACCATAGAGATAGCCTGCCATCACGTCGCTCGGCCAGTGCGCTCCCAGATAGATGCGCGACGGGCCAATGCACAGGATCAGGGCGGTACAGATACCAATCAGCGTGTTGCGCAACTTACCAGAACGCCAGTTTGTCGCGAGCAGGTAGATCAGCAAGCCATAGAAGTTCGTATAATGCATTACATGCCCGCTCGGAAAGCTCGGCTCGTTAATCACACGTACCACTTTCGCATACTCTTCTGTCGGGCGCGGACGCTTGATAACGCGCTTGAGAATGGCATTCAACAGGTTTGACGAGGTGGTCAGCAAGATAAAAATAGCCTCCAGGCGGAAGCGCAAAGACCAGAAAATAGCCGCAATGCCAATCGTCTGTGGCGTAGACCACTGCCAGAAACCAATCTCGGAGATCCCAAACAGCAAGCCACGCAACCAGGGCTGGCGATGCTTCTGTAACTGGTGTGTGATCGCACGGTCGCCCGGGAAAAAATCTGTACGGCGCGCAATCCAGGAGAGAATGATCGCGCCGGAGAGCAGCCAGAGGTAGAAAGCCAGGAACATCGTGCCACGCGAGACGGCCCGCCGTCCAGAGACAGAGGTTTGGGCCGCCATTTTTTGCGCCTCGTTGGCAATATCGGGCAAGTTCAACGACATGGATGCCGGAACAGTCAAATGCTCCTCGTTTTTGTAGTCCTCTTGTGCAGGCGTATCTGACGCTCTACTGTCACGTTTCATAAAAACATCCTTCTTTCATGCCTTGAGCGAAACTAGGTGCTTCCGCTCGGTCAGATGACTGCGAAGACGCACTTGCAGCGTTAGGCATGATTTCAACATTTGCTTATTTCAGTATTTATAATGAACGCGCAGCTTTGTGATGCTGCACAGTCAGGTCATCTGAACGGGTCATATGCGGTCCTTGCGCGACATGACGCGGCATACACACACGCAAAGCTCCTGGCTGCACGTGAATAGAGACAGGCGTCGTGCCGTGCGCAACGCCATCGGCATGTACAGGGACAGGTTGCTTGGAGGTAATCCGTAAAGATTTCACTTTGCGCCGCACAATCTTCGGCTGCAATGGGCGTTTGCCCTGACTAATTGAGATGGCATGGCGCAAATACTCCAGTTTGCTGAAATTCTTGTAGACCACGACATCCAACAGACCATCATCCATCAATGTACCAGGAGCAACCTGGAGATGGACGCCATAGTAAGGAGAGTTGCAAACCGTCACTTCAATGGCCCTAAATGTCCGTTTTCTACGCTCATCAAATGAGATCAGCAGATACGGCGGTTGATAGGCAAGCAGCGTCTTCAGGCCCTGGACCGCTCCCACAATCGTCGTCCATATACCAGGACTCTTTACTTCTTCGGCGGCGGGAAACAAGGCAGCTTCCAGACCAATACCTGCGACTTCGAGAAAAACATCGCCATCAATCTGCCCGACATCGATCAAGCCAGATTCGCCTTGCGCGATAACTGCGCAGGCTTCCTCGATATCTTCCGGCAAACTGAGGCTACGCGCAATGTTATTCATCGTGCCCAGCGCAATAATACCTAACGTGCAAGGCGTGTCGATCAGAGAGCAGGCGACAGCATGAATAGTGCCATCACCACCCGCCGCGATTACCAATTCCGCTCCCTGTTGCAGCGCACGTTGTGCCAACCCTTCGCCTGCATCTTCCACTGTCGTATACCAGACCTCTGGCTCAATAGCATATTGCCGCAAACAACCTACAATCGTAGCCTCATGGCCTTGCGGCGTTCCGTCATGATCTGCTAAGGCAGATGCTCCCGATGTCGGATTCAAGATTAACACAGCGCGCATTACAACACCTCTTTTCTTATTGTCACAGCGCAAGATAAATAGTACATCATCTCGCTTCTCACATAAACAGGAGAAGCAAATAGACGCCTCTCAGGAGTGACACGATTGAACGCTGTCTTTAGTTGAGCAACACAAGTGTAGCATTATGACTTTCTTTCCTGCCCTGAGCGGAGCTAGCCGCGACAGTGGCGTTGGGCAGGATTGCAACACCTTGACTTGTTTCACGGTTGAAGTTTATAATATCTACCAAGCGGTAGGTAGGTAAAAAGAGAGGAATGATTATGGAACAGCCAACGCATACCGAGGCCCATGAGCGCGTTATTATCGTTGCTGACCAGTTATTTGCGGAACGTGGTTATCAGGCCGTCACGCTCCGCGATATTGCTCAACACCTGGGTATTCGCCATACTTCGCTCTATTATCATTTTCCGCGTGGCAAGGAAGAGCTTTTTGTCGAGGTTACGAAACGCCGCATGCAGAGTTATCGCGCAGGTCTGGAGCAGGCTATTCAACAAGCAGGCTCGGACTGGATGGCGCAATTACGTGCGGCGGCGTTCTGGCTGCTTGAGCAACCGACAATGCATCTTGGGCGCATGTTGCAATCGGATATGCGCGTCATTAGCGATGAGGCCAGTGAGCAACTACGACGTATCGTGTTCACCTCGCTTTTGCAACCGCTCGAAGGAATTTTTCGCGTGGCTCTCGCGACCAATGCTGACCCAACAAAGCGTCAGCGCGGAGCAACTATCGCGGGTATGTTCCTTTCGCTGATCGAGGGCATCGAAAACCTGCCGCCCAGTTATGTCGCGGGTTCCAAACAAGAACTGGTTGATACGGTTCTGGATATATTGATAAACGGCATTCGCAACTAAGCTAGCACTTGCGCGGTCAGAGCAGTGCAGAATGGAGTAGCAACATGGCAAGTATCACGGGCAGTTCGGCCCAGGACGCATCTACGCCCACAACACCACGTAAAGACGTACTGGCATTATGGCTTGGTATTGCCTTCAGTTTCGCCTTCACGGGCCTCATCTGGCTGACAGGCAACTCGCTCAAGGTCTTTCCGCATTTACCGCAACAAGGTCCCGCGTGGTATTTCTGGAAACTCCCCTCACCTAGCCTGCCAGCGGAGATTACCGCCTGGGGCCTTTACGCATTACATCAGGTTGCGATTTGGGGCATCATCTGGTATGCACAAACACATGTCAAAAAGTATACAACTGGATTGCACCCGATCAATATTGTTGCTTTAGGAGTAAACGCGCTCTTTATTTTGCTGCACTTCGTGCAGACGCATATCTGGTATGATGCCCTGGCCCAGAACGTTTCCGTCTTTAGCTCACAAGGCTCAGTGATTGTACTGCTTGTCTGGGTGTTGTTGATGGAGAATAATCGACGCGGCATGTTCTTCGGCAAGAAGTTACCGATTGGACAGCGCATCATGCAATTCGCACGCAAGTATCACGGCTACTTTTTTGCCTGGGCCATTATCTATACCTTCTGGTATCATCCAATGGAAAACACTTATGGGCATCTCGTCGGCTTCTTCTACATGTTCTTACTCATGTTGCAAGGAAGCCTGTTCTTCACACGCATCCATCTCAACAAATATTGGACCTTTACACAGGAAATTCTCGTCCTGTTTCACGGTACAGCGGTTGCAATTATGCAAGGACAAGGCATGTGGTCGATGTTCCTCTTTGGCTTTGGTGGCATCTTTATCATCACACAAATGTATGGCCTGAACCTGAATCGCTGGACCAAATGGGGCTTTCTCGCGCTCTATATCGTGGGTGCACTTATCGTCTACAGTGGACGCGGCCCCAGTCATCTGTGGGAACTGGCAGCCATTCCACTGATCGACTATCTCGCCGTCGTCGTGCTGGCCCTACTCATTGGCCTGATTGTGCGCGTCACAGGCTGGAGGCGCACACCCGTTATGCAGAACGCGGACTAGAAAGAGGCAGATCATGGGACAATTAGAAGGAAAAGTCGCCGTCATCACTGGCAGTACACGCGGTTTGGGGCTGGCTATTGCCCAGGCATATGCACGCGAGGGCGCGTCAGTAGTATTGACGGGACGTACTGAAGCGGATTTACAGTCGATTGTTGCCGATATGCAACAGCAGGGCAAACATGCCACAAGTATAGTCGCCGATGTTGGTCAACTCTCTGAAGTGCAGGCCATCGCTGACCACGCACTCCAGACCTTCGGAGCAATTGATATCTGGGTCAACAACGCGGGCTACGGCGGCGTCTATGGCTCAACTGCTGATATCGCTCCAGAAGATTTCGAGCGCGTATTACGCACCAACATTTTCGGCACCTACTACGGCTCACTCGTCGCGCTCAACTACTTTCGCGCATACAGACGCAAAGGAAAGATCATCAACATCCTGGGGCGTGGAGATCGCAGTCCCGCACCCTATCAGATTGCCTATGGTTCCAGCAAAAGTTGGGTGCGCGCCTTCACGCTGGCCCTGGCGCAGGAACAGAAGAAGAGCGGTATCGGCATTTACGCCATCAATCCAGGACTGATGGACACCGATCTACTGCGCAAGGTGGAAGTCGTTCGTGGATACGAGGGACAACTTAAACGTTTCGGCACGATCATTCGTATGTGGGCCAATCCGCCAGAGGTTCCCGCCGAGCGCGTTGTCTGGCTTGCCTCGCGTGCAACCGACGGCAAAACAGGATTAGAAATACAAGTTTTGGGCACAAAAGAGATTGTTAGTGGCGCGTTCGCGGAACTTATGCGCAGGTTACGCCGCCAACCACTAACCGATAAATCCCCGCGCATCACACTGACTGCCCCCCACTCGCTACCATAACATACAAGCATATTGAAACAATTTTACGCACATAGAGTACTACCTTGCAAGAACAGCTTATCATGCGTAAAAAATAAAATGGGCATTAGATGTGGTGTAGGGGCGTGATTGATCACGCCCTCGTATCTCGTCACGTGGCTCCCCAGGCCTGTCTATGCACGAGCAGGGCGTGATCAATCACGCCCCTACACAATCCCACGTTATTTCGTTAAACGCGATGAATCGGCCCCTACAGGTTATAAAGGCTCAAACAAATCAACCCAACAGGTCATAGGGGTTCTGGAGCAGAGCCTTCACCTCTTGCAGGAAACGCGCCACCATCGCTCCATAGAGAATACGATGATCGGCGGAGAGCGTCAGCGGCATGATATCGCGTAAAACAGGTTGTCCATCAACAGGCACAAACTGTTTACGCGTCGAGGCCACCGCGAGAATCGCTGACTGCGGTGGATTAATGACCGCAATAAAGTTGGTCACATCCATCATACCCAGGTTCGAGACCGAGAAGGTTCCACCATCCAGGTCGGCAGGTGTCAGTTTGTTGGCTTTCGCCTTCTCAATTAAGGCCTTCGCCTCGCGCGCAATCGTGCGTACCCCCTTGATATTGGCATCATGAATGACGGGCACCACCAGACCAGCAGGAATATCAACCGCGATACCAATGTTGACGCGCTTATGCCGAATAAACTGGTCATCCTTGAACGAGGCATTGACATCAGGGAATTTTTCTAATGCCAGAGCGCACGCCTTCACAATCAGATCGTTAATTGATACTTTCACGCCACCTTGACCCACATTCGCGTTGAGCATCTGACGCATCTCTAAAAGTGCCGTCATGTCCACTTCGTTGCTGACATAGAAATGTGGGACGGCCTGCTTTGACTCGGTTAGCCGACGAGCAATGATAGATTGCACGCGCGAGATTTTTACTACCTCCGCGTCCTCGGTCACTGACGTTGCAGGTGCAACTGCGGCAGGCTGAGACGAGACAGGTGCGGTCTGGGCGGAAGACTGCACAGCGGGCGTTGGCGTTTGCTGTGCCGTTACTGCGTGTTGATCGCGATAATCCTCGATATCATCGCGCACAATCCGCCCACCCGGTCCAGTTCCCTGAATCTGTTGCAGGTCAATACCGTACTCCTCCGCCATTCTGCGTGCCAGCGGTGAGACTTTCACATTCCTGTGTCCATTGCCATCCAGGGCAGCACTTTCCACCTGCGGTTGCACCTGCGTATGGGTCGCAGCAGCGACAGGTGCGGCAGTAGGAGCTTGCTCTTGTTTTACTGCCGCTTTTGCCTGTACTTTGCTCCCCACACCTGTTCCAATCAAGGCAATGGTCTTGCCGATAGGAACGGTTTCGCCTTCCGCGACGATGATCTGCTCTAAAATCCCATTGTCATAGGACTCAAGCTCCATGTTTGCTTTATCGGTCTCGATTTCAGCAAGCACATCGCCCTTCTTGATCGTATCACCCGGCTTCTTGAGCCAACGCGCAATCGTGCCCTCTTGCATCGTATCGCTCAAGCGCGGCATCATAACTTCTGGCATGGCTCACCTCCTTCGGCGCGGGGCCAGGTCATTAATCGCTTCCATCAACTGTTTAGCTCCGGTCAATGCAGCCAGTTCTAGCTGCTTAGAATACGGCAAAGGAACCTCAATACTGGCAACGCGCTTGATCGGCGCGTCCAGCGAGTCAAACGCCTCCTCCTGCAACATGGCGACAATTTCCGCTCCCACACCATAACTGCGCCAATCCTCTTCAAACACGATTGCGCGCCCCGTCTTTTCGACCGATTTGACGATTGTTTCCTTGTCCAATGGTCGCAGTGAACGGATATCGACCACTTCGATGCTCAGCTTGTTCTCACGTTCAAGACGGCGCGCAACATCGAGAGCGACTGCTGCCATGCGCGAATAGCTGATGATTGTGAGGTCGCGGCCCTCTTTCGTCACGTTTGCTTTGCCAAAGGGAACAGAATACAGGCCGTCAGGAACCTCGCCTTTCGTATTATACAGAGCCAAATTCTCAAGAAAAATCACCGGGTTGTTGTCGCGAATAGCGGTGCGCAACATGCCTTTGGCGTCAGCAGGCGTGGAGGGCGCAACGACTTTCAGGCCCGGAATATGCGCGAACCAGACCTCTAGATTTTGCGAGTGCGTTGCCGCTAATTGTTGCCCACCACCACCAGGCGTGCGAATGACCAGGGGAATAGGGCACTGCCCGCCAAACATGTAGTAGATCTTCGCGGCGTGATTGACAATCTCATCCATTGCCAGAACAATGAAATTGATGGTCATAATCTCGACAACAGGACGTAAGCCTAACATTGCGGCTCCCGTCGCCATACCCACAAAGCCGTTCTCACAGATTGGAGTGTCTACGACGCGTTTTGCCCCAAACTCTTTGAGCAGGCCCGCTGTAATCTTATATGACCCCTCAAAATTGCCAATCTCTTCACCCATCAAAAACACATTCTCGTCGTGTAGCAACTCCTCGCGCAATGTATCATGAAGGGCCTGACGATATGTCATTTCCACCATTATTAGTTTCCTCCCGCTGCGACATCATCCGGCGCATACATGTAATCGAACAATCCCTCTACCGCTGGCTCTGAACTCTCTTCCGCGAAACGTACAGCCGCCTCAACTTCCTGCTCTACACGCTCTTCCATCGCCTGCTCGTCACCCTCATTCAGCATCTCTGCCGCCCGTAAACGCGCAACAAAATGCGCAATCGGGTCTTGCGCTCGTCCGCGCTTGACCTCTTCTTCGTCGCGATAGCGGTCTGGATCCACGACTGAATGCCCACGATAGCGGAAACTCACCGCTTCAACCAGGTATGGCTCATGCTGCTCACGGGCATACTGAGCTGCTGCCCGCATGACATCGCGCACAGCCAACACATCGTTGCCATCCACACGCTCGCTGCGCATATCATAAGCACATGCTTTGCGGTAGAGTTCGCTGACAGCGGAACCTTTCTCGACGCGCAACCCCATGCCATATTGATTATTGACAACGAAGTAAATAATGGGCAGATGATAAATCTTCGCCATATTGAGCGACTCGTGAAACGCGCCCGTATTGGTTGTACCATCACCCATCTGGCAGGCTACGACTTCATGCGAATCACGATAGGCAACCGCGAAAGCCGCTCCTGTGGCAAGAGGGATTTGACCGCCCACAATGGCATAACCACCCATAAAGTGGCGCGTGATATCGAAGAGGTGCATCGAACCGCCGCGTCCATGCGCGCATCCAGTCTCTTTGCCAAACAATTCAGCCATCACCGCCTCTGGTGAAATGCCACGTCCAAGCGCATAGCCATGCTCGCGGTAGTTGGTGTAGACGTAATCCATTGGCTCTAACCCAGAGCAAAAACCGACAACCGTTGCCTCCTCACCAAGATTGAGATGGCAGTAGCCGCCAATACGCGCTTTGGTGTACATCTCGCCTGTTTTCTCCTCAAAGCGGCGGATCAATACCATCTGGTGATAGTAATCAAGCAACGTCTCCCGGCTCTCGCCATCGGGAAGCGATGGAACCATGTGTTGCATGGAAACCGAACTGGAGAAATCTGCTTGCGTGTGCTGCTGAATATCCATTTTTTGCTTCATATCCTCCTATGTTATTCCAATATATATCGTCAACCTACCTCCTCGCAGATAGGTTAGGAATTGCAGTAATAGTTCCCCATGCGTTCTAAGAGGTCTGCCGCTGCCTATGATCCCGGCACTTCCTGTTCTGATGAGGCAAAAACATCACGTGTCCAACAGCGTGGGCAACGTTCCAAGGTTTTTTCGCTATACGTCACCTCGCCACACACCGGACAGAGCCAACGCAGGGCAATCTCTCTCACCAGATCGGCGCGGCTAACAATGCCAATCACCCGACCGTGTTCTAAAACAGGCAAACGGCGAATATGCTCATGTACAAAGAGACGACTTACCTCTTCCAACTCAGTATCAGCGGAGACACTGATAACGCTGCGTGTCATAATCTCGCTGACCAACTCTCCCGCCTTCGCAAGAATATCGTACTCAGAGATAACGCCTACCAGAAAATTCTCCGCGTCTATGACAGGGACTCCACTAATACGATGGTGAGCTAATAAACGTGCGGCCTGCTGCTTCGTCTGGCTCTCAGTAATAGTCACAACCTGCGTGGTCATGACATCTCTTACGTTCATACTACCCTCCCTTTTGCATCATAACATCTTTGTGTCAGACTTCAACGTCATCCATTATGTAACACACTTTTTATCAGAGATAGAGGTTACTGGATAAATCACGACAGTTACTTGTAGTTCATCCAGTAACCTGTACAATGCATGGAAAGAAGCGCTAAGAGTTGGTATAGGACTCATTATATCTTTTTTCCATGCCACATTGCCTAATGAGGAATGATCCAGGGAATCAGATACTGCTGCGCCATCACCAACAAGCCCAAGGCTGTTGCCAGAATGATGCTATGCACAAAGGTTTTCCGCACGATCAAACCCTCTTTGCCAACCAGCGAACTGGTTGATACGCCAGTCGTCACGTTCTGAGGCGAGATCATCTTGCTCATGACCGCACCCGATGAGTTGGAGGCGGCCATCAGAACCGGACTCAGGTTCAACTGTTTGGCCGCGACCACCTGCAAGTTGCCAAAGAGCGCGTTGCTAGATGTATCACTGCCACTGAGGAAACACGCGATCCAGCCCAGGAAGACCGAGAAGAAGGGGAAAATCGCGCCGACCTTCGAGATTGCCAAACCAAGCGTATAGGCAATACCGGAATAGTTGAACAGATAGGCCAGACCGATAATCAGCATCACGGTCAGGATAGCAAAGCGCAACTGTTTCCAGCTATCGGCAAGAGCCTGCACAAGGATCATCGGACTTGAACCAGTTGCCACAAAAACGAGCCAGGTGACAAGCACAACAGCCAGAATAGCAGTTCCCGTGCCTAATGGTTGAAACAGGTAGGTTGCAACATAAGGTTTATTATACAGGGTCAGGAAGACCAGTTTATTGAGCGAAGGCCACGCGATTACAGACTGTCCCACGGACGCGACTTTTCCGTAGGTCCAGGCGATAACACCCGCGCTCACCATCACCCAGGGGAACCAGGCCAGCACAGCTTCTCCTGCGCTTGGCTTGCTGTCATTGCCATTTGTTTCGCTAAAGCTCGCTTTGTATTGCTCGGTATCGCGTGGCTTCCAGACCTGCACAAAGCCAATCACGCAGATCAGCGAGACGAGGGCCGCCAGGACATCTGGCAGTTCGGGACCGACAAAGTTGGAGACAACAAACTGTGTCAGCGCGAACGATCCGCCTGCGACCAGTGCCACAGGCCACGCGGTTCTCAGACTACGGAACCCTGAGAAAATAGCCAGCGCGTAGAAGGGCAACAACAGAGCAAAGAATGGGAGTTGACGACCAATCATGGCAGAGAGCAACGAGGGATGTAGATTCGTCACCGCTCCTAACGTTGTCACAGGCACACCTAATGCGCCAAAGGCCACCGGCGAAGTGTCAAACATGAGTGTCAGCGTGATCGCCTCGATGGCTGGAAAGCCCAGGCTGATAAGCAGCGCACTACCGATGGCGACAGGCGTGCCAAAGCCAGCGACGCCTTCCATCAGCGCGCCAAAGCTGAAACCAATCAGCAGGAGCAAGATGCGCTTGTCAGCAGGGACGTTGTGAATCATCCAGCGACGGAAAAGATCAAATTTGCCCGCACGCACGGCGACGTTGTAGAGCCACATCGCGTTCCAGACAATCCACATGACAGGGAAAAGCGCGAAGGCAACCCCTTCCAGCGTTGAACTGGCAGCCAGGTTGATCGGCATCTGCCAGACGGCAACCGCGATGATCAGCGCGACTACCAGACCGGCCAGAGCCGCTTGCCAGGCTGGACGCCGCATGATGCCCAACAATACCAATACAACGACGATTGGTAGCAAGCCGACGAGGAAGGAAAGGAACAAATTCCCGCCAACGGGTTCGAGGAGCTGATGAAACATGCGTATTTCCTCCTTTTTTCCTGCCCTGAGCGAAGCTAGCCGCTTCCACGCGTTGGGCAGGATTTCAACACCTTGTGTCAATGAAAGACAACATTCAACAGAGCATTACCGCTTCTGCGCGATAGGCGATACACCACGAATAGAAGCGTCTACCAGTTCGACCATGTGCAATACGGGCAGCGGATGACCAGCACGCTCCAAACCTTGCACGATTTGAAGCAGGCAGCCAGGATTACTGGATACTATCGCCTCAGCACCAGTTGCTAACAAATTCTTGACTTTGCGATCTCCCAACTCCTGTGCCGTCTCAGGTTGCACGAGATTGTAGATGCCACCTGAACCACAACAGAGCGTCGCTTCATCAGGTTCTAAAATCTCCAGGCCAGGGATCGCTTTAAGGACAGTGCGCGGCTCAACACGAATATGTTGAGCGTGCTGTAAATGACAGGCATCGTGATAGGCAACCTTGAGAGGCAGCGGATAACGAGCGGCACGTGGTGTAATTGCCGCCAACACCTCCGAGATATCCTTGCATTTCGCCACAAAAGCCTGCGCGCGCTCCGCATAGTGGGGATCGTCGCGCAAAAGATGAGCATATTCTTTCAAAGTTGAGCCACAGCCAGCGGCGTTGATGACAATCATTTCTACATCAGTACGTGCAAACATATCGATCATCTGACGTGCCATCGCCATTGCTTGCTGTTCCTCGCCTGCGTGTACCATCAGCGCACCACAGCAACCCTGTGCTTGTGGAATGAGCACATCAAAGCCTTCTGCCGCCAGCACACGCGCAGTTGCAGCATTGACATCACTGAAAAACACCTGCTGCACACAGCCCAAGACCAGTCCTACACGTCCACGCGTCGTTCCTTCGGCAGGCACGCGCGCGGGTAATCTCGCGCTCAGTTGTTTGCGCGTGAGGGGCGGCATCAAGCCTTCCATGGCGCGCAGTCGCTCTGGCAGCAGTTTCAGTAGACCACTCCGGCGTACAAGCTGTTGAAGGCCCGAACGCTGATAGAACCAGAGTGGCCCCGCGAGCAGACGTAAACGCGACGGATGGGGAAACAAGGCAAACAGCAGACGCCGAAACAACGTGTCAGATAGCTTGCGCTGATAATTGCGTTCAATCTGCGAGCGCGTTGCTTCAATCAATTTGTCATACTGCACACCAGACGGACAGGCCGTCACACACGACATACAGCCCAGACATTGGTCAAAGTGCCGCACATAGGTTTCATTGAGATGGGCCTGACCTTCCAGGCCCATTTTCATGAGATAGATGCGCCCACGCGGCGAATCCATCTCCTCGCCCCATAAAACGTGCGTGGGGCAACTACTCAGGCAGAAACCGCAGTGGACACAGACATCAACCAGTTCGGCAACGGGCGGATGCTGCTGGTCAAAGATAGCCAGTGGCGCACGCACGACTTTGCTTTCGCTCTGCATCTCAGATACCTCCCACGAAACGTCCAGGATTCAACACTTGCCGCTCATCAAATTGTTCTTTCACACGCTTCATCAACGGCAATACATCGCCAACATCACCCCACACACCCACACGCTCTTTTATCTGTTGTGCCGCGTCCAGTACAACTAACGCACCTTCCTGTTTTGCCAGTTCTGCACGCAATACAGAGAGCACGGACACTAATGTCTCGTCATTCTCGGCATCGAGGCGCACCAAACCAACACCGTAGCCCTGCATAACCAGTTGCCATGTTAGGTGGTGCGCCTTGTTGAGACGCTGCAATATCGTACAAAGCTGACCAGGAACGGCGGGCAGGTTGCTAATTTTGCCAATCAGCGATGACGCCGTCAGGCCACTTTGCCACAGTTGTTGGCGTACATGCCCCACATCTTCTGGTGTGTTGACCTGCTGTCCGTTCGGCAAGAGATGAATGCAGCGATTAATCTGCGCGTCAACAGCTCCACTAAGGCCCTCAAACTGAACATCTATCTGCGGATAAGTATCTGTAGCAGCACGGATCTGGATAGCAGTCGGAGCAAGCGTAGAGTTGAATAGCGTGTAGACACTCTGGTCGAGAACCGCAAAGGTGGGCACAGTAAACGTGAGCGTGCGCGCATAACCCGGTAAGGCATAGAGACGAAAGGTGGCCTCGACAATCACGCCCAACGTGCCAAACGCTCCGATCATCAGTTTAGGCAGATCATAGCCAGCCACATTTTTCACGACTTTGCCACCGCTTTTCGCCAGCGTGCCATCGGGCAGGGCGATAGTCACGCCGAGCAAGAGATCACGCAAGGCTCCAAAGCGCGTGCGCAGCAGCCCGCTATCGTTTGTCGCCAGAATGCCACCAATCGTCGCCGTGTCCTCCCACAGCGGGTCTAAAGCGAGTCGCTGTTGGTGCGTTGCCAGCACGCGCTGGAATTTTGCGACACTACAGCCAGCCTGTACGGTCGCGGTCATATCGGCCCAGGTATGCTCAAGCACGTTATTCAGGCGGTGCGTAGAAACAAGCAGATCAAGAGCTTGCGGTTTACTACCCCACGCGAGCTTTGTGCCGCCACCAACGGGCGCGACATGCAGATTATGCTCATTGGCCCACCGCAACACACGCGCTATCTCTTGTCCATCAGCGGGCGCAACTACCCACTGCGCCTGCACGCCTTCTATCGCATCGGTAAGGGTTGCAGGGCGGAGATACTGCTCTCCAACAAGCTCAGCCAATTCCTTTCGTTGTGTATCAGTATCAACTTGCATTGTTGATCTCCTTCTTTCCTGCCTTAAGCGTAAGCTAGCCGCGCCAGCCGCGTTGGGCAGGATTTCAACAGTCTTTAGAGCATGACGTTCTAACGGGCAGTCATACGTATGACACAGCTAATCAAGTAGCGCGTAAAGCACTGCCGATTATCCAGCGAACGTACTCTCCACAGAACGATGCACAAGGTCTATAGCGTGTTAAAAGAATTCTGCCAGCCCTGCAACCTCTAAGGGATGCGGTTGATAAGGACCAGTTTTCTCCGCGCAGAGACGTGGGCGCGGAAAGACTTTTTCAGGATTAGCGAGATGACGAGGATCAAACGCGCAGCGAACGCGCTGCATGGTTTCCAGGTCAGGTTCGGCATACATGACGGACATAAAGGGCTTTTTCTCCATGCCGACGCCGTGCTCACCTGTAATCGAGCCACCTGCTTCGACACAGATGCGCAGAATATCAAAGGCCAGTTTCTCCGCCGCCTGCTCCTGACCAGGAATTTTGCGATCATACGAGACCATTGGATGCAGGTTGCCATCACCCGCGTGAAAGACATTTGCAACGCGTATGCCTACCTCTGCACTTAACCGCTCAATTTCGTGCAACACTCTGGGCAGAGCAGTACGCGGAATGACACCATCTTGCACGATACAATTTGGCGCGATACGGCCCATTGCGGCAAACGCGGCCTTGCGCCCCTTCCAGATCAGTGCGCGCTCGGCCTCTGACTGAGCCAGACGTAGTTCCCACGCTCCATGCGCCGTACAGAGTTGTTGCACCTGCTCCATCCACGTCTCCACCTCTGGCACAGGACCATCTAATTCCACCAGCAGCAAACCACCGCACGTTGGATAGCCCGCGTGGACAGCCGCCTCGGTGGCCTGAATGCTCAACGGATCCATCATCTCGATAGCCGCCGGAAGAATGCCCGCAGCGATAATCGCGCTCACGGCTGCCCCAGCCTCGTCGGTCGAGTGAAAGGCCGCCATTAAAGTCTGTACTGCTTCTGGTCGCTTGATAATACGGAGAATAATTTTTGTCGCGATACCGAGCGTGCCTTCAGAACCGACGAAAACGCCTGTTAAATCATACTCAGGGCGATCATAAACCTTGCTGCCCAGATGTACGAGTGAACCATCGGGCAACACCATCTCCATACCCAACACATGATTGGCTGTAAAACCATACTTGAGACAATGCGCACCACCCGCGTTTTCCGCGATATTGCCCCCAATCGTGCAGACGGTCTGCGAGGAGGGATCGGGAGCAAAATAATACCCTTGCGCGGCAACCTGCTTTGTCACTTGCGCGTTGATGACACCCGGTTCAACGACGATGCGCCCATTGGGGAAATCGACCTCAAGAATGCGATTCATGCGCGTCAGGCTAATTACCAGCCCTTGCAGTACGGGCAATGCCCCGCCGCTCAGACCTGTGCCTGTTCCTCGTGCAACAAACGCTATGCCGTCGCGATGACAGATGCGAAGAAGGGCTTGAACCTGCTCTGTAGAGGTGGGCAGAACAACGGCGGCAGGCAACACACGAAAATTCGTCAGGGCATCACACTCGTATGTGTGCAACTCATCTTCGTTGCTGATAACGCCTTCTTTGCCTACAATGGCAATGAATTCCTGTATAACGTGATCGTCCATCTTTTCCTTCCCAATTTTACTGGGGCCGCAACACTGACCGACCAGGAGGACGTACAGTGTTTGGTTTGTATGTCAACATTGACACTTTTCTACATGGACAACATCGAAGGGATACCAGATTGGGTCGCCAGAGTTCACCGATATGACTGCAACATATAACACACATATATTACAATCTGTCGCGCTATCAACTTTATATGTCATACAAATTTGCCATATGTAGCGGTGATATCGCTGCACTCCGTCTTACGAGAGAACTCTGTAGAAGTAGAACTGATAGAATTATCGTACCAGAAAATTAGCACTTTTGCGTAGTCTAAACATCACAGTCTTATCACAAGCTCATTTATTGGCAGAGAACAGGAAAATCAGTCACGACGCAATGACACACAATCCAGGCAAGACACACGCTCCATTTCAGGGCAAGGAAAAGAGATGGCTTAGAAATGGTCAAATAAACAGAGAAAATTTGTATGATAACTTTCAGAAAATATATGATATTTTTCCAAAAATATGCTTGACATCGCCTCACACAATTGGGTATAGTGTATAACAACCAATCAAGACGGGTGCGGACAAATTCCAGTCGAGCAGCGCACAGAGAAAGGCGATGTGATGACAGGCACAAACAATCATAGCAAGAACAGATATCGACCAGCCTACGAGGTTGTCGCAACAAAAATAGTTGATCTGATTGCCACATCAGGCTTAAAAGCGGATGATCGCCTGCCAACAGAGCATGAGCTTGGCGAACAGCTTGGTGTGAGCCGCACGGTCGTTCGTGAAGCGGTCAAAGTGCTGTCCGCTACGGGCGTAGTCTACACGCGCAAAGGCAGTGGTCTCTACGTGGCACAGAAAACATCGCTCCAGGCAGCAACCGTGCTTGACACCTCACTGCCGATTGACCCCACGCTTGGCAACGACATCTACGAATTTCGTCTCTTAATCGAAGTACCAGCAGCCCGTTTTGCTGCTGAACGCATTACGCCACGCGAACTACACGCGGTGCGCGATGCCGTTATGCTCAATCTCGAAGGTGCAAAGAGCGAGCAGCGCGAACTCTTCTACAAGGGCGATGCAGCCTTTCATCAAGCCATTGCCGAGGCATCACGCAACCCGTTTTTAGCCTCGGCAGTCGCCACGATCACACGCTTGCAGGACTGGGTATTCAAACTGGCATCAGGGCGCACACAAAAAACATTGCTCAAAAACGCGGGTCAACACGAGGCCATTTTTGCCGCCATTCAAGAGGGTCAGCCAGAACGCGCGGCCCAGGCGATGCGAGAACATCTGGAATGGGCCTTAATCAGCTATCAGCAAGAGGTGCGTCTGCGCCTCGTCGAGTCAGAGAAAAGCGAATGAGTGGAGGAGTGTCTATCGTGCAAGCAGATAAGCCGCAACCTATCGCCATCGTCACAGGAGCAAGTCGCAGTCGCGGCATCGGAGCAGCTATCTGTCGGGCACTAGCCGCGATGCAGATTGATATCTTCTTTACCACATGGAACACGCATGACAAGATGCTCTATACAACAGAGGAGAATAATGCGCAACAGCTACTGTCCGAACTGCGCGCCCTGGGTGTCCGAGCGGCCTCTATGGAAGCCGATTTAAGCCTTCCTCAGACGGCCCCAGCCATCATGAACGAGGTAGAAAAACAACTCGGTCCCGCCTCTATCCTTATTAACAATGCCGCGCATGACCCACTTGATATTCCTTTTGAACAGATTGACGCGCAGATACTCGATGCCTACTACGCAGTAAATATGCGCGGCACGATGTTGCTGAGCATAGAATTTGCGCGCCGTTTCGCGCAGGCATCCGGCGGACGCATCATTAACCTGACCTCTGGCCAGGGCGTAGGAGCAATGCCCGGCAAACTGCCTTATGTTGCGACAAAAGGCGCGCTTGAGGCCTTTACGGTCACGTTGGCTGCCGAAGTTGCCAGAAAAGGCATCACAGTCAATGCCGTTGACCCCGGACCAACCGATACAGGCTGGCTTAGTGCCGATCCGATACTCAAGAAAACGCTGGAAGAACAAGCTCCCTTTGGGCGTGTCGGGTTGCCAGAAGATGCTGCGCGCCTGATTGCCTTCTTAGCCAGCGAGGCCTCAGCATGGATTACGGGGCAGATCATTCACTCACGCGGCGGCTTTTAATTGCTTGCCTCTTTGACTAAAGGCAACTGGAAAAAGAAAGTCGCACCTTCGTCTTTGCGGCTTTGTACCCAAAGATGGCCGTGGTGCCGCTCGGTAATTTTGCGAGCGATGTAGAGGCCGATACCCAGTCCGGGATAGGTTTTCTCGGTTGGTTCGGTGACCTGATAGAATTGCTCGAAGATTTTCTCCTGATAGTCCTCAGAGATGCCAATACCGAAGTCTTGCACGCTCACATGGACCTTTCCTTCCAGAATTTCCATGCGCACAATGACCTTATCGACACCTTTCGAGTACTTGACAGCGTTGGTTAGCAGGTTAATAAGCACCTGTCCAATGCGGTCTCTATCACCATTGACCTGCGCCTTGACTCTTTTTTCCAGGAGTATGCTGTGGGTTTGGGTCGTTGCCTGCACATTTTCTATGACCTCTTGCACCAACTCGGATAGATCAAATACATCCATACGGTATTCGAGCTGACCACTCTGCATCTTAGAAATATCCAACATATCGCTGATGAGTAGAGCTAACTTGTCAATCTGACCATTCATACGAGTAATAAAACGGAAAGTTTCTTCATCACCGCTATTCTTGAAGCGTCGCTGCAAAAGTTGGGTAAAGCCTTTAAGTCCCGTCACGGGTGTCTTCAACTCATGGCTTGCCATATTGATAAACTCATCTTTACGCCGTTCCAGTTCTCGACGTTCGCTGATGTCACGCGCAATTTTGGCCGCCCCAATAATCTTCCCACTGCGATCTCTGACCGGGGAGATACTCAGGGAAACCTCCACGCGCCTTCCATCTTTTCGCATACGCACAGTTTCGTAATGCTCGATGCGGATACCCTGCCGCAGTTTCGCGATGATTTCCTCCTCTTCTTTGCGGAGTTCGAGGGGAATAATCAAGGTGATATGTTTGCCAATAGCTTCTTGCGAGCTATAGCCAAAGAGTCGCTCTGCTGCAGCGTTCCAGCTGGTAATGATGCCATCGAGGGTTTTGCTCACAATCGCATCATCTGAAGACGCAACAATGGCCGCCAAACGGAAACTTGCTTCTTCAGAAAGACGCAGGCGTCTCTCTACTTCCCTCGCTTGCACTAAATCAGCCTCAAACGCGCTACTCTGTTGTTGCAACAGGAAAATAGCATGCAGGCGTTCGTCCAGATTGGCATGCAGGCTGTCGTTATCTGCTGGAATGATGCGGGAATGCTGCTGGCAGATTTTGAGGATAGCGCGCGTAAAAATTTTCCCCTCGAAGAGATGCATCGGATAAGCGCACAAGAGAGATGTTGCAGGGAACTGGTTTTGCAGGTCGTTGCTGAGTTCTTCCAGGCGAATAGTGGCAGCATAATTCCCTTGTACACAAGGGAAAGTCCCCATTTCGCTAAAGATGCGCACGTGGCGT
Organism: Ktedonobacterales bacterium; assembly: GCA_027451525.1. Lineage (GTDB taxonomy): Bacteria > Chloroflexota > Ktedonobacteria > Ktedonobacterales > Ktedonobacteraceae > DTNP01. Next base: position 32,733 of record DAIDJF010000019.1, read on the forward strand.
TGGCCCTGTGCAGCTTGCGTGATAGCATCTCCCACAACCGCGAAGAAGCGTTCTGGCTCTGGCATACCATCCATCATAAACCTGGATAATATTTCCGTTGCATCCATCCAAATATAGGCATCGCGTGGCTGGGCGGCTGATATATTCAGTCCATTTCTCTTCAGTTGTTCCAGAAGGCATTCATGATGTTCCCTTGTGACAAGTAAAATAGAGGCATCACCGATACTAAGACCTCCAGCAATAAATGTACTCATCATACTCAGTAGAGCATCTTCAGAGTCATAAAAATGTACTAAATGCTGTTTGAGAGGAATGATACGTGTATAATCAGCTGACAGGGTCATGCAGTTTGCCTTCCTGATGAGAAATTTGATGCCTTTAGAGGAGAAATACCAGAGGATTCTGTCTTTTCTTCTTCTGGAAAATCATAACACTTTGCTTGAGGTTACACAATAACAAATGCATAAGAATTTGCTGAGAATCGAATTTCTTCTAGTTAAAGAATGGCTCTATGTGCGACTTGATAAAGCAGGATACCACATGCCTGATTGCCTTCTTAGCCAGCGAAACCTCCGCGAAGACGGTAGATTATGGGACAGATCATCTACTCACACGGAGGCTTCTAATTGCTTGTCTAAGAGGATGCGCTCTTGCTTACTTGCTTAGAGTCGCCAGAGCGATTTCGCCGCCTTTAGCAGTTCTTCCTGACGCTGCTCAATGATTGTGGGCGTCCATTGCGTATGACGAATTACGTGTGTTGTAATGACAAATGGCGAGACACCGCCAGCAGAACTGAAATAGTCACGCTTCTTACGCTCAAAATCAAAGTTTTCTGCCTGTGTATTCTTGCCACGCGAGAGCAACACCAGATTGCCTAGACGATGGACGTAGCGGTCACGTAAATCTCTAGATGGAAAATGACGAAGCCACTCGCTATCCATCGCGGGACGTTGCGGCAATACATGCTCTATTGTCACTGACTGATATTCATATTGAGCAACACCCTCGGAAAGTTTCTCGTCAAGGCGCAAGAGGATATATTTACAAATATGATGGGCAAGATAAAGATTGCCTTCCAGCCCACGCAGAAATTCACGGCACTCTCCATTGGTCAGTTGCAGCGGAGAATTAGCAGCGTACAAATTATCACCACGATAAATTGCCTCGAGCAACAAGCAGTAGCGGTCCATACGCTTAAAAGGCGGGACACGGCACATCACAAAATAGACAATCAGGCGTTCCAGGTCGGTTAGAAAGCGCACGAGTTCGGCAGATTCCTTCCAATGCTCGAAAAAATAGTATAGCACTGGTGGCATCCAACGATTGTAATCAAGCCGATTGAGCCATTTGAACATCGTATTGATCGTGGCCGCCTCTTTCTCCGCGCCGCGTCGCTGAAAATTTGCCTTGAGGATGTAATTTGTTGCATCTGCATAGCGCACCAGAATGTCATCAATAAATTGTTGTGGCGTCAACTTTTTTTCACGCGATGCCCCTGGATAGACATACTGATGAAACTCTTCCACCAGCCCCTTGCGCAAACGTCCCCTGGCAAAGATCGCACGCAGATTGTAAAAAAGGTCTTCAAAGGCTTCACTACCTAGCAGTATCTCTTTCTCTTCCCACTTCTTCGCATATTCATCCTGCTGTACCAGCGGTATCTCATTTATAATTTCTGCCTTTAAAATATCGGAATAGGAGAGGTCAAGGCCGCGACTGTTCAGTACGGAGAAAATACGATACGCGGAGTCGATTTCGGGGGCATCAACGGCAACGATAACTAGAAAGCAACGGTTGATGATAAATTGCGTCAAGGCGGTGAGGGAGTCTTCAGAGAGTTTCTGTAATTCATTGACAAAGCCAAGTGTGTTATCACGCATATTGCGCTGACTCTCTGATTTTATTTCTTCATCTTTTACCTGTTTTAAGCGTTCAACGCCACCTTCATCTTGAATATATTTTTGAAAGAATGACACATCGCTTTCACGCACACGTAGACGATAGCGTGTAGGCGTCCCCGTGATGACATTGCCCTTTTCACATAAAAACGCTGTAAGACTATCAACATAATCTGATTTAATCATGCTACGCAATGCAGCCAACAGCATTGTTAACGTAGTAATACGCTGTTGTCCATCAATAATTTGCGCATCTGGTGCATCGCCTTTAATCAATACGATGCTGCCTAAAAAATATGGAGGAAGATCCTCTACTGAGTCTTTTGAGTCTTTATATCCTTCCATCGCCTTCGTTAGATCGTGTAATAGTTCTTCCGCTTCTTCGGTTGTCCATGCATAGGCCCGCTGGTAGCGAGGAATGGTAAATACAAAATCATCGCTAAATATCTTTTTGACTGGATATTCCGCACCACGAATAGTCATTCTATTCATCTACATAACTCATTTTCTAGCCATCTACATCTCGTGGCATGATTGTCTCTTCTGAAGGGATTGGCTCAAATCCGCTTCTCACCGTCGGTTGCGCTGCTTCTGCTGCTTCTACAGGAGTTCCACATTGATGACAGAAGGCATGCCCAGTGAGCAATACTGCGTGACAGGACCGACAGTAGCGTGGCTCGTTTGCCGACACCATCGGCATCCCTGCCTCTACCGTGTTGAGCACCGTCTCCATACCACTGACATTCATACTCTCCTCAGCAGGTGGTGGTGGTGGAGGGATGGGAGTGAAATGCTCACCAGTAGCCTGATACGCCGGGGGAGACAATACTGGCGGCAAAGCTTCCCCGCCACTTACAGGTTGACCAGTTGATCCACTAGAAGTTTGCAGTTGCTTGAGTTCCTGCTGAATTTGAGTCATTTGTTGCTGCATACTGGCAAGTTCCTGGCAAAGCGTGAGCATTTCCGGCTGGGTCAAACGCCCACTGACAAATAACTCCATGAGCCTGTCAACAATCAAACTGTGCTGCCCCTGCATCTGGCGCGCAAGCCCATCTGCAGCGGTGCGCAAACGTTGTATGCGTGCAATACGGCCCGCTTCCTGCGAAGCCTTTTCGAGACCGCGATGTACAGAGTCCCAAAGGTTCATAGTTTTACTCCTGGCAGTGGTGCTATGCTTACAGAACCCGTCGATGCTTGAGCTGATTATAACAAATGCCCAATAAGAAGTCGAGCAGCAAATAATGCGCTATAATAAAGATGATATGCTGTGTTTGTACCCATTGTTGGCATTGCTCACCCCAATACCCCATACGCTCAAAGACATGCATAGTTTCATGTAAATTTTTAGAGAAGAGAAAGGCAAGCATACACAATGACAAACATTCCACATTCAGGCCGCACGATTCACGTCTATCGTGACCAGTGGCATATGGCATGGGATAACAGTATTGCCCCCATCGCGACTATTCAATCAGGCGAAACTATTTCTTTCGATTTACTGGATGCCTCGTGCGGTCAGATTGGCGCGGACAGCACGGTAGAAGCGATTCGCACGCTCGATTTTGCGCGTGTCGATCAGGTCAACGGCCCTATTTATGTTGAAGGCGCGGCTCCTAGCGATACGCTAGAGGTCGAATTTCTGGATTTGCAGCCAGCCGAGTGGGGCTGGACAGCCATCATTCCAGGCTTTGGCCTGCTGGCGGACGAGTTCACCGAGCCAGCGATTAAAATCTGGCATCTTGAAGGCGGAGCGGATGGCTGGGCGGAGTTCGCGCCAGGGATTCGCATCCCGCTGGCTCCCTTCTGTGGCGAAATTGGCCTTGCCCCTTCTCTAGCGGGTGCGCACTCAACCATTCCACCCTATCGGCATGGCGGCAATATGGACACGCGCCATCTGACGACAGGCGCGCATCTCTATCTACCTGTTGAAGTGCCAGGCGCACTCTTCTCCATCGGCGACGGTCATGCAGCCCAGGGCGATGGTGAAGTCTGCGGAACCGCGATTGAAACGCCCATGCGCGCCAGCGTTCGTCTGACCGTTCACAAGGACCGCCCCGTGCATGAGCCACACTTTATGACAGCCGGCCCGCTCACGCCACGCACGAATACCGCGCCGTATTATGTCACCGATGGCATCGCACCCGACTTGATGGAAGCCGCGCGCAAGGCCATCCGTCACATGATCGAGCATCTCCAGCGCACCTATGGTCTCTCACGAGCCGACGCCTACATGCTGTGCAGCGTCGCCGTCGACCTGAAAATCTGCGAGATCGTGGACGCCCCCAACTGGCTAATCGGCGCATTCCTGCCTCAAAGCATTTTTACGCGCTAACAAAGGACGGGCAACCACAAGGGATTGCCCGTCCTTTCCCCTCGTGCCCGCGTATCACCATGTTTCAATAACCGGGATATTAGCTTTTCTCCGGCGAAACAAGTTTTTGCCGCAGGACAAACAATAAGACCACGCCAATTAGCAGCCAGACACCCATGACGATAGGAATGAAGCTCAGTGGTGGAGGTGAGGGCGCGATAGCGACAAGGGCGAAGATTCCTAATATCAGCAGCGTGCCGAGGGCGGGTATAATGCCGTGTCGTACAAGACGGAACTGGGCGCGCCGCTTGCGCCAGAAAAAGCGGATACAGGCAATCGAGACGAGCGCATAGACAATCAGCACAAAGAGCGCGTCGAGCGTGCCCAGAAAGCCGAACGCGCCAATCGGCGTCATCACAAAGCCCAGAACGATGCCGATAACCAGGCCAAAGGTGCATAAGATGGTTATTGAACCTACAGGCGTCTGGCGCGTGGGGTGCAGCCAGGCCATCCAGGGCGGTAGCAGACCATCGCGCCCGACGGTGTAGAGGATGCGCGCCCCACCGTTGATGATTGCCAGCGCGGCCCCGAAGAAGGAAAAAATGCCCACCAGATCAATCAGCACGACCAGGATTGGCCCGCTATAGTGGCGGCTAATCGTGTCGAATGGCGCGGGATCATTGGCAAAACCGCTGACCATCTTGTCGATGCCATAGCCTACAGTGCCCACGTAGGCCATCAAGACATAGAAAAGGCCGACCACAATCATCGAACCAAAGACGGCACGTGGAATGTTGCGATGCGGATCACGCGTCTCTTCACCAAGTGCCGCCGCTGACTCAAAGCCAATATAGCTGAGAACCGCTAACACAATGCCAACGGTAATATCACCTCCGCGTGGAATAACACTGAGCGTAAATGGTGCAACAGTCAGGCCGCCCTGCTGCCCAACGTGAAAGAGTACAATGATTGCCAGCACGATACAGATGCCCATCTCGAAAGCGAGAAAGGTCAGGTCCACGTTCAGCGACTCGCGAATACCCCAGTAGCAAAGCGCGAAGGCCAGCCCTAATGCGAGCACAAACCAGAAGCTCCAGTGCAGGTTGAGACCAAACCAGCGCATGGCAAGAGCCTGCATGTTCGCTCCCAGCAACACAAACGAATAGGGCACACCGAGCAGGATAGCGATCAGACCCACCCAGGCCGTAATAAAGCCAAGATGTGGCCCCAGTCCTTCCGTCACAAATGTGTAGGCCGAGCCACTGGATGGGATTTCGCGTGAGAACTCGCTGTACTGATTCGCCACTAAGAGAGCCAGCACAAAGCCGATCACGTAACAGAGCGGAATCGCCGCGCCAACCTGACCTGCCTGCGGAATGGTATTGAAAAAGACCGAGGCAGCAGGCGACATGACCGCGACCGAGATGACAATGGCATGGCGCAGGCCAAGCACGTTACGGCGCAGTTGGACAACCTTTGTCGCCTCGTTAGCCGAGGTTGCATCACTCATGAGCATTCTCCAGGTTACGCGGACGCGATAAATCGGTCCCTACAGATGGGGGCACGTCGGTTATTGCGGCTTCATCAACGCCAAAGAGGGAGTGCAGGTAGCCATTGAGGAAGACGCCTTGCGGATCGAGTTCGGCACGCACGCGCTGAAAATCGGGCCAGCGCGGGTAGAGCGTGGCAAGCTCGGCAGCGGTGCGCGTGTGCATTTTGCCCCAGTGGGGGCGTCCATTATAGCGTCTGAAAATCGCCTCGATAGCCCTGAAATAGGCATGGTAGCGCATGCCACGATACATGTGAACAGCGATATAGGCCGAGTCACGTTGATAGGCAGGGCTGAGCCAGATATCGTCGGCGCGCACAAAACGGCACTCGACAGGGAAATGGACCTGAAATTGCTGCTGTGCGATGCATTGCTGAATTTCGCGCAGAACGGTTGTAAAATGCTCAGCAGGAATGTTATACTCCATTTCCTGGAAACGTACCATGCGCGGCGTGGCAAAAAGACGATAGCTGTAGTTAACTTCATCAATGCTGGCGATGGATTGCGCCGAAATCTGCGCGACGGTCTTGCTCAGCGATGGCACAAGACGGCACGCTTCCGACAGCAGCCAGTACACACCATTTTCCAGCACGATCTTGTTAAAATCGGCCCAGAGGTTGCTTGCACTGACTGGCTCCGTTGTCTCATTGAGAAATTTGGCCTGCACGCCCTCCGTATACGGGAACCAGAAAAACTCAAAATGGCTGTTTTCCCGCTTATACTGCTCCAGATTTTCCAGGCACTGATCGAGTTTTTTGCTCATGCTGCGATAATGCAAACGTTGCGCGGGAACCACGCGCAGTTTTACCTTCGCGATAATGCCGAGCGCGCCTAATGAGACCTGGGCAGCCTTGAAAATATCGGCGTTGCGCTCAGGCGAACATTCCAGAATTTCGCCGCTCGCCGTTACCAGTGTCAGAGCTTCAACTTGCGTTGCCAGCGTGCCAAAGCCGACGCCCGTGCCATGCGTTCCTGTACTAATGGCTCCAGCGATGCTCTGCACATCGATATCGCCCAGGTTTTCTTGCGCCACCCCCTGCTCATGCAGCGCGTCGCCCAACATGTGCAGACGTGTCCCAGCCAGCACTGTTGCCGTGCCAGCAGCAGCATCAATGGTTTCAACACCTTGCATGGCATCCAGAGAAACTAGCACGTCATCGGTCTGCACCAGCGGTACAAATGAATGACCCGCGCCAACGACGCGCACATGCCGTCCAGCGCGCCCATAGTCGCCAATCACGCGCGCCAATTCGTCGATACTTTGCGGCTTGAAAAACTGGCGCGGCGTTCCCGTGACAGAGCCAGACCAGTTACTCCAGCGTTCGACCGTTCCCATACAATAATGCCCCTCCTGATGAAAAATTTTGCCAGATGAAAATAAATTTGAGCGGAATAGTATGTAGTTTTTTGACTATAAGAAACATTGCCCGTCGCCGCGATAGGTCGTTACCTCGGACTCAATCGTTCCCTGTGTGACGAGTAGCAGATGCGTGAAACGTTCGCACAGTTCGCCCGCTTTACTATGGCGCATGAAGATTGGGTCGCCAGGATGGAGCGAGATTGAACCATGATAGCGAATCGGTGTCTGGACTTCGCCCGCGCCTTCCAGTCCGTCAAGTTTGGCCCCGCGTGGCAAGTAGGGTTGGGGCAGTTTTTTGGGTCCAACCGCACCAGAGGCAATATAACCACCACCCAAACAGGTATAGATAGAGGGTTGAGGATGGCGCACGATTTCAAGAGCGAAGCCAGCGGCGGGCTGATAGTGGAAATCGCGATAGAGATCAAAGAGCACGGGCGCGTAAAAGGCTGAGCCGACGGTAATCTCTGTCACGCCTGCCTCCATGCGCGTCGTGACGATACTACCCGTGCCACCGCCATTGACAAAGCGCGGCGACAGGCCATATGAGGCAACCAGTTCAATCAGTCCCGCCCTGCGTCTGGCGACATCGTGTAAAGAACGTTGCTTCAAGCGTCGGGTGATCGCGTTTTTCGCTCCCTGACCAGGAACGTTATCGCCAACGCCCGCGATCTGCGCTTCATAGCCCATCAGTCCATCTAGCCAGACGTGCGCTGAATGGGCGATTTTGTCAAGCACGGGCCGCGCCTGCTGTGGCTGATGAATGGGCGAACGCCAGACACCAAAATGCAAACCTGGAATATCGAGCGACATATCTATTTCGAGGCACAGTGGCAGACGTACCTGATACTGACGCGCAACGGTCTCAATCTGCTCGACATGCTCCACACTATCAACCATCAAGGTAATCGACGCGCCCTCGGCAGTTGCCTGAGCAACCGCCGCGAGATCGTGAGCGTTCCAGGCGGGATAACCGATGAGTAGATCGCTAAAGCCTTGTTTGGCGAGAAAGACAGCTTCGCGCGCGGTGAAACACATGATGCCCTGAAAACAGGCGTCTGCTGCTAAAATGCGCCGCAGCACGGCAACGCTGCGAAGGGATTTGGAGGCGAGACGCACGCGCTTGCCAACCGCACGAGCCACGACCTGCTGAATATTCTGGGCGAGGAGGTCCAGATCAAGGTATGCAAACGGCAGCGGGCGGCCCGCGAAAACCTCTTTATAATAGGCATAGTCACGTTGCACACCTTCTGCCTGCTGCTCTCCCTTAACGGAAACCTGTCGTCCCTGACGGATTTGATCGACCATGATGCGTTCTTCCTCCCGCGCTTGTGAAGGCCATATCCGAACAGCTTGTTAGCTTATCCTTATTATGACACACCGCCCTCTCCGCTGGCTACTTGGGCCTCATCAGAATTGGTGAGAAAGCAACAAGTCGGTTAATTGCCCATAATCTCACGTGGAATGCGTATGCCAGACACACCACGCGCAAGCTTCCCTCATCCACTCATCTCTACGCACGCATGAGATTCTCGTGTTGAATCTCTCGAAAATATGACACCAGATGTCAGGAAAGGTCCAGTAAGATAAGCAGGAAAAAGAGTAACACCGAAGGAGAAGATCGACAATGCGTTATGGTTTCATTCTTCCTGGTGGCGATATCTGGACAATACCTGAAATGGCGGTGGAGGCGGAAGCAGCTGGATGGGATGGCGTGTTTATCCCTGACTGCATCTCAATTGATACCCCCAACTATCCCCCTGGACCTGGCTATGACCCCTGGATATTATTGACGCTTATCGCAATACGTACCGAGCGCGTTATTTTTGGCCCGATGCTGGCCGCTATCTCGCGGCGACGCCCCTGGAAACTGGCACGCGAAACAATGACGCTTGATCATCTTTCACATGGCAGAATAGTGTTGCCAGTCGGTCTGGGGGCGGCAACCGATGATGCAGGCTTTTACAAAGTAGGAGAAGAAATGACCACCAGGGGGCGCGCACAACTCATGGATGAATGCCTGGATATCCTAAATGGAGCCTGGAGCGGCGAACTGTTTTCCCACGATGGGGTGCAGTATCATGTGCAACCCATGAAGCTCTTGCCGCCCTCGGTACAACGCCCGCGCATCCCCATCTGGGTCGTTGACGCGTGGCCACGTCAGAAATCTATGCAGCGTGTACTGCACTGGGACGGCATTATCCCACAGAAGATGGATGGCAGTAATACGCCTATGACTCCCGATGATATTCGGGCCATCAAAGCCTATGTCCAGGCCAACCGTCAGTTTTCCACCCCGTTCGACATCATCTGTGAAGGCGAAACACCCGGCGATGCTCCCGAACGCGCAACAGCTATTGTACGCCCCTGGATAGACGCAGGCATCACATGGTGGATGGAAACGCGTTGGAGTACGACGAGCCTTGAAGAGGTGCGCGACCGTATCAGGCAAGGACCACCGCGCATTATATGATGCAGCATGTATTTATCGCAAATTGTCCCTTCAGGCAAAAAAATCGAATAAAACTCTTGCAAACAAGCAGACCACATCTTATACTAATACAATATCCTAAGATTTGTAGAAGTAAAGGACTCTAATCTGGATAGCATGAATAGAAGAATAGGCATCTACACCAATTACGAAAGAGAGACAAACAATGGCACAACCACTATCACCTGTGCAGGTAGTTCCTGCTGATGTCTCCCAGATCGCGGCGAGTAATCAACTCGGTCAGTTCATTACACTTCACAAAGCCAGCACGGTTCCACCTGGCATCTTTCCGAGCCTCTTATCGCTACTCGTGGGATTTTGGTTCCTGGCTTTCAATCAAGGAAGCATCGTACTAGTAATCTTAGGCATCCTCCTTCTCGGTCTCGGACTCTGGATGCCTGTACGGCAACTCCTCAACAGGACGATGAAAGTCTACGTATTTTCAGAAGGCCTTGTATCTATCAAGGGCAATAGCGCAGAGGCTGTCCAGTGGCGTCAGATTGACACAGTCATGCAATCTTCCGCGCGTTATGGACTCAATATTTTGCTGTTCATTCCTATCCTGCGCGTCGAAACCAGAGTCTATAACGTCAAGCTGGCCGATGGCAGAACGTTGATTTTCAATCGTATTCTGGAAAAAGTACAAGCACTTGGAGAGGCTATCGCTAACGGCTCTGGTCGCTATTTACTGCCGAAAGCTATAGCGGCCTACACGGCTGGTGCGCCAGTGCAGTTCGGCCCTTTCACCGTGAATCAGCAAGGCATCAGCCAATATAATCAAGGTATGCCCTGGAACCAGTATGGGCGTATCATGATTGGCAACGGTCGTACTTGGCTTCAGTACCAGGGCGGAAAGAATATAGGTGGGCGCGTCTCAATCAAGGATGTTCCAAACTTCTCAGTATTTATTGCTCTCGTGTCCTACATTGTGCGTGGTAGGCAACAGGGATAGGATATCTCTTCATTTAGCAATGATCATCATTATTGCCCGTTCTGTTTTTTCACAGTATATACCAAATTTTGAGAAGTGCATCTGCTCGTCACTTCAAATACTTGACACTCCTGTTAGCAGCAAGTATGCTTAAGCCACGCATATTTTTCTGGGCGCGATACAAGGAATTTCTGAAATGGCTAGTAGATATCTTGTCTTTTCTCTAAACCATAGAATTCAGCAACAAGTGAACCAGCAACCTGATAGGTCTGGTCCACTTCGTGTACCTCTTCGTGCCTCTTAAACAGAACGCAGTCGATACACTTCACCGCCAGACCTTTCAACTTGAAGGTCTGGCGTTTTTTATACATTCATTCAACTAGTTAGAACAGGAACAAACATATGGGCATCACCTTTTTTGTACGCGGATTATTGATCGGCTTTTCTATTGCCGCGACAGTCGGCCCGATGAGTACCTTATGCATCCAGCGGACAATTCACAAAGGTTTTCTCTCCGGCTTGATCTCAGGTTTAGGAATCGCAACCGCTGATGCTAGCTATGGCAGCATTGCCGCCTTTGGGCTAACTGTTGTGACCACCTTTCTAATTAAATTACAGCTATGGATACACCTGATTGGCGGCCTCTTCCTGATCTATCTGGGCATCCGCACATTGCTCACGCCGCCAGCAGAGCGTGCCGCAAGCGCGAAAGCAACCAATCTTCCAGGAATGTACCTCTCAACATTGTTGCTCACGCTGACAAACCCATTGACGATCCTCTCGTTTGCCGCTATTTTTGCAGGCATTGGCGTGGGTGCCACTAGCATGAACGCCTCTATTCTCGTCGTCATCGGTGTCTTTCTTGGCTCAACGCTCTGGTGGATTATCCTTACAAGTGGCTTGAGTCTCCTGCGTGGCAAGTTTACACCTGCGTGGCTTCGCTGGATTAATCGCATTTCAGGCATTATCATCTTGCTTTTTGGCCTTTTCGCACTCTTGAGTCTCTTAGGGATATAATGCATGTTAACGACTAAAAGCGATTTACAGTATCTTGATTTTTGAGTACATATCGCACTGGTTAATATTTCGCAATACAACATCGCGTTTCACAACCATTTCACCACTTAAAAATTAACCTGTTTACGCTAGATAAAATTTTATACTTACTCACAAGGGTTTTTATTGGCAAGTAAGGGTGAGGATAACATACACATGAGTATTTTTCAGAAAAACGACGTACCCGCAAGTTGGGTTCTTATTACCCGCGTTATCACGGGTATTCTTCTGATATGCATTATTACAGGTGGTATTTTCATTACCTTCTCTTTCATATCACATGCAAAAGCTGCAGGGCCGAGTATTGTACTCTCCATCACATCAGGAGACTATTACACGGGCGAGACAATTCTTATACATGGATATGCCTATCAACCAAATGAGATTGTCACGCTCTACTGGAACTATCAGGGACCTGGAACAGGGAAAGCAATTATCAATGCCCGTACCAGCAGTATTGGAAATTTCACGCAAAAACTGCTAATTCCATTAGTACCAACTGGCATTTATACTATCGCGGCAGTTGGTCACACCTCAGGCTTAGTTGCAACGGCTCCCTTCCACCTGTACCCTGGAATAGCACTTTCCACGGTCGCAGAAGGTATCGGTACGCCATTGACGATTACAGGCAATGCCTATAGTGCCAATGAGATCGTAGATCTCTACTGGAATTACACAAAGCCTGGAACTGGCACATTGCTTCAAAAGATTCCAAGCAATAGTACAGGCTCTTTCACTATTACCATTACAGTTCCGAAGAGTCTCACGGCGCACATCCCGATTGTTGGTGTAGGCGAAACAAGCACTATTGCTATTTCCGCGCTCTTCGTCCCTTATACAGCAACACTGGCACTAGCACCCATCGCAGGTTCCGCCGCTACGAACGTCATGCTCAGTGCCTATGGCTTTCAAGCAAATGAGACGGTCAACGTGTATTGGAATAATGGCACAACACCTATTCTGACCGCACCAACGAGCCAGTATGGCTACATGACTTTTGCCAATTTCACAATTCCAGCAGGTACGCAACCTGGAACCTATCCGCTCACGGTTAAAGGACAGACCAGCAACATCAGCACCACGACAAACTTTACCGTTGTTGCTCCCAGCATGAGCCTGCAACAAACATCGGGAACAGTAGGCGAACTCGTTTCAGTGTCTGGTCAGGGCTACCAACCCGGAGAAACTATCAACATTATTTGGGACTACACAGGAACCCCAAGTACTGTTACCAGCGTGACAGCGGGCCTTTCAGGGACATTCAGTGGAAGTTTCTCCGTTCCAACCACGACAGCCAATAGCTACATGGTTGCAGCAGTAGGAGCAAACAGCAGTAGCGTAACGAGTGCTCCATTCACTATCACTAATAGCATCGCTTTGGTGCCTACGCTTGTACCTTCTGGACAACAAACCACACTTACAGGCACAGGATTTCAACCAAATGAAGCGGTATCCCTCATGCTAGACAGCGCAAGTGGGGCCTCACTTGGTACAGCAAATGCCGATAGCAACGGAAATATCTCGCAGGCAATAACGCTACCATCAACTATCATACCTGGAAGTCACAGTATTATTGCTACAGGGCAAAGCAGTAATACCTCTTTTACGACACCATTTACCGTCGACACAGCATGGAGCGATTTTGGATTAAACAACGCTCATTACCGTAACAACACAAATGAAAACATCCTTAACACGAACAACGTAGCTAACCTGACACTACGCTGGAAACAGCATGTTTTGTATGGCGAACGCAGTTCTGCAGTCTATGCCAATGGGGTGGTCTACGCCACAACATTCAAAGGAATGATTATGGCGTTTAATGCCACAACAGGAGCACTGCTCTGGCAATTCGACTCGCACACACAATTTGATAACCCATCATCACCACTCCTTGACCCCACACATAACATGATCTTCTTTGGCCTTGAAGCGAACGCAATTCCTGAAGGCTACGTTGATATCGGCGTTCCAACACCATTCTTTGGCCTTGATGCAACCACCGGCACGTTAAAGTGGAGCTTCATTATGCCCTTGAATGATTTTGGCTTCCCCACACTCTATAATAATACCGTTTACTTCGGCGGCTCTAATGAGGGAAATAACGCGGCTCTCTACGCAGTAGATGAGATAAGCGGAATTTTCGTTTGGCAGCATCCAACCAATGCGGGTGTGTGGGGTGCACCAGCGGTAGATACCGTTCAAAACATTATCTTCACCGGTGTAGGCAACCCAGTCTTTCAGCTTATGGCCGTCAACGCCTCAACCGGGGCGACCATCTGGCAGGTCTATGTGCCCAATTCTACGGGCGATGATGATCCCTGTTCTGGCGTGGTTGTCAGCAATGGACTTGTCTACCTCAACGGAAAAAGCGGCTACATCTACGCTTTCAATGAGAGCAATGGGGCCTTAGTCTGGTCACACTTGATATCTACGCCCCATCAAGGTGATGTCTCATCACCAGCACTCGATAGCAACGGCAATCTTTATGTTGGCTCGTTGGATGGGAACCTCTATGCATTCAATGCCTCAACAGGGGCTTTGTTGTGGAAGACGCCAACGGGAGGCAGCGTTGATAGCTCGCCTGCCATTGCAAATGGTGTCATCTATGTAGCCTCACAAGGATCGAACATAGAAGCCATCAACCCGCAAAATGGACAGATACTTTGGAGCTATAAGACAGGCGCAAAAGTTTATAGCTCACCCATTGTTGTCAATGGATGGCTCTACTGTAGCTCTACCGACGGCTATCTCTACGCCTTCAGCCTATAAGGCAAAACAGAGCATCTGCTACAAGCAATGAAGAGCCGCTATATGCGTGTATGCGGCTCTTCATTGCTTGTAACACGCTATATAACATGGAAGTGCCATATGACTTTTGCTTTTTTTATTTCCAACTCAACCTTTGCATGCTACAATACACAAGGTTTTGAGAGGCAAAATATACATCTCTAAACATTATATTTTGCAGAGAAGGGGAACAGATGGCACTCAATGGACAGCGCATAGATCGCTATCAACTCTTACATATTATCGGGAGTGGAGGCATGGGTGAAGTTTATCTGGCAGAAGATACCCGTATCCAACAGCAGGTTGCCATTAAAATTATCCAGGCCGAAACAAGCCTGTATATAACAGGCGATGCAACAGAAGATACTGCCCGCCACTTCCGGCGAGAAGCGCAGGCAATTGCGCGTTTAGATCATCCCAATATTCTTCCTCTCTTTGGCTATGGCGAAGAACAGATCAACACGATATCGCTCATCTACCTCGTCATGCCCTATCGCCCAGAAGGCTCCCTCGTCGATTGGACGCGCCAGCACAGCGAGGGCCAACTGCTGCCCATAGAGAGCGTTGCTCATTTTATCCACCAGGCGGCCAGTGCCCTACAGCACGCGCACGATCACAATATCATTCATCAGGATGTCAAACCCTCTAATTTCCTCGTGCGCGCACGCAAAGAAACCCCTGATCTTCCCGATGTACTACTTGCGGATTTTGGCATTGCACGCCTGATTACTGCTACCTCCAGCACCAGCCAATCTATTCGTGGTACGCCTACCTACATGGCTCCCGAACAATGGGAAGGCCAGCCAGTACCTGCCTCCGACCAGTATGCGCTGGCAATTATGGCGTATGAAATGCTCGCTGGACAACCACCATTTCGTGGACGCATGGAACAGGTCATGCACAATCATTTTGCCACACTTCCTAAACCACCCAGTGCCTATCATGCGCGTATTTCACCCGCAATCGACAGCGTTATCTTGCGTGCGCTGGCAAAGAAACCAGCAGAGCGTTTCCCTTCTATTGCCGATTTCGCTCATGCTTTTCAGCAAGCTCTTGCACATCAAGATAGAGATGCGCAAACAGTGTTATCAGATCCAGGCAATGAACCCACCTTTGTTACACCTGCTCCCGCTGAACAGCAGGCATTACGTGAGCAGACGCAGCCAGCAGACAATACGCTCCCACGCCTGAAGCCTCAGGTCCCAGTAGCACCCTCTCTACAAGCGGCAGAAACTGTATACCCTGCATCAACCCCGCTTTTAATAGAAGCTGAAGCAACACTTCCTGTAGCTCCACAAGCCACACCGCTTATTTTACCGAACGTACAGCAAACAACAAAAAGAAGTTCAATGAACAGACGATTGTTGTTAGTTGCACTGGTGATTTTTGTCATTCTTGGTAGTACGGGACTACTCTTCTACTCGACACAAAACAAAGCGGTACAGGCAAATGATCTTGCTCTTTTGCGCAGTGCGGATGCCACGCCAACGCATCATGTCCAGCCCTCTCCCACACACGGAGTAACGGCTACCTCTGATGTTGCGCTCCTATCTGCCACCACGACTGCTACCGCAAGTCAGGCTACTGCTACCGCTATCGCAAATGCCAACGCAGCGGCAACCACAGCAGCAAACAATGACAATGCCAACGCAACGGCTACGGCCATCACAATTAGCAATGCCAGTGCGACTGCTACCGCAATAGCAATCAATAACGCGAATGCGACTGCTACCGCGATTACTATTTCAGATGGAAACGCTACTGCCACTGTCAGCGCGGGTGCAACGGCAACCGCTTCTGTACCACCACAAGAAGTAGTACTCGTGCCTTTTATTAATGGAACCTCTGGTGTACAGACCGCGCACAGCTATCACGGCACGATTACAATTAGCATTTCAGGCGTAGGACAGGCATCCGCCTCTCAGTACTCTGACGCCTTTTACATTTATACCGATAGCGCGGGCAACCCAATTACCCCAGTCCATCCAACACAATACTACAACTGGACACTATGGATTAATGGAGGGCCAGCAGACAATTTTGTCTCGCCTATCCCACCATACAATCCCTCACACGTGTACACATTTACGATCAATGCGCCAGGTGGTCCACTAAATTTCGCGGTAGGCGATACCTACACCTCCGACAATACAGGAGCATATAAAGTGACCATTGCCTGATATTCTCTATTTTTCTAAAAGTCTACTTTATTCCTGCACAAGCGAATGATGGGAAAGCATTTCCAGGATAGTCAGCAAGGCCGAGTGATCGAGGTTTCCCTGCTGGTTGGCGATCATCGTGGTGAAAAACTGGTCAACGAGCGCGGTGAGCGGCAGGGAAACGTTGTAGGAACGCGCCAGTTGTAGGGCGATACCCAGGTCTTTGCGATGAAACTGGACCTTGCCGCCTGGCTCAAAGTGATGCGTAATCATGGTAGAGCCGCGCAGGTCCATTACACGATTCTGCGCCAGTCCGCCGCTCAAGACCTGCACAATAATTTCTGGCCGCACGCCAGCTTTTGAGCCGAGCACCAGTCCCTCGGAGATCGCCGCGATAATCAAAGCCACCACAACCTGATTGCAGGCTTTGACCGTCTGGCCCGATCCCTGTGGACCACAATAGGTCACCGTTTTGCCGAGGGCAGAAAAAACGGGCAGCGCGCGTTCAAAGTCGTTCTGTTCACCGCCGACCATGATTGAAAGCGTGCCAGCAATTGCCCCGACATCGCCACCACTCACGGGTGCATCCAACATATGAACATGATGGCGTGCCAATTGCTCCGCCAGACGTGTCGCCGTTAGCGGAGAAATTGTACTCATATCAATCACAAGCAGATTTTCATGCGCACCTGCGATAATTCCTTGCTCATCCGTGATAACCGACTCCACTGCTGCATCATCAGGCAACATCGTAATCACTATGTCGCTCTGTTCAGCTACCGCTTGCGAAGATTGAGCCACAAGTGCCCCTTGCATGCTCAATTCTTTTATTGCCACTTTACTCCGATTGTAAACAGTTACCTGAAAACCCGCCTTTAACAGGTTATGAGCCATCGGTTTGCCCATCAAACCCAGGCCAATGCAGCCAATTCGCTCGCTCATAGTGCTCTTGTTCCGCCACTTTCTTCTGCTATCAGGCATATTCACCACAGAATTTTTCGCTTCTTTGCTGGACGTGGGAAGAAATATGCCTACCAGATTGTATCATCTTAATAAGAGACTCATAAAAAAGAAAAGAGGCTATACACGCCATAATGAGTATGCACGATTTATCTCACAGGCCAGTAGAACACACACATTCTTCAGTCGGCAAAATCTATCTCGTTGGTGCAGGACCTGGTGATCCAGATCTAATAACAGTCAAGGGGTTAAAAGTATTACGAACAGCAGATGTGGTAATTTATGATAATTTAGTTAACCCTATGCTTTTACGTGAAACAAAACCAGATACATTAAAAATCTATGTTGGGAAGCGAGCAGGGCAACATACGCTCAAGCAAAAAGAGATTAACAAGCTCCTGGTACATTATGCCAGCGAGGGGAAAATTGTTGTTCGTCTCAAGGGTGGCGATCCTTTCGTCTTTGGACGCGGGGGCGAAGAAGCTGAGGAGTTAGTCGAACATGGCATCCCCTGGGAGATGGTTCCAGGCATCACTTCAGCCATTGCCGTGCCAGCCTACGCGGGGATTCCAGTGACACACCGCGACTATGCCGCTGCATTTACTGTTATTACGGGCCACGAGGCAGCATCGAAAGAAGATGGTATCTCGTTCGATTGGGAGGCACTAGCCCATCTTAACGGCACAATTATCATTTTGATGGGCATGAGCAACCTACCTATCATTGCCAGACAACTCATCAGCTATGGACGCGCCGCCAATACGCCTGTTGCTGTCGTGCGCTGTGGCAGCACATCCGAGCAACAAAGCGTAATTGGCACACTTGAAAACATTGCTGAGCAGATACAACAGGCAGGCATTACATCGCCCGCTGTGATTGTCATTGGCGATGTCGTGCATCTGCACCACACGCTGCAATGGTTCCAGCCTCTATTGGCGTCTGACCATACAAAACACATGCCCGATGACGCTTTTACCTCTACTGACGACTGATGAGCGCACTAATTTGTTTGCGGCCAGACAAAAAACTCTACCACATAGCCATCGGGGTCGCAGACGTACATCTGCATCACCCCGTCACCACGTGGACGTGGACCACCAACAATCTCGATCTTATTGGCGCGCATATGCCGTTGAGCAAGTTCCAGATCATCGACCGCAAAGGCCACGTGCGTGCCATAGCCGCGTTCAAGTTCATCGGGTCGATAATTGTTCGGATGGACCTGTTTCGTGCGACCAGCCTCAGCCTCGCCAATCAGGTGCAACTGCTGAGAGCCGATACTATACCACGCTCCTGGAAATGTGAAGCTCTGCGGACGTGGAATCTCTTCCAGGCCGAGAATGGTGCCATAAAAATGGCGCGACCGCTCGATATCCTTGACCAGCAGGGCCGCGTGATCTAATTTACGAATTTCCACGAATAGTTCCTTTCCATAGTCAACGTGCAACCGTGTTAACCAGCAACCTGATCTTCTTTCTCTGACACGCCCGCTTCCGTAAAGGTTGCCATCTCGTCCAGAATAGCTACCGCGTCATCGACAAGTTGCATCGCAATCACTGCCCCTGTTCCCTCACCCAGACGCAGGTTCAGGTTGAGAAGCGGCACAAGTTCCATATGTTCTAAGAGAACGCGATGCCCAATCTCAACCGAATTATGCGCCGCAATCAGATAGGAACGCAGCGCAGGGCATAGCTCAGTAGCCACCAGAGCAGCTGCACCAGAAATAAAGCCGTCGATCATAACGGGGATTTGATGCGCTGCGGCACCAAGCATCACGCCCACCAGTCCGGCAATCTCAAAACCGCCGACTTTTGCCAACACATCCAGTGGGTCAGTCGCATCCGGTTGATTGACAGTTAACGCCTGCTCAATTGACGCGACTTTGTGCCGCCAGCCTTGCTCATCGATGCCTGTACCACGCCCCGTCACATCAGCTACCGTACTCCCTGTAATGGCCGCAACAATCGCGCTGGCCGCTGTCGTGTTGCCAATGCCCATCTCACCCGTCGCTACCAGATCAAGCCCTTGCTCGACCTGCGCTTCCACGATATCGATGCCAGCACAGATCGCTTTGATCGCCTCTTGCAAGCTCATCGCAGGCCCACTTTGCATGGAATGTGTTCCATAGCCGATTTTCCTCACGATGAGTGAGGGATGAACAGGCAGATCACTTGCCACGCCCATATCAGCAACCACGACACGTGCTCCTGCTTGCCGTGCCAGCACGTTGATTGCCGCTCCGCCAGCCAGAAAGTTCAGCACCATCTGCGCGGTCACGGCTTGCGGATAGGCCGAGACACCTTCAGCCGCGATACCATGATCGGCAGCCAGCACAATCACGGCCTTGCGTGGAAAACGCGGACGCGCCTTGCCAACGATACCAGCAAGTTTGATCGTCAATTCCTCCAGTTGTCCCAGGCTACCACGCGGTTTCGTCAACTGATCTTGTCGCTCGCGGGCAGCTTGCATCGCCGCACTATCAAGAGCACGAATATGCGCAGTGGTCTCCAGCAGTTGTTTTAACATACCGCTATTTGCTCCATTATGTTCATTTCTTAGCGATATCTGATATGCATGTCTTAAGCGCACAAGCAGCATCAGTTCGCATTCGCCATTTAGTAACACTATACCACAGCAGCACTCAGAATTTTTAGCCTTTGGCTCAGTCATCTCTCCGCGCCCATGTAACGTGATAGTGCTGGCATATCCTAGGCCGAAAAAAGCGCGTGCCAGTTTTCCTACAAAGGACACGTGAAATCATGCACATTCCCTTGCAAATCAACGATCAGGTGATTTTAGAGTACGAGCATCTACAACAGTTACTCACACTGCTACAGAATAAAGAGTATCAGGTTATCGGACCGACTATCCGTGATCGCGCTATCGTCTACGATACGCTCACCAGTATCGCTGATCTTCCACGCGGCTACACGGATGAGCAGGATGGCGGCACGTATCGTCTCAAAAAGCGTTCTGATGACGCATTGTTCGGTTACGCCGTTGGGCCACATTCGTGGAAGCAGTTTCTCCATCCACCTTCCATACGCCTCTGGCAAGCAAAGCGCGAACACAACACGTTCCAGATCACGCAGGAAGAGCAGACCGCACCCAGATACGCCTTTATTGGCGTCCGCTCGTGCGAGCTTCATGCCATCGCGATTCAGGACAAAACATTGCTCGGCTCACCCTATACTGATCCCGTCTATCAGGCACGCCGCAGCAATCTCTTCATTGTGGCGGTCAATTGCGGACACACGGGAGGAACCTGCTTTTGCGTTTCAATGCAGACTGGACCCAAAGTAACTAGCGGCTATGATCTGGCCTTGACGGAAATCATCGACGCTCCACGCCATTATTTTGTCGCTCAGGTTGGAACACCAGCCGGGATAGAGATACTTCAGGAGATAGCATACACAGAGGCAGATCACGATGATGTCCAACGGGCAGAACAGGTAGTGGTGGAGACGGCACAGCAGATGGGGCGCAGTATGGATACCAGCAATATAAAGGAGTTGCTGTATCACAACCTGGAACACCCACGCTGGGAAAATGTCGCCAACCGCTGCCTCACTTGCGGCAACTGCACAATGGTCTGCCCAACCTGTTTTTGCACTACAGTAGAAGATGTCACCGATCTCATGGGCGAGAGTGCCGAACGCTGGCGCAAATGGGACTCGTGCTTCACGATGGATTTTTCGTATATCTACGGCGGCAGTATGCGCTCCTCGACAAAGTCACGCTATCGCCAATGGATGACACACAAACTGGCAAGTTGGCTTGATCAATTCGGCACATCGGGCTGCGTAGGCTGTGGACGCTGCATCACGTGGTGTCCTGTCGGCATCGATATTACCGAAGAAGTGCGCGCAATTCGTGAAAATAAGCAGCCAATAAGCATAACAAAGAGGAAGAGCGATGCAAACACTTGAACCGCTCATAATAGAGCAGCCTTTTTTCAAAAGCCTGAGTCCACAGGATGTCCAATTTATCGCTGGTTGCGCCGCTAATGTACATTTTAATGCTGGCACATATCTCTTCCGTGAAGGTGAAGCAGCCTCATATTTTTATATCATCAGGCATGGCAAGGTAGCTCTTGAAGCCTTTGCCGATCAACGCGGCCCAATTACGGTTGAAACGATAGAGGCGGGAGAAGTGCTGGGCTGGTCCTGGCTCTTTCCACCCTATCGCTGGCATTTCAGCGCACGCGCAATTGAGGATGTGCGCGCAATTGCAATGGATGGTGTATGCCTGCGCAACAAATGTGAAAAAGATCACGATCTCGGCTACAAACTGGTCATGCTGGCCTCCAATATTATGATGCAGCGACTGCAAGCAACCCGTTTACAATTGCTCGATGTCTACAACGTACACAAGCGAGGTGGCTGATGCTCGAAGCCGTTGCAAAAATCAGCCATGACCCGATGCTACCGCAACTCTATCGCGTGCAGCACGTGCGCCACGAAATAGCGGATACGATTACGCTGGAGCTTGCGCCTGAAGATGGAAGCGATACTCCACCCTTCTCCTGCGGACAATTTAACATGCTCTACGTCTTCGGCGTGGGAGAGATCCCAATTTCGATCAGTAGCGATCCACGCAAACGCAAATCGCTGCTACACACGACTAGAGCCGTCGGCATGGTATCAAGAGCGATATGCGCATTAAAGACGGGCGATACTATTGGCGTGCGCGGTCCCTTTGGCAAGCCCTGGCCCGTAACACAGGCAATCAGCAAAGATGTTGTGATTGTCGCAGGCGGCATCGGCCTCGCCCCCCTGCGCTCTACAGTCTACATGCTTGCAGCGCAACGTGAACAATATGGCAAAATCGCCCTGCTCTATGGAGCACGCACACCACGCGATATTCTCTATGCCAAAGAACTTGAGCAATGGCGCGCACGTTTTGAGATGGAAATTGCGATCACTGTAGATCACGCGACGAGCGCGTGGCATGGCAGCGTCGGCGTTGTCACACGCCTGATTCCACGCGCAACATTTGAGCCAACCAATACCATCGCCATGCTGTGTGGCCCAGAAATCATGATGCGTTTTACAGCGGCGGAGCTTGAAAAACGCGAGATTGGAGCAGAACACATTTTTCTCTCGATGGAACGCAACATGAAATGCGCACTTGGTTTCTGCGGACACTGCCAGTACTTGCCGTATTTCGTGTGCAAAGATGGCCCCGTCTTTCAATACAGTCAGGTGCGCGACTTACTGTTCAAGAGGGAGATTTGAAACCGATGGAGCGCACACACAAACCGAAACTAGCAGTCTGGAAATTTGCTTCCTGCGATGGTTGCCAACTGAGCCTGCTGGACTGCGAGGATGAATTGCTGACACTGGCGGGTGAGATCGAGATTGCCAATTTTCGCGAGGCATCCAGCGCAACCGTTAAGGGACCTTATGACCTTTCGCTCGTTGAAGGCTCAATTACCACGCCACACGATGAGGAGCGTATCCACACGGTGCGACGCGCCTCAAAGTATCTCGTCACTATTGGCGCGTGTGCCACTACGGGCGGCATTCAAGCACTGCGCAACTTCAAAGACGTGAAAGAATTCATCTCTCTCGTCTATGCAACGCCCAAATATATTGAGACACTCCACAAGTCCACGCCGATCTCCGACCATGTTTTTGTTGATTTTGAATTGCAGGGCTGCCCAATCAACAAACATCAGCTTGTAGAGGTCATCAGCGCGTTTCTGCACGGGCGCAAACCCAATACGCCACCGTATAGCGTGTGCATGGAATGTAAACGGCGTGGCCTTGTCTGCGTAATGGTCGCGCATGGCACACCCTGCCTTGGTCCTGTGACGCACGCGGGCTGTAATGCCCTCTGTCCCTCCTATCAGCGCGGTTGCTACGGCTGTTACGGGCCAAAAGAGACGCCTAACACGCGCTCATTAAGCGCGCATTTCAGCCAACTTGGGGCCAGCGAACAGCATATTGTGCATGTCTTTCGCAATTTTAACGCCAATGCCGAAGCATTCCGACGAGAAAGCGAGCAGCACGAAGTATGAACAAGAACACGCGAACAATCAAAGTGGACTATCTGGCACGTGTCGAGGGCGAAGGCACACTGTATGTGAAAATCAGTGGCGATCAGGTCAAAGATGTCAAATTGAAAATTTTTGAGCCACCACGCTTTTTTGAGGCACTACTGCGCGGCAGGCACTATAGCGAGGCTCCCGATATTACAGCGCGCATCTGCGGCATTTGTCCGGTCGCTTACCAGATGAGTGCGTCACATGCGATGGAAGATGCTTTTGGCGTCCAGGTTGGCGGACAACTACGCGCACTGAGACGCTTGATCTACTGTGGCGAATGGATTGAGAGCCACACGCTACACGTCTTTATGCTCCACGCGCCCGATTTTCTAGGCTACCCAGACATGATGCACATGGCACAAGATCATCCAGAGATTATCAAACGCGCCTTGCAAATCAAGAAGACAGGCAACGCGATCATTAGCTTTCTGGGTGGCAGAGCGGTTCACCCGATCAATGTGCGCGTGGGCGGCTTCTATAAAATCCCCACGCGCCAGGAATTTACGCCCCTGCTCGAACAGTTACGCTGGGGCAGAGACGCTATCCATGAGTCGCTCCACTGGCTAGCGCAGTTACCATTCCCCGATTTCGAGCAAGATTACGAATTTGTCGCCCTTCGCCATCCCACAGAATATCCCTTTAATGAAGGTCGGCTGGTTTCTAACAAAGGCCTGGATATCGCCATACAGGATTATGACAACTATTTTATTGAAGAACATGTGCCCTATTCCACCGCCCTCCATTCCCGCCTAAAAGAACGCGGAGCTTACCTGACAGGCCCTCTGGCACGCTACAATTTGAATTTCGACCGCCTCTCTCCGCTCGCGCAGGAGGCCGCACGCGAAGCTGGGCTTGACCCAACATGCAGCAATCCATTTAAGAGCATCATCGTGCGCGGCGTAGAAATACTCTATGCCTTTGATGAAGCCATACGCATCATTGAACAGTATGAGATGCCAGATCAGCCTGCCATTGAACTGCAGCCACGTGCCGCGACAGGCTATGGCTGTACAGAAGCCCCACGCGGCTCGCTCTATCATCGCTACAAGCTCAATGACGAGGGAACCATTCTGGATGCCAACATTATTCCTCCCACCTCGCAAAATCAGAAATGTATCGAAAACGACCTGTGGCACTACGTCGCACAGGCCGCACATTTACCCGATGAGCAGCTTACATGGCAATGCGAGCAGGCAATCCGCAATTACGACCCCTGCATCTCGTGCTCTACACACTTTCTCAAATTGCAGATTGAACGCGATTAAAACAGCAGAAAGAGCGCGGCATGGTAGCACCGTATCTGATTATTGGCATTGGCAACGAATATCGCGGCGACGATGGCGTGGGACTAGTCGTCGTACGCACGCTTCAGGTACTGCAATGCACGCTCATTGCCCTCGCCAATGTCACGTTCGTGGAATGCAGCGGCGATGGCACCGAATTATTAGAACTCTGGGCAACAAACAGAAATGTGATCATTATTGACGCTGTATCTTCGGGCCAACCAGCAGGCACTATTCTACGCCTGGGTATCCAGGCACAACACATTCCACTCGCCTGCACTTTCAACTCAACACACACCTTCGGGTTAGCAGAAGCACTTGGCATGGCACGCGTACTACACGAATTGCCATCTTCGCTAGTTGTCTATGCCATCGAGGGCAGGCAGTTCGCGCCTGGAAACAGCCTTTCACCAGAAGTCGAACAGGCCATAGATGATGTTATCTGGTACATAATCAAAGAAATCGAGGGGGGATTAGCCGCCTTGCATCTTTCTGAAAAAGCATCACCAGCCACTTGACAAGCGAGGTCACGGCACATATACTCATTGACATGGAAACATATTTCCAACTGACAAAAAACTTAATACCTGTTTTTCTCCTTATCCGCACGGCATAACATACCAACTATTTTTACGTGCCTATCTTTTTTTGATACATGTTATTTTCAGGCTCACCAGCACAAGGAAAGCGTATGCCAGCTAAACATGTAACCTTACAAGCCATCAACCTGTTCGATCAGCAGCACTTTGTCGAGACACTTGGCTCACTTTTCGAGGGACCACCCTGGATTGTCGAGCAGGCATGGCAGGCACGGCCATTCCAGAGCCAGACACAATTGCATCAGGCATTGTGCGCGGTTATGTATAAGGCTCCCGTCGCACAGCAGATCGCGCTCATTCAAACTCACCCTGATCTGGTCGGACGGGCCGCGCTTGCTGGGACGCTCACTCCTGCTTCCAGCAGTGAACAGGCAGCGGCAGGCTTAGATCGCCTCTCAGGCGAGGAAATTTCAACGTTTACGCAGTATAATCAAAGATATCGGGAGCGTTTTGACTTCCCGTTTGTGATTTGCGCGCGTGAAAATAAGAAAGAAAGCATCCTGGCAGGCTTCGCGACGCGCATGTACAACACACGCGAGCAGGAAATCGAGACAGCCCTCGCTGAAATCGCCAAAATCTGCTGGTTCCGCTTGCAAGACTTGCTGGCGGAGGCAGATAATAAATGAGGATTGGAAGGTTTTATGGAATACACCATTAGTTACGGCAAATTGTACGTGCCCGTGTACCGTGTCTATGCACAACCACTGACAGGCATCACACCCATTGCCGAATCAGCATTCACAGGCCGCTCAAACACGCTCTTTGCGCTGGAGGTTGATGTCGAGGTCTTTGGCACGAATTTCTTGCCTGCCTATACAGAGGGCGATAATTCGAGCGTCATCGCGACCGATAGCATGAAGAATTTTATTTTGCGTCAGGCTCTTGCCTTTGAGGGAGCCACGCTCGAAGCCTTCATCGACCATCTGGGCCGTCAATTCCTGACTACCTATCCTCAAATGCAACGCCTGCGCCTCACAGGTCGCGAACTGCCATTCATGCCCGCTTATGTTCCCAATGCAAGCACGGGAACATTCGGCGCAAGTGCAGTGCTCTTTCAGCGCACACATCAAGATTTCGCGCAAGTTGTGATGGATTTCGCGCACGAGAACAATCAACCAGTCTTAACGTCGCATCGTTGCGGGCGCGTCAATCTCGAACTCTTCAAGGTCACAGGCAGCGCGTTTACCCGTTTTGTACGCGATGACTACACCACACTGCCAGAGCGCGTAGATCGCCCCTTATTTATTTATCTCGATGTCTACTGGCAATACACGAATAGCGCGGATATGCTGGCTAACGATCACACGCACTACATCGCTGCTGAGCAGATACGCGATGCAGTACAGAGTATTTTCCACGAATTTGTCAGCGAGTCCATTCAACATCTGGTTCACGAAATTGGACAACGCCTGCTGGCACGTTTTCCACAGATGGCGGAAATCTCCTTCGAGTCCCAGAATCGCACACGCGACCCAATGGGCACATCGCCAACTAACGAGAAGGTCAGAGTCTACAGCGATCCCTTCCCTGCTTATGGCTCGATTAAACTGACGATGACGAGATAAGCAAGGCAAACCGACATGGGACAGGGCGAGGGCAAGCCTCGCCCCTACAATGATAACGGGTAATACACGCGTCGTATCATTGTAGGGGCGACCCTCGCGGTCGCCCTGCATCATTACTGGAAAGTGTGAAACTATGGGTGGTCGTCTTACCACGCATGTGCTGGATACCATGCATGGGCGTCCAGCAGCCAACGTCGCCATCCAACTGTGGCGTATTGATGAGCAGCAGCATACTCTGCTCAAAATGGTTGAAACCAATACCGATGGACGCACCTCTGCTCCGCTGCTGACAGAGAGCGAGATGCAGGTCGGTCTTTATGAACTGGTCTTTGCCGTTGGCGCGTATTTTGCAGCACAAGAAGTAACAACGCCAACGCCGCCATTTCTGGATGAAGTACCTGTACGCTTTGGTATCGCGGACACTGATGCCCATTATCATGTTCCGTTGCTCGTCTCGCCCTGGGCCTATAGTACCTATCGTGGGAGTTGAAGTATGACAACACCGTATTCCATCGCTTATACCATCTTGCAGCAATGCGCGCAACTTGGCAGCTATAGCGAAGAGTCAGAATGTCTGACGCGCCGTTTCGCCACACCACCAATGCGACAGGTTAACGCTGCGGTTACGCAATGGATGCAGGAAGCAGGCATGAGCGTGCGCCAGGATGCCATCGGCAATATCATCGGACGCTATGAGGCTGACCACGCGGATGCCAAAACCTTCTTGCTTGGCTCACATCTCGACAGCGTGCGCGACGCGGGCAAGTATGATGGTCCGCTCGGCGTGCTGACCGCTATCGCTTGCGTGCGCCTGCTGCACGAGCGTCAACAGCGGCTACCGTTCGCTATCGAGGTTTTTGGTTTTGCGGACGAAGAGGGTCTGCGCTACCATGTGCCCTATCTAGGCAGCCAGGCCGTCGCGGGTGTGCTCGCTCCGCATCATCTTGACCAGCCAGACGTAGATGGTATCACGATGCGTGAGGCCATCCGTACATTTGGCGGCGACCCTGACACTCTTGCCACCTGCGTGCGCGACAAGAGCGATCTACTTGGCTATTGCGAGGTACATATCGAGCAAGGGCCAGTGCTTGAGAAAAGCGACATCCCCGTCGGCGTCGTAACCGCTATCATCGGGCAACGGCGTATGAATGTTACCTTTACAGGCGAGGCGGGACACGCGGGCACCGTGCCAATGAACCTGCGCCATGATGCACTTACCGCTGCGAGCATATTTATCGTCCTTGTTGAGCAAAAAGCGCAGCAACATGCAGGATTGGTCGCCACTATTGGACAAATCTCTGTTTATCCAGGCGCAAGCAACGTCATTCCTGGCAAGGTCACGCTCAGCCTGGATGTGCGCCATGCCGACGACGATCAGCTTGAGCAGGTCTGCCAGCAATTCGAGCAAATGGCGCGTGAGATGGCAAAAAAGAGACAGGTAGCTGTCACGTGGCAACAGGTGCAGCAGCATGGTAGTATTCGTTGCGATCATCATCTGCTGGACCTGCTACAACGCGCAATCGAGCAACAGGGACAACGGGTCATAGCCCTACCGAGTGGCGCGGGCCACGATGCCGCGATCATGAACCATCTGACACCGATGGCAATGCTCTTTGTACGCTGCTATAAAGGCATCAGCCACAACCCGCTGGAGTCAGTTAAAGTCGAAGATGTCGCCGTCGCGCTCTCTGTACTGGAACGGTTTTTGCTTTCACTCGCGCAAGAACAGAGGACAGCATGAGCAGTTACGATCTCCTTATCCGCAACGGCACGCTGGTCACATCAACAGGCGAGTTGCAAGCAGATATCGCGATTACGGGCGAGCGTATTGCCGCTATCGCCCCCGCGCTCTCTGGTGATGCGCAGATAGAACTTGATGCCAGCAACCTGCATATCTTCCCAGGTCTGATTGATGCGCATGTGCATTTCAATGAGCCAGGACGTAGCGAGTGGGAGGGCTTTGCTAGCGGAACACGCGCATTAGCGGCAGGTGGAACCTGCACGTTTTTCGACATGCCGCTCAATGCGCATCCGCCAACGACCGATGGCGCGAGCTTTGACCTGAAGCACGCGGCTGCACGTGCATCCTCGCTCGTTGATTTCGCCTTCTGGGGCGGTCTTGTGCCAGGCAATTTGTCTGAACTGGACGAACTGGCGGAGCGCGGCGTCATTGGTCTGAAAGCCTTTATGTCCAATAGCGGCATTGACGACTTCTCATCGGTGGATGATCTGACGCTCTACGAGGGCATGGTACGGGCCGCACAATTGGGCTTGCTCGTGGCCGTTCACGCGGAAAACGACCAGATCACCAGCGCGCTCGCCAAACGCGCACAGGCAGAGGGGCGCACAGGTATTCGTGACTATCTCGCTTCACGCCCTGCTATTGCCGAACTAGAAGCCATCGAGCGCGCAATTCTTTTCGCTCAAGAGACGGGCTGTCGGCTGCATATCGTGCATGTCAGCACAGGACGCGGCGTCAGTCTGGTTGCCGAAGCGCGCCAACGCGGCATCGATGTCAGTTGTGAAACCTGTCCACACTATCTGGTCCTGACCGAAGAGGACGTAGAACGCCTGGGAGCCGTGGCAAAATGCGCTCCACCGCTACGTTCGGCCCACGAGCAAGAGGCGTTGTGGCACCATATCGCCACTGGCACGTTGCCGATTGTAGGAACCGACCACTCACCATCTCCTGGCTATATGAAGGATTATGCTAATTTCTTTCAGGTCTGGGGGGGTATTTCTGGTTGCCAGCATCTCTTACAACTTCTCCTGACCAATGGCTGGCAAGATCGTCACCTATCGCTCAGCACGATAGCCGCCCTGACCGCTGAACATGTTGCACAACGTTTTCAGCTAACGGCACGTAAAGGGCGTATCGCCCCTGGTCTGGATGCTGATCTCGTGTTGGTTGACCTGAAAGAGAGCATCACCGTGCGGCCAGATGATTTATTTTATCGCCATCAACACAGTCCCTACGTTAGCAAAAAGCTGCGTGGACGCATTATACGCACGTTAGTACGCGGTCACACGGTGTTCGCGGATGGCGTATGCGCAACGGAACCCGTTGGACAGCTTGTCAAAGCAACACGTTAATTACGCACTCATTTATTAAGAGGAACCTATGTGGCAAACGTATTTACAACCCACCAGTTTGGCGGAAACGCTGGACCTGCTGCACCGTCACGCTGGTAAAGCGCGTCTGAT
The DNA here is from genome assembly GCA_027451525.1 of Ktedonobacterales bacterium. Classification (GTDB taxonomy): domain Bacteria; phylum Chloroflexota; class Ktedonobacteria; order Ktedonobacterales; family Ktedonobacteraceae; genus DTNP01. Next base: position 62,935 of record DAIDJF010000019.1, read on the forward strand.
CGCGGGCGGAACGGATGTGCTGGTCGAGCTACAGCGCGGGGTACGCCCCACCAATACACTGATCGATATCAGTATGCTCTCTGATCTCAAATATATAAAGGAAGAACAGGGCAACATCCTCGTTGGCGCGCTCGCGACACATAACGACATTATTGCATCATCAGCCTGTGTCACACGCGCACTCCCGCTAGCGCAGGCATGTTGGGAGGTTGGCGCACCGCAGATTCGCACACGCGCTACCGTCGCGGGCAACCTTGTCACTGCCTCGCCCGCGAACGATACTATTTCCGCATTGACTGCATTAGACGCGCAACTCGTGCTGAGCAGTCAGAGCGGTGAGCGCGTCGTCTCGCTTGACAACTTCTATCCAGGCTTTCGCCGTACCATTCTCGCGCCTGACGAGCTGATTCGCGAACTGCGCATTCCCGCCATGCAAGCCAATCAGCGCGGACTCTTCCTGAAACTAGGTTTGCGCCGCGCGCAAGCTATTTCGGTCATCAATATCGCCCTTGTGCTGACCTTCGAGAACGAGACAGTCACACAGGCGCGTATCGCGCTTGGTTGCCTTGCACCGACTATCGTTCACGCACGCACAGTAGAAACTTATCTTACAGGCAAACAACTGAGCGCGGAGGTCTGTCAGCAGGCCGGACAACTCGCCCTACAAGATGCCACACCAATTGACGATGTGCGCGGCTCCGCCAGTTATCGTCAGGCCACGCTGAGCAATCTCGTCACGCACGCCCTGCAACGTATCGCGCAAGGGCAGCAGGCCGAGGGTTGGATGGAGCAGCCCATCTTGCTCGAAACGCCTGAGCAGCCTATCACACCTGATACGCCCTTTGAGCAGACTATTTCGACAAAGATCAATGGCAAGCCCTATCAACTCACGGGCGCGTCCCGTAAGACGTTGCTCAACGCCCTGCGCGAGGATGCGGGACTAACAGGTACGAAAGAGGGTTGCGCCGAGGGTGAATGCGGAGCTTGCACCGTCTGGCTCAACGGCAAAGCGGTCATGTCCTGTCTGGTTGCCGCTCCCCAAGCCCATAACAGCGAGATTGTCACGATTGAAGGGCTGGCACAACAGGCTCCTCATGTCGAGCAAACGGCTGAAGCACTTCACCCATTACAACAAGCTTTTATTGACTGTGCCGCTGTACAATGCGGCTATTGCATTCCAGGCATGTTAATGGCGGGAGCAAAACTTTTGCAGGAGCAACCCGAACCGCAGATGGAGCAGATACGCACAGCGATCAGTGGTAATATCTGCCGCTGCACTGGCTATAGGAAGATACTTGACGCGATTGCGCAGGCGTCCACGAGCGCGAAAGGAGGCATGGCATGACTTCACTGATTGGCGCATCGCTGCCACGTCCAGACGCTGCTGGCAAGGTCACAGGGGCAACGGCCTATCCAGCCGACCTGATACGCCCTGGTATGCTACATCTCCAGGTTGTCTTCGCGCATCGGCCCCATGCGCGCATTACTGCACTCGATCTTGAGCCAGCACTGGCAATCCCGGGCGTGGTCGCCGTGCTGACCGCCAAAGATATCCCGCATAACGCTTTTGGCTTGATTGACGAAGATCAGCCCGTCTTGTGCGCGGACAAAGTGCGTTTCGAGGGCGATAAAGTAGCCCTGGTTGTCGCGGAGACGAAAGAGGCAGCAATAGCAGGAGCCAGACAGGTGCGTGTGGAATACGAAGATTTACCAGCAGTCACCGACCCGCGTGCAGCCCTCGCTGCTGACGCACCACTTGTCCATACGCATCTTGGTACCAATCTGCTCAAGCATATCCCCATTCGCAAGGGCAACACACAGCAGGCGTTCGCGGAGGCCGATGTCGTCCTCACGGGCGAGTTTGCGACCTCCTGGCAGGAACACGCCTATCTGCAACCAGAAGCCGGTATCGCCTACTATGATAACGCAGGGCATCTAGTGATTGAAACCGCTGGACAATGGCTCCATGAGGATCGTCGCCAGATTGCCGCGATCCTCCAATTGCCAGAAGAGCAGGTTATCATTCGTTATGCCGCGATTGGCGGAGCTTTTGGTGGGCGCGAAGACCTCTCGCTGCAACATTTGCTCGCACTGGCAACCTGGAAACTCAAACGCTCAACGGCAATTGTCTGGAGTCGTGAAGAGTCGATCATCGCCCATCACAAGCGTCATCCCGTCAGCATCCGTTGTCGTTGGGGCGCGAAAAAAGATGGGCGCATTACGGCTGTTGAGGCCGAAGCGATTGCTGATGGCGGGGCATACGCCTCTACCAGCGTCGAGGTTCTAAAAGTGGTGGCACTTTTCGCCAGCGGATGCTACGAAATACCCAATATCAGCGTTGATGGCTATGCCGTCTACACCAATAACGTTCCCAGTGGAGCATTTCGCGGCTTCGGTGCGCCCCAAGCCCAGTTCGCTAGCGAGATCATGGTGACACGGCTCGCGCACGCGCTGGGCATGGACCCAATAGAACTGCGCCGCCGCAATATCTATCATGAGGGCAGCATTGAACCAACACAGCAAGCTTTGCCAGTGGGTGTGAGTGCGCCACACGTGTTGGAACGTTGTATTACAGAAGCGCAAGCACGTCTCGGTTATAGCAAGCCACAGCAGCAAGCGACATCTGCCCCCCACTTGCGGCGCGGCATTGGTATCGCTTGCGGGATTAAGAATGTTGGCTACTCGTTCGGCTTCCCAGAGCAATCGACCGCAACGGTTGAACTCTATGGCGAGGCTGAACTGGAACGTGCCGTCATCCGTAGTGGTGCAGCTGATGTTGGACAGGGGTCGCATCTCGTCTTGCGCCAGATCGCAGCATCCACGCTCGGTCTCCCGCTCGATCAGGTCACATTGGTACATAACGATAGCAGTATTACACCTAATGCTGGTAGCGCCTCAGCTTCGCGCATGACACTGATGGCTGGACGCGCAGTCCTTGAGGCTGCACAGGCGGCACGCGATAAATGGAGCGAGAGCGAGCAATACTATGCCGAAGCGACCGTACAATATCGACCACCCGCGACGACACCGCTTGACCCTGAGACGGGCGTGGGCCATCCCAACTACTGCTATGGCTATGTCGCGCAGGCTGTCGAGGTCGAGGTTAACACGCTCACGGGGCAGGTGCGCGTCGTGCGCATCATCAGCGTGCATGACGTAGGACAAGCCATCAACCGTCAGCAAGTTGAAGGCCAGATTGAGGGATGTCTGGCGCAGGCCCTTGGCTACACCCTGCTCGAATATCTCCAAGTACGCGATGGTCGCATTCTCACACCGTACCTGAGTACCTATCTATTACCGACCGTGCTGGACATGCCCGAGGAAATCGTCCCGGTCATTCTGGAAGAGGCGGACCCCAACGGTCCCTACGGAGCGCGTGGCATGTCGGAAATGCCACTCGTGCCGCTTGCGCCAGCCATTGCCAGCGCGATACACGATGCGGTTGGCGTATGGGTCACGCAACTCCCGCTCATTCCAGAGCGCGTGTTGGCAGCAATTAACACAGGAAAGACACACGAATTAACGTAAGTAACCGTAGAGACCGATTTGTCGCATTGAAGGTTTAAAGCGAACATGAGGTGTGCTCTGTCAAACATCTGGGCAGGGCGTGATAAATCACGCCCCTACTTATATTAATTTATTAAACACGATAAACCGGTCTCGACAGTCACAAAGCAATATTTAAGACGATTTGAAAGGATACATTCATGACAAAACTTCGCATCACGGTCGGAAAGTGGCAATTCGTTGCGCGGATGGAGGAGGAGAACGCTCCCAAAACGTGCGCGGCCTTCAAGCAGTTGTTGCCATTTCATAGTAAGCTCATTCATGCGCGTTGGAGTGGAGAAGCAAACTGGATTCCGCTCGGCGATTTCCAGCTTGGCGTGTCGTTCGAGAACGCGACCAGCTATCCCGCTCCTGGCGAAATTCTCTTCTATCCAGGCGGCTATAGCGAGACCGAAATCCTTTTCCCCTATGGTTCCGCGCGTTTTGCCAGCAAACTCGGACAACTGGCAGGCAACCATTTCTTGACCATCGAAGAGGGACGTGAACACCTGCGCGACTTAGGTCACACAATCCTCTGGGGGGGCGCGCAGGATATCGTCTTTGAAGCCATTTAGGTGAGGAGCTTTTTCGATGTCATCACTACTCATTCAGCACGCGACGCTGCTCGTCTCGATGGACGATCATGATACCCGCTGGTCAGATGGCGCGATCTATGTCGTAGATAACGTCATTCAGCAGATTGGCTCAACTGAACAATTGCCACAACAGGCAGATCAGATCATCAACGCGCGTGACATGCTCATTCTGCCGGGTCTGGTCAACACGCATCACCATTTCTATCAGACACTCACACGCAACGTCCCTGGCACGCAAGACGCAAATCTCTTCCAATGGTTGCGCACACTGTACCCAATCTGGGCAGGTCTCACGCCCGAAGCGATTGCTGTCAGCACAAAAGTCGCTATTGCCGAACTGATGCTCTCCGGCTGCACAACATCCAGCGATCATACCTACATCTGGCCCAACGGCTCGCGCCTGGACGATCAGATTCAGGCCGCGCAGGAGATGGGCTTCCGTTTCCATGCCGCACGAGGTTCGATGTCGGTCGGTGAGAGTCAGGGCGGCTTGCCACCCGATAGCGTGGTCGAGGACGAAAAGGCGATTTTGCGCGACTCGCAGCGCGTGATTGAACAATATCATGACGCAAAGCCTTATGCCATGTTGCGTATCGTGCTGGCTCCCTGCTCGCCATTCTCCGTCTCGCCCGATCTCATGCGCCAGAGTATTGAGATGGCCCGCAGTTATAGCGTGCATTCACACACCCATCTGGCGGAGACACGCGACGAGGCCGATTACTGCGCCGCGACCTTCAAACGCACGCCCGTCGAACTAGCGGAAGAGCTGGCATGGGTTGGCACAGATGTCTGGCACGCCCACATGGTGCATCCCAACGCGAACGAGGTGACGCGCCTGGGACAGACACACACGGGCGTGGCGCACTGTCCCAGTTCAAACATGCGCCTCGCCTCTGGTATCGCTCCGCTACGTGCCATGCGTCAGGCAGGCGTGCGCGTGGGACTGGGTGTTGATGGCTCGGCTTCAAATGACGGTTCGCACATGCTGGCAGAGGCTCGACAGGCGATGCTTTTACAGCGCGTGCAGGGCGACCCCGCCGCATTGACCGCTAAAGATGCTCTCTGGCTGGCAACGCGCGGTGGAGCATCAGTGCTTGGGCGCGATGATATTGGCTATCTCGCTCCTGGCATGGCGGCAGACTTCATCGGCTATCGCCTGGATACGCTTGAACTGGCAGGCGGAGCTATTCATGACCCACTCGCGTCCATCGTCTTCTGTCAGCCCCCTCATGTAGACCTAGCGGTCATTGACGGACAGGTGCGTGTGCAAGAGGGACAACTTCTGAATGTTGAACTGCCCACGCTAATACAGCGGCATAACGCGATTGCACGGGCATTAATGCGCGGCGAATAGTGACATGCGAGAGAGGCAACATCACATGAGCGAAACATCCGTTGAGGTTCTAGTCATCGGCGGCGGCGTGACAGGCAGTTCGCTGGCCTATCATATCGCTCGTCAGGGACGCACGGTGCTTGTTGTCGAGCAAACGGAAGGGGCAATCGCTCCAGCAGCATCGTGGGCCAGTGCGGGCGGCGTGCGTCGTCAGGGTCGCCATCCCGCCGAGGCCATGCTTGCCAGCGAAGCCATTGCACGTTGGCCCACGCTTGAGGCCGAACTAGATGCCGATATGCACTATCGACAGGGCGGCAATCTGCTTGTGGCAGAAACAGAGGCCGAAGCCGAACAGCTTGCAAGTTTCGTGCGCGAACAACAGGCTAACGGCTTCACTGACGTGACACTGCTCGCCGCTGCGGAAGTACGCAATCTCGTACCTGAGATTGCCGCACAGGTAACTGCCGCTAGCTATAGCCCCATCGATGGTCAGGCTGACCCAATACGCACGACACGCGCATTCGCGGCGGCGGCACAGCGTCATGGCGCGACATATTGGAATGCCACCGCCGCGCTTGCTCTACATGTGGAGGGACAGCGTGTCACGGGAGTGCAGACAGCGCGTGGACTGGTGCTCGCTGAACAGGTCGTGCTCGCGGCAGGCGCATGGAGCAATCAACTTACTGACGCGCTCGGCATCCACCTACCGATACATATGAAAGCGTTTCAAATGCTGCGCTCTACCTCAGCAACCGGGCAGACGCTTCGCCCCGTCGTCAGCGCGGTCAATCTCCTCCTTTCGCTCAAGCAACTACCCGATGGAGCGTTCCTGCTTGGTGGCGGCTGGCTTGGCACACCTACAGCAGACCACCGCTCATATCAGCTAGAGCAACGGGCAATTGACGGCAACTGGGCAGCGGCATGTGCCATCTATCCACCCGTCGCTCAACAGCAGATTGACCGTGCATGGTGCGGTTTAGAGGCCGAAAGCGTTGACGAGATTCCTTTCGTTGGTGCAATGCCTGACTGGGAAGGTCTCTTTCTGGCTGTCGGTTTCTCTGGACACGGCTTCGCGATCTCACCAGCCATTGGGCGCAGCCTCGCAGATATGCTTATCGGCAGAGCTACACCTGAACTTACAGGTCTCTCACCAGCGCGCATCGCCGCGCTACAAAGAAATTGATGGACAACAAGCGACTTCTTTTTGACATTTGATTGAAAATTGTTTATCCTGAACAGGTAGCTGGCTGAAAAAACTTATTTTGACAGCAGTGAGTTACTATATGCGGATAAGGAGCAGAAGCGCATGCGATATCGCGCCATTCCACAGACTGACCTTTCGCCCTCTGTCGTGTGCTTGGGCACAGCACCCTTCGGCACCGCCATAGAGGAAACGGCGGCACATACACTACTTGACACGTTTTTCGAACATGGTGGCAATTTTCTTGATACCGCGCACGCCTATGGCGAGTGGGTTCCCGGCGGCATTGGCCTCAGCGAACGGGTGATTGGAAAATGGCTCAAAGCGCGTGGCGTGCGCGAGAAGATTGTGCTCGCCACAAAAGGCGCGCAACCGCTAGCCGATGCACCACATATCTCGCGTCTGAGTCGCGCCGATATCGTGAGCGATCTCAATGGCAGCCTGCGCGATTTACAAGTAGACAATGTTGATCTCTACTGGCTACACCGCGATGATCCCAAGCGTCCGGTCGCCGATATTTTGGAGACGTTGAACGATCAGGTCGCACAGGGCAAAATTCGCTATTTTGGCTGCTCCAACTGGCATCTCGCGCGCATTATAGAGGCCAAAACGTATGCAGAGGAGCATCATATTGCGGGTTTTGTCGGCAACCAATTACTGTGGAGCTACGCCGTTGCGAACCCTGATGCGATAGAAGACCGCACGCTGGTCTTAATGGATGCCGCAACACAGGAGTTTCATCGCACAAGCCAGATGGCAGTGATGGCTTACACCTCACAGGCACGCGGTTTCTTCTCAAAATTGCTACAAGGGCGAGACACGCTACCGGAGCGTTTGCGCAATACCTATGATAGTGAAGAGAACTCAACTCGTTTGCAGCGATTACAGCACGTCGCGCAAGAGACTTCACTGAGCATACCCACACTGGTCCTGGCCTATATCACCAACCAGCCCTTCCCGGCATTCCCGATTACCGCCAGCGGACAAATGGCGCAACTGCTCGAAAACGTGCAAGCTGCCGACGCAGTTTTAAGTCCCGACACCATCAGTTATCTCGAAAAATAACAAAGGGACCGATGATCGTCTTCAACAAAATAATGCGAACAGGTCACACGATGGTGTAGGGGCGTGATAAATCACGCCCTGCCCGTGCGCCAATCCGCCTGAGGAGCCATGTGAGAGGCCATACGAACGGGGACGAGGGCGTGATTTATCACGCCCCTACACCATATCGGCATTATTTTGTTGAAGACGATCACCGCGTCCGTGGCCTGTGCACTCACAATGCGCGTTTCCCTTTGGCACGATGGATGTATAATGGCATACGTGTTGCTTGGGCACGACGGACGCGATAAATCGGTCACTACACTACTTTTCTGGCAAAGCGACACGTCCCCCTTTGCATTTCTAGCGAGCAGTGCGGCGTCCGTAGGCCCAGACAGCCAGCGGGACGAAGACGACGAGGATGCCCACGCACCAGATGACCGCCTGCCAGATTGTGGTCGGATTAGGATTGTTGAGCAGCAAGCCGCGTATGGCGTTGACGATCAGCGAGACAGGCTGGTGTTCGGCAAAGGTACGCAACCAATCGGGCATGCCTTGCGTCGGCACAAAGGCACTACTAGCAAAGGTCAGCGGGAAGAGCCAGATAAAGCCGGCTGACTGGGCCGCTTCGACGGTGTTCACCAGCAAGCCAATCGTGGCTGAAATCCATGAGAAGGCAAACGTGGTAAGCAGAAGCAGAGCCGCGCCCGCGAACCAGTACAGCACATTGCCCTCTGGCCGAAAACCGACGAGCAGGCCAATCGTCCACATCACGATCACGACAAAAGTATTGCGTGTCAGGTCCGCGAGCGTGCGCCCCGTCAAGACGGCGGATTTCGCCATCGGCAACGAGCGGAAGCGATCAACCAGACCGCGCTGCAAATCGGTGGCAAGGCCGATGCCAGTGTTGGTCGCGCCAAAAATGACGGTTTGCGTGAAGATACCCGGCATCAGGTAGTTGACGTAACTTGTGCCGTTGACCTTGATCGCGGCCCCAAAAACATAGCGGAAGAGCAGTACAAACATGATCGGCTGAATGGTCGAGAAAATCAGTTCTTCCGGGATACGCGGGATTTGCACGAGATGCCGCTTTGCCAGCACAAGCGCGTCTGCTATCGTCCAATAAATGGTTGGGCGTGCCAGCGGTTTCAGTGTTTCAGAGGTACGCATATCAATACTACTCATCGTGAACTCCTTGCCATTGGCTCTTTCGCTTGATCAGACGCGGTGCTGGTATTTTTCGCGTCATCATTCAACGCTGCAGTCTCCTCAGCGGCATGTCCCGTCAAGGTCAAAAAGACATCATCCAGGGTGGGCTTGCGCAGGGCCATGTCTTCTAAGACAATGTGAGCGGCATCGAGATCACGCACGACAGCGGCCAGCAGGGATGCACCATTTTTCACAGGCACAACAAGCTTTCTCTGTTCTACAATTACCTGTGCTTCATTAGAACTATACGGGCGCAACGCCTGCACAGCGGCATGGAGGTCACTATGCGGAGCCACCGTTAGCTCGATACGCTCACCACCAATCTGCGCCTTGAGTTCATCAGCAGTTCCTTTGGCAATGACGCGCCCATGATCGATCACAGCAATCTGGTTAGCGAGTTGATCAGCCTCTTCGAGATATTGCGTGGTGAGTAGCACGGTCGTGCCATCAGTCACAAGGCCGCTGATGATATCCCACATGGCAAGGCGACCACGTGGATCAAGGCCAGTCGTTGGCTCATCGAGGAAAAGGACGGGCGGCGACATAATCAGGCTGGCCGCCAGATCGAGACGGCGGCGCATACCACCGGAGTATGTTTTGACAATCCGACTAGCTGCATCGACCAGATCAAAACGCTCGATTAGTTCTTCTGCGCGTTTGCGCGCCACCTTGCCAGACAGGTGATAAAGACGACCAAACATCTTCAGATTTTCATAGCCAGTCAAATATTCATCAACGGCTGCGTATTGGCCCGTGAGGCCGATGCGCGCGCGCAATTTATCGGCATCTTTCACAACATCCAACCCTGCTACTTCGGCATGTCCGCCATCCAGCGGCAAGAGGGTTGTAAGGATACGAACAGCGGTCGTTTTGCCCGCTCCATTGGGTCCCAGCACACCGAGGACTGTCCCTTCCTCAGCTACCAGGTCGAGACCGCGTAGCGCGACAGTCTTCCCATACCGCTTCTCCAAACCTTCAGCAAGGATTGCGGGTCTGCTCTGCGTCATACTATCTCCATTCATATTGTAGGGTTTTCGGATATTGCTCTCTATCAGACGCGCGCAGTCACACCCTTACATCATTGTCAGATTGTTTTATTGCGCAAGCAATCTCCCACAAATAGATACCATTTTAAGACGGTGGATGCTTATCCAATGGGTAAAACGCTTGAAGGATCAAATACGCACATGCGTGCGCCTAAGTAGTTGGACAAAAATAGCACTCTTATTGCGCATGTATTACATCCCTACACGGCCTCGTGCTCAGCAAGAGGAAGCGTAAACCAGAATGTTGAACCCTGACCGGGGCGACTCATTACGCCTACTGAGCCTCCATGCCTTTCAATAATCGTTTTACAGATGTGCAATCCAAGCCCTAAGCCCACACCAGAACCACTTTTGACCATAATTCCTGGGACGCGATAAAAACGCTCCCAAACTCTTTCTTGCATTTCAGCAGATAGCCCAGGCCCCCAATCTTGCACAGAGATCCGTACAGATGAGGTAAGACGCTCAACACGCACTTCCACAGGCTGCGTTGTCTCCGAATATTTGAGCGCATTCGATAAATAATTACTGATGACCTGAGCCACACGGTCTGCATCGGCAAACACAAGAGCTTCCCAGGGTTGCCCTTCCAGCCGAATCGTGCGCGCAGTCATGACTTGCCGCTGATCCTCGACGACCTCGCGCACGATCTGCCAGATATCACACAATTCTGGGTGAAGCTCTAGCCGATCTGCATGAATGCGCGAGACGTCCAGTAAATCGTTGACCAGACGATTTTGCACACCAACTTGCCGATCCGCGCGCTGCAACAACTTCTCCACGACCAGCACAGTCTCACTCCTGGGTTCGTCACGTCCCCCCTCTGGCTGTAGCAACATCATAACACGCCGTGCGGCTAATTGGATATTTCCTCGGATGGAGGTCAAAGGGGTACGCAACTCATGACTGACGATGCCAAGAAATTCGTCCATGCGGCGATTGGCTTCCAGTGCGGCTAGAGCGTTTGACTTAGCCTCTTCGCGCTCGTACAGAATATTTTCGCGCTCAATGAGCAAGGCTGCAAGCTTGCCAATGGCCGCAGCCAGCGCGATCTCATTCTTGCTGTACCGTTGGGCAGAATTTACAGGATAGAGTGTAATCAAGCCAAAGAGTCTCGCCTTATAGCGCATAGGAACGACTAAAGCGTACTCCAAATGCGGAAGTGGCTGGCGTTCTTGATACGGAGGGAGACGTAAATCCATTTCTATAGACTCTCCCGCACGTAGCTGTTGGATCATCGACTCAGGCATTCTTGCAGCTAGCGGCAATCCTCCTACACGTTTCTGGATTATCCGCTCGATCTCAGGATTAAAACCTACAGTAATTACTTCTTCAAATATTTCGCTTTCTGCTGTGAAAATGTTCATTACACCACCCGCGCACGTCAGAACCTCACATACAGGAGCAAGTATACTTTTCGCAACCTCTCGCCTCATTGTTTTTGGCTCATCAAGCGGGGTGTCGGCGAGATCAGAGACCAGAACTTCAGCCACCGTAAGCAAAGCATCGAGTGCATGTTGCAGACGCTCTTGCTTATCTCTCAACTCTGTTACCTCACGACTAACAGCAAGCACCGAGAGAACATTACCTTGCTCATCCAACTCAGGAGTCAGGCTCGCCTGCATAGAGCGCATACCTATTGAAGTAGGAAATGTTATCTCGAAGGTTGTTGGTTGTTGAGTCGTAAACACCTGACGCACGGCTGCATTCCAAGTCCCTAATATGTATGTTGGCATACCAACTTCCTCGTTTGTCTTGCCTATAAATATTTCTGGAGGCCTGCCAGCAAACTCCGCAATGGCAGGATTCACATAGAGATAGCGCAGATTATTGTCAAAACGCGCAACAACATCTGGAATATGCTCAGCTAATGTCTTGAAATGCTGCTCGCTACGTATAAGGGCTTCTTCTACCCGTTTGCGCTCTGTAATATCCAAAATAAAACAGACCCACTGGAGCGGTTCGCGCTGCAGAAGCGTCGCGCCGATCAAAATAGGCACGATAGAGCCATCTTTGCGATAATATGCCTTTTCAAATGGCGTACAAACGCCGTATTCAAGTAATTCTTGCAGCCCATGCTGATCCAGGGACAGGTATTCCGGTGGGGTCATCTGCGACCAATTGATACGTTTTTGTTGCATATCCTCGCGTGTATAGCCGACCATTGCGAGAAATGCATCATTCGCTTCCAAGACATAGTCTTTATCAGCCGAGACAATACCGATAATTGAGGAGTTCCGCAGGCTTTGAATCTCTATCTCGCTTTGGCTCAAAATACGCTCAAGACGTTTTCGTTCAGTAATATCATGTACTATACCTAGCATGCCTAACGCATCGCCTTGCTCATCATAACTGGCCCGCCCGCGTGAGGTCAGCCAATGGATACTGCCATCAGGCCAGATGACGCGATATTCACTCTCGTACAGATAATGATCTTTTAAAGATCGTTGCACCTCTTGAGAAACACGCTCACGATCATCGGGATGCACCTTACTAAGAAAGAGATCATAACTCATTACGGTTTCAACAGGCAGGCCAAAGAGAGCTTTGCATTGTTCCGTCCACTCCATACGATTAGTTATAGTATTCCATTCCCACATGCCTGCCTGTGCAGCATTCATGGCGAGGCGCACGCGCTCCTCTTGCTCAATTTCCATCTGTTTACGAGCGGTAACATCGCGATTCACTTCCATAATAGCGAGCGGTTTGCCCTGTGCATCACGCTCCAAAACCCAGCGGCTTTCAACAATGATTCTTTGTCCATCTCGGCAGGTATGAATTAGCTCGCCCTCCCATTGACCCTCCGACTCTAACTGCTGCTCGATCTGAGAAAGTGGCACAGGCAGTTCTGCCAGCAGCAGATTATGTGTGATCTGTCCACGCGCTTCCTCTTCCGTCCAACCATAGAGCTGTTCAGCCCCTCTGTTCCAAGTATAAATGCGCCGCGCAGGATCGCATACAATGATCGCATCATGTGATAAATCAATTAACCGTGCCTGCAATTCAAGCATGGATAGAGTATTTTCTAAATTTGCAGGGAACATAGTATGTAATAATGATCTTTTTTCTTGCATTATTGAATTACCTTTACCGACCTCGCTTGATCAAAAAAAGTGAGCCGCTCTCCCCAAGAGAATCTTCCTTCATCCATCCTATTGATATGCTGTAGCCCAACTGTACTCTACATGTTTATAAAACGCAAGCACATCCTCTATGCGAAGAATGGCGAGAAAAGATACGGATACCTTTTATAGTATTCCTATTTCTCGCCATTCAGCATATTGCTTAGCTTATAGAATAACCGTCACTTTGCGCAACTTGCCTCCGCGCAGGAAGCTAACTGTCATCTTCTCACCTGCCAGATGACGACGCACGATACGTTGCAGATCGCGTGGTTCCGTGACACCTTCCTCATCAGCCGCAACAATCACATCCATACGCTTTAACTCGGCACGTTCAGCAGGGCTTCCAGAGCGAATTTCTAGAACTTGCATGCCTACGCTCTGCGCCAGATTGAGCGTCTTGCGCAATCCATCCTCTACTTGCACGCGCATGCCTCCTACCCCAAGTGAGACGCCAGCGGGAGCCGTCTCGCGTTTCTGCGCAACTCGTGCCAGTACAGTTTTTACAGTATCTAAAGGAACGGAAAAACCCAGACCCTGTGCCATTGGCATCATCGCTGTCGTAATGCCCATCACGCGCCCATTGCTATCCACCAGCGGACCGCCAGAGTTGCCGGGGTTAATAGGAGTATCGGTCTGAATGAGGTTGGTCATCTTGCGTGTGCCGGGGAGGTCGAGCGTGCGCCCAAGTGCGCTAATCACGCCAGCGGTCACTGTCCAGTTGAGTCCATAGGGGTTACCGACCGCAATTGCCAGTTGCCCGACGCGCAACTGGGTACGCCCTAGTTCCGCAACAGGCAGGTGATCCGCGCCGATACGTAGCACCGCAACATCCACTTCTGGGTCGCTCCCAAGCAGGCCAGCGTCGAATTTGCGTCCATCGGCCAGCGTAACGACGATATGACTAGCGCGTTCGACGACGTGAGCGTTGGTCAGGATTTGCCCATCTGAAGAGATGATGAAACCGGAGCCGAGACCAGTACCAGACGGAGAGAAGTAACGTCCATAGCGACCGCCCTCGCGCTCGACATCAATACGCACGACGGCAGGCCCGACGCGCTCAGCAGCAGTAGTGACAGCGTGGGAGTAGGCATCCAACGCCTGAGAATCTTGTTCATATATGCTCATGCAGGTATCACACTTTCCTGTGGAACCCGATCAGTGTCATTGCTTGCGAGGCGACAACTCAATGAGATTGATATGCATTGTATCACACACAGTCCAGTCGCTGTCAAATCGGAGGGTGAAAAGGTAAATCTCAGCTGATACAATAGAGGTACCAGGGACGACAGAAACCCGTACCGCTACACGCAGGTAGCGTAGGAAGTGGGCTTTACAGGTCCAGCGTATCAATAAAATGTGGGAGGCCATTGCGGCCTGAGAGTTGGTGGAATTATAGATGGGTTTTCTCTTGCCTTCGTTCATCTAGTCTGCTATTCTTAGGGGGAAATGTGGTGGAGAAAATCCCCCTTTTTGGATGGTCTATTTTCTCACTCTGATGCAAGGAAAGTGCTCCGCTATTGCTGCATGCACATGAGGCAGGTATGCTCTGAGCACAGTACACTTACTATGAAGAAACAAATAACCTTGCTCCTGACCCTATTGACGATCGGGAGCTTCGTGGTATTTCCGCTACTTTTTTCCAATCCAGCGGTCACCAGTATTGCCGTTTTTGTCTTAATTTTCGCCGGAGCGGCCATGGGCTATAATTTATTCTCTGGCTATACTGGTTATCTTTCTCTGGGGCACGCGGCTTTTTACGGCCTCGGTGCCTATATTTTAGCACTGCTTTGCCAGTTCTGGCACATTCAAGGGGGATGGTTTCCTTTGTTCTTGCTCCCTGCTGTCGGTGTGCTTACTGGGGTCTGTGCAATACTGCCCGGATGGATTGCCTTGAAAACCAAACGTTTGACGTTTCTGGTGATGACATTGGCATTCTTCACCTTGATAGCCCAACTCCCCAACCTGTTGATAGGTGTCATGCCCGCTCTGGCACAACTGACCCTCCCACTTCCCTCCTGGAATGGACAGCTCTATAATGTCCTTTTCTATTACGTCGCGTTGTTTGTACTCTTGGTTGTCTCCGCCACCGCGTGGGGGATTCGTCACTCGCGCTACGGACTGATATTGCTTGCCCTCCGCGATGATGAAGCACGTACTCAAGGATTGGGAATACATGTCGGCCTCCTCAAATTGACCGCTTTTCTGCTTTCCGCGAGTTTTGTAGGCATAGCGGGAGCCCTGAATGCCTATTTTATAGGGCTTCTTACGCCAGCTTCCGCCTTTGACAACACACTCAATATCACCCTTGCATTGATGATCCTTGTGGGAGGATCTGGCACCATCTGGGGACCACTGTTAGGTGCAATTATCACAGTCACCCTTCAGCAGTACTTGACCTTGCAATTTGGTGCCCAGCAGTGGGATCTGATCCTTAATGGCATATTGTTGCTCTCCATTGTCCTGCTCCTTC
>DAIDJF010000020.1 GCA_027451525.1 Ktedonobacterales bacterium
CTCGCGGTCGCCCTGCTCCACTACGGGTTTTACCAATTTATTTTGTTCATCTCCATCATCAGTCACGACGGGTATTACCGCATTATTGTGTTAATGCCCATTATCGGTCCTTACGAATTACTCTTCGATGGTCGTCAGATCGCCAGGGTTGACGCCCAGTTCGCGTGCTTTGAGGACACGGCGCATGATCTTTCCAGAACGGGTCTTGGGTAGGGCGGTCACAAAGTCGAGTTCCGCAGGCGTGGCGATAGGACCAAGCTCATGCCGCACGTGTTCGATCAACTGGGCCTTGAGTTCATCGCTTGGCGTCTGCCCTACTTTGAGCGTCACAAAGGCTTTAATGGCCTCACCTTTGATTGGGTCTGGTTTGCCAATCACGCCCACCTCGGCAACAGCTGGATGGCTGACCAGCGCACTTTCAACATCAGCCGTACCAATGCGGTGACCTGCCACATTCAGCACATCGTCGGCGCGTCCAAGTACGGCAATGTAGCCATCTTCGTCAATCGTTGCCACGTCGCCCGCCGTATAATAGGGCGAGAGTGTGCGCCAATAGTCAAGATAGCGCGCTTCATTGTTCCAGATGGTGCGAAACATCTGCGGCCAGGACCCTTCGATGACCAACAGGCCACCCTGGTGAGGCGCAACGAGTTGTCCGCTACGATCGAGCACTTTGACAGTATAGCCGGGGAACGGCCTGCCTGCGCGTCCAACACGAGTCTCCATGCTGATGAGCGTACCAATCGTCGGACCAGCCGTTTCGGTCTGCCACCAGTTGTCGCAGATAGGGAGATTGCCATCGCCAATATGCTGCTTGGCCCAGATCAACGCTTCGGGGTTGAGCGGTTCACCAGCACAGATAATCAAGCGTAAAGAAGAGAGATCGTGCGCTTTAGGATACTGTGGGCCAAATTTCATAAACATACGCAGCGTCGTTGGAGCCGTGAAGAGTTTTGTGACGTGATACTTCTCAATAACCTCCCAGACAATACCCGGATTGGGGAAATCAGGCGCACCTTCACGCGCGATAACCGTCGTGCCATTTGACCAGGGACCATAAACCATCGACGTGTGCCCGACAATCCAACCAATATCAGACATGCACCAGTAGATATCATCCTCTTTAAGATCGAACGCGAGGCGCATATAGTAGGCCGTCCCAACCATATAGCCGCCATGCACATAGACACAGCCCTTTGGCGCACCCGTTGAGCCAGAGGTATAGAGCATAAAGAGCGGGTCTTCGGATTCCATGATCTCGGCAGGGCATTCGGTTGATTGGTTGCTACACAATGCGTAGAAATCGACCTCGCGGCTATCATTGAGGGCAACAGCCGGCGTGGCTCTGCGCCAGACGACAATATGCTCGACAACAGGCAGGTCCGCGACCGCCTCATCGACAATCGCCTTGAGATTGGTTGTTTTACCACGGCGATAGCCAACATCAGCCGTCACGACAACGTGGGACTGGGCATCCTCGATACGTGCGCGCAACGCGCTACTGCCTAGACCAGCATAGACGACCGAATGGATTGCCCCGATGCGCGCGCAGGCTAACATTGTCGCGATACCCTCCGGCGTGAGCGGCATATAAATACAGACGCGATCACCTTTTTTCACGCCCAACGCTTTCAGTCCATTGGCAACCTGATTAGTCAACGTAAGCAGTTCGCTAAAACTGAAACGACGCTCTTCTCCGTCTTCACCCAGCCAGAGCAGGGCGGTCTTGTTGGCACGCTCCCCTTTAGCATGGCGGTCAAGACAATTGACAGTAATATTGACCTGCCCATCGACAAACCAGCGCGCACCAGGAGCCTGCCCTTCTACTACACTTGTCCAGGGCTTAAACCATGTGAACTCGCGCGCGATCTCGTCCCAAAACGCGGTAAGATCGCTTGCCGCATGATCGTAGGCCGTCTGATAATCCTTTACCCATGCGTTAGCTATAGCGGAAGAATCAGGGGCATAACGAACCTCATTGGTCAAAAGTTGTTTGAAATTCTCTCCGGTCGGAGATAGGGCAGAGCCGTTGGTAGCCTGTCCATCGTTGGATTGCGACATCGGTGCTCCTCTTTTCGATTCCCTTCAAAAACTCCGTTACGATGCAGAAGAGAGCAACAGGATAATCATCATTGGTGAAGCGCACATTCCTGTTGTTCTGTTACGTATCTTACCATTACCGCTAGCCAGATTTGCAAGAGGAAAATAGCCTGCAACTGAACCAATTGGGGGATATTTTCAGACCAACAGCATAATTATCTTGTGTACTTCGTTACATAGTGATGAGCAATAGTCTACTATACTCTCTATCTCGTACATAATTAGATTTTTGTGGAGGTTTTCTGTGCTAGCCCCGCGTATTCTTTTATGCTATCAAGTTGCGCCTGATGCTGTAGATGAACAGCGACAAATTCAGCAACTTATTGCCGATATACAGATAGCGGGTGCGGATATCAACGATATCAACCTACGTCGGCAAGACATACATAATGAGGCATTTCTGCCTTTTTTCCAGGACGAATTAGCAGCATGTCAGTGGATGCTGGTGATACAGACGCCGGAAACGGTGGCATCTAGTCAGGTACGCACCGCAGTTGAATATGCCATCACAATGCAAAACAGGGGTGAGTTGCGCGGCATCATCCGTGCCCAACTTACCCCTGTCGCCAATAATGCGCTACCTGTTATCTGGCTCAGCTTGCCGGGAGTCCTTTTGAACATTGACTATAAGACAGGGCGCGATCAACTGCTCTTAATGCTCGGTATCGGTCATCCCGATAGTTGGGCCGATACGGCTCCCAGTCAGGCCGTTGCGCTACTCAGCACGGCCCAAATCGCCACGCCTGTCGCCCCCAGACTCTTCTTACCAGAGGCAGATAGAGGAGCAACGATCTATCCACCACGGCCAATGGAGACACCAAACACGCCCACCATGACGCCTTTGCCGCCACCACTACATCCTCAAAAGTCGCTCTCTTCTGCGCACATTGCGATTGCGATTATTGCGCTTGGTATCATCATTTTCTCTTTCTCTATTGCCTTTATTTTTACAAATGCACAAACGAATAATATAGCTACGGCAACCGCAACCGCGCTTGCTCAAGTACGTGCAACACAGACACACCAACAACAACTCGCTGCCCAGACAGCAACCGCACACGCACAATTGAGTGCAACCGCAGCAACACAAACACGGGCAACGGCGGCGGCGATTGCGCAAGCCAATACTGCAGCGACAGCTAGCGCAATTGGAGCAACTGCGACTGCACAAGCCTATCAGCCAACAAGCTATGAAGCGGAGGCAGCGACAAACACGCTGGCAAATGGCGCGCAAATTATGCCGTGTGGCGGCTGTTCGGGCGGGCAAAAAGTCGGCGATGTCGGCTATAAAGGCACATTGCAATTTAACAATATTTCCGCGCCTTTCTCCGGCAATTATACCTTGACGATTTATTACTGCTCTGGCGAACAGCGCAATGCCTCAGTGAGCGTGAACGGTGGCACAGCAGTTGTTCTCACCTTTCAGCCTACAGGCTCGTTTACTACCGTTGGGTCACAAGTCATCACCGTTCACTTGAATGCTGGCACAAATACCATTCTGATCTTCAATGTCGATCATTGGGCACCAGACTTCGACAGGATTACGGTATAGGCCCATTGCGTGCTATCATAAAGGCTGGCACAGTCATATAACGCAATTGCAACAAGGAGAACATTCTTCATGACGGAACATACCAACGAATTAGAGCGTTTACAGCACGAAGAGCAGGTTCGCCAAAATATTCAGAAACAGATTAACACGCTTTTCGCGCCGGAAGACGAGGGACTGCGGTTCGCGCTCGCCTCTGCCAAAGAGGGAGGCTTGCCAGAGATACAGATTTCCCCCTTACAAGGGAAACTATTGCAGTTATTAGCAGTAGCATGTAACGCGCGCAAGATACTGGAAATTGGCTCGCTCGCGGGGTATAGCGGTATCTGGCTGGCACGCGCGCTACCTGCCGACGGACGCCTGATTACGCTAGAAATCGATCCTCATCACGCCGAGGTCGTGCGTAACTCGTTTGCCAAAGCGGGTGTGGGCGACCGCACCGAGGTGCGCGTGGGCAAGGCTCTTGACCTGCTCCCACAACTGCAAGAGCAAGCACCTTTTGATTTTGTCTTCATTGATGCCGATAAACAGCCGTATCCGCAATATCTGGAATGGGCATTACGTCTCACACATCCAGGTAGCATCATCGTCGCGGACAATACCGTGCGCAATGGCGCGGGACTGCTTGCACCAGAACTGACCAATAAAGAAGATACAACTGGTATTGCCGCTTATAACAAGAATGCAGAAGAATATTACACAGGTATTACCGGATATAACCGTGAAGCGATCAACAACCCGCGCTTGCTCTCGCTGGCGTTGGCAATAGATGACGGTTTTACCGACGGCTTTACCATCTCGGTTGTGCGGGCTTGAGAAGCATCTAGAGAACCAGCGTCTCGCGGTGTGCGTTCTCAAAAGAGCGACCAGGAGCAAATGTACGCAAGTCGATGGTGGCAGCAGCAAATGGCACGGGTAAATGGACAAGCCCATCATCGACATCGCCAGCAAGGAGTGCTTCAACCAAAAGGGCGGTAATCGGGGCGTGCATCAGGCCATGCCCTGAGAAACCGACCGCGTGAACGAGGTTCTCTTGTTGTGTGTCCAGACCGATCAGCGGGTTCGCATCGGGTGTTGTGCCATAGAAGCCGCTGGTCGTCGCGACTAGACCACCAGCATTAGCAAGCAGGGGAGAAAACTGTTCCACCTGTTCGAGGATAGCACAGCCATAATTATCAATGCCATTATCATGACGGAAGGGCGGATCGACGCGATCCTGATCGGCATCGTTAAACAATGGCTCCGGCTCAGTCTCATGTGCCCAGGCCAGTAGCAAGAGATCATGCTCTGGCCGTGAGTGCGCTCCGCGATGGCTGCCTACACCATAGATCGTCATCGGCATTTGTTGCCACGTCGTTGCATCCATCACAGGTTGCGCGGGTTTGAGAAAATAGAGGTAACGCTTGCGCGGAGAAACGGGCAAAGCCATGCCACCAATACGTGGACTGAGACGTGCGGCCCACGCATTGGTGGCATTGATAAACCAATCCGCCTCAATCGTGCCTCTGTTCGTCATCAACGCCTGTATACGACCCGCGTGCAACATGGCACCAAGTACCTCAGTCCGCTCTTGTACATCCACACCTAGCTCTTTTGCACGCCGAAAGCCTTCGGTGTAGATCATATGTGGCAAGAGAAAACCGTCAGTCGGGCACCATGTTGCGCCAACCACACGCTCAGCACTGAGAAAAGGCCAGCGTTCTTGAATTGTCTGTGGCGTCAACACTTCGACAGGCAGACCATGTTGTTGCTGCATAGTAGCGGCTACCTGTGCCTGTCGCCAAATGTCTGTTACTTCACGTTTTCTGCGCGGCTGCCATACAGGAATTGCGTCAGGAGCATCATAGAGAAAGAGATACCCATTCTGCCGTAACACAGGCTGCTGGCGAACCTCTAGAGAGCTATGCAAGAAGTCATGAAAATGCCTGTACCACCATTGACTATATTGCATACCAACAACAGTCTCTTCTGTGCTGAACTGCGCGCGAATCCCTGCCGCAGAGCGACTGGAAGAACCATTGCCCAATTGGGCCTTCTCCAACACTGTCACACGAAAGCCACGCTCGGCCAGCCGAACAGCGATTAGCGCACTTGTCGCGCCGCCGCCAACAATCACAACATGGTCGGTGGAAGAGGAAGACACCATGCCTTATGATCTCCTTTGGGAAAAACCTGCCTGACAGTTCACGGAAACAGACATATATATCGGTGGCGTATAACAAACAAAGACTATAATGGGTATGATACCACGCATTTGTTATAGCGAGCAGAAAGGTTGGAATGACTGATGATACTTGACACCGATTTTCATAGCCATGTGTCGCGCAGTTCCGCGCAACGCATGGCGCAAGCTGCCCAGGAACAGGGACTGCGCGTACTTGGCCTCTCTGAACATGTTTTTCAGATGAACGAGGCCCATCCGCTACTGGAACATATGGGCGTCGAAGGGCCTCTTTTGAGTTTCGATACTTACATAGATGCAGTGCGCAACGCAGCCGAGCAGCAGCAGCTTGATGTTCGCCTGGGCTTAGAGGTCGATTTTATTCCAGAGAAAAACGAGGCCATACAAAGCTTCCTCAAGGGAAAACCCTGGGATTTTTTGATTGGCTCAGTTCACGAGATTGACGGCGTGCTTTTTGAGCACAATCACGAGTTGAACAAAACAACAGGTGAGGCACGCTGGCTCCGTTACTATCAATTGCTGCGCGCCGCCGTTACGAGCGGCTATTTTGATGTGATCAGCCATCCAGTACGCATGCGCTCCGCCAATCCCTATTTGCCCGCCACGCTCGACGCGGAACTTGAACAGTTGGCAGCGGAGGCAACGCAACACAACGTTGCGCTGGAAGTTAACGGCTATGATACACTAACCTATCCCAGCGTCGTGCGGCGACTGGTTAAAGCCTGCGCATTGCATCACACTCCCATCAGCGTCGGTTCTGACGCGCATATACCCGCGCGGATTGCACAGGCCCATCAGCAAACAGAAACGCTTTTGCGTAATGCGCACATCAATACCGTACGTATCTGGAAACAGCGCGTGCCTGAAGAGTATACATTTTAGTACACTCTTCTCATGGCAGATCGCTTAGCCATTTTTAATAGCGGAAATCAAAAGAAACATCGGACGGCGCGTTTCATCCCGCATATCTGGATGCTTATCTAACATTTCTTGTGTAGGCTGAGGTTCAGAGAAGCCCATAATGGTGAAACCAGCCTTCATGAGTGTGTTTAGATAGGTAGCGATAGTACGATGATATTTGACGACTTCATGCTCCAAAAACATCGCCTGACGTGGTCCTTCCATCTGATAATGGTCAACAGGCCAATGGAGTCGCTCACCATGTTCACCGTAATACCAATCTTGGGCCGCCAATGCGCTAAAGATCGGATGTTCAACCGAGAAAACGAAACTGCCCCGCGGTACAAGGCAATGATGCACACGCTGACAGACGATGTCGAAGTGCGCGACATAGTGCAGTGCCAGTGAACTTAGCACAACATCAAATTGCGTTGCCGCAAAGTCGATGTCTTCAATCGCAAGCTGACGATACTCGATGGCAGGGTCGTTAGTGCTCTCTCTGGCACGCGCAAGCATCCTCTCTGAGAGGTCTACCCCCACTACTGAACGGGCCTGTTGCGCACGTGCGTAACGACAATGCCAGCCAAAGCCGCAGCCAAGATCAAGGACGTTTTTTTCGCGTAGTGTAGGAAGCAATGCACGGAAGGCAGGCCATTCCCCAGCAGCATCCAGTCCACTGACAGAACGCGCCATCTGACTGTAATTGACAAAAAAGCCAGGATCATCATATTTATTCTGTTTCATTGCGCTACAACCTCCTCACTTCATCTTAGATTACATTTGTCTTTTTTGCAAAGAGGGCACAGAAGCAAGCGGTGCGACCATCATCAATTACCGGGCACTTGCAGGCGATCCCAGCCGTTCTGCTGTAGCATTGTCACGCCCTGTATGACGACAGGCTGAGGCTGTTGCCCCGTCGCAAGATCAGCATACCAGAGCTTCGCCGTGCCATCGGCCGCCACAGTGGTAGCAACGAGTGCGCTCCCATACGGAGCAACACCGACCTGTGCTACCGTTAGCGTAGATACACCAGGGGCAAGCGAACTGAGCAAGACATGATCCTGGGCCTGCGTTGCCCCCAGTTGCACGACCTGATTTGTGCCATTGACATGCTGAAGTGTCAACAGCGCATTATCGGCGGTATAGCCGATTACCTGCCCCACGTTGGCACGGAGCAGAACAGCTTGCGTACCATCCATATTCGCAGCATAATAAGTATTCCGCCCCTGGCACTGGTAGTAGACCGTCTTGCCTGTCGGACTAAACCAGAATGGCTGTGCACTGGCGCAAGGAGTAACCGTTTGTATACTTCCGCCATTGATGTCGATGCGCTTGAGGTTGCCTGTCGTGCCACCTAGCCCATCTTGATAATAGAGATAGTTTGCATAGGCAAAAACAAGCTGTGGGGACAAAAGTTGGGCCAAAATACGCTGTGATGTTCCATGCAGGACATCAAACATCACGACGCCTTGCGCGGTACCGATAAAGATATAGTGATCGTCGGTACTCCAGACCGCCTGCAAGCCACGTCCAGCCACGCGATAGAACGCTACAAGCGTAGTTGCGGACCGTAGCCAGTACACGGTTTCAGTTCCATCGTAGACCGAATATAAAACGGCATTCCCAGTGTGCGCGACACCATACATCGTCGTTCCCGCCGGATATGAACTTTCAGCCAGTGCTACACGTTTGCCGCTCAATGGATCATAATTCACAATATACAGATGATCTGACTGCACATAGGAGAGTATCACCGCTGACCAGGAATTGGTCAATGCAAAGCTGGGCACGACATTTGACAGACTAGCATTAGAGGTCGTTTCCACGGAAGTATGTATATGCAGCAGTTGAAACACCCCAATAGTTGTGGCTAATAACACCACTGCTGCTGCCAGAGCTACCAGTTGCGCAAGCACGCGCCTGCCGCGAGATGCAATGGGGCGACGCACTTGCCAGTTATGTAGCTCCTCTGCTTGCTGCATGACAGGCTCTAGGGGCGCGACAGTCGCGTCGATGCGTGATACTGGCTCTTCTCGTACAGCTCGCATGATCGCAGCCAGTGTGCTGGGAACCTGTTGCGCTCCCTCATCCAACACCGCTCGCAGTTGCTGACGTTGCCCTGCACGCAAACGTCGCTCACGATCAAATAGTGTAGAACAGGTAATACAGGTCGGTAAATGGTAACGAGCCTGTGCAAGCAGAGCGGCATCAGCACCATCTAAGAGAGCCAGATCAGGATTTTCTAGTTCATCAAAGACACGTAAACAGTCACGACTTAACACGCATGGAGACAACCCTTCACGCGGGATATCAGGAAATTGCTCCACCATTACAATGCATCCTTATCCAGTCCACTATAAATACGTTGAAATAACTGGCGCGCACGCGAAAGCCGACTGCGAATGGCTGAAACCGTTTCCTGTTGAATAGCCGCAATTTCTTTGTAGGAAAATCCCTCGGCATCCAACAAAAGACACGTTACCGCCTCCTCTGGCAAACGACCTAACACGCGCCTGACCAGATCGCGCTCAACGACCTGCTCCTCAAAATGCTCATCGCTGACCAATTCATCCTCGCTCATATCATGAGCAGGCTCATCTCCATATGTACACGGAGATGTAATAGGCACGAGCGTCACATGTTTACGCCGTCTCCACTCACTACGGACCTGGTTCACGGCTATACGATAGAGCCAGGGCGCGAAATGAAGATCAGTCTCTTTCATACGCGGTAAAGCGCGATAGGCCGAGAGAAAGGTCTCTTGGCACAGGTCCTGCGTAAGTTGGACAGCATGTGTTAGCCCATAAATTATACGTCGGATACGTGGTTCATAACGTGTAACAAGCACCTCAAAGGCTGTTATTGAGCCTTGACACGCCTCAACAACGAGCCGAGCTTCGTCCTGTACGGCACTCATATTGCCCCATTACCCAGTGAGAGTTCGCTGATATCAGGCACTCTACATATTCAAATGCTCACACAAAAGGAATCGTCGCATAAACACAAAGCAATTTTAAAATAATGAGTCATTTTCCCTATTAATAGCAGGGATACAGTAAAACCCCATCTAGTATGAGACAGATAAGACGCAGCAAACAATGAACTAGTTCACAATTTGAGCAGTAATTTCAGGCAAGAGATAAAAGACTTGCATCTCCTGGCAAGAGCGTCTATAATCAATCAAACAGCGCAGTGCCTCTGCTCCACTCGAGCAAATCAGTACAACAGCAAAGGAGAGCCCCTGCCAATGTCCTCATACGACGGACGTATCACTTCGCCAGTGTCGCCGAACCAGGTAATAGATGTGTTCCCCACGTGACGGAGACATAACCGCAAAGGCAGACAACAACGATGTTGGATATTTACACACGCAGATCGGATAAGATTTCACGTCTATGTGGCAACAATTTACTTACACAGACACGACAGGTAGTCGTCCTTATGCCGTTTATACACCCATGAAGTATCAAGTCGGTGAAGCCGTTCCGCTGATCGTCATGCTACACGGATGCACGCAAACAGCAGCCGATTTCGCCGCTGGGACACGGATGAACCAGATCGCAGATCAATTTAATGCTATCGTGGTCTACCCGCAGCAAACCAATGAATGCAATCACAACTGCTGTTGGAACTGGTTCCAGGCCACACAGCATTCCCGCACCAGTCAGGAACCAGCGCATATCGCCAATATTGTCAAAACTATACAGCAAGATAGCGCAAACTGGACAATCGACGCAGATCGCATCTACATAGCAGGCTTCTCAGCAGGTGGTGCAATGGCCTCAATTGTTGGCGCGTGTTACCCTGATATTTTCGCCGCGATTGGTATTCACTCAGGCATGCCCTATCGTGCTGCAACCAGTTTGAGTGGTTCGTTGAGAGCCATGCGCCAGGGCAGTACGGACCCACAGGAGCAAGGACGCAGAGCCTACGAAGCCATGGGCAGTCTGGCTCGTCCCATGCCCACGATTGTTCTGCATGGCAGTCGCGACTACGTAGTTGCCCCCATTAATAGCGAACACGCGACGCAGCAATGGATGCAAACCAACATGCTGGCTGCGCAGGGACACTATCAGGCCGATTTCGCCCTCCCTACAAAAACGATGCAGAACAAAGTACCTGGCGGGCGCAACTACACCATTTATACCTGGACTGACAGCGAAGGGCACGATATGCAGGAATATTGGAAGATTGACGGCATGCGCCACGCATGGTCGGGCGGCAGTAATGCTGGCTCGTATACCGATACGCAAGGGCCGGATGCCAGTCTCGCCATGTACACCTTTTTCGTACGCCATCCTCGCCCTACGCCCGAAAAAGAGCACAAGCACACATTTTGGGACACACTACGCCAGGTTTTTGGGCCGCCACCACGATAATATCTACTTTTCTTCATGGCTCATCGTGATCTATCTGTGACTTCCGTGACGATAAGCGGTGTGTACTTGTGATCTCATCCTGCTATTCTAAGGCAGAGAGGAATATATCATTCGTTGTCTCAATAATTCTTCCCTTTACCCTATGAGATTGCTAAACGAATCTGTTACAATTCATACTGTGAGTCTGCTGTTAAGACTCGCTGTCTGCTCGCTGGGGCAGATATTTGTCATGGAGATGCATCTTATCGGTGTCATCCCGTTCTCTTGTAGTACCTTCCGATGGAGTGCGTAACGGTTCTGATTGTTTACCATACGCCAGTGGGTACGACGCAGTGTCCGCTGTGCTACAACAGGAGAGAAAACTATGCATATCATTCTTATCGGCGCGCAAGGCTCTGGCAAAGGAACGCAGGCGGAACTTCTTGCCAAGACACTCAACGTTCGTCACGTCTCCAGTGGCGACCTCTTCCGCAAAGCATTTGCCGAGCAGACGGAGCTTGGCATACAAGCCAAAGCCTATATCGACCGCGGCGAACTGGTTCCCGATGCCCTCACAGTCTCAATGATCCTCGATGAGATCCAGAGCTTGCATGGCATTCAAGGAACATTGCTGGATGGCTTCCCGCGCACAGTAGCACAGGCTCAAGCCCTGGATCGAGGACTTCAGCGCATTGGGCAACATGTTGACACCGCCGTATATCTCGCAGTTCCACGCGAAGAACTCCTCAAACGCCTCTCTGGGCGCATCATTTGTCGTGCTCACCAACACGTCTACAACATCTATACTCACCTCCCACGCACCACAGGCGTCTGCGACATTGATGGTAGCGAACTCTATCAACGTTCAGATGATGCAGGACCCGCCGTACAACGACGCCTGGATATCTTCTTCAACGAAACTATCCATGTTCTCGATTACTACGGCGCGCAACATCGCCTGATTGAGGTCAATGGCAACCGTCCCGCTGAACAGGTTCAGACCACTATACTACAAGAAATTCAACATAGTCTGACCCCTACCGCGCTTTTCTCTGCCCCATTGCCTCACAAAATGCTCACAGGCGAGGCGGATTCGCCATATTCCGGTTTTCCCTCTTGACTTTTGCTTGCATCTATGTGTAAAATGCATATAGATGATTAAAGATGCAACGTCACACGCTCAGCGAAGAGAGCGTGGCGAAATACACGTGTAAGACCTTCTAAGTGAACAATCAAAAGTCAGAGGAGCAAAACAATGACAGACAACAAAGTGAACGAAGCAACATGGAACATCGTCAAGACTATACGTGAAGCCAATCAGGCATTCACCGATAGCATGGTCGCGGCACAAGAGCGCAACATTCGTTATGCTCAGAGCGTACTCATCAACGGCATGGAGGTTCTCAAGGGGCAGGCAGCAGGCACACGCGCATTGACCCAAGAGATGGTCGACCTGTACCAGAAGCAGCAGGAAGCCTATCAGGCTCTGGTCACAGAGAGCGTCAACACCTACATGGATATGATGCGCACTCCGGTGTCTTACTACAAAGAGGCATTAGAGTTCGCAGAAGCCGCCTCTAAATAATCTCGCAGTGGCACCAACGCGCCCCTTCACGCTTTTCGGTTGTAGAAGCGTCACAATACAATGATCAATTTCTAGCAGACAAGGTGGACCTCTGGACCCCTAATTATCCAGGGTGTTCACCTTTGTCAAGCTATTTGTGATTACGCGCTGTAGTGCGTCATATGAAGCGTAGTTAAGAGCCAGACAATAGCCCTGGATGAAAGGAGCGTCTGCGATGCCAGACAATACAGCCAGGCCCAGCACAGCGGAAGTGCTTGAGATGTGGAAGCAATGGAGCGATACGACCGCGAAGATTTGGCAGAATCTGTTAGCAGGCAGCAAAGAAGCCTACATTGATCCCTATGGCCTCTATCAAACATGGCTCAAAGCAATGAATGATTATCAGGAACAACTAAAAGCAGCAATGCCTGGACCAGCCCAGGCCACGGATGCGATGAAACAGTGGACGGAAGGCACGAACAAATTCTGGTCTGAGGCCGCACGTAACCTCTCAGAAGCTCAGGCCACCAGCACCAGCATGTATCAGACATGGCTCAAAAACGTCTCCGCCTTTCAGGAGCAGGCACGCAGTAGCTATACCGCGCTTCCCAATCCGCAAGAGAGTTGGAAGCAGTGGATGGACAGCACAACGAAAGCTTGGACAGATGCACTTGGTAGCATGACAGGTGGACAAGGGGCATATACCTCACCCGTCGCGCTTTATCAGACATGGATAAAGAGTATGAGCGAACTACAAGAGCAGATGAAGACAGGATCGTCGGGAGTACCTGATCCAAAAGAAATGTGGCGTGTCTGGTTTGATAGTGCGACAGAACTCTGGCGCAAGGCAGCCGAGACAGGCCCAGATCCGTTGGGGCTAACCTCACAGTGGCTCGAAATGCTGGAGGAGACACGCGCAAAAATGCAGGCCACTGGCACATTCCCTACTGACCCCTTCTCACTCTACAAGCAATGGTACGATGCGACAAGCGAAACCTGGGCAAAAGTTGTCGAAGAAATTATTGGCACAGACAAGTTTATGGAATCTGCCAGCCATTTCCTGGATAGCTATACCAGTTTTGCCACGCTCTCGCGCCGCGCAAACGAGGATTACTTCCATAATCTGCAACTTCCTACCCGTTCCGACATCGCGCGCGTTGCCAGCCTGGTTGTCGCGCTCGAAGATAAGGTTGATGGATTAGAGGATAGTATCGAAACACTCCAGGATAAAATCGTGACCAATACGCGTGCAACATCTATGCATGGCGTAGAGCATCGTTTACATGTCACAGAGCAGAAGCTTGATAGCGTGCAAGTAGCAGAGAGCAAAACAGCGACGGAACTTGCGCAGTTCGCACAACGTTTAGAACGTGTCGAAAGCAAACTAGACTTACTCCTTAGCGCGATAGAAAAACTTGAGAGCAAGAGTATAGTAGAAAGCCGCCGCAAGAATCCTAAGGCACAAGGCGAACATCTAGCCAATGGAGCCACTGGTGAGAGCGAGGTTCTTTCATCCGAGGCACTCTAAATATTATCCCGATAGCATCTACGCGGGCTTTATAGCGCGAAGGGAACAGCGCAAAGGAGGGCTATATGACCGACCAACCGATGACCTCCGAGTTGGAGAAAGCCTATAACAAGTATCGTTCTGGAATGAAAATCGTTCTAGAAGGGGCAAAAGCCGATACCGGGCAGACCCCTAAAGAGGTAATCTGGAGCAAAAACAAGGCGAAACTCTACCACTACGAACCAATGGTTGAGAAGCGTTATAAGACACCTATCTTGATGGTCTACGCGCTTATCAACCGCCCTTATGTTCTTGATTTGATGCCTGGCAATAGTCTCATCGAATTTCTGATTCGCGAAGGGTTCGATGTCTATATGCTTGATTGGGGCATCCCTGGCGACGAGGACAAAAATCTGACCTTCGACGATTATGTCCTGGATTACATTCCACGCGCCATCAAAAAAGTGTTACGCTCCGCGCAATCCGAAGATTTTACGCTGCTCGGCTATTGCATGGGTGGCACAATGAGCGCAATGTACGCCGCGCTTTTCCCCAGCAAACAGTTGCGCAACCTGATTCTGCTTACCAGTCCGATTGATTTCACGCCTGATAACATGGGCCTCTATGGGTTATGGACCGGTTCACGGTATTTTAACCCCGATCAGATGGTAGATGCCTTTGGCAACATCCCCGGCGACGTTATCGACACGGGCAATCGCCTCGTCAAACCCGTCACTAACTATGTTGGCTCCTATGTCACGATGTGGGATCGTATCCTGCAAGAGAAATCTATGGATACCTGGCTAGCGATGAATAAATGGGTTAATGATGGCATCCCCTTCCCAGGTGAAACTTTCCGCCAGTGGATTCGCAATTTCTATCAGGAAAACAAGCTGATTAAAGGCGAGATTGTGCTACGCGGACGCCGTGTAGACCTAGCCCAGATCACCTGCCCCGTCCTGGCTATCGCGGGCAAAAAAGACCATATCTGCACATTACCGCAGGCTGAGGCTGCACTGCGCTATGTTAGCAGCACGGATAAAGAATTTTTCGTGCTTGATGCCGGGCACGTCGGCCTGCTGACTGGCTCAGAAGCGCGCAAGGGTCTCTGGCCTAAGATGCGTAGCTGGCTTTCACTGCGCTCGAATTAACGCTAGAGAGGCTATTGTGAGACATATAGCTTGTATCTCACAATAGCCTCTACCGGTACTATTCCCCGCGTGAGACATTTGTGACACCTTTTAAGAACACGGTGATATATTTGTGACATTGACTGATTATGTTTCTTAGAGTACATTTTTTATTACGCGGCATTGCTCTAGTCGTAGAGCAATGCCATTGGGGGTATCGAAACGTCGTCAGTTGATGTAGATGAGTGCAAGATGAACTTGTATTCACTACGAGTGTTCTTTTGTTTATGAAAGGAAAAAACAGATGGGAACTCTCGCAGGAGCATCAGTCATCGTTACGGGCGCGGGCAGAGGTATCGGACG
Organism: Ktedonobacterales bacterium; assembly: GCA_027451525.1. Lineage (GTDB taxonomy): Bacteria > Chloroflexota > Ktedonobacteria > Ktedonobacterales > Ktedonobacteraceae > DTNP01. The sequence continues at coordinate 15,654 of DAIDJF010000020.1, forward strand.
CGCCATCGCAGAAGAACTCGGCCAACAAGGGGCAAAAGTCGTCGTAAATTATTCACGTAGCAAGGATGAGGCTGAGGCAGTCGCGGCCTTCCTCCTGGAACATGGGGCGGCGGCCGCTGTCGCAATGCAGGCAGACGTATCAGATGCAGCACAGGCACGCCATCTCGTTCATCAAACAGTCCATCTATTTGGCAAACTCGATGTACTCGTCAACAATGCGGGCATCAATATTGATCGCACGATGAAGAACATGACAGTCGAAGATTGGGATAAAGTCGTTCAGACTGACCTGAACAGCTACTTTTACACAGTCAAGGCCGCAATGTCTTATATGACAGAACAACGGTCGGGCAAAATCATCAATATTAGCTCGTTCGTGGGGCAAATGGGCAACTTTGGGCAGGCCAACTATTCCGCTGCGAAAGCTGGCATCATTGGTTTCACCAAGACGGCTGCATTGGAGTTTGCGCGCTTTAACGTGACAGTCAATGCGATCTGTCCCGGTTTCATTGAGACTGATATGTATACCTCAGTGCCGGAAAAGGTGCGGGAGTCGATTGTCAAACGCATTCCGTTAGGGCGGGTCGGTACTCCTCAAGAAATCGCCAGCGCAGTAAGCTATCTTGTTCTTCACGGAGACTACATCACCGGGCAGACATTAAATATCAACGGCGGTATTTACATGTAGCATATGTGCCCTCGCGACTGACTAAGAGAGAAAGAGAGAATAACTCATGCCAGAGTTACAAGACGCTGTTATCGTCAGTGCGGTGCGAACCGCAATAGGAACCTACGGAGGTGGACTGGCAGAAGTGCCAGCAGTCAAACTCGGTGAGATTGTTATCCGCGCAGCTTTAGAACGTGCAGACCTTCAGCCTACGCAGGTGGATGAGGTCATTATGGGCAACGTGCTACAAGCTGGGCTGGGCCAAAACCCCGCACGACAGGCAGCAATTAACGCGGGACTCCCCGTGATGACGCCAGCAATGACGATCAATAAAGTATGCGGTAGTGGATTAAAAACGGTCATGCTGGCAGCGCAGGCGATTCGTCTGGGTGATGCAGAAATTATCATCGCTGGTGGCATGGAGAACATGAGCCGCGCCCCTTATCTTCTTGAGAAGGCACGCTTCGGCTATCGAATGGGTGATGGACAGCTCATTGATGTGATGACACGCGACGGCTTGATCGATGCATTCGATAACTGCCATATGGGCATCACCGCCGAAAATATCTGTTCTGAATACCATCTTACACGCGACGAACTCGATCAATTTGCACTTGAAAGCCAGCAACGCGCCGCCCACGCACTTGAGGCTGGGACATTCCGCGCCGAGATCGTGCCAGTCGAGATTCCTGCGAAGAAAGGCACAACGCTCTTTGAGCAGGACCAGCAACCACGCCGCGACACCACAGCGGAAGCTCTTGCGAAGTTGCGCCCGGCCTTCAAGTCGGATGGTATGGTGACAGCGGGTAACTCATCTGGCTTGAATGATGGAGCTGCAGCAGTTGTGGTGATGAGCCGCAGTAAAGCACAGCAATTAGGGCTTAAACCACTGGCGACTATTCGCGGCTATGCATCAGCAGGTGTGGAACCGCGCATCATGGGCATGGGACCAGTGCCGGCAACGAAACGTGCGCTGGCAAAGGCGCAACTCTCGCTGGCAGACATTGACCTGATTGAGGCCAACGAGGCATTCGCGGCGCAATCGGTCGCGGTCGGCAAAGAACTGGGCTTTGATCGCTCCAAGCTCAATGTCAACGGAGGCGCAATCGCGCTTGGACATCCAATTGGTGCCAGCGGCACGCGCGTCCTCGTGACCTTGCTCTATGAGATGCAACGTAGACAAGCACAACATGGCCTGGCAACACTTTGCATCGGTGGCGGTCAGGGTGTCGCCCTCATCGTTGAACGCGCATAATAGACCTGCAAATTTCTGCAAATAAGGACAGGCATATCTTCATTTGAAGGTATGCCTGTCCTTATTTGCTGAACGTTCTCCTTTTTATCGGTAAAGCACCGTTGCTTCACCAGTAAGCACTAACTTGCCTTCTTGGTTCATACAATCAGTGCGTAAAGTCAAAAGCCGCTTGTCCTCACGCACCGCTGTCACCTCGACAGAAGCGGTGACAGTATCACCAATACTGACAGGAGCTAGAAACTTGAGCGTCTGCCCCAGGTAGACCGTGCCAGGGCCAGGCAAATCATTCCCTAACAAACCTGAAATCATCGAGGCGGTCAGAAAACCATGCGCGATGCGTCCTTTAAAAGGCGTTTTCGCCGCATACTCTTCATCCAGATGGATAGGATTATGATCGCCGCTCACGTCTGCAAATTGCACAATATCTTGCTCAGTAATCACACGTGAACGGCTTGCCCGCGCCCCAATCGCGGGAAGAGGGGGAAGACTGGTCATGTTTGTGCCCATGGTTATTGGTCCTTCTTCGCTGAAAACCGCTAGAACAAAAATCAGCAATTTTGTGATCTTGGCATTTCATCTCGCAATCATTATATTGACTGCATATCAGGACGTAGCAACATCACAAAAACAGTAGCACTACAAGACGATCTGCCAAGAAAAGGAAGACGTGTGTGCTTCTACTTATCTTCCTTCTCTGGACGCTGAGATGGTGGAGTATAGAGTTGAAAGAAGGTATTCATCATTCTCTGATATTGATTAAGCGACTCCGCCCAATATTTCAGATACGTTTCACCCGCAGATGTAATCGAATAAACACGTCGGGCAGGCCCAGTCTCTGACGTATCCCAGCTGGATTGCACAAAGCCGTCTTTCTCCATCTGGCGTAACATGCGGTAGAATGTACCGGGGTTCATGGCATTGAGGCCAAAGTTCGTCATTTTCTCCATCAGTTCATAACCATAAGAGTTCCACTCACGTAACATCAGAAGAATCATTGGAATGTACCAGTTTTTTGACCAACTGTCATTGCCACCAGCACGTGAGTCATCATCATGCTCGTCTTTTCTTTTTTCATCATGCACATCTACCATAGTGTCCTCTTTTCCTGGACCATGTCAACCGTCTAGAGAAAACAACGTACAAAATATCTCTCTATATGCATTTTACACGTATATGCATCGCTAGTCAAGAGTTAAAAAGCAAGCGATCCAATATTCGTCTATCAGCCTCTATTGTTGGTCTAACTCATCATTTTTCCGCGTCACAGCGCGATCAATCACCTCATATGCGCGCTCTAACAACGTTGCCATATTCTGCCCATGTATCTCAAAGGGCGCCTTTCCCAGACGTTTCAGGACGGCATACTGCGTAGAGGGCGGTTGTGGACGAACGACAAAATGCTCCAATCCATCGCCTGCTTGCCAGAACGTAGAGAGATGCGCTTCCAGGTTTAAAGCGGCTTGTGGGGGAACCAGCTCTTGTGCTGTTTGCAAGAGAGCTGGCACAGAGGATTCGCGGGCAAGGGCGGCACGCTTCTCGCGTAACATGGTGATAACAGCGTCCCTGCCACGTCCGCGCAGTTTGAACAACAGAAAAGGGTCGTCGTCAAATTGTTCGGCGAGAATGTAGTAGACAGCCGCCACGTGTTTGCAAGGATTAGCCCAGTCGGGACAGGAACACGAGGTACGCAGATCCTTGCTGGTCGTCGGGAAGAGCGGAACATGCACGGACTGAAAAACTTCTTCAATCGTATTGGGCATCTCGCCCGCCAGCAACTTTGCCGCGAAAAGAGCCTGCGCTGATAGGGCATCCATAACCCTCGCCCACGCTTCATCAGAAAGCGGTTGCATCTGAATTGTAATCTTATATGGCGTACGCATTGAGCCTTGTACACGCGCATTGACCACACCCGGCTCAATCTCAATCGAGAGGACCTGACCCATACGTGCATAGCTACGTCCGCGCGTCAGGCGCGTGCCCATACCGAGCGACTCTAGCACGTTGACCCAACGCTTTGACCACCAGGTATTGCCGATGGCACCACGCTCACTTTTGGTCTTAATGCCACTTGTTACTTTGCGCGGTTGGTTGGCAGAATAGTAGTTCCAGCCATAACGATTAAAACCATCATCTTCCTCTTCAAACTCATCTTTTTCATCAAAATCCCCATTATCATCCCAATCAGCCATATTATTCTCCAATCGCTTCACGTCCCAGCGCAAACAGATCTTTCAGTTGCGAGGTAGACATCTCTGTTAACCAGTTTTCGCCGCTCCCTACGATACTCTCTGCCAGTTCTTTTTTCTGCTCGATCATCTGATCTATGCGCTCCTCAAGAGTACCAATACAGACAAATTTATGAACCTGCACATTGCGTTGCTGCCCGATACGGAATGCTCTATCGGTAGCCTGATTTTCAACGGCGGGATTCCACCAGCGATCAAAATGGAAGACATGATTGGCGGCTGTGAGATTCAGCCCCACACCACCAGCCTTGAGCGAGAGAATGAAGAAAGGCGCCCCATGTTTCTCTTCCTGAAAACGCTGTACCAGCAGATCGCGCTGCTTTTTCTGCGTGCTACCACGCAGGAAAAGCGTCTCGTAGCCAAGTTCTTCCTGAAGATAGTGGCGCAACATGGTGCCCATCTCGGCATATTGTGTGAAAATTAAGGCCTTATCGCCTCCGCTTGCAACCTCTTCAAGCATCTCTTGCAAGCGTATAAGCTTTCCAGAGCGACGTGGAAGACTACTGCCATCCCCCATAAACTGTGCTGGATGGTTACATACCTGTTTAAGCTTGGTCAACGTCGCCAGAATCAAACCGCGCCGTTCCATCCCTTCTGCTGCTTCAATGCGTTCCATCATCTCCTGTACGACAGCCTCGTATAATGATGCCTGTTCACGTGTGAGGTTACAAAAGACCTTCATCTCCATCTTATCGGGCAGGTCTTGAATAATCGCTTTGTCCGTCTTCTGCCGTCGCAGGACAAAGGGCTGAATTAAATGCTTGAGCATCTCAGTCCGCTCTGCATCATGATACCGTTCAATCGGGATCGCAAAGCTCTTGCGAAATGCTTCACCACTGCCCAGATAGCCCGGATTGAGAAATTCCATGATCGACCAGAGTTCCGCCAGACGATTTTCGACTGGCGTGCCTGTCAGGGCGATTTTGTAACGCGCTTTTAGCTGCTTAATTGCCTGCGTCTGTTTTGCCATCTCATTTTTGATATTCTGTGCCTCGTCTAACACCACATTCTCCCACGCGACCTGTCCCAGCGTCTCTTTGTCGCGCAAAGCCAGACTATAGGTCGTGAGAACGAGATCATGACGTTCCACAGCATCTAACAATGCCTGCCCAGCCAGTCGCTCCAAACCATGATGGACGAGAATCGAGAGTGAGGGAGCAAAACGCTGCACCTCGCGCTGCCAGTTCCCCACAATTGACATCGGACAGATCAGCAAGGTTGGGGCGCGTCTCAGCGCGGCTTTTTCGCGCTGATGCAGCAAGAACGCGATCAATTGTGGCGTCTTGCCAAGACCCATATCGTCCGCGAGACAAGCACCCAAGCCAAATTGAGACAGAAAAGCGAGCCAGGACACGCCTTTGAGTTGATATGGACGCAACGTTCCTTGCAAAGATGCCGGCTGTTGGATGGGCGCGATTGTTGCGGTTTGCTGTAAGCCTTTCAACATCTCATCGATCCACCCATCGCCTTCAACGGCTGCAACAGGAAGGCCTATCTCAGTTTCATCTTGTCCCAGTCCGAGGCGCAACACCTCACTCAGACTCATCTGACCCTGCCCACGCTGTTTCTTAAAAAAGGCAATCGCGGCCTCAACCTCTTGCGGACGCAACTCTACCCATTGTCCACGTACCTGTACAAGCGGCATTTTCAACTTTACCAGCTTTTCAAACTCTTTTAAGGTGAGTTGTGTGTCGCCAAGAGCAAGATTCCAATCATAAGCGACAAGCCCATCAAGTCCAAGCAGGCTCGTATTGCTCCCCGCGTCGGCCTTTGACTTGAACTTCAAACGCGCCTGTAAACGAGCCGCACCTTTTTTCCACCAGGGCGGGACAAGCACCCCAAAACCACTTTCTTCTAATAGAGGCGCAATCTGGCGCAAAAAGTGGTAGGCCTGCTCTGTATTCAATACCAGTTCCTGTGGGCGTGCGGATTGCAAGCTATTCTCAATTGGCGGAAAGAGGCGCGCGGCTTTGCCTAAATCAGTCAACAAGCGTTCTTGTGGATTTTCAAAATTGCGTTTGAGGAATGTTAAGGTGCCGGAACGCTCATTCCATACCTGCTCTGCCGGAACAAGCAGGCTGGGGTCATCATTAGCTTGCAGGTGGAAGGTGACACGCCAGGGTAAGGCCGCATCATCTCCGGTTTCAGCGGCTGGAACTTCGGGAGCCTCCAGACGAAAACAGGTCCGAAACGGAGCCGTTGAAAGCGTGAGGGCCGCTTGATCGAGCCAGGAGTGCAGCACATTAGAGAACTGCTTGACACTTGCTGGTGATGCCTCAATGAAAGCATCCGCACCAGGAAGAGCAAGCGCGCGAAACCAGCGTTCTGGAAGAGTTGTCACATGCGCAGTATGCTTCTGTGCTCGTTTTGTGGATGGTAATAGTGGTGTAGATACAAGGCTTTCGCGAATAAAGGCATCAATACACTGCTCAAGAAAATGTTGTACCATCTCTTGCAGCAGCGTAGCGGATTTCTCGCCGGGCGTGGTAAAGGACCAGCAGAGTGGCGGCATTAACTGTGCGAGCGTATGAACGCGCGTGCGATCTTCGGGCGAGAGCACAGTGCTCCACAAGGCGCGGCAGGTAGTGACATTGCCGCGCTGCGCATCATGTAAGGCTGGTATATAGCGTTGGTGCGAGAGCAACTCAAAAGCGAAACGGGCAGCGGTTGCCCAGAAGCGCAACGAGTCGCCAAAAACAATGCCATGCGGAGCAGTCACAGGCAAGGCAAGCAACAGATCAAATGCGGCACTCGCATCAAGTAGCAAGGCATCTATCGTCCACCAACGCAAAGTTACCGCGTTAGATGAAGAGCTATGTTCAACAAGCAGATCAGGCGAAGAGAGCGGCCCTTTAGAAGTTGAAGGCAAGCGCAACGTCACAGTACCGACATGCGCACTTTGTGCCAGCAGGCTACCAGCAAACTCACCAAACAAAGAGCGGCAATCGGCAGAAGCGAGGGCAAAAGGATGCGGCAACGCGCTTGTCCGCCGTGTTGCTACAAGGTTATTTTGCTGTACAGCTTCAAACTTGTTTGATGACTCCGCCCAGAGATACAATGTGCCGGATGCGATGTTCTCCCAAAGCGCATGGAAAACAATCAATGCCTGTTGTGCTACCTTTCCAGGATGAAAACCGACGTTATTCTGGCAGGTGGGCCAGCGATGATTTTACTTCGATATAGCGAGCCAGGATGAACACGAGGTCCGAGAGACGGTTGAGATAGCGCACCACTTCAGCATTGTGAATCACTTCATCATGTAACAGTTTTACGGCCATGCGCTCAGCACGGCGAATGATAGTACGCGCGAGATCAAGGGCCGCGCCATCTAAAGTATCACCAGGAATAATAAACTTATTAGGAATCTCCACCTCGCGTTTAAGCTCCTCTTCCACCTGCTCAAGACGTTGCACATGTTCAATCGTCATTTTCAGACCCATCTTCTCGTAGTTTTCAGGCGTAGTAGCCAGTTCACCCATGAGGAGATAGAGTTCTTGCTGAATACGATAGATAATATCTTTGACCTGCTGGTCTTGCGCAACGGCGCGTGCCAAACCGAGCGCGGATGTTGCCTCATCAACGGTGCCAAAGGTGTCTGGGCGTGGATCGTATTTGGGCACGCGCTCCTCACCTAACAACCCTGTATAGCCCGTATCGCCTGTCCCTGTTGTAACTTTTGCCATCTTTCTTCCTCTACTCTATAGAAATTTTAGCACATTCTCCCAAATTATTCGACATACTGATAGGCACGGCTCACCCGTCGCCAATCCATTTCACGTCCACGGACGGGCCGCTCTTGATCTATTGGAGCGAGCTTATTGGTCGCCAGAAAACGACGGCGCAGGTTGGAGAGATCAATCTGCTCATCGGGTGGGAAAAAGGCACGATAGAGCAAAGTGGCCTCCGCTAATGTCAAACTCCCATCCCCAACCATTGGCTCTTTTAGTGGTGCCAATGGGCGCGTATCCTTCCCAAAAGAGACCTCTGGTTCACGTTTCCACCAATCATCCTCAATTTGTGAACTTCTCATGCCTCCCATGTCCGCCAGATAACGCAACACAATCTCTGGCTCACGCTGCACATGCGAGCGCAAGGCATGCAATGCCCCTTGCACAATAGGTCGCATTTCAGTGTCGAGTACACGTTGCCCAGACTCGACATCTGAGACAGCTACCCACTCAACACGCAAGCTAGGAACAGGGTTCTTCCGCAGGTTTGGGCGAAGTTCATCGCGATTGGCGCGCAGCAAAATACTATGAATAAGCGAGACCGCTGCCCCTTGCTCGGCACTCCCCCACACATGGATCTGCTGCTCCTGCCAGCCAGCTTTCAATTGCAAAAGCGTCGCCTGAGCAGGCCAGAGAAGGAGCGCATCCATTGTACGCTCTACTGCGTCGGAGACGGATTCATTGCCAAGTACGAGACGCATTGGTGATCCCCAGGGACCTTCGCGCAACAATATCCAGAGGGACCAGTCGCGAATAGCAAAAATAACCACATTAGCGGTGACAATAAGACGACGCGGCATATTTTCGCGCGTCTCACGAACAGGTTGCGCGGTGATAGGCGTATTAGATCTGGGTAATAAAGTACTCATAAAAATGCGCGCTCCCAATAGACGGTTTTATAGGTAAATAGAAACCAATAGACAGAGTATATCGCATCAATGGTTCTGTTACTATGGATTGTACCTATTCTCATCACTACATGCAAGTATATTGCTTCTGCTTGCTAAAATTGCTGAGGAGAATAGGTGCTTTAGCTATTGATAGCAGCTGATTGAAAACAAGAAAATGCCCACGTGGGAAATTCATGTATCCCACGTGGGCATAATTATAAGAAGCTTAAAAGCTTAATCTATCTCTCTAGGATGACGCTATTGAAGAGACCCTCTCGGTCCTAACGCCCAAAAATGAGATGCAGGGCGAGGGCTACGCCAACTGATAGCAAGAGAGCCAGAAGTTGCAGGTAGAGAAGACGATAGCGAAGAAGCACAGCGCGTTTGTCGAGCGCAATTGCCTTAGCACCGCTAGAAGGCCGAACCTGTTGTTTCTGCTGCATAATCATTGTCCTTTTGTCATTAAACCATAGTGCTCGCTGGCATGCCACATGAAGATCGACAACGCACTCGCGAGATCTGCTTTACCACTACATAATGCCACCAGAGCGTATTATCTTCATCGAACTAATAGTATATACGCTGATAGGATACTTCTGGTTGCTCTTATGTATAAGAATACCCGATAATATGAAAAAAATCTATGCTATTGGTCACAATGTTCTTAAAACTACTTTCATTTACTAGGTGTATCGACAAAGATTCGGCTTGATCTGCTCGTCATATTTTGCTATACTCGTCTATGCTCACAGCTAAGCAAGCCTGTTCGCTCCCATCTGCTATGGATAACACGTTTACATGCAATTTCTATTTCAATGTGTGAAAAATAAGCCATGCAGATGCCCATCGTCATGTATTATATGTAGTCTAGTCAGAAAGATAAACTCGTGAGTTCAACTCATTATAACATGCCACAAACTCACACCCGTGCCAAACTCACACAAATATTTCGCTATGTGCAGGCATTCAACCAGCTACAAAACCCGGTGCCACAGGATATTCAAACGCAGCCCTGGGTCCTCTGGCTGCACGATCTGCCACAACACCCTTGCATCATGCGACCAGCGAATACTAACGAGGGTTCCCATGAGCAAGAGGCGGATACCGATGCTACCATTATTTTGAAGGTGCGCCGTCCAGTCTTAACAAATGCGCCAGAACCACCTGCCGCTATTTTACCCTGGCTTGAACAGGGCTGGCAGGATATTCATAGGCAGGTGGCAATTGATGAGACGAAAACGCCCGCACTCTTTGATGATCCCGCACGCAACAAACTCTTCAATGAATGGAAGAAGAAGCACGAAATATGGGTGCGTGACGAACTGCCAGTACGTGCAACTCACGATGTCTTTGAAAAAATCTACGCGCTCTATAATTTATTTGCACGTGAAGCTGAACAGCTTGAACTTATGCTCGGTGACGGCCTGCTCCATTGGTTTCCACAACCAGGACGTGGCGTCTACCATCCTATCCTCCTGCTCCGCATACAATTAACCTTTGACCCGCAGATTCCCGAATTTACCTTCAGCGAAACAGAAGCTACGCCAGAACTCTATACCGCTCTACTTCAATCACTGCCCGAAACCTATACCATAAACATTGGCAACATTCGCCAGGAGTTTGAGCAGCAACAAATTCATCCATTGGAGCCAGAGACAAACACCAACTTCTATAAGAGCCTTATCCATCAGCTTTCACCAAAGGGCTTCTTCTCAGAACAACCCCTGCGCCTCAGACCAAACGATAGCATACCCATGATTAGTCGCAATCCGGTTCTCTTCCTCCGCAAGCGCACACTTGGTTTCAGTACCGCCCTCGAAACGATTCTTAGCTCACTACCGACACGAGATGATCTTCCAGAGGTACTCGGTCTTCTGGCAGGAGTTGAGGACACATCGCATCAAGCACAGAAAGCGGTGAGCAGTATCTCGCGCCAACTCTCGCCCAACGGTGAGGACGAGGAGATTTTATTCAGCAAGCCAGCAAATGCTGAGCAGCTAGAGATCGCACATAGTCTTGCACATGATGGAGCTGTTCTCGTGCAGGGACCGCCTGGAACGGGCAAAACACATACTATCGCGAACTTGCTGGGTCATCTGCTGGCAGAAGGCAAAAGCGTGCTAGTTACCAGCCATACAGCTAAAGCCTTGCGTGTCTTGCGCGAAAAAGTCGTTGAACCACTGCAACCGCTGTGTGTGAGCGTTTTAGAGGACGGCAATCGCAAACAAATGGAGAGTGCGATTGAGGCGATTGTAGATCGGCTTTCTACGATACGGCCGGGCGCACTTGAGCCTGCCATTCACAAATTGACGCAACAGCGGGCAGCACTCATCAATCAACTGCGTAGCCTGCGCGATCAACTGAAGAAAGCACGCAACAGTGAGTACCAGGGCATTATCGTGGCAGGCGAGACGCATAGTCCATCTGATGCGGCACGCTATGTCGCCAAATATCAGGCGACAGCGGCATGGATTCCGACCCCCGTTACTCCTGGCGCGCTCTGCTCACTTTCAGAGATCGAACTCCACGAACTTTATCAGACCAATGTTACGGTAACCCCAGCCGACGAGCGCGAGATGGTTCCAGGCTTACCTGACCCCAAAGCTCTACCATCACCTGTTGAGTTCGAGCAGGCCGCAGCAGAATGCGCACAACTGATGCAAGGCAATCTGGATTATCGCTCTAACTTCTGGAACCCTGGTGCGCATGACCGTACCGTTGAGTCACTTCAGGCCATTGAGCAGAAACTCAAGCGGGCCATAGAGGCTGTACAGGAACAGGTGCGATGGCGTCTGGCAACGCTTGCCGCAGGGCGCGATGGAGGAGCGCGTGTACAAGTTTGGAATGATCTCATTGCCAAAATTGAGGCCACCAATATGTTTGCCGCACAAAAAGAGCCACTCCTGATCGAATACGCGCCAACGCTTCCCGATGGTTATCCCCTGGACGACGCCGAGAGGATTTTTACCGCGATCATCACGCATCTTGAGCAAGGAGCCAGACTAAATGGTATCAGGGCCACGCTCTTTCATCGTGACTGGAAACCGTTACTTGAGCAGGTTCGTATTAATGGACAAGCTCCGACAGCGCGTGTTCACATTGAAGCACTCCACGCGTGTGTGTGTCTACAGCGCATGCGCGCAGATTTACGAGGTCGCTGGCAGCGTCAGATGACCACACAGGGCGGTCCCACACCAGAAGCACTGGGGCCGGAACCAGAACGCATTTGCGCACAATATATCGCGCAGATTCGTCAATGCCTCGCGTGGTATCCCAACGTCTGGCAACCACTAGAGCAAGAGATTCAACGCTGTGGATTGCACTGGAACCAACTACTCTCAGAAATGCCTGCGCACCTGAGCGAATTTGGTGACCTACAGCGGTTACTCGGCTTAGTCAATACACATCTACCGCCCATTATTCAGGCAGAGATACAACGTCGCCGCTATCGCTCCGTCGTTGCCGTGTTCAACACATGGCAGCAACGCCTCAGTGCCACCACGGGACCAGCAGCACAGGCAGAGGTTGTCAAACGGCTTCAGGAGGCCCTTCAGACGCGCAATACCCAACACTATCGCGCCGCTATTGATCGGCTGGTCACGCTCCACCATTGCCAGCGTGAAGCCGAGAAACGCCATCAGTTGCTCCAAAAATTGATGGCAACAGCACCCGGTTGGGCAATGGCGATCAACAAACGCGAAGGCATGCATGGACAGGGCCAGGAGCCAAGCAATTTTAAAGCGGCGTGGCTCTGGCGACAGCTTCATGATGAACTAGAACGCCGTTCAGCAGCATCTCTCGAACAACTACAAGAGCGGATTAACAACCTGAGTCAAGAACTCTATCGCGTCACGGCAGAACTCGTCGAGAAAAAGGCATGGGCCGCCCAGATACAACGCACGACACCAATACAGCGACAGGCACTGATGGGCTGGAAAGAGACAATCCGCAAGATCGGCAAGGGCACAGGCAAGCGCGCACCACAACTCCAAGCGCAAGCTCGCCAGTTGATGGCGACGTGCCAGACAGCCGTTCCGGTCTGGATTATGCCACTCAACCGCGTCGTACAGAATTTTAACCCCGGTCAGAATCGTTTTGATGTTGTTATCATCGACGAGGCAAGTCAGGCCGATATCAAGGCATTAGCCGCGCTCTATATGGGGCAACAGCTTGTCATCGTGGGCGATCATGAGCAAGTAACGCCCCTTGCAGTGGGACAAAAAGCCGATGATTTTACACGCTTGATTAATGAGCATCTGCAAGATATTCCTAATGCCGCTCTCTATGATGGAAAACTCTCTATTTACGCCCTTGCCCAAACGACATTTCCTCCTATCTGCCTGCGTGAGCACTTCCGCTGTGTTTCGCCCATCATCCAATTCAGCAATGATCTTTCCTATGAAGGTAAAATTGTGCCATTGCGCGATGATAGCGAAGTGAAATTACGGCCACCAACTATCGCCTATCGTGTCCAGAGTTCTAACAGCACGACAGCCAAGATAAACCCGGAAGAGGCACAGGCGATTACCTCCCTTTTAGTCGCGGCAAGCGAGATGCCAGCATATAAGGACGCGACGTTTGGCGTAATCTCAATGACCAGAGACGATCAGGCCATTCTCATTGACTCATACTTGCGGCGATATATGCCGCCTCAAGAGTATACCCAAAGGCATATTCTCTGCGGCGACTCGGCACAATTTCAAGGCGATGAGCGCGATGTGATTTTTATTTCGGTGGTTGATACGCCAATGGGCGGCGGACCACTCAGAATGCACACAGAAGACGGGCAAGACGATATGTACAAAAAGCGATTTAACGTTGCCGCCAGCCGTGCGCGCGATCAACTCTGGGTGGTGCATTCGCTTGATCCCAGCATTGATTTGAAAGATGGCGATATTCGCAAACGACTTATCCTGCATGCACAGAATCCTGACACCACCATACATACCCGCGCACAACAAGAGCAGCGCGTCGATTCGGAGTTTGAACGCCAGGTCCTCCAACGACTGATACGCGCAGGCTATCGCGTCACCACCCAATGGCCTGTTGGTGCCTATCGCATTGATCTAGTGGTCGAAGGCAACGGCAAACGGCTAGCGGTGGAATGCGATGGTGATCGCTGGCATCCTATCGAAAAGCTCGAAGAAGACATGGCTCGTCAGGCCGTTCTAGAACGCCTGGGCTGGCGTTTTGCGCGTATTCGCGGCAGTCAGTTCTTCCGTAACCCAGAGCAGGCAATGAGCGAAGTGTTCGAGCGTTTACGCGCCCTTGATATTCCGCCTAGTGGCAATGCGGTAGCCATGGAGACACGCGATCAGGATGGAGTAACACTGAAAGAGCAGGTTATTCGACGCGCCGAAGAACTACGCCGCCAATGGTTTGAGCAAGAGGAAGCGCGGGCGCAATATATAAACGCATCTAAGCCGACAGGAAACCGACAAACGTCGCGTGCAGGCAGTAAAACAATAAAAGGGGGAGTACAGTAAAAACCTGTAGGGACCGTTTATTCGGTCCCTACATTATTCGCATCGTGTATCTCTTGTAGTAGAGAAGAGGTATTTTCAGTGGGTTTATTATACAACAGATCACTATGCATTTCTAACAAACGACGCGCCTTCACATACTCTTTGTCAAGTAAAATACGAAACATCTGCTCACACACCGCTAGAGCTTCAGCGGCCGCTGCACGGCGCGTCGCAGTCAGTGTCCCCAGCATGTCGTGGCGTTTCGCGGTACGAAATAGCACATGGACTTTTTCTAAAACTTCGGAAAACTCTGCGTGCGCCTGCTCATTCCAGCCTTGCGTCTCTATCAATTGAGCAGCTTTAGCAAGAAAACGCCCACACACTCTGGACACAGTATCGTATTCGCCGTTCCGTGCCTCTAATAAGGTATGCAAGATACGTTGCTCATCGGCAGGATCAACGGCAATCACAGAAAAGATGCTTGCCTCTCCACCCATTTCATGGATTTCGTGTGCCAGTTGCCTGAAATGTTTCTCTACCTCTTCTGAATACGGCAATAGATAAACAGAGTTTTGCAGGGCATACGCGCCGAGATGCTGTAACCGCCGCCACACCCATACACGCTTTTGTGAAGGTTCGCTGGGGACTTTATAGGTTAACTGGAGCCAGCGCATGGCTTCGCGCTCAGGCATGAATCGATACCCCCATTGCGGAACGTTAAGTAACAGACGTTACTTACGCAGGTATCGTACTGCAAATTGCGCTCTAAAGTCAAGAGTAAACAACATATACATGTCAAAAAAGGGGCACTGATGTGCCCCACAAACGATTGAGATGCGCCTTTTTCATTATCTCTGCTGAAGAATCTGCTGCACTACTGTCTGCACGACATTAGAGGGGATTGCAAAGCCGATGCCACTGGCGGGCGTATTTGACTCCGTATTGACTGCTGCCAGCGTCGGAATACCGACAAGTTGGCCTTGCAGGTTAATCAGTGCGCCGCCACTATTACCAGGATTGATCGCGGCATCCGTCTGAATAGCGTTAGAGATTACAACGCTTGCCGACTCGCTCACACTCCGATTGAGTGCGCTGATGATACCTCTGGTCGCGGTCTCCGTAATGCCGAGTGGATTGCCAACAGCCAGCACTTCTTGCCCGACTGCGAGACTTGATGAGTCACCAGTTTGCGCGACAACCATATGGGTAAAGGGGGCAATGCGCACAACGGCCAGATCATGCGTGGAACTGGTACCCACAAGCTGAGCCTGCACTGTCGTGCCCGTGTTCAAAACCACAGAGATATTTTGCGCTCCGCTCACGACATGGTTATTAGTCACGATATCGCCTTTTGCATCAATAATCACACCAGAGCCAATCTGCTGTCCCTGCGCAGTCGTTACATTGAGTTCAACAACGGATGGCTCAATCTTCGCAATAGCGGCGATTTGTTGCGCCTGCACGGTATCTCCGCTCGCGGCTGAAACATTTGCTTGCCCCTGCGTAGTAGAGGAAGTTCCTGTTGAGACTGCAGGTGTACTCGTCGCGCTGCTCTTGCTCGCAACACTCCAGCCAGCGACAAACAAGCCAGTACCCATGAGGAATGCAAACAAGAGTGTCATCGCAATTGTTACGCCTATTCGAGCACGCGGCTTGCGTGGTCCAAGAGAAGAATTGGCTGGTAGGTACACCATCGGCTCAGCAGGCCGCTCTAAAACTCCTGTAGGCGCGGATGACGGCATCTGCTGATATGGGATATATGGCTCGTATGATTGTGGTTCATAATTATCTTGAAACATTTTTATTGCCCCTCATTTGTAATGGATATGCCCGTTTGATCTTATGTATATAGAATAGCTGGCAATCATCAAAAAAAATGCGTAGAATTGTAAAATGACTGTAAGAAATATGGTGAGCATAGAGCGTAGAGCTGAAATGTGTTCCAGCTCTACGCTCTATGCTCACCATCAGCAGAAGTTCTTTTGATTAGATTACGGGGAGCGTTTGCCCATCGGTCATCGCTTGTGGGCCAGCATGCGTTATGCCGCCGCCACCATCAAACGGCGTGCCAGCCAGCGCAGGATTACTCAAAACCTGCCGTGCCGCACTAATACCATCAAACCACATACCAACATGCTCTAACTGAATGCCAGATGCATTGCCTGATTGATCTGCCGATGCGACGGTCGAGTTACGGGCATCTGCCGCGAAGGCCACAAAGACAATCAGGTGAAAGATCGATTCTCCGCTACCATCACCGCGTGTGATGACATCGCCCACATACTCGGCATGCCCAAAGGGTTTTGCAGAAAGCTCTGTGAGAAAGACGGTAAATTTCTGATTAGGCGGCATATGTTGCACATCCACGATCAGCGTATCAAAATCATTGGTTTGCGGGTTGCCCTGCAAAACAGTCACCAGGGCGGTCGCATTGGGGAACAGTGCTTTGATGCCCGACGGAAACAAAGGGAACTGGACAATCAACGTGGGATTCACAGATGCCAAAACCTGCACCGTTGAAGCCTCTTGTCCCGCCTGCGCAAAAGCGGGTGTCCGCAGTTGCGGGGACGTTGTTGGAAAAGAAGATGTGCCAGTTGTCGTATTTGTTGAGCCTTTCCCCGTGTTACTGCTATAATTAACAGGCAGGCCAGTTGAGCAAGCGGCCATCAAGAGACTCACCAGCACCACCATCAGCAAGAGTGCATTTTTCCCAGTGCGTCGTAATATACTCATATCGTTACACCTCTCCCTCTGCTAAAACACCGGGGCGGTTTGCCCATCGGTCATTGCCTGCGGCCCGGCATGCAGTGGAGGATTGCCGCCATCAAAAATCGTGCCTTGCAGTGTGCCATCATTCAAAAGTTTCTGCGCATCCTGCAAGGAGGAAAACCACATCCCCATATGTTCCAGGTTAGTGCCTGACGTTGTTCCCTCAACACCATCCTGCGACGAACCGGGATTGCGGGCATCCATCGCAAAAGCGACAAAGGCGATATTCTGGAAAAGTGTTTCGCCGCTACCATCGCCACGTGTCGTCAGATCAGCCACATACTCGACATTGCCAAAGGGCTTGCTGGCAAACTGGATGTAGAAAATGGTAAAGGTGATATTAGGCGGCATGTGCTGGACATCTACAATCACGGTATCAGCAATAGCGTTATCGCGATTGCCGCGCACAATTGTCACCAGGCCAGTGGCTTGCGGAAAGGCATTTTTGATGCTACTGGGTACAAGAGGAAACTGGACAATCGTGGTGGGTGGCAACGAATCGAGCACATGCACAGTTGAGGCCAGTTGACCACTACGTACCATCTGACGTAAACGTAGAACATCAGGATTGATCTGGTTGGTGGCAACAGCAGGCGTTTTTGCCGTTGTTCTCGCCAGCGTTGCCGCCGACGCGACTCCCCCCTGTACGCCCACCATCAGCAACAGGAGAACCACCAGGAAAGTATGGCGTAGCGGAATACAGCGTATACGTTGCATAAAAGCGACTCCTTTGAGAGATTCGGTTAGGCAATTTCATATATTGCGTATTAAAACACTGGGGCAGTTTGTCCATCGGTCATCGCTTGTGGGCCAGCATGCAGCGCAGGATTGCCACCATCAAAAATCGTGCCTTGCAACGATGAGTTATTCAGCACTTTCTGAGCATCCTGTAGTGATGAGAACCACATGCCTAGATGTTCTAACTGAATACCTGAAGCGGTTCCGCTTTGATCTTGCGAAGTAACAGCGGGTGTGCGGTTATCAGCGGCAAAAGCGACAAGTGTGATTGCCTGGAAGGATGATTCGCCCGAACCATCACTGCGGGTATGCAGGTCAGCAACGTATTCCACATGGCCGAAAGGTTTGTTGGCAAGCTCAATAAAGAAAATTGTAAAAGTGATATCAGGCGGCATGTTTGAGACATCGACGGTTACAGAATCAAAGAGGCTGACAGCTGGATTGCCTTCTACAATCGTCACGACACCAGTCGCATTAGGAAACGCGCTTTTCACGCCGCTAGGAAATAGCGGGAACTGGATAATGACACTCGGTGCTTGCGAGGAAAGTACCTGTACAGTTGAGGCAAGTTTGTGTGCCTGCATCAATTGCCGTAGCGTTTGCGCTTGAAAACTGCCTGTAACTAGTCGTCTGGTCGCATCTACACGGGCATTTGCTCCCACGCCCTGCACAAACGCAGTTGTCGCGAGCGTCATAACGAGCACAATCAGCGCAATCCAGGCCACACGTTTTGAGATGCTAATCCGTATCATTGTTGCTCCTTCTTCACAGATAGCTCTGGCAACTACGTTTTATAACAGAACGCTGATCAATAGTTTCCAGAGGCACGTCTTCTTTCCGAAGCATACACGGTTTGCTTTTTTTCTTTATGCGTAAGATTACCCATTTTTAGCCTGCCAGCAAGTGTTCTTCACGAGAGGAGATAAAGAGATCGTTTGTACAATTTGATTACTCAAATCACGAGCCTTTGCGATATAATTGGTCAGTCAGATAAAATGAAAGCTTGATTTGATACCACCGTAAAAGGGAACATCCAATGGCACATTATCAAAAATTCAGCCCCATTGAGCGCGCACTCTCATGCATTGCGGGAATAGTAAATCTGCTTGTAGGATTGGGCTTCTTCTTTTTGCCAGAGCTGCATCTCCCTCTCTGGCCCACCGATATCCCCACGATTTTAGATCGTTTCATTGGAGCCATCATTATTGGCAATGCAGCGGGAGCGTTTCTGCTGGCAACAGAAAAAGAATGGGGACGTGTGCGCCCATTAGCACTCGTTGCCGTCGTTTATGGTACGCTCGTTGCAGGTGCGCTGCTTTATCACCTGCTCTGGCTAGGAGCACCACCAACCTTCTGGCTCTATTTTTTAGTAGATACGCCATTTCTTCTAGTCTATTACGGATTGTTTATCTACCATGACCTTGTTCCCAATTTCTCATCACAACGTTCCCATACGAGCAGTTAGGTACAAGCATACGACCATGCACAGCAACAAGAGAAAAACTGTGGAGGAGTAGGATGCAAGTCCCTTTTCTAGATCCTCTGTCCGAAATTTCATTTCGCTTCACGCCACACCCGTTATTTGGACGAGAGAGCGAAATGCACGTGCTCCGCACACTACTGGAGAGCGTCGCGCAAAATCAGCCTCAAAGTCCTCACGCTCTCATAGTAAGTGGAGACATAGGGGTGGGGAAATCGCGTCTGCTAGCAGAACTGTGCAGCGCGGCCAGACAGCAGGGCTTTCTGCTCTTAGAGAGTCGCGCCAGCGACATCGGAAAATCCATACCCTTTTTGCCCATTATTGAGGCAATCCGACCAGTATTGCGCTCCATGCCAGTTGATCGGTTACGGGCCTGCATAGGATTAGAAACCAGCTACCTGCGCCAACAGGTCGTCGCAAACGAGAACGAATTTCTGCTCAAAGCAGCATTCTCACGTGTGGGGAACCCTCTAGTAACTGCCCTGAGTCGCCTTTTTCCAGAGCTACCTCAATACGTAGGCGTAACGCCCATACAAGAAATACTTTCACCAGCACAAGAGAAATTTCGCCTGTTCGACGCCATTGCCACCTTGCTCGAAGGCTTTTCGGCAGAGCAACCCGTTCTCCTGTGTATTGATAATTTGCAGTGGGCCGATAGTGCCACATTAGAACTGACCCTCTACCTGACCGTACGCTTACATAGCAGTAGAGTGGCACTAGCCAGCGGAACCCGTCCTCCCGGCACAGGGATTATATCGCCGATAACAGGATTTGATAGCGAGCAAGAGAGTCCTGCGAACGCAGACAGTCGCCAAGAACAAGCGTGGGCGATCATGCGAACCCTGAGCGATCTAGTACGCCACGCCATGCTGATCCTGCTTCCCTTACAGCCTCTCGATGCTCAGGCCGCGCAACGCTATACGCACAAACTTCTCCCAGAGAATATCGCCGAGACAACGCGCCAATCACTGCTGGCACGCGCAGAAGGAAACCCATTTTTTCTGGAGGAATTAGCGCGTACATTGCCAAGAAACAAGTTCTCAGCGTATCAGACCAACGAGTTACACCTGCTACAAGCCCCAGATACGATGCTTCCTCAGAGTATTATCCTGGCCGTTGAGCAGCGACTGCATACACTGCCGCCTCTTTGCCTGCAAGCATTGCGTGTTGCCGCTCTCTTTGGACGGACCTTCTCTGCACCCATCCTGGCAACTGTCATGCATTTAGTCGAGTCGCAACTTCAACCCATCTTAGATGAGGCAGAACAGGCGACACTCATTACGCAATTGCCAATAACAGACACAACGCTTTGGGATGATATGGCTTCAGATAGCTCTATAACACAGCACATGCCACCGCCAGTTTACATGTTTTGCCAGGGTATTGTTCAGGAAGTTTTACATAATCTGCTCCCAGCCTATGAAGCCCATGTCCTGCATAATAAGATTGGCAACGCTTTAGAACACCACTATCGCATGATAGACCCGCACGAGACTGACCCGTTTCATGCCGCAGAACTGGCACGCCACTATGTCCTGGGCGGGAAACAACAAGAGGCTTTCCATTGGAGCCTGATAGCAGGTGAGTATGCAACACGCCAGCAGGGACACCGTGAAGCGATCGAGCATTTTCGCACCGCATTGAAACTCTGGGATGCCCATACAGACGACGTTGCGCAGAGAAACGAACAGCCGCTACGTTCACGCGCACAACTCCATCTCTTGATTGGACAAAGCTGGTTTCAGTTGGGAGAGCTGACACTGGCAAGCAAAGCCTTTCAACAAGCGTTGGCTGCGCGGTCCTCTGCTATTTCTGACCAAGCACACACACCAGAACGTATCCCTGAACCAGCTTTATTTTCAGCACACGCAAATCGCCTGCTCGCAGATGTCTATCGCATGCAAGGCCACTATGAGCAGGCACTGGCGCATCTGACAGCAGCCAAAAACGCGCTGCAAACAGCGGAGCAGCAGACCGCACCAAGCACAAACACGCATAGCATCAGCGAGCGGATCTTGCTGTTACAGGCGCAGGCAACGCTTGATCTATTGCAATATCGTTCCACAGAGGCAGAAAGCGCGCTCTGGCAATCGCACCAGTTGGCAGCAGAAAGCGGCGATAGAGACAGTCAGGCGTTTGCCCTGCACCTGATCGGTTGGATTAAAGGCTGGGGCGAACGCATCAACGAAACCATTCGCTTGCAAGAACAGGCCCATGAACTCTATGTAGCTATTGGCGACCCATTTCGCGCAACATTAGGCGATCAAGGATTAGGCATTATTTATCAGACGCTTGGCATGATGGAGAAAGCGCGTCTGCATACCTTGCGCGGCATTGAGCAAGCACGTCATTATGGTGTACGGCCCGTCCTGGGTTGGCTCTATTGGAATATGGCGATGCTAGCCCTTTTCGAGGGTGATTGGAACGCTTGTAACGCCCATTTACAACAGGCAATGCAAGAAGTAGAAACAACAAACAACATCCGTCTCAGGCCAGTAGTGTTACAGGCGCAGGCAGAACTGGCCTTCCGGCAAGGCCAATGGCAAGAGGCCGAGCAGTATTTTCAATCGTTGCTGCAAGCAGCCATGAATACAGAATGGTATGCCAGTGCGATGGCACTCTACGGCCATTTTCTCGCTGTCACAGGCCGCAAAGCAGCCGCGAAAAGACAGCTTGAACAGGCTATTCACATCCCTGAGCCGCCGGGCTATAGCGGCCACTTCTATATCCCTTTCCTGGCAGAGGGATTTTTACATCTGCAAGACGATAGTCATAATGCGGTTAGCTACATCGAACGTATCCAAAAATTGCACGGCTTTCTGTATTATGGAGTTGCAGTTGACCGTATTCTCGGCGAAGTTGCGGCCTCCAACGGCGATTGGGAGCGAGCGGAACGCGCATTTGAAGATGGGCTAGCGTTATGTCGCCGTGTCCATAATGAGCCAGAGGAGGCTTTCATTCTTTACGAGCAGGCGCGTTCAACTCTGATGCGTAGCCGCGCACAAGACCACTACCAGCCGCACGTTATTCAGCAAATATCTCATCAGTGTGAGCAGGCGCGTAGCATTTTCCTGCGCTATAACATGCACAGGGCAACATTGCAGGTAGATACGCTCTTAGAAGGTATCCAGCAACTAGAGGGGCGCGAACGCTTACACATCGTAGTAGACAGCGAACCTACACAAAGTGAACAAAAAACACGCGCTATCCCTGGAGACTACGTGCTGGACCTCCATTTGACGAGGCGCGAGCTAGAGGTTTTGCGCCTTGTCGCCGAGGGATATACTGACCGCGAAGTTGCGGATGTCCTGGTAATCAGCCATAGAACCGTCAATCGTCACCTGGGTAACATTTTTGTCAAACTCGATGTTCCTGGCAGGTCCGCCGCTGTCGCCTATGCTATTCGCAGAGGATTGGTTGGGTAACGCATGTTGTATGCTATGTACATCAATCGATACCAAAGGCGGTAAAGGATTAGAACCATATGCGACCAAAAGAATACCTGGTGCTCTTTATTTTGGCGGCTCTCTGGGGAGCTTCGTTTCTCTTTATCAAAGTTGCAATTGCCGACATGTCACCCTTGACGCTCGTTTTTGTGCGTCTGCTAGTCGGCACACTCGGCCTGCTGGCGTTCGTGGCCTTTCAACCAGAGGTCATGCGCGGCTGGTACAAAAACTGGCGCGCCTTTCTGCTCGTCACTATTTTTAACGCCATTATTCCCTATCTCACCATCAGTTGGGGCGAAGAGCACGTCACCTCTGGCATGGCAGCGATCTTAAACGCGACCACGCCGCTGATTGTTGTCATTGTTTCGCAGTGGTGGCCCGGCGGCGAGCGTTTGACGTGGGGAAGAGTGGGAGCTGTCCTGCTTGGTTTTCTCGGTGTCGGTGTGCTGGTAGGACCCCAGAGCTTCACGCAAGGAAACTCAAGTGCCTATCTCCTTGGGGTTCTCTCCTGTCTCGCCGGCTCTATCAGTTACGGCTTCGGCGGTCTGCTTGCCAGTCGTTACCTCAAAGGCTTGCCACTGATGCAACAAGCTATCGGCCAAATTGGTATGGGAGCCGTGCTACTTGCTCCTGTTACCGCGATTGCACTGACAATCGCACCACAGACGCATGTACCATCGATCTGGGCGATTGCCTCAGTTCTCGCGCTGGCCCTGGGTGGCACAACGCTGGCCTATATCTGCTATTTCTGGCTGATCGAGCGCGTAGGACCGACACGCACATTGATCGTGACCTACCTTTTACCATGCATGGCCCTCGTCTATGGCGCATTACTATTGCACGAGTCGCTTAGCGTTAACGCCATCGGAGGGCTTGCGCTCGTGCTGCTCGGCATCTTCCTGACAGGCAAGAAGCGCACGGCACGGCCAGCATCGAACAATACGCTCTCAGTGCACGAGCAATCATGAAATACCGGAAAAATGTATTTAACACGTAGGGGCGTGATGTATCACGTCCTCTTCCCGCGTTCGCATGGCCTCTCACACGGCTCCCCAGGCCGATCTATGGGCGAGCAGGGCGTGATACATCACGCCCCTACGCAACCGTGTGACCTGTTCGCATTATTTTTTAAAAGACGATTATCACGCCTTGCTCACAGGCAACCATTAACATATTCAAGGGGCTGGTCTTCAGGCCAAATTTTCGATGATCGCTGCGATGCCCTGGCCGCCGCCGATACATAGGGCAGCAGCACCATATTTCAGATGATTGCGGCGCAGTTCATACATCAACGCAAGCGTAATACGCGCCCCACTGGCAGCCAGTGGATGGCCTATCGAGATGGCTCCGCCATTGACGTTGGTCTTCTCGCGCTCAAGGCCCAGGTCTTTCTCGACCGCAAGATACTGTGAGGCAAACGCCTCGTTGACCTCAACGCGGTCCAGTGCGGCAAGACTCAGGTCGGCACGCTTGAGGGCCTGACGGATGGCGGGGGCGGGACCAATGCCCATGATTTCAGGTGGCACACCAACAATACCCCAGGAGACCAGACGTGCCATTGGCTTGAGCTGATATTGTTTGACTGCATCGCCCGTTGCCAACACAACGCAGGCTCCCGCGTCATTGATGCCGCTGGCATTCCCTGGCGTGACGACGCCACCATCGCGGAAACGCGCGGGCAGTTTAGCTAATGCCTCCAATGAGGTATCGCGAATACCCTCGTCTTGCGTAAACTCGACAGGCTTGCCCTTGCGGTCTTTAACGGTGACTGGCACGATTTCTTCAGCCAGCAGACCAGCCTGCTGAGCTTTGCGAGCCGCTACCTGACTGCGCAAGGCGTAGGCGTCGATCTGTTCGCGACTCAAACCATACTTCTCCGCCAGATTCTCGGCGGTAATTGCCATGCCACAGCCGATGTAGCTATCAATCAAGGCTTCCCACAGGCTATCCTCAAGTTGGGGAGCCTGGCCGAGTTTGTAGCCTGCACGCGCTCCACGCACGACATGGGGGGCTTGTGTCATATTCTCCGCGCCACCAGCCAGGGCAATCTGGCCCTCGCCCAGCAGCAAAGATTGGGCCGCGCTGACAATGGCTTGCAGGCCCGAACCACAGAGACGATTGACGGTTAACGCAGGCACATCAATTGGGATGCCCGCTTTGAGGGCTACGTGACGCGCAAAGTAGATCGCATCCTTGCTTGTCTGGATCACATTGCCCATCACCACTTGATCAACCAGTTTTGGATCAACGCCACTGCGTGCCAATGCGCCCTGTGCGGCAAGCACACCAAGCTCAATCGCGCCCACATCCGAGAGCGATCCTTGTAACACGCCAACAGGTGTTCTCGCACCATCCAATAGGTAAATATCTTGCATTTTTCCACTCCTTTGTGCGAACAATACGACAATTCTCCTCTTTCCTTGTAAGTGTAGCACCTGCCCTAACCGCACGCAAGCAGATTTTTTCCTCGCCATATGAGGATACGTAGCTCATCCATTACAAATAGAGACAGATTATCATCCTGGTTATGTATTTAAACTAGATGAAAGTAAAAAAACGTAACAGTTTTGTGATGCTCTGGCATTAACACAATTTTTTATGTTATAATGAGGTCAGGTAACACATCTTTCTGATGTAGAAGCCAAAAATCACTTCTTTCATTGAAATGACAAGAAAGGAGGGAGAGAACCACCACTATACACAAATCACCTATGTAACGCTGATTTCTTGCTTAACAGGCACTTTCTCTAAGTGTCACAGCCAAGATACGAGAATATCTGCAAGAAGGGCGCGTCAATCCAACCACCAGACTATGATGAAGAGCATCGTCGCTCATTTCAGGCAAACAATAAAACGCTCCGTGCGAGTACTTTATTGTTAGTGTACCCGGTTAGTACATCATTTGCTATCTTTTGAAAGGTGGGAATTTTCATGGCCCAAATTACCGCTGATACCCAGCGCGCAGCTGCCGCTTCCTCATCTATCGCTAATCCCGGACCTCTCGGCCTCTGCGGTTTCGCACTCACAACCTTTGTCCTTAGTTCTGCTAACGCAGGCCTGTTTACAGCCACAGACACAAAAATTGTTATTGGACTGGCTCTCTTCTACGGTGGTCTGGCTCAATTATTAGCAGGCATGTGGGAGTTCAAGACGGGCAACACCTTTGGCGCAACCGCCTTCACGTCCTATGGTGCCTTCTGGCTTGCTGTTGGTGCCTCGCTTCAGCTCAACCTTATCACCGATCATACAGCCTTCGGCTTCTTCTTGCTCGGTTGGACAATCTTCACTCTCATCATGTTCCTGGGCACATTCCGTATCAACACCGCACTGGTCGTCGTGTTTGGCCTATTGACCTTGACCTTCCTGGCCCTCACATTGGGCGAGTTTGGCGTATCGGGCATGGGCGTTATTGGCGGCTACCTCGGTATTGTCACTGCTCTTGGTGCCTGGTACACCGCAGCAGCAGGAATCCTTGACTCTGTCAAATCGTCATTCACGCTACCTGTTGGACCGCGTGCCTAGCCCGCTGTCTTATTGGATGCGATGAGTCTTCACACACGTTGCTCCATCACATCCTCTCGGTTCTTTTGCACAGGGTTGAGACCTTCAGATGTGGCACAACAGCATATAGGGGAAAAGAGGAACGTTCGCTAGCGTTAATCTGCTCGCTCCTTGCAGCAAACATCTGAAGGTTTCTCTATGGCTTAGCATAATGAAGCAGGGTGAGGGCAAGCCTCGCCCCACAATGATACGATGTGCGCTTTATCCGTTTCCTATCAATGTAGGGGCAACCATCGCGGTCGCCTCGCATGTGCCACTGCGAATAGAGTGGAAACAATGATTGGAAATACCGCCAGTAAGATGTGCTATAATTGCAGCATCTCTACCGTTTACACGGCAGACTAACGCCCGCGTACAAGACGAGTCACAATCATCAGCGTGTGATATCAGCTCAACTGATCTATTGTCTATTAATGCTTCAATTGGGAAGCGACACTACCACGTCAGGTAAGGAGAATCAGTTCGTATGAGCAACAATCTCGGTTTTGAAAGCACAGACACTATTTTGATGGAGGATCGTGTTTTCGCCCCCGCTAGCGATATTGTCGAGAATGCCAATATCATGCAGTATATGAAAGCGAAGGGCTTCACTGACTACGACGCCTTTCACAAGTGGTCCCTGGAACATCGCTTCGAGTATTGGGACGATCTCGCCAAAGAGCTTCACTGGTTTGAACCCTGGCAGACAACCTTTGAATGGACAACGAAGCCCTTCTTCAAATGGTTTGTTGGCGGCAAATTTAACCCCGTCTATAACTGCCTGGATCGCCATATGGAGACGCCCACACGCCACAAGATCGCTTTCTACTGGGAAGGTGATGACGGCTCTACAAAGACGTTGACGTATGAAGACCTCTACGTGTTGACGAATCGCTTTGCCAAAGGTCTGCAAAACATTGGCGTGCAAAAGGGTGACCGCGTTGCTATCTACATGCCCGCTATTCCAGAACAGATCGCGGCAGTGCTGGCAGTAGCACGCCTGGGCGCAGTTCACACAGTGGTTTTTGGCGGTTTCGCGGCCAGTGCATTGCGAGATCGTATTATCGACGCCCAGGCCAAGGTCGTGATTACCGCTGATGGCAACTATCGTGGCGGCAAACATATCGAACTCAAGAAGATCACTGACGAGGCGGTTGCCGAAACCCCAACGATTGAAAAGGTTGTGGTCGTGAAACGCCTCGGCACAGAGGTTGCC
The DNA here is from genome assembly GCA_027451525.1 of Ktedonobacterales bacterium. Taxonomy (GTDB): domain Bacteria; phylum Chloroflexota; class Ktedonobacteria; order Ktedonobacterales; family Ktedonobacteraceae; genus DTNP01. Next base: position 43,094 of record DAIDJF010000020.1, read on the forward strand.
ATGACAGCAGGGCGCGATGTCTACCTCGATGATCTGCTCGCCGATGTTCCAGCCGATACCGTCGTGCCATGTGAGCCGATGGATAGCGAGGATATGCTCTACATCCTCTACACGAGTGGTAGTACAGGTAAACCAAAGGGCGTTGTACACACTGTTGGCGGCTACTCGGTCGGTGTCTATGCAACGACAAAATTCGTCTTTGACATCAAAGAGAACGACATCTACTGGTGTACGGCTGACGTGGGTTGGGTCACAGGCCACAGCTATATTATCTACGGGCCACTGATGAATGGCGCGACGGGTGTTCTTTTTGAAGGCACGCCGACATATCCCGCCCCTGACCGCTTCTGGAGTATTGTCGAACGCCTCAAAGTAACCATCATCTACACATCGCCCACGGCAATTCGTGGCTTGATGCGTTTTGGCGAAGAATGGCCCGCCAAGCACGATCTCTCCAGCCTGCGCTTGCTGGGCACAGTCGGCGAGCCGATCAACCCAGAAGCCTGGATGTGGTATCGCAAGAATATCGGCCGCGACACATTGCCAGTCATGGATACCTGGTGGCAGACCGAGACTGGCTCGATCATGATTAGCCCGACACCAATCATGCCGCTAAAACCAGGTAGTGCCACAAAACCACTCCCAACGATTGAAACAGATGTTGTTGATAAAAATGGTGTTACTGTCGGTAGTGAGAGAGGTGGCTTCCTGATCGTGCGTCATCCCTGGCCTAGCCAGATGCGCACTATCTACGGCGATCCCGCTCGCTATCAGACCTACTGGGATACCATCCCCGATGTCTACTTCGCGGGTGACGCGGCAACCATCGATAAGGATGGCTACCTGCGCATCCAGGGTCGCGTAGACGATGTCATCAAGGTCAGCGGACATCGCCTGGGTTCTATGGAAATCGAGTCCAGTCTGGTCAGCCATCCAGCAGTAGCAGAGGCCGCCGCAATCGGCAAACCGGACGAACTCAAGGGCGAACACGTCAAGGTCTTTGTCATTCTGAAGAATGGTTTTGAGCCATCGGACAATCTGGCGAAAGAACTTAAACTACACGTACGCACGACGGTCGGACCACTGGCCGTGCCCGACGAACTGGAGTTTACACCCTCGCTACCCAAGACGCGCTCCGGTAAAATCATGCGCCGCGTGATCCGCGCGAAGGAACTTGGACAGCCTGTCGGTGACACCAGCACCCTTGACGGCTAATCCTCATGCGTGGCTAAGATTTGTCGCTCATAGCTGAAAATCAGCCCATCCTCTATCTGTCATGTCGATAGAGGATGGGCTGACGCTATCTCACGGCGAAAACACCTGTATGCACAACACCATCTGTACAAAATGCTTGACCGCGTTGAGAAGCTACGATATAGTAGGAAGACTACGTGGATTAAAGAGAGGAATGTAATGATAGTAGCAAGCGAGGCACATCATATGGCTGATGCAACGCCCAAAGATTTTTATGAATATCTTCTGTTACATATAAAGCAAGCAGTAACTACCTATCTCGCCCATGAACAGATCAGTTATGACGTTGAGCAATTAGCGTTTGATCTTCGTTTTTCGGCCCAGGCCAGTTTCGGTGACTACTCTATGCCCGTGATGGCGTGGGCGGGCAAAAATCGCCTGGGGCGTCCCCCTCTCGTTCTCGCGGAAGCCATCAAAACGCTTCTCAATGACATGAACATTCCTGCAATTCAAGAGATTACAGTGACAAAGCCGGGTTATCTCAACTTTCGTCTCAACCGTGCTGAGGTCGGCAAAGATATTATTGAACATGTATTGGAAACAGGGGCCGACTTCGGACAGAATAGTGTGGGCAGTAGCGTAAAGGTTGTCGTTGAGCACACAAATATCAACAGTAACAAAGCGGCTCATGTGGGCCATTTACGCAATTCATGCATTGGCGATACGGTTGTGCGGATGCTACGCACGCAAGGCTATCAGGTCGAGGCCCAAAACTATATTGACGATTCAGGTGTACAGGTTGCGGATGTAGTTGTTGGCTTTACTTTGCTAAAGCAGGGACAAATGCACCTGCCCGAAGGGAACGAGCCGCAGCCAGGCGAATCCTTTGATTACTTCTGTTCGCGCGTCTATGTCGCAGTCGGCAAAATGTATGAGACGCAACCTGCGCTACTCGAATTGCGCAAAGATGTCTTGCGTTCCATTGAACACCACGAGGAGCCAGAGCAGGGTCCAGATTATCCGCTGCTCGCAGCCGATATCTCGCGCCAGATCGTGCAAGCTCATCTCCAAACAATGGCCCGCCTCAACATCTCTTACGATGTCTTGACCTGGGAATCCGCGATTTTAAGCGCGGGCCTCTGGCAACATACCTTTGAGATGCTTAAAGAACGCAACCTGTTGGAGAAACCGGAAACGGGCAAAGCGGCAGGCTGCTGGGTCCTGCCTTTTGGCGATAACAATATGGCGGATGCAGACGAAGATGAGCGCATGAAAGATAAAATTTTTGTGCGCAGTGATGGCACAGCGACCTATACAGCTAAAGATATCTCGAATCAACTCTGGAAATTTGGCCTCTCCGACGACCCACAGATTGGTGTCACGTTCCGCTTCACACTATGGGGCACACAGCACGATGGACGCAAGCTCTGGACCATGCGCGCCCCAAAAGACGTTACAGCAGTCAACGAGGAGGTTGAAAATCAGCGCATTGGGCACGCGAAAAAAGTCATTAATGTGATTGACGTGCGCCAATCCTATCTCCAGCAGGTTGTTTATGAAAGCTTGCGCCGCCTGGGCTATGTCGAGCAGGCCGATAACTCAAAGCACCTGGGCTACGAAGTTGTGACGCTCTCGCGTGCCACGGCTGCCAGTCTGGGCGTTGATACCTCCGATGGGCGCGAGTTCTACGCCATGTCTGGACGCAAAGGTATCGAGATCAAGGCTGATGATCTGATCAATGCAGCAATTACGCGGATGCAAGAGGCACGGCGCGAGGAGAGCAAGGGCGAAATCGCACCAGAAACGGCGGCAATGCTAGCAGCCTCGGCAATCCGTTACTTTATGATTCGCTTTGGCCTACAACAAATCATCGCCCTGGACATAGACGAGGTACTGCGTCCCAACGGCGATACAGGCGTCTACCTGCAATATGCCTATGCTCGTGCAAATAGCATTGAGCGACGCCTGCGTGAGTCGGGCTACGAATTTCTGACACGCCTGGAACAGTTACCCGATCAGCTTGAGCAGAGCGAATGGGAACTCTTGCGCCACATTGATGCCTATCCGCGCAAACTAGCCGAGGCAGCCGAGTCACTGACGCCCTCGCTACTCGCCGCTTACGCCTACGATCTCGCGGCCCACTTTAGCGATTTCTACGAACACACGCCGCCCATCGTAAAAGAGACCGATGAGCACGTCAAGGCGTTCCGCGCCCGTCTCGTGCAGGCAACTGTGCAGGCGATGAGCAACGTCTTGCGCACACTCGGCTTTGAGCCACTGGAGCGCATCTAATCTCAGGCGCACCTGCGCCCGTCTTATGTTTCGTATGTGATACTATAAAATCAGGATATCTGTCCTCTGAGATAGATATCCTGATTTTATGGCGTAATCGCCTTTCAATTGCATACACATCACAGAGAGGCAAAAAGATGAAACTACGTTTTGGCTTCAAAACGGCACAGCAGAACACGACCTATAAGGACATGTTGCGCGTCTGGGAAGAGGCCGATAAGATTCCCAGCATCGAACATGCGTGGGCATTTGATCATTTTATTCCACTTGGCCCCGATCCAACAGGTCCGCAACTAGAGGGCTGGACATTGTTGGGCGCACTGGCCGCTCGCACGGAACGCCTGCGCCTGGGCTTGATGGTTACAGGCAATATTTATCGCCATCCAGCAGTGCTCGCCAACATCGCGACCACCGTGGACATTATCTCCAATGGACGCCTTGACTTCGGCATTGGCGCAGGGTGGAACGAGCTTGAAACCAGTATGTATGGCATTCCACTCTACCCTCCTGGGGAGCGCATTCGTCGCTTCGGCGAGGCATGTGAGGTCATCAAACTGCTGTGGACAGAGACGCGCGCAAACTTCAATGGTCAGTATTACCAGCTAAAAGATGCGCTCTGTGAGCCTAAACCTGTGCAAAAACCCTATCCGCCCTTTGTGATTGGCGGCAGCGGCGAAAAGCTCACCCTGCGCGTGGTCGCCCAATATGCCAGTGTGTGGAATTTCGTCGGTGGCTCCGTTGACGATTTCCGTCACAAAAGCGATGTGCTTAACGAGCATTGCGCCGCAATTGGCCGCAATCCAGCCGAGATCGAACGCTCCATTCAGTGGCCGATCAACTATAACAACGTGAGCGAAGCAATCACAGGTATGCGACCCTATATCGAGGCAGGCGCAACGCATATCATCCTCAACCTGCGTGCCCCGTATCCAGAAGCTATCGCACAGAAACTTGCTGATGAAGTCATTGCCCCGTTAGAGGCGGAATTCGCAAGCCGCTAAAAACACATTGCTCTCGTTAGAGAGTAATGAATGCAACAAAAAGGCATCTCCCGTCATTATACTTATTGATTGCTTAAAAGCGAACTGCTGCAATCAATAAGTATGATAGTAGGGAGAATATGTATAAGAGACGGTATGGTTTAACGACAACTATTTCACGTCGCCATGTGGTAAAAGGTCTGGTTGCTTTGCCTATAACATTTGGTCTGGTTGCGTGTGGTGTTGCCGCGACACGCTCTGAAGCTTCTACTGAACAACTGCAAGCGACAGCCACACCATCCCCAACGCCTGCCCCCACATTCTCAAGTGTGGCGACAAAAGAGGCGATGGCGACACAACAAGCATCTCAGCCAATTACGCCTCTATTTGTTTTCAAGGGTCATACCGACACTGTCAATCAGGTTGCCTGGACGGGTAGCACGTATGTGGCATCAGCCAGCGATGACGGCAGCGTGCAGGTCTGGGACCCTTTTCATGGCGCGGTAAAACTGACCTATCACGGGATGAATGGACCCGTCAAGGGAGTAGACTGGTCGCCTGATGGTACAAAAATTGTTATCGCGGGCAAAACAGTCCAGATCATTGATATTTATTCAGGCAAAATGCTGCTACAATTCGCGCAAAACAAGAATGTGATGTTGGCTGTTGCATGGTCGCCTGATGGTAAATATATTGCCTGCACTGGAGAGGACAACACAGCCTATATCTGGGATGCGGCAACAGGCAAAATAATTAGTTCTTCTATGGTTGGCAAAGCAGGCAGCACAGCGACCTCTATCGCGTGGCCGATAGCAAACACGCCAACGCGCATTGCAGCAACAGCCAATGATGGTACAACACAAACATGGGACGCGTTGGTCGGCAAAAACATCACCACCTACAACGTTAGCAGCGTAGTCAATACCGTTGCCTGGATTGGCGATGCAGGTACACCCGATGCTAATCGTCTGCTTGCTTTTGCCTGCGCAGACAATACAACGCAGGTCTGGAGTGCCGCCGGAGCCACGAAGCAACTGATTTTCACCAATCCAGGTAAAGTGCTGGTAAGCGCGCCATCACCATCCAAATCGCTTTATATAGCGTCCGGGCTGGCTAATGGCAGCATTCCTGTCTGGTCATATATCGCCAACACAGTTATCGGCACCTATACAGGCCACAGCGATAGCGTCACTACGATAGCATGGTCTTTCTCTCCTGGCATGGTTATTGCTTCTGGCAGTAAAGACAAAACAGTACAGATATGGCAAGCGCCAATTTAGCGCGACACAAGGAGGCTTTACTCATGATTTGTTTCGATAAAGACGATACCCGTTTCAATTATCGAATTGCGGGGATTGCGATACACAACGAGCACGTATTACTCAATCGCCTGGAAGAGACAGATTTCTGGTTTTTACCAGGAGGACGGGCTGAGTTGCGCGAAACTTCGCTCGTCAGTCTTGAACGCGAAATGCGCGAGGAATTAGGTGAAGAAGTCAACGTACAACGTCTGGTCTGGATTGCTGAGACTTTTTTTCAAACGAGGCAGTTTTATCACGAACTGGCACTCTATTTTTTGATGGCATTTACCCCAACATCGCCAATATATCAACAGAACGGGCCTTTCTTCGGTTTAGAAGAAAAGCCCAGATTGATCTACCAGTGGTTTCCGCTACGCGACCTTGCATCAATAACACTCAAACCAGCATTTCTCATTACAGGTCTGCAATCATTGCCTGCATCCCCCACGCACATTCTAGATCGAACGGGAGTATAGCAAGCGACCCGACTATTTGTGATGATATATCAGGCAGGTCTATTTCTGGCACGATTGATCTGGTCACGCAGCAACCGTGCCTGCGCCTGGGCTTTTTGGGCATAATCTTGCCCATGAGAGGCATAAAGGATACCACGAGAGACCGAGATGATGGCGCGTTCGCCGTCTGCATCTACACCTGCCATCACAGAGGCTTCAAGATCGCCGCCTTGCGAACCTACGCCAGGAACCAGGATGGGCAGGTCAGGACAGAGCGCGCGAATAGCCTTGAGTTCTCGCGGATAGGTAGCCCCAACAACCAATCCGCAATTGCCTGTTAAGCCATTCCATTCCTGAATGCGATGCGCGATAGCTTCATAAAGTGGCTGCGTCTGACCAGCAGCATCCTGAACCAGCAAGTCCTGAAAATCACGCGCACCAGGATTTGACGTGCGGCAGAGCAAAATAATCCCTCTCTCACGATAGGCCAGAAATGGCTCGACAGAGTCGAAGCCGAGATAGGGATTGACAGTCACCGCATCGAAACCGTATGTGTCGAAAATTGCCGCTGCATAGTTGCGCGCAGTACTACCAATATCGCCACGTTTCGCGTCCGCAATGATCGGGATATGGGCGGGAATAGCGTGGATAACCTCTAAAAGGGCCTGCATACCTGCTGGTCCCAATACCTCAAAAAAAGCCAGATTGGGTTTAAACGCGCAAGCATAGGGCGCGGTCGCATCGATGATTTCACGGCAGAAACGTACAGTCGCAGCAGCGACAGGTAGATCACGCAACTCAGCGGGAAGACGAGACTGTTCTGGGTCCAAACCCACGCAGAGCAGGCTATTCTGCTGACGTGAGGCGGTAAGCAATTTTTCTAAAAAATTCATGTCGTCCACTCTGCTCTAGCACAACACGATAGCAGAAGTGGCATCCAGCAGCAAGTGGATGCCACTTCTGTTAGCACTTCTTATGCACTACGGGATGCTGACCAACGTCACATCGAAGATCAAGGTTGAATTGGGTGGAATGGTAGGCGGTTGGCCTGCTGCTCCATAGGCAAGAGCGGGCGGAATAATCAGACGGCGCGTGCCGCCAACTTTCATGCCAACCAAGCCCTTATCCCAACCTGGGATCACCTGACCCGCGCCTAATGTCACCTGGAAAGGTTGACCACCATGGTCATAGGAACTATCGAATTTTTTCCCTGTGCTTTGAAACCAGCCCGTGTACTGCACTGAAATCTGGCTCCCAGTCTGAGCCGTCGCTCCCGTACCAACCGTGACATCGATATACTGCAAGCCGCCAGCCAGCGTCACAGGAGTTCCCGTCACAGGAGGGGGAGTTGCGGGGCCAGCTGAAGGCGTCGGGGTAATTGACGCGGCGGTCTGTGTTGCCTGCGCAACAGATGTCGCGGTCGCATGTTTATCAGCGAGAGTTTTCGCGTTCGCCGCCTGCTGATTCGTATATTGTTGATATTCTAAAATACCCGCAATTGCCGCAGCAATTATCAGAACCGAAACAACTGAGCTAACCCAGATGCGAGTGCGTCGTCGTCGCCGCGCAATTCTTTGCAAACGCTCTTGCTGACGCTGGCCGGGACGATTGCGTCTCTGGTCCGAGTTTTTATCACTATTCATCGTCTGTGTCATAACGGAAAGCTCTCCTCTAATCTCTGCGTATATTATTGCGCCTTGAGATTATCATTAAATGCCTTTTCTGACAAGAGGTTTATGAGGTTTATGTATATTGTATAGCAATATTGTCTACCCTACTGTGCCATTTGGCATAACAGCGTCCCCTTTTCAGTACTTTCAGGTGATTGACATAGTGTGAGATATGCTCATCATACTCGACAGATCATGTGAGGCTGTGATATAATTCGACAAATCAAAGGCATATCGTTAACAGCAAGCTTCTTCATTTATAATGGAATATTGCCAGGATATGCTTCATGCATGTGCTACATTCACAGAACTGTCTTATCAAAAAACATAAACCTCTCTATCTAAGAAGGAACTACTATGCCATCCCAGGGTTACATGCGTTTTCCTACTATTCACCACGACCGCGTTGTGTTTGCAGCCGACGATGATTTATGGCTTGTCTCAAGCGAAGGAGGCCGGGCAGAACGCCTGACCAGCGGCGTAGGACGAGCAAGCAACCCCCGTTTCTCGCCTGATGGAAAGCTGTTAGCCTTCGTTGGGCGTGAAGAGGGTGCAAGTGAAGTCTATGGCATGTCAGCAGAGGGCAGCCCGGCGCGTCGCTTGACCTTTGAAGCCGACCTGACTACAGTGCTCGGTTGGTCACCCTCCGGTGATAGCATTCTCTTCTCAAGTTGCACACAGCAATTTACAAGCCACCGCACGATGATCTATGCCATCAGCCCCGATGGCGGCCTGCCACGCCTGTTGCCAATGGGCATTGCAAATGCTATCTCGTATGGCCCACATGGTGAGGTAGTGTTAGGGCGCAATATCGATGAACCATCCTATTGGAAACGCTATCGGGGGGGGCGCGTAGGCCATCTCTGGTGTGATACGACAGGAAGCAACAACTTCCGCCGTCTCCTGGACATCAGCGGCAATATCGCCGACCCTTGCTGGGTAGGAGAGCGCATCTATTTCCTCTCCGATCACGAAGGAATTGGCAATATCTATTCCTGCCTGCCAGATGGTTCAGACCTGCGTCGGCACAGCGATCAACGTGATTTCTATGCGCGCCAACTTTCGACCGACGGTCAGCGGCTTATCTTCCAGGCTGGAGCCGACCTTTTTGTCTTCGACCCGGCACATGAAGATATTCGCCACCTCGACATCTTCCTGCCCAGCCAGCGCACACAACGCAACCGCAAGTTTGTGCCCGCCGATTACTACCTGGATACACTTGCCCTCCATCCCCAAAGCCACGCGGTTGCCTTCACGACACGCGGCAAAGCCTTTACGATGAGCAATTGGGAAGGTGCCGTCATCCAGCACGGCGAGCCAGATGGGGTGCGCTACCGTTTTCTCGAATGGCTGAACGATGGCAGGCGTCTTGTCGCAGTCAGTGATAAACCAGGGCGCGAATCGCTGATTATCTTTGATCCCGACCAGGATGAAGAACCAAAGTTACTCAACATGGATATCGGGCGCATCACCGAACTACATGTCTCCCCAAGTCATGATGTCGTCGCCCTTGCCAATCACCGCCACGATCTTATCCTGGTCAACCTGGAACTGGCACGCTGGGCTATTCTCGATCACAGTGATTACAGTCGTATCAGCGACATCGCATGGTCGCCCGATGGCGCGTGGCTGGCATATAGCTTTGCTCTGAGCAACCAGCGTAGCGCGATCAAGCTGGCAAGTATGGAAAGTGGCAAAACGCATCTCGCCACCGATCCACTACTCATAGATTTCAGCCCCTCCTTCGATCCAGAAGGCCGGTTCCTCTACTTCCTGGGCAAACGGGCCTTTAACCCTGTTTATGACCAGTTGCAGTTCGATTATGGTTTTCCACGCGGCACATTGCCTTTTGCGATTCCACTGCGCAAAGATATCCGCTCGCCATTCATTCAGGAAGCCCGCCTCCAGGCTGAAGCTGAGGAGGCACTGACACAACGTCAGCGGCAGGCGACAACGAGCGAGGACGAACACGAGACACCTGCCACTGATAGCAGCTCTTCAAAAAGCGAGAGCAAAGAAAAAGAGGACGAACACAAGAGTATTCAGATTGATTTGGATGGCATTACGCAGCGTGTTGTCGCATTCCCAGTACGCGAAGGCATGTACTATGCAATTCAAGGCATTAAAGGCAAGGCACTTCTGCTCAGTGCCCCAAACGATGGGAAGTTGCGTCTGGCCTATGACCCCACAGGACCAAAAGGTGTCATCGAAAGCTATGATTTTGAGGCGCAACGGCTGGACAAACTGATAGAAGGTGTCAGTGACCATGACTTCACGATCTCACGTGACGGACGGACACTGGCTTACACCTCGCGCTTCCGTGTACGTATCGTCAAAGCAGGCGAGAAGCCACCGCGCGCTGAGAACGGTGACCATGCCAGTCGCGAGACAGGTTGGCTTGAAATGGGCCGCGCCAAAGTCTCTATTGACCCCATTGCCGAGTGGAAACAGATGTTTAATGAAGCATGGCGGCTACAGCGTGAGCAGTTCTGGACTGAAGATATGTCCGGTGTGGATTGGGATGCCGTCTACGCGCAATATGCTCCACTGGTTGAGCGCGTTGGGTCTCGCTCCGAGCTTTCGGATCTCATCAAAGAGCTACAGGGAGAACTGGGAACCTCGCACGCGAACGAACGTGGTGGTGAACATCGGCGCGGTTTCAACTATCGTCAGGGCTATCTCGGCGTCGATTGGAGTTATGACGCGGAGAAACAACGCTATCGCATCGCTCACATCGTGCGTGGCGATCCCTGGGAGAGAGATGCCACCTCACCCTTGACGCTGCCTGGTTTACAGGTGAGTGAGGGCGATGCCGTAATTTCCATTAATGGACAGCGCGTGACACCACAACGTACTCCACAGATGCTGCTGGTCAATCAGGCTGACCGTGAGGTACAACTGACTATCGAGTCGGCCGCAAGCGGGGAACGCCATCTGGTGACGGTAACAGCCCTGACAGATGAAGCGGAAGCGCGTTATCGTGAATGGGTTGAGAACAATCGCCGCCTTGTTAGTGAGCGTTCACAGGGGCGCATAGGCTACATCCATATTCCTGACATGAATGCATCCGGCTTCGCGGAATTTCATCGCAGCTATCTGGCTGTCTACGATGCAGCCGCGCTGATTATTGATGTGCGTTGGAATCGCGGAGGCAATGTCGCCGAATTACTCTTAGAGAAACTGGCCCGCCGCCGTCTGGGCTATGCCTTCTCACGTTGGGGCAAACCTGCCCCCTATCCCGAAGAGTCACCACGTGGTCCAATGGTCGCCCTGGCAAACGAGTATACCAGTTCTAACGGTGACATTTTCAGCCATACATTTAAGCTCATGGGGCTGGGACCATTAATCGGTATGCGTACCTGGGGCGGCGTGATCGGTATTGCCCCACGCCACCGTCTAGTCGATGATACTGAAACGACCCAGCCAGAGTTTGCGAACTGGTTTAAGGATGTGGGCTGGAACGTTGAGAACTACGGCACGGATCCCGATATCGAGGTCGATGTCGCACCGCAGCATTACGCATCGGGAAACGACCCACAACTTGAGCGTGCAATTGAGCTGGCACTGCGTCAGATAGAGGAGTATCCTATCCTGGAACCCAATCCTGGCGAACGTCCGCTCCGTGTGCGCCCGCTACTGCATGAATAAGCTCAAATCCGCGTCTGGGCGTGCTATCGCGTCCAGACGCACTTTCCCTGCACCCATGTCTGCGCAATGATCTGGGCCGACGCACCAAAGAACAGCATGTCGAGCAGGTCGTGCTCCGTCCAACCATGGAGCATGGGATGCGCAAGATCGATAGCAACAAAATCAGCCGCCATGCCAACGGCTAGCTCTCCCACTGCCTGCACACCTAACGCCCGTGCCCCCTGCCGTGTTCCGCACGCAAGCAGGAATGGCCCAGGTGAAGCCGTCTCTTCAGCAACCAGCACGCGCCGTCGCTGATAACGCATTCGTGCCGAGTATTCCGCCCAGCGCAACTCTTCGAGGGGGTCCAGGCGCGTGTTGCTATCCGAACCAATTGTAAGAGGAATTGCAGCAGCGACCAGTTCCGCATAGGGAGCTATGCCATCACCCAAATCGCCTTCCGTCGTTGGACATACACATACCGTTGCCTGATTGTGCGCCATAAGTTGTATTTCGTTCATATCCGCATGAGTGGCATGCACGATCGTCGTCAAAGGGCTTAAGGCATCAAAGCGTGCAAGTAGCTCTATCGGCCTGCATCCATATGCAGCCTGACATTGTGCGATTTCGCTCACCTGCTCATCGGCATGAACATGCAGCGGTAAGTGATGCTGCTGGCAATATGCCGCGATACGACGAAACCACGGCTCTGGTACAGCACGCACCGAATGAGGAGCCAGCCCGACAGGCGCACCAGTGGCGCGCAGAGCATCTACCCGTGCGAGATAGGCATCAACCGAGGCATCACAAAAGCGTTGCTGCTCCTCCAGCGGTGCTTGCCCAAAACCACTTTGAGCATAGGCCGTCATGAGCAATACGACACGGATACCGACTGATTGTGCAGCCGCGAGCAGTGCCTCCGCCATCGCATTTGGCATACTATAAGGTTGCCCATACGCTTGATGATGGACATAATGAAACTCGCCCACAGTGGTATAGCCAGCCGCCAACATCTCACGGTAGGTATGTTGGGCTATCGCATACAGCGAATCAGGGGTGAGGCGTTGTGCCTCAGCATACATGGCTCTCCGCCATGTCCAAAACGTGTCCTGGCGCGAGAGTGGACGATGCGTATGACCACGCAAAGCACGCTGAAAGACATGACTATGAACATTGACGAACCCAGGCAACAGGGCCATCCCATTCAGCAGTTCTCCCGCCTCTACAGCCTGTGAAGAGCGCGGCGTAATAGAGACAATATCGCCTTGTTCATCAAGAGCAATAGCAAGATCGCGGCGTAAACCCTCGGCGGTATACACATACTCAGGTAGCAGATAGCGCATAGACATGCCTCTCTCCGCATATCACTTGCGGTTAGGAGAGCGCGCCATAGTCGCCAATCAGGTGGAACGCTCCCCAAAAATAGGGATGCACACGGTACGGATGGACAGAAGTACGCGCACGCGCAATAAACGCGCGCTGCGCGCTGGCTAAGGCAGCCGCTTTTGTCTGCCGAGCCAACAGGGCTTGATAAAACATCGACATCAGTTCGGCACTGCTGGCATCATCCACCTTCCAAAGCGTAGGCAACAGTGAGGCCGCCCCTGCATAGAAGAAACCGCGTCCCAGGCCAATCACTTCATCAACGCCACGCACGACGGCACGTCCTGTCTCACACGCGCTTAACGTGACCAGAGAACAGGCATTGAGATTGAGGTTAAAGACCTCAATCGCATTCAGCGAGCGATCCGCTAGCTGAATATGCGAAAAATTTGGGGCATCCAGGCGGAAGAGACCATGCGCCGCAATATGCACAATGGGACTGCGCGCTCCATGCTCCCAGAGAAGCGACGTAGTTGCCGCCTCATCCAGCACGGGCGTAGTTCCAAGTTGTTGCGCAACGCCCTGTGCTTCTTGTACAGCAAAGGCTAATCGCCCACCATCTGAATGACCTAACACGAGTGAGTGCGTAAATGGTGTCCCTTTCATCATAACACGTTGCCCCCGTTGACGGCAGATATCAAGCAGAGACGCACTCGGCAGATACGAGACATCAAACTGCTCAATCATAAATTGCACGCCATCAAACAGGCAATGGAAAGGGAGATAGTGTAGCACACCATAAGGTACAACAATCAGATGCTCACAATCTGCCAGACGATGAGCAACAGGCTCTAGCAGGAGCGCGTGTAAGCGTTGCAAGAGGCCAAGACTATTCTCCTGCAGCCCAACATTGAATCCCGCACGAACACTGGCACGATCCCGTAAACCAGCAGCTTGCGCGGCCAGGTCGAGGTTTGCCTGCCAGAGCGACATCAGGCGTTCCAAACGTGGCACAGCCCCCATAATAGTATGGACCTCAATGCCGGAGCGCGAGAGCAAGAAGAGATGGATATCCTGTTCACTCAGATAGTATTCGAGCAGCAGCGTTTTATGTTCCAGCGTGGACCAGAATGCGGAGACATCGGTATTGGTAGCTTGTATGCGCTGACGCGCAACCAGATCGCCCACTGAGCGCACCTGCATCTGTTCCAGCAAACGTTCAATTTGCCGCTCTCGACTCTGCATCTCCTGTCGAGCTTGCTCTGGGGCTGTACTGCGTAAACGCATAATAGCAGTATCGCTGAGATTGACCTCTTGCTCTGTCTCATAGACTATCGAACTAAACCACGCCAACTCCTCACGCAGACGTGAGAGATCGCCTAGAATGGCCTCGCCCGCCTTATCACCAGCCCGCAAACGGATGTCAATATTGTTGCGTAGATAATCGCCCAGGACACGTGACTTGGCCTTCTCGACATAGGTAAGAGCCTGTTCAGCTTGACCGCGTTTAAGAGCCAATGTGATTGCACGCTGATAGAGGCCACCTTTGTCCTCGAGAAAACTGGTACGCTCGTCCAATACAAGACGGCTCTGCACCTCGTCAATGCCGTGAATGGCGCGCTCATAGTAGCGAGCGGCAGCATCCGAATCGCCACGCTGCTCAGCTAACTGACCCAGGAAGTCCTCGCACCGATATTTCAGATCGAGCAATTCTTGACCACGTGCGATATCAAGGGAATTATTGCATAACTCCTGCGCGGTAACACTATTGCCCATTGCAGCGGCAAGACGAGCTTGCAAAAGCATGGCACGTGCAAGCTGGGGTAAATCTTCCTGCGCCGCGAAGATATCGGCGACATGTTGCGCCTCCCGCTTGCTCATCTCTAGCTGTTTGTCCGCGAAGTACAATTCGGCTCGATGCAAACGCGCCAAAGCAGCCAGACGCACAATACCAAGCCCCTCCAACAGATCGCTGGCCTCCTGTAACATCTCCTCTGCATCGTGGAAATCGCCATCCAAAGTAGCCGCCACCGCCTGATGCATCAACGAGCGCGCCAGATTATCGCGTTGCCCAGGTACGGTACGAAAATAACGCACGGTTTCACTTGCCAGGTCATACGCTTCACGAATACGGTTAAGCCGAATCTGGCACAGACACATCTGCTGCGCGACTTCAGCCGCTGAGGAGTCCACGTGATGTTTGAGAAAAAGGGCACGGCTCTGATTGAAGAGCCGTAGAGCATAGCTGTAGTGACCAAGTGTGGCGTAGCACTCGGCTATATTGAGGTCTTCACGAGCCACGGATATTTCCTCACGCTCGCCATGCGCAACAAATGTAGCACGCGCCTCTTCATGCAGACCAATCGCTTCACGCAAACGCCCCTGTGCCGCCAACGTCAGGGCTTTATTACCTTTAGCACGGGCTATATGTAGCTCCGCATTCCCCTCATAGCGTTGATAGCTCTCGATAGCCCGATCAAAGAGGCGAAGGGCCTGATCGTAATGACCAAGATCATAATTAATAATCGCGGCATTCGCGTCGATCTGTCCGGCGCGCAATAGTTTTTTGTGACGCATAAAAATGGTATAAGCTGCTTCGGCATCACGCAAAGCTTCGCTCGTGCGATTGAGCCGCAAACAAGCACTGACGCGCCCAACGCGTGTGCGTGCCCAACTCACCTCATCATGAATCGCCAGAAATTCCTCACCCGCTGCATCAAGAAACGGGAGTGCATCCTCATCGCGATTCATACGCCGTAGGGCGTCACCCCGCGCCATCAGTCCTTGTGCATAGTAATATCTGTTATGCGTTAAGTCAGCAACATAGAGCAGCAAACCAGAAAGTTTGAAGGACTGTGAGACATCACTGATCCAACTTCGGTCTGCTGCTTTTTTGAGGTAATGGACAAGAGTATCACACTCGTCTTCCGCCAGATGGATAACCATTCCCTGGAGGAGACGCTTCCCACGCTCCTCGTCCATTGTTTGGAGCTGAGCAACAAATTCTTGAGGCGTCATTGAAACTTTTTTTCATGTGCATACGTCGGGAGAGGACGCGGAGTCTCACGCCCTCTCTATTCCTCAGCCGTTACCGCAATCTGCTCAATCACGACCATACCTTCGGGGAACTGCATCTCTAGTGTATAGGTTGCAGGTTCGACGGTAGGAAAGACGAAATTGCCCAGGTCATCAATGTTTTGCAGATATACTGCTTGTGCAGTGGATGACAGTCGCACAGGCGTACCTTCTAATGCCTGCAAGCTGGCACCGTCACGTGTCACAAAACCAATAAGCTGCAAGGCATCATGACGATGCAGTCCGCTGGCAAGTTGCAGCGAGATTTGCATATTTTCAGCCGCATATTTGCGCGGCCAGGACGATGTCTGCGCCTCTGCGCCACGTACAACACCCAGACGCGGTGCTGGCGGGATGAGCATTGCGACAATGCGCCGCATGCCTTCCTGTGACTGCTCAACCAACTGTTCCAATACGCGCTTCGCCTCTTGAACAGGACGATGGTTATTTGTGGCGGGACGAACAGCAACCCGTACCTGCGGCAACGTAACCGGCTCAGCCAACATCGGATCATTGGCAAGAAATTGGTTGAGGGCGGCAACTTCAGCAGTACACAACACACATGTGCTGAGATGCTGTTGCACCGTCACCATCTCTATCTTGCTTAACAAACCCAATTGATATTCGCCAAGCTGCTGATTCGGTGGGCAATCCCATCTATATAGCGTTTTAGTTAATTTTTGGTCCATTCGCTGATAAGCCGCTAATCGAGACGCGCAATACTGGCAGCCCGCAAGGTGCTGCCCGACTGCGGGTCGTACCTTTTCTCCCCCCAGATAGGCGAGTAGCTCTTCATCGCGAATAGCCCCCGGTTCACTACACTCCATGAGCGTTTCCTTTAGTTAAACTTAGGATACTGGTCCACTAAACTATGCTAGCCAATAACATAGCCCAGGTTGAGCGTCAGAAGCGTTCAGCAACTCTCCCCATGTCACTAGCCGCACCTGTTACCTGTTGCCTGGGAACCATTGATTTCTTTATTTGAATAAACGAGGCTTCCAGCTATTTTAGCATCCTCTGCCGCATATAGCTTTTCTTTAGTATGGCTACTGGTAACGAAACAGGTTTTGCAAACGGCGATTACGCCGCAAACGCTCCAACACATTGCGTTTAATGCGGTAGACATCATCTACAGTTGGAAAGAGACGGCGATGCTGACCACTAATTTCACTAGGTTTCATACCATGTACATAGGCAAGGTAAATTAAAACGCGCTCGTCCTCGCCGTTAAGCTCTTCCTGAATAACCTGCCACAGCCCTTGCGCAGAAATGCTCGATACGACATCATCGGCGGGATCATCAGTAGCAGGCTCTTGCTCAATAAGTTCTATCGTTTCCTCGTATTGGCGCGACTGACGCGAACGCACTTCGTCAGCAACAACGCTATGCACGCACATTTTTAGATATTTTAAGATAGCCGCCAACGAATCAAAGTTTTGCATCTTGGTGGGGGTTAACGCCTGCGCGAACTTTGCAAACGCGGCATTGACTAGCGGTCCGCTCCCTTCATGACCAAGCAATGGGGCAACACTCTGGTGCTGTGTCACCCAGGTCAATACGAGCGGCGCATACTGTTGATAAATACAAGCCCAGGCATCCTCGTCGCGCTTCATAATCGCGCGCCGAAACAGCTCAAGACAGTAGCGATCATTTGAGGCATTCTGCTTGAGAAATTTATTTGTCTCTTCCGCGCAACAACGAGCTAACTCGTTGACAGATAATAGCTCCGGTTGCGCCCCTTTTTCGCCCTGCCCTCTCATACCTGGCTGCGAACCCAATGGTTGAGAGAGGTTCCGAGACTCCATCGACGATAGCTCCCTACTACAGATGACTAAACCGTTCTCGATGCATTCATGCAGTATAGCATGAGTGGCACATGGGTACAAGCTCTATAGAAGAGTATATGCATAGCAAAACACAACTTCGGCTTATTATCGCATGTTTACATATCGAAAAGCCAGAAGGCGGTACCAACGAACATTCTGCCACGTGTATGCTAAGAGCAACTTTTTGAACAGAAAAGACATTTTCTGAAATGCGATTAGCCATATTGGGCTAACTACAACAGGTATTTGTCAAGTATTTTGCTTTGTGATATGCTTTCATAGCCCAATCTTATTAAAGCAACAACAGGCAATAGAATAAGATGATAGTTGCCACATTTCGTCCAGAGACGGAGTAGCATGTTCATGTCAGAGCAGCGAGGAATCGCGACCGATAAACTTGCCAATGTTATCCAGGTTATCCAACTCGGACGTAAAACAGGTATATTACAGGTTGAACGAGGAGAAGGAACTAAACTGGAAACAGGCTCCATTACTTTTATGCAGGGGCAAATCACCCATGCCAGTAGTGGAACACGCTCTAGCCAGGCGGCGTTGGTCTGGCTCAATACATGGAATGCATGCCGCTTTACCTTTACGCCCACAGAACCGGAACGCCTGACAGGGCCGCTTTCGGCCTTGCCCCACACGCCAAAGGGTGCGCCTTCACAAGAGAAATTCCCACCTCTTTCTGCTCCACCTTCTCCAGTGCGCCCCTCACAACAACTTAACAACTCACAAGGAACGCCTTCACCAGCAATGCGCATTCCTTATCGCACTTGCCCAATTGACGAGGCCCAACGCCGCCTGGCACAGGCCGGGCTTTCACGTACACATCGGCATCTGTTTCTGCTTGTTGACGGACATCGCTCCTTGCCTGAACTGGTTCGTCTCATTGGAAGAAAACCGGAAGAGGTACAGAAATTGCTGTACGATCTTGAGTATATTGGTGTTCTCCATTCATAATACCTATCAAAGGATGGTTTATTCTCATGGCGCGAAAAGAGTTGGCCCCTCTACAACGGAGGCGGTTCTCCCTCTCCGTACGTTTTTCCGTACTGCTCGTTATAGCCGCTATTGTGCCACTGCTCATTACGCTCGTCATCAGCGAATTGCAGGCACGCCCAGCCCTCATCGCTCAAGCCAACACCGCTATGGCAAGCGACGTGAAAACACGTGTACAATTAATTGACACCTACTTTAACGAGCGCATGCTTGATGCGCAAACATTAGGACAGGTCCCATCTGTCCAAACCTTTCTCGCTGCTCAACCCGGTTCCATTGGCTATCAAAGCCTGGCTATCCATGCTACGTATGCCCTGGGCGCAGGTGCTTTTCGTGACAAACACTATACCACGTGGTCGATGTTTGATCCGCAAGGCAATTTGCGCTTATTCTACCCGACAAAACCAGCGTTACATGGTAAAACAATCGTGCCACAAGAAGATTTGCAGGCCGTACAAGCAGGCAAAACCTTCATTTCTCCCGTCTACTATTCCCCTGCTACACATGAAGCATCGGTAAATATCTACTCACCAATTGTTGACGCGACAACGCATACCTTCTTGGGCTTTATCCGCGCCGATCTCAAGCTCGACTACATCTGGAATATCGTCCACGATGATATTCATAATGGACAGGGAAGCTATGCCTTCATCCTGAATAACGAGGGCGTGCGCATCGCCGATAGCAGCTCTAACAATCTTTTTACTAGCGTGCAGCATCTTACAGCCACCCAACAACAACTTATCAGTCAAGAACAACGCTACGGTTCCACAGAAGCTGTACCCGTGATTACCGATCGGGCACTTGCCAGTAAGCTCAATTTAGGCACGCCAACAGCGTTTCAAACACAGCCAACCGGCAAGAATGAGCCATTTCAGGTTGCGGCGCAAGCTACTTCGGTTGTTCCCTGGACTTACTTTGCGCTTAGCCCAGTTAACACTGTCACCGCCGTCGCTAACAATCAGCTCTTCTTTACGCTCCTTATCGCGTTCGCTATTCTTGTACTGGCCGCACTCGGCGGTTTAATCCTCGGACGGCGCGTTACTCAGCCCATCCTCGATTCGGTGGATTCGCTACGCAATAGCAGCCAGGCGTTGAGTGCGCTGGCAACACGCCAGAGAGATGCTTCGGCGGAACAGATGTGGGTAGTAGACTCGTCACAGGTTGGTTTACAATCCGTGCAATACTACACTGAAGCAACGCAGGTTGCAACAAACCAATTAAAAGATATTAGCAAAGAATTAGCCCAAAACTGGCACGCAATGGATGAAAGACGAGTCTACGCCTTGCTAGAGCGCATAGTAGCCGCCACCCAATATATTGAGCAGGCCGCCCAATACCAACATACCAGTAACCAGAAGCTCTCGACCGCGCTAAAAGTCGCTACGCAGGTGACGGAACAACTGGCATTAGGCGCGACATCCGCAACAGATGCGGCTACGCAACTGGAGCAGGTTGTAAAACAGTTGCGCTATGTGGTCGGAAAATAGTATAAATGGTATTCGCACAATTAGAGATATATAGATCGGTAGATGTTCTATCTAGTGTCCATCTTAATAACTGACATAGAGAACGTTATTAAGATGGACACCTATGATCTCACATGTCAGAAACTTAAAAACAGGGAACTCACGCATGTCCATATCTGGTAGGTACCTATACTATCCCGCAGGAAGGAACACGTTATGCAGATCATTGGGCAGATTCAGCAGGTACAAGTACAGCGCTCGTCACTAAAAATCAGGCATAACATGCAACAATACTATAATCCTGCACCGTTGCAGGTTGTGCCCCAGTTGCTTCTTACGCCTACAGGAGTGATCGGTATTGATGACAGTGGATATCAAATCATGGATGTCCATAACGCCGCACACCCATACTCGAAGTTTCGCGAAGAAAATGGTATCTGCCTCGGTTTTAGCAGCCACTACCGTGAGATGCGTGCCCGCTTTGGCACACATATTCTAGATGGCATTGGCGGCGAGAATATCTTCATCACGGCGACACAGATATTCTCGCCTGCCGACCTACGGCACGGACTGCAGATAGAGTCCCAGGTGACGCACGAGATTATCTATCTTACAGAGATAGAACCGGCCCCACCTTGCGTTGCTTTTAGCCACTTCGCGCTCCAGGGTGGTGATGTGTCTGCCCCGCAGCCAGACAATAAGCTAGTCAAAGAAACCTTGCAGTTTCTCCATTATGGGATGCGTGGGTTCTATGCGACCCTCGCTGCAGGGCAGAAGAACGCATTGATCCAGGCGGGCGATATAGTGTTTGCACTTTGAGCAACACTGTACACCAGACCTGAGACGGTTCTCGTGCACACTCTTTTCCATTGCCAGTTACCAGATCTGCATATGCATTGCACGCTGTCATCTTTTGCTAAAAAAGATGATAACGGCTATTCTCCATAGGGAATCCAGATGTTCTTGACTTGCGTAGACGCACGTAGAAACTCCTGGCCTTCTCCTTGCACGATATCGAGCCAGTTACGCTGATGCCCATTGCTAACCCAGGTGCGTTTCATATTGCCAGCGGAGGCCAGTTCAACACGGCGCGCGCCATCAGCCTCACCAAAGTACCACATGGCGTCTACATCGTCATGTTCAGCCAATACCTGACTTAAAGTTTCGCGCTCACCAGTCACGATATTAACAACTCCTGCGGGCACATCTGAGGTCTCCAAGACCTGATACAGGTCGGTTGCGCTAAGGGGTGCCTGCGGCGATGGAATGACGACAACCGTATTGCCCATTGCCAGCGCGGGCGCAATAAGCGAGATAAAACCGAGTAGCGGATATTCGTCGGGACAGGCCATACCGATAACCCCAATTGCTTCAGGCAGAGCCAGCACAACACCGCGCATAGGTGGACGATGCACGCTCCCCTCATATTTGTCAGTCCACGCAGCATAGCTAAACAAGCGCGAAAGAGCCGTCTCCACCTCCCTAACGGCATCTACATGCTGACAGCCCGTTTGTTGCACGATTCTGCGCACAAATTCATCCTGACGAACCGCCAGATTTTCGGCGAGATAATAGAGAATTTGTGCGCGATTGTGAGCCGAAGTGTTTGCCCAACCAGTTGCAGCATGGGCGGCCTCGACGGCATTGCGAATATCCTTGCGATTCCCCTCGCCGACCTGACCAATTGTACGACCATCGGGGGCGTAGACATCACGACTATAACCAGAGTCGGGACGCACCTGTTTACCTTTGATGAACAGCTTGGGCGTGCGGTCAATCGCAGGCAATTGCGAGACATATGCATTGAACTGCGCATACTCTTCGCGCTGCGTGTTGCCATTGGATATCACATTTAGATCAAACGAGAGCAGATCAGAAGAAGCAACCGATGCGACATGCTCACTATACGCGCTAGTGGCTTGATCTATCCCATGAGCTTCTTCGCCTATAGGATTTTTTTCTATTACGGAGGGCAGCTCCCATGCCAGATGCACATACTCATACAGACCTTCTTTGCCCCCTTCGCGTCCATACCCGCTTTCGCGATAGCCACCAAAGCCACTAGAGGCATCAAAAACGTTGGTGCTGTTCACCCATACCGTTCCTGCCTTGAGTTTAGGAGCGATATCAAGCGCGAGATTGATATTCTCGCTCCACACACTCGCCGCCAGACCGTAGCGCGTATTATTCGCCAGCGCGACCGCTTCAGCAGGCGTGCGGAAGGTCATTGTGACCAACACTGGACCAAAGATCTCAACCTGCGCGACTGTTGTAGCAGGCGAAACGTCGGTGAGCAGCGTTGGCGGATAAAACCAGCCATCCGTTGGACAACGCCACGAGGGCTGCCAGAGGTGCGCTCCCTCAGCGACACCTTGTTCGACTAACTGCTGAATGGTCTCTAACTGTGCGGATGAGACAATTGCCCCCATATCAATTGCTTTGTCCAGTGGGTCGCCCACACGCATGCGCTCCATGCGCACACGCAGTTTCGCGATCAAACGTTCAGCGATATTTTCCTGCACGAGCAGACGCGAACCTGCGCAACAGACTTCGCCCTGATTGAACCAGATCGCATCGACCACGCCTTCGACCACGCTATCCAGATCAGCATCATCAAAGACGATAAAAGGCGACTTACCACCAAGTTCGAGCGAGAGTTTCTTGCCAGAGCCAGCCGTTGCGCGCCTGATATTGCGTCCCACCTCGGTTGAACCCGTGAAGGCGATCTTGTTGACATCGGGATGGCGCACAAGAGCTTCGCCGACGGTTGCCGCGCTGCCCGTGATGATATTGACCACCCCTGGCGGTAAACCGATCTCCTCGACAATCTCGGCAAATTTGAGGGCAGTCAACGGCGTGTAACTGGCGGGTTTTAGCACAACGGTATTGCCCATTGCCAGGGCGGGAGCAATTTTCCAGGCCAGCATGAGTAAGGGAAAATTCCAGGGGATAATCTGACCCACGACGCCAACGGGCGCGTAGCCAGGAAGTTCTGAAGCCATCAGTTGTGCCCAACCCGCATGATAGTAGAAGTGACGCGCAACGAGCGGAATATCCAGATCGCGCGTCTCGCGAATGGGCTTGCCATTGTCGAGCGATTCCAGCACGGAGAGCAAGCGCGCATGTTTCTGAAGATGGCGCGCAATAGCGTAGAGATGGCGCGCGCGCACATGCCCTGGCGTCTTGCTCCAAGACTGAAAAGCCGCGCGTGCAGCAGCCACTGCCGCATCGACATCAGCACTGCTGGCAGCGGTCACCAGTGCCAATACGTTGCCAGTCGCGGGGTTGACGCTCGCCTGATAGCGGTCGCCATCTGGTCGAAGCCACTGATTGTTGATAAACAGGCCAAACGGTTGCCGCTCCTTGAGCCATGCCAGCGCGGGTGCGGCGGCCTCTGGGGCGGGACCATATTCCATCGTCTCGAAAATATCCATAACGCTCATCAGCATTCATCCTTCCTACGCCATCGGGTTGTGGTGCGCTGCCGCATAATGACCAGTGGCATAATGTGAGAGTTGGCGTTCGATATCGGCAAGCAGACCGCTCGCACCAATACGGAACAGGCTGTTATGCACCCACTCATTGCCCAGTTCTTCTTTCATCAACATCAGCCAGTCGAGCGACTCTTTGGCAGTGCGAATGCCACCAGCAGGCTTGAAACCAATCTTGTAGCCCGTGCGCTCCGCGTATTCACGAATGGCGCGCACCATCACCAGTCCTACAGGCAGGATTGCGTTGACCGCCTCTTTGCCTGTCGAGGTCTTGATAAAATCAGCACCCGCCATCATGCAGACCAGACTCGCCATCACCACGTTGCGCAAGGTCGCCAATTCGTGCGTTGCCAGAATCGTCTTCATGTGCGCCTCGCCGCAGGCCGCACGAAACGCTCTGATCTCGTCATAGAGTGCCTGCCAGTTACCAGTCAGCACGTGCGCGCGCGAGATGACGATATCGATCTCTTGCGCTCCCGCCCGCACGGATGCTTCGATCTCGCCCAGTTTCATCTCAAAAGGATTTTGACCAGCGGGAAAGCCCGTTGAAACGGCGGCAACGGGGACACCCGATCCACGCAAAGACCCTATGGCTATAGGAATGAGATTGTGATAGACGCAGACCGCGCCGACCGTCAGAGGAAGTGAGCCTGCGCCGATTGCTTCTAGTAGCTCATGACGCACGGGTTGGCGCGCCTTGGCACACAGACGTTTGACGTTGCCAGGAGTATCATCGCCCGCCAACGTCGTCAGATCAATACAGGTCATTGCGCGCAACAGCCATGCCGCCTGCCATTCCTTCTTGACGGTACGGCGCGTGGATAGCGTGGCGGCACGCCGCTCGACCGCGCTACGGTTAATATGCACCTGATGCAGCCAGTCCAGATCGAGTGGCATACCGGGATTGCGCGGATGTCCCTCTTGCCGCTCGAATGTCACTGCTCTCTCGGTATCGATAGTGGTCATAGCTCTCTTCCTCTGTCGCTAAAATATCTAGTTTGATAACACGCTATTTCCTGTATCTTGCTGTATAGGACAGGGTATTGTCAAGGTGACACAAAGATGTGCTCTATCGCAGCCACCCTGACTAAAATTTTGTCCTGAACCTGATATAGTATATCAAATATACATTTCCACTATAATAGCCTAAAATGGTTTCTCTTTTACTATGACGCCCTTTACTAGAAGCGATGAAAATTGTATAATAGTGTCTCAGCAAGAATGATATATAGCAGTGCAGTGTAAGACAGGATCAAGCAGATGAATTCATCCTTTGAACGATATATCGGACGACGGATTGGAAAATACTCCATCACAAGATATCTTGGCGGCAAAATTGCAAATACTGGCAAAATCTATCTTGGGACATCACCGCAGGGAAATGTGACTATCGAGGTCATAGAAAGTTGGGAGTGGGAAACTGGACATTGGACGCTTGAAAAACTCCAGAGGCATTTCGCACATTTACATCATCCAAATATTATGAACATGCTTGATATCTTTATACAGGACGAAATAATCTACCTTATCATGGATTATTTAGGCGCAGAAACCCTACGGCAAAAATACCCAATCGGGACGACAGTATCCCCCACAACACTCCTGCCGTATGTGAAACAGGTGGCAGCAGCACTACAACATGCACATAATAACTACATCCTCCATAAAGCTCTCAAACCTGGCAAGATGTTTCTCACCCCCGATGGGAGACTGGTGCTCAGTGGATTTGAAGATCAGGTCTACAAGGCTACCACAACTGATACACCCTCTAAAAATATGTCACAGGCCAATACCGACCATATCATGTACATAGCACCTGAACAGTTTGCAGGCAAATCGCAAGAGGCCAGCGACCAATATGCCCTCGCCGTAATTATTTATGAATGGCTCTGCGGCTCACTGCCATTTCGTATTACAGGAATAAATCATGATGCGATCGCGCTCGCCTACCAGATCTATAACAGTTCACCAATTCCTTTGCGGGAACAAAATCCAACGATCACTGCCGCCATTGAAGCCGTTGTTATGAAAGGACTTGCGAAAGATCCACAACAGCGTTTTGAGCGTATAGAGGTATTTGCTGATGTATTGGAACATGCCATTCAGCCACCACCAGCTCCCAAAAAGAAGATGAGACCAGAGGAAATGCTTGGACAAATTATCAGCAATTATCGTCTAACCACCTTACTGACACGTGGTAACACAAGCCATATTTATCTCGGCGAACACACGCGCATCGGCACAAAAGCGGTCATTAAGGTTCTCGACACGACAACAAATATGGAGAGTTTCAGACGTAGCATACGCCGTTTAGCTCCTCTTATCCATCCCTCACTTGTGCGCATTCTCAATGCTGACATTCAGAATGACCTTCCGTTTCTGGTCATGGAATATGCAGCGAAGGGCAATCTCAAACACTTTATCCTTCTCCAACAGATTCGCGATCAACACCTTGCACTACCCACTGTTATCAGCTATGTCAAACAGGTTGCGGCGGGTTTACAATTCCTCCATGATAATAATATCGTGCTGGGGATTGGATTGATCAGTAACTTGCTACTCGATAAAGAAGATAAGGTGCTCATCGGCGGCATTGATAGCTATATTTTGCGCCAGGAGCAGCGAGAGCAGCCAGTAGGCAATCCCGGTCCACACGTAGCACTGGAGACACTGGCAGGTCATACCGTTCCAGCCAGCGATCAGTACGCCCTGGCAAGTATCGCCTACGAGTGGCTGACCGGGAAACCCCCATATAAACTGGCATCGACGGCGGCAATGCTGGCAACACGCCGCACTACATTACCACAGCCACTACTTGCCTTACGTCCAGATCTGCCACCAGCCACAGAAACTGTCATCATGAAAGCATTGGCGAATGACCCGCAGCAACGTTTCCCTGATATCGAAGCATTTGCCTCCGCGTTAGAGTATGCCAGCATTATGCCAACAGAAAAGAGCAGAGAGGCAGATCAGGATCAGGACCGCCTAGGTGAGCAGATTGGCAGTTACCAGATCATCAAGCGCGTGGGGCGCGGCGGCTTTGCCGATGTCTATCAGTGTCGGCATACGTTCATGAATACAAACGTGGTCCTCAAAATTCTACGCACACGTCTGGAAGAAGATGATAGACAACGTTTTGAGAACGAGGCACGCACCGTCGCTAACCTGGGACATCCCAATATCATTCAATTGCTCGATTTCGGTATTGATCACGACACGCCCTACTTCGTGATGGATATGGCAACAGGCACGCTGCGTGATCGTCACCCTAAAAACACTGTACTGCCCCTCAGCACCATTCTTCCATATGTACGCCAGATTGCCGACGCGCTCCAATATGCCCATAATCAACGTATCTTGCACCGCGATGTGAAGCCAGAAAATATGTTGATTGGTCCACGCGATATGATCTTGCTGAGCGATTTCGGCCTTTCCACATTGACAGAGGCTACCATTCACCATTCACAGAATGTCACAGGCACACCAATCTACATGGCTCCTGAACAATTTCGCGGCGACTCGCTGGCGACCAGCGACCAGTATGCTCTGGCAATCGTCGTCTACGAATGGCTGAGCGGCAAACCGCCCTTTCATCAGGGAACATTCTGGCAACTTGGCTACCAGCACCGCACAGAACAACCTGAATCACTGCTCCCCAAAGTCCCTTCGCTCCCACCTAAAGTCGAGCAGGTCATCATGAAGGCCTTGACAAAAGACCCCAGGAAACGTTTTGCCAGCATAGACGCCTTTGCGCATGCGCTGGAACAGGCGGCGGAGTGATTATTGCTTCTGCGATGGTGGAGGCCCAGCTTCAGCAAAACGCGCCAGATTATTTGACGCGATAGGCATTCCTTGTTTGAAACTCTTTCCAAGCAACAAGGTATAGAGCCAGGATAAAGGCCCACTAATAAGCACACCGTGTGTAAATGTACAGCCTGCAGATGTCGGCGTCACACGATGTGTCCACACAATTTGTGCAAATGGTAGCTGATTCACCTCGGTATAACTGCTAAAGGGCGTTACCTCCGTGAGGACAAATTTCACTTTCTGACCATTAGACGCTTTATTGACACCCGTTGTACTCGTTACAAACGGCCCATTCATCTGTATTTCTGCCACCAGTGGGTCCCACAAGGGGGCTGTAGTCGAATCAGCATAGTAGGCCCAGATCTGCTCTGGCGTTGCAGTAGTGCTTTTAGTATATTCAAATGACCACATACAAGTGCTCCTTCTCCATCTAGATTTCAGAATGAAACCCAACAACAATATAACATATTGGATTGCATTTTGCAAGTCAATATAATGGAAGAATGAAGGATAAGAAAGATTGTCGCGCGCGGAAGAACTTGGTATACTGATAGCATGGACAATGTAACATACTCAACAGCAAGCTCGCTTGAACATAATTCCATTCACAACGCGCTGGCAGTAATTGGAGACCGTTGGAGCTTATGTGTGCTGAGCGAGGCATTCACCGGTGTGCGTCGCTTCGACGAGATGCGAGAACATCTGGGGATCGCCAGCAATATTCTGAGTAACCGCCTGACACGGCTAGTCACTCATGAGATACTTGAGCAAGTGCCATACAAAGAAGAAGGACGGCGCACGCGCTATGAGTATCAGTTGACGGGCAAAGGCCGTGATCTGCTACCTGCACTCCTGGCACTGATTCAGTGGGGAGACCGCTATATGCCGGACCCATCGATTCTCGCAGCAACAACCGTTGATGCAGATTGTGGTCAGGAGGTCCATGTTGAGATCATCTGCGCTAATGGACATACGATTGACAACTTCCACCAGCTAAAGCGTATTGTCCAGATAGCTTCACTCGCCCAAGAAACGCATGATCGCTAGCAAGCCCACTATATATCTTGTTCTGATAGCAGAAGTTTCGTATGGCTCAAGCTCTTTTCTTTGGCATACCTGAATGGGGCATACAAATCCCTCGCTTCCGCTCGTCACCGAACTGATACGACAAGGTGAACAGATTATCTGCTACTCTTTGGAAGAGTTTCAACCAGCAATAGAGGAGACAGGTGCAACTTTTCGCAGTTATGGCAACGTTTACCCTTTTGACTATACGAAGTGAGGCGAGAATGGCTTTGTAATTATTCGTCAGCGCTTACAAGCCAGCGAAAACATACTCAATCAGTTCCACGATGATGTTCAATGTTTCAAACAGCACTATGAACTTATCTGACAGACATTCACACGAACACACAGCCCCTCTTGACATTCTCACAGTTTAGTGCTAAACTTTCATCAGAGAGAGAAAGGAGTGCAGAGATGCGCCGCATGATGATTTTAACATGGCTACGGTTAGCACGGGTGTATCAGAAGATTGACCGCGCCTCCGTTGTGCATCTGCGCCCCTGGAATCTGAATGTGGCACAGTTCGATGTACTTACGCAGGTCGGCTCTGCCAACGGCATCACGCAGCAAGAACTGGCTGATCGCCTGCTGGTCACAAAGGGCAATATCTCGCAGCTGATTGACCGCATGGAGCGGCTCGGCCTGTTGCAACGTTGCCAGCATGGACGCACCAACGTGCTTTCACTGACGGAGGCAGGACAGCAACTCTATAACGAGGTTGTGCCAGCGCAAGAGGCCATGATCGTACAGCAACTTTCGGCCCTCTCCACACAAGAAGTTGAGCAACTGCTCACACTCTTACGCAAACTGGACCATGCCATTCAGTGATCTTTTTTTGAGTATAAGTTTAGTCCTAAACCTATTAATGCGGAACAGAGGTGTTCCAGCAAGGAGCGAAACGGTGAGTTCTCTCAAACCCATTCAAGGACTTCATCATATCAGCATCGTCAGTGCCAACGCGCAGCGCACGGTGAATTTCTATACGCAGGTGCTCGGTCTGCGCTTTGTCAAGAAGACGGTCAACTTTGACGATCCCGAAAGCTATCATCTCTACTTTGGCGACGAGGTTGGGCATCCTGGGACAGCAATCACCTTTTTCGAGTGGCCTCACGCGCCCAAGGGGCATCCAGGGATTGGTGGCACGCATCACGTCGCGCTGATCGCGCCAGACTATAACGCGCTCCTGAAATGGAAACGCCGTCTGACCAATCTCGGACTTTCCGTCGATGGACCGTTAGATCGCCACTACTTCAAGTCGATCTACTTTAACGATCCCGACGGCACAATTCTCGAAATCGCGACGCTGGGACCGGGCTGGACGATTGACGAGGCAGCAGACGCACTGGGAAGCACGCATATTGACCCACCAGCAGAAATGATCGTCAATAACCGCGACGAGGCGCGCATCAAGGCCGAGACGTGGCCTGAGCCAGTTCCGACGATCACGGACGACATGGCTCTCAAGCGCGGTATGCACCATATCACGGCCATCGCGACCGATATTCAGCGCACACACGCCTTTCTGGGCGAACTGCTTGGTTTGCGCCGTGTCAAGATGACCTCGAACTTTGATGACCCAAACTCGGCCCACTGGTACTGGGGCGTTGAGGATGGGCGTCCCGGCACGCTGATTACCTACTTTGAGCGCAAACCGGAGCGCGAACAGCGTGTGCGCATGGGTGCAGGTCAGACGCATCACTACGCCTTCGCTGTGCCCGATGAAGAGTCGCAACTGGCATGGCGCGAACGGCTGGTAAAGGCTGGTCTGCGCGTCACTCCCGTGCTTGATCGCATCTACTTTAAGAGCATCTACACCAACGATCCCGATGGGCACATCGTTGAACTGGCAACTGCTGGCCCTGGCTTTACCGTTGACGAAGCGGTGAGCGAATTGGGGCAAAATCTCAAATTGCCGCCCTGGTTAGAGAGAAATCGCGCTGAGATTGAGCGCATCCTGCGACCGATCACCGTTCCAGGTTGGAGTCCGGCGG
This sequence comes from Ktedonobacterales bacterium, assembly GCA_027451525.1. Taxonomy (GTDB): domain Bacteria; phylum Chloroflexota; class Ktedonobacteria; order Ktedonobacterales; family Ktedonobacteraceae; genus DTNP01. Next base: position 73,662 of record DAIDJF010000020.1, read on the forward strand.
AGCCACAAGCATGAGCAATTCAATTCAGATCACCACCGATGCGGTCATGGGGCCGCATCGAGGCCAACCTGTGCTACAAACAGGCGCGCCATTAGACAAAGCGCAGGCGGCGATGATTATGGTCCACGGACGCGGAGCCAGTGCCGAGGATATTCTGACCTTGACTACCGAACTTGATGGACTCAGTTTCGCCTTTATCGCGCCCCAGGCTGCCAATTACACATGGTATCCCAACAGCTTTCTGGCTCCTCTGAGCAGCAACGAGCCATACCTGTCGTCCGCGCTCTCCGTGCTTGAAAACGTGTTAGAGCAGGTAAAAGCGGCAGGTATCCCGACAGAGAAGATCATCCTGCTGGGCTTTTCACAGGGAGCGTGTCTCTCGCTCGAATTTGCTGCCCGTCACGCGACTCGCTATGGCGGTGTTGCGGGCTTGAGTGGCGCACTGATTGGACCAGAGGATACGCCACGCGATTACGCAGGCTCGCTGGCTGGCACACCCGCTTTTCTCGGCTGTAGCGACCGCGACTTTCATATTCCCAAAGAACGTGTGCTGCAATCAGAGAAAATACTACAGGGGCTGGGAGCAATTGTCACAGCGCGCCTCTATCCCAACATGGGACATACCGTGAATGAGGATGAAATTGAGGCAGTCAGGGCGATGATGGCAACATTGTTGTGAAACGCGAAACTCATGTACATACCCCTTGACAGCTCTGCACCCATTCGGTATACTTGACACATCGCAAATACCATGTGATATGTCTTGTAAGATCGTTCTGAGATCAGTCACCTATGGGTGCAGCGAGGGGAAAAGCATGAAGTTAGCGGAAGCACTCATTTTACGGGCAGATTTGCAGAAGCGCGTGCAGCAACTGCGCGAGCGACTTCAGTTGAACGCGCTGGTGCAGGAGGGTGAGCAGCCATCCGAAAATCCACAGGAACTGTTAAGCGAACTGGATCGCCTGCTCACTCAGCTTGGCGCGTTGATTATTCGCATCAATCGCACGAACATTCAGACAGTGTTCTCTGAGCAGATGACGCTCACTGATGCGCTGGCGCAGCGCGACATCATTACCATGCAACACGAAATCATCAATCAATTGGCGAACACGGCATCCACGCGTCTCGACCGCTACGGGCGTTCAGAGATTCGTAATATTGCTACTGTTGATGTCGCCGAGTTGCGGCGTCAAATCGACAGATTGGCTCAACAGCGGAGGGAACTGGATACGACCATCCAGGCCAAAAACTGGGCAACCGATCTGTTATAATAGAAGAAACAAAAACAGACTGCGGCGCGAGTTGGTAGTTTGCGTGTATAGTAGCGAGCATGCCCAGCAGAACAGGCTGTTAAACTGTTCATCCAAATTTTCGGTCTGGGGCGAGACCGAACCTTCACCGTTTTGCCCAGCACTGTTACAAGCGTACCGGGCATTGCGCATTGTGTACTACCATATGCTGGACTATACAAACAGACGAGGGCGGGTTAGGGGAAACTCGCGCCGCAGTCTTTTTTCACACCAACATAATGCCTCATCTCATTGTGCAGGCGGTAACTGACGCTACCTCCTGCACCGTGCATAAACCATTGTCTGGCTAAACCTCAGGGAAGTACATCCCGTGTATGCCCAGGGGAATATGATGTGGAACTTCGGCCCGACCAAGTTCTTCAAAGGTATGGGCATCAAGCACTAGCAGGAACGAGTTACCTTTGTTGGCATTCAACACCACGGAGAGGACAACTCCATCGTCCTCCGCACGGGCATCGGGAGCCTGGACAAAGATCGGCTCACCGGGATTGCAACCCTCTGCGGACCAAAAATTCGAGGTACGCTCATGCACATCCACGCGCACCAGTTGATGGGCCAGCAAAACAGGAGCATTGCGCGCCAAACTGATACCATAGGCTACCCCATAATCATGAGCATTACTGCGTGGATAGTTGATTGTCGGCAGTTCTATCTCGTACTCTGACATGAGTTCATACGTCACAGTGGAAGACGAGCCATGCAGTGGCAGATGGTAACGGCGATATTCGCTAGGTGCCGTATAGGGGTCTTTTCCATCATTTCTCCCTTTTCTCAGATTGGGCAGGTTACTCTCATCAATAACCTTTGTATCTGGGTAGGCGGAAAGGTCAACGATGATCTCCCCAGCGCGTTCAAAGGCGTTGATATGATGGAATGAGAAGAAGGCTTCACTCTCGTAGCGGCCAATAATGCTGCCATCCTGCTTGCTCATAACGATGAACAGCGTTGGGTCTTGTGGTCGCCATTCAAAGTTCTGGATGAAGGATTTCCCACCTGTCAGCAATTTGGCTGGCACCACGCGATAGGGATACTCGGCGATGACAACATAACGCTCGGTGATGCTGAAGCTGTGAATGTAGGAGGGCTCCGCGACAGGATAAGAGCCGATCAAGGTGCGTTGATGCTCGCCCGATTTAATACCGAAAACCTTAAATGTGCTTTCCAGGCCGAATTCGGTCATGTAGCTGATCATCGTTTTGCTGGCGAAATCATAAAGGGGATGCGCCGAACTGTGCTGGCCAGTCAGATGATCCTTGTATTCGACAACACCCAGCGTATCAAGGGTGTGTGGATCAAATGCCATCGGCAGGGGAATTTCCGTCAGCGCGAGGAAGTCGCCCGATACCTTCTGGATGCTGACATTCGGGTTTAGCATCATCTCAGTCACCGAATGTTTGAACAATGCTTTACAGGGATCGCTTGCGAAGACAGGAAAGGTAATGCGGCCTTCCTCCTTCGAGGTTTTGTTGGCATCGCTCTGCAAGAATTTGTTGGCATATGAAACGTTGCCATCCTGAAACGAGAAGCGATGGAGCATTGCCAGTCCGTCAAACCAGTGCCATAGCTCTTCCTGTTCAAATTCGAACTTCGCCGGGCCGTTGCGCAGCAATGTTCCCACCAGCCACCTGGGAATGGTGCCCTCAATGGGCAAGGAAGCGACGCTAATTTCGTCATTCAGCGAGGCATAGCCAATAGTGAATGGATTGGTCATTGGAATATCTCCTTTTACAAAAAACTTGTTATAACAAGCCTGCTACTCACCCTACCTGTTACTACTCTTCATCACCTGCTGTTGTCTCCTTTCTCACCCTTTTTGCGTATGGTTTTTCCGTACTGGATGGTGACGTAGATGACGGCGATAGTGATGCCGTAGAAGATAAAAGGTGAGATAGCCAGAAACTGTGAGATGGGCATGGTA
>DAIDJF010000021.1 GCA_027451525.1 Ktedonobacterales bacterium
CCGCCAACCACAAATGGTATCGCAACCTCGCCGTCGCCGACACGCTGGTTAAGACGATGCGCCAACACAAAGATACGTGGCAAGCGGCGTTGGAAGAGCGTGGCAAACAAGAACTGGCCGCCTTGCAACGTATGCGCGCTGAAGAGCAGAGTAAGTGAAAGACAAGCGATGACGGGGCATTGCATACAATAAGATCGTGTAATATGGGACAAGCAGGAACGAGGGCAAGGTAAGCAAACAGGGCGAGAACAAAAGCAAGCAGGACGACCGCAAGGGTCGCCCCTACAATGATACGCTGCCTGTTTTACACGTCATCATGGTAGGGGCGAGGCTTGCCCTCGCCCTGCCAAACCCAACCAATGCTCCCTATGTAAACGGTATTGACCCTTGTGGCCGCCTGTTTTACCCTATATGCAACAGATGCCTCATCAAAAAAGGGTGCAATGAAGCTTGACAGAGCATTACACCACAGGATGCGGTCACCGTTCGCACATGCACGTGTTGAACATGCAGATCACACCCTCTGCACGCTGTGCGCGATCTGCTGGCCGGCGCGTTGACCGAGCAGCATGCCGGGGAGGACACCGAGCGCGCCCAGTCCTTCAATCGCGAAGGATGGCGCGGTCTGGCCCAGCGCACGCAGACCAGGGACGGTCTCGGCGGTGACCTCAAGATCGACGGCCCATTCGTAGAGCGGTTCCTGACCAGCCAGTTCGGGCAACCAGTTACGCGCACCATCGGCAAGTCGCTTATAGTAGATCGCGTCATGGCGCGTCACGCCCGCCTTGCCGTAGCGTCCCCCGCTGACCGAGAGGCGTCCGTTGCCGGGTCGGTAATCAGCATACGTATAGGGGGAGGCATCCCAGAAGAGCGGGAAGTCGTCGGGCAGGTCCGCCGCGAAGGCGAGGGCGTAGATACGCGCATTGGCTTCTACTGTGGGGCCGACCGAGCTAATCAGGCCAGCAGTCTTAATCGTATTGCCATCAGCCAGCGTGACGCGCCAGCCATGCCGACCAGCGGTCTCCTCTTCCTGATAGGCTGCAACCTGGGCCTGACCAAACATCTGCACGCCAGCAGCACGAGCCTGACGCGCCAGATGAGCCAACAGTGTGAGCGGATGCAGGCGACCCTCGTCGGGCAGCCACATCGCCAGCATGACCGAGGCGGTATTGAGCCGTCCCTGCGTGTAGGTCTCAACCTGTTGCGGAGTCCACAATTCCGCATGCAGACCCGCCTGCGTGCGCCCCTGCACTTCGCGCACCAGATGGTACGCGGCAGTCGCGCTCTCCGCCAGACTGATCGCGCCCGTCAGACGAGCCGAAAGGATGCTATCGGGACGACGCGCCTCTTCCGCGAGGGAGAGTAGCAAGCGCGTGGTTTCGGGCCAGAGAGCGGCTTCGGGACTCTCAGGGGGCAGATCGAGAATGGACATGTTAACGCCCGCGCTGAGAATGCCCGCGTTGCGCCCGGTCGCCCCATAGCCAAGCATGGTCTCGCGTTCGAGCAGCACGACCTGCGCACCAGCCTTGCGCGCACTGAGAGCAGCACTCAGACCAGCCACGCCGCCACCAATCACCACGATATCAGCGGTATCTGGGGCAACAGCAGCAAACGGGGGAAGCTGTAATTCGACAGCAGCGGCGGGAGCCAGATCGCCCCACCAGGGAACGGATGCGACCCTCTTCAGGGTCGTGGTACTGCCATCTTCATCAAGCGTGCGAGGAATGGCACGCGAACGCCGGGAACGAGGACGAGAGGTTGGATGAGTAGTGTTGGATGAATTTGTCCTATAGACTAGCATAAAACTCCTTTGGGTAAAACACCTTCTCTCTTAATGATATGAAGGGACTGCTCGGCTTGTCAAGGGGGCAAAAAATACCTCTTGACAATTCGTGCAGTACTCGCTAGACTAGACAGAAGTATAAATACATGGCGTTATCATAACGCTGAGCAGGAAGAGTAGGCCCTCATGCCCCGCTAGAGAAGGATGGTCGCTGGCTGCAAGCCATCCCCGGTCGTGCATCGCCGAATGTCGCCTGTGAGTTCTGGACAAAACGCTGTTGATCGTGCAATCAGATCAGCGCGCCAATGCCAGCGGGTGTGCCCGTTAGCGCAACGAATGAGGCTCAACGTGCCTTCATGTAAGAAGAGCGATTAGAAAGAAGTGGCGCGTTGATCGAAACAAGGTGGTACCACGAGTGATGTCCTTTCTCGTCCTTGACGGGAAGGGATTTTTTTATGAGCAATTCGAGTGGAGTGAAATATGATCGAGCAGGAGAAAACAGAGAGCATCGCCGCCTCGCTCCCCACTACATATGACCCACAGGCGGTCGAGGGCAAATGGTACCGCTTCTGGGAAGAGGGCGGCTACTTTAAGCCCAATCCAAAGGCAACTGGCAAATCGTTCGTTATCAGCATGCCCCCGCCTAACGTGACAGGCGCGCTGCATCTGGGCCACGCCATCACCGCGACAACTGAAGATATCTTAATTCGCTATCACCGTATGCTTGGCGACGATACGCTGTGGGTTCCTGGCGAAGATCACGCGGGCATCGCGACGCAGACCGTTGTCGAACGCTTATTGGCAAAAGAGGGCACAGATCGCCATATCCTGGGGCGCGAAGCTTTCCTTGAGCGCGTCTGGCAATGGGTCTATCAATATAAGAGCCGCATTCAGGACCAGCATCGCCGCCTCGGCGCGTCGTGCGATTGGTCACGTGAACGCTTCACGCTGGACGAGGGACTTTCCAAGGCCGTGCGCGAGGTCTTTGTGCGACTCTATGAAGAAGGCTTGATCTATCGCGGTGAGCGCATCATTAACTGGTGTCCACGTTGCATGAGCGCGCTTTCTGATCTGGAGGTCAACCACGTCGATACGCAAGGCACGCTGACCTATGTACGCTACCCACTCAAGCCGTTGGAGGGCCAGGAGGATGCTCCCACCGAGTATATCAGCGTCGCCACCACGCGCCCGGAGACCATCCTGGGCGATACAGCTGTCGCCGTCAATCCCAAAGACCCGCGCTATGCCAGCATCATCGGGCGCATCGCTATCCTACCGATCATGAAGCGTGAGATTCCGATTGTCGCCGATGATGTTGTTGATGCCGCGTTCGGCACGGGCGCGGTGAAGGTCACACCCGCGCATGACCCGACCGACTTCGAGATCGGCGTGCGCCACAATCTGCCGCGCATCCAGGTCATCGGCTTCGACGGCAAGATGACCGACGAGGCTGATCACTACGCAGGGCAAGACCGTTTTGAGGCGCGCAAAAATATCGTGGAGGAACTCAAGCAGCTCGGCAATGTCATCAAGATCGACGAATACATGGTTCCGCTCGGTCGCTGCCAGCGTTGCGATACCATCGTGGAGCCGCTGATCTCCAAACAGTGGTTTGTCAAAATGACCTCACTTGCCACGCCAGCTATCGGCGCGGTTAAGTATGGCTTGCTGAAAATCGTGCCGGAACGCTTCAACAAGACGTATATGGACTGGCTGGAAAACATCCATGACTGGTGTATCTCGCGTCAGCTCTGGTGGGGCCATCGCATTCCCGTCTGGTACTGCGACGACTGCGGCGAGATGATCGTCAGTCGCGAGGATGTGACAGCATGTACAGCATGTAATAGCAGCAATATTCGCCAGGACGAGGATGTGCTGGATACGTGGTTTAGCTCGTGGCTCTGGCCGTTCAGCACGCTGGGCTGGCCTGATAACACGCCCGACCTGCAACGCTACTATCCAACGGCGGTGATGGAAACGGGCTATGACATTATCTTCTTCTGGGTGGCGCGTATGGTCATGTCGGGCATTCACTTCCTGGGCACGATTCCCTTCCACACCATCTACCTGCATGGGCTGGTGCGTGACGCCAAGGGCGAGAAGATGAGCAAGTCCAAGAACAATGTCATCGACCCTCTCGAAGTGATGGACCAGTATGGCACGGATGCCCTGCGCTTCACGCTGGCAACCAGCAGTACGCCGGGCAACGACATGAAACTCGTGCCGGAGCGCATTGAGGGCAACCGCAACTTTGCCAATAAAATCTGGAATGCCTCGCGTTTCGTGCTCATAAGCACGGAGGCCATTGGCGGTGGCATACCAGCTATCGAAGAGGTTTATCCGCGCACGCTGGCTGATCGCTGGATACTGAGCAAACTGGCACGTCTGACGCAAAATGCGACCCACCTGATCGAAGATTTCCAGCTTGGCGAGGCCGGGCGACAGATCAACGAATTCTTCTGGTCAGACTACTGCGACTGGTACGTGGAGAGCGCGAAAGTGCAGATGCAGGGCAGTGAGGAGGAGCGGCGCAACACGGCTGGCATCCTGCGCGCCGTGCTGGATTGCAGCCTGCGCCTGCTGCATCCCTACATGCCATTCGTGACCGAAGAGGTCTGGCACAACCTGTACAGCATCGGTGAGCCGAACAAAGAACGCTGGCCCGCGAGCGCGCTGATTATCGCCTCCTGGCCCAAAACCAATGAACGCGCATTGGACGATGACGCGGAACAGCGTTTCGCGCTGTTACAGGAAGTGATTACGCGCATCCGTGATGCCCGCAACCAGATGGGCGTTGAGCAGGCGCGCCGCATCCCCGTCATCATGGCGGTGGGCGACGAGATGGCAATGTTCAGCGCGCAGGCTCCCGTGATTGAGTTCCTGGCCCGTACCGAGAAACCGCAGTTGTTCGTAGAACTTGAGCAGAAGCCGCAACAGGCCGTGAGTCTGCTGGCAGGCACAATCGAGGTGTACCTGCCACTGGCGGGCATGCTTGATCTGGCAAAAGAATTGGAGCGGCTCGACAAAGAGATCGCACAAGCACACCAGGAGATTGCGCGTCTACAAGGCAAGCTGGCAAACGAAAACTTTGTCACCAGAGCCAAAGCGGAAGTTGTCGAGAAGGAGCGCGAGAAGTTAGCCGCGCAAGAGGAGCGTGTGAGCAAACTGCTCGCCCGCCGTAGCGATCTCGCGCAGTAATACACGTAAATTCATCCTGGTAAAAACAGATGAGACCCAGAGCGTCGCCTGCTCCGGGTCTCATCTGTTTTTGGCTCCTTTTTCAATCGCGATAACCTGATTGAGTTTCATGATATGATTTCCCCCTTTTCCTTACTAATTTACCTGAACCATATTACAGTATCTCATATAAAAGTACAAGTAGATGCAAGGCCGCATAAAGGTGTGAAATTGTTCACACTATCGCAAAGGAAGTTGACATTTAGAAGTACATATTTGATAATAGTTACGGGTCTCATTCAATGGCACCGTTTATATATTGCGCGTTTCATCTACAAATGCAAATTTTGCGCACAACGTGCAGAAGGGTCACGTATGAGCAACAACCAATACCTTCCAACCCACTATGAATTACAGCAACGTCTCAGCAGCACGGCGGTTGATGAGGAATGGAAAGCGTTTGATACGCAGCAACACCGCTATGTGACTGTGCGTTTTGTGCGTATGACGACGCTGACTCCTGGCGAATTTATTCCCCGTTTTCAACAAGAAATGCAGACGATTGCGGCTCTGCGCCATCCACATATTGTTCCTGTTTTCGATTTCCAAGCGGCATCTTCCGCGACAACAATCAGCGATGCCTATGTGATCTCCGAGTATACAGATAGCTATTCGCTTGACGATTATCTGGCATCAACGGTGCGTGCTGGCACACTTCCACAGGCCCAGGATATTGTACAGCTTTTCACAGCTCTTGCCTCAGCCCTGGATTATGCCCATCAGCAGGGCGTGACGCATGGCTCACTCAAGCCGAAAAACATTCTACTCGATAAGCGCGACACAGCAACATTTAGCGTGGGCACGCCACGAGTGACGAACTTTGGTCTGCGTTTTCTCTATCCCCCGCTTTCGCAGCCTCTGCCAGATGTCTACTATATCGCACCGGAGATTGCGCAAGGGGGGGCAGGCAACAGCCGAAGTGATATCTACGCGCTCGGGGTCTTGCTCTACGAACTATGCACGGGCGTTCCACCGTTCCAGGGCGACACGGCGAGCGAAGTCATGATGCAACATATTCAGGCGATACCGACCGCACCATTACTGATCAATCCTCATCTCCCGCCAGCAGTAGTGACGGTCATTATGCGCGCACTGGCAAAAGACCAGAACACGCGCTTCAGCACAGCCAGCGCACTGGTTACCACCTTAGCCAAAGCGTTCCGCTTGCTTTCCTCTGATTCAAGCAGCCTCTCAGGGATTATAGGTATATCAGGCGGCATATCAGGCGCAGCGTCAACGCCCATTCTACCGAGCCTTTACGCCCCTATCGATCCGGCGAACAGCCCTACATACCTGACCCCAATGCCGCGCATTGCGAGTTCGGCAGTGGGAGCCGATGTTGTGCCGATGCAAACCGTGGCGAGCACGCATACACCTACAGCATCCTATCAGACAGTGCCCGCTCCGCCGCCGCAACCAACACAGCTACCATCAGCAACGCCTCTCACCGCTACCGCCTCATCTACGCCCCTTGCGCCCAAGCCACAGCGCAAACGCCGCACAACGCTGATCGCCGTTGTGTCAGCAGTCCTCTTGCTCGTTATTCTACTCAGCTCTGCGCTCTGGATATTCCATGTACTACCTACTAACAAGCCAGCAGCCGCAGGGAAACCGATTGTAGGGCATGCATTCTTCGTTAGCAGCGGCCTACTCAACCTGAGTAGTAACGAGGGCATTGCCGACCGCATGCAGGTCGAACTGGACAACGTGCCAGCCGCGCCTGCAGGCAAACGTTTTTATGCCTGGCTCCTCAACGATAACGACAGTCTGGTCACGATCTCGCCTGTCCTGCTAGGGGCATTGCCCACGAATGGCGGGAATATCACCATTACGTATCGAGGTGATGCCTTGCATAGCGATCTGCTAGCTAGCTATAGCCGCTTCCTGGTGACGGAAGAGAATGCTGGTACAACCCCCAGCAATCCATCGCTCGACACCAATACATGGCGCTACTACGCAGCTTTTTCGCAGGTTCCTAATCCAAATGATACGACCCTTCATTTCAGCTTACTGGCACATTTGCGTCATTTACTCGCACTTGACCCCAAGTTAAAAAGCATAGGACTGAGTGGCGGACTGGATATCTGGCTATTCAGAAATACCGAAAAGATTCTAGAGTACGCGGGGAGTGCCAGAGATGCACAACAGACAGGCGGGGCTGACCTCGTGTATCGCCAGCTTGTGCGCATCCTCGATTATCTGGATGGAACACAATACGTTGGAACCGAGCCATTGCGCCCCGGCACTGGCCTGTTGATCGATCCTACCATCGCCAAGGTTGCCCTGTTGGAGTTTGACGTGCAGCATCAGAGTCCTCCCGGCTATCTCAAACATATCGGCAATCATCTACGCGAAATTGTGCAATCACCGGGCATTACAGATGCACAACGTAAGCTTGCTATTCAGATCAATGCTGATATTGACAACGTGCAGGGCTGGCTGACCAATGTGCATGCAGACGCAGAAAAGTTAGTCGCACTGTCGAACGCGCAATTGCTTCAACCGAAGGCGGCAACGTTGCTGAACGATATGTTCACACAGGCCAGTTATGCTTTCGCGGGTCAGATCGACCCCAATACGAACCAGCTTAAAGCGGGCGTCGTGCAGATACACTACAGTATCCAACGATTGGCGACCTTTGAAATTGCCCCCTGCACCAACAGCAATGCCACTAATCCTTGCGCATAAAAACGTACCAAAGGAGACTCCAATGAATAGCTATCCACAACGACTCGATAAATACGAATTGCGCGAACGCCTGGGACAGGGAGGGATGGCAGAAGTTTGGAAAGCCTTCGACACGCAGTTGCACCGCTATGTCGCGATCAAGCTCTTGCACGCGAATTTGCGCGATGACCCTAATTTTGTCACACGTTTTCAGCGCGAGGCCCAACTGATTGCTTCACTACACCATCCAAACATTGTGCAGATTCATGATTTTCAAGTGGCACAATCAATATCAGGTCAGGGCAACGAGGCACCATTTGCCTATATGGTGATGGACTACGTTGAAGGGCAAACATTGGCAAGCTATATTCAGGCCACATTCGCGCGTGGGAAGCCACCCTCGCCAGCCGAGATCGTGCGCCTGTTTACCTCTATCAGCCTCGCCATTGATTATGCCCATCAGAAAGGCATGATTCACCGCGATATCAAACCCTCGAATATCCTGCTTGATGGACGCAACACAACTGTCAATCCGATGGGGGAACCTATTCTGACCGACTTTGGTGTCGCCAAACTTATGAGTAGTTCTACCAATACGCAAAGTGGTGCCTTTCTAGGGACGCCACTTTACATCTCGCCCGAACAGGCATGCGGCTACCCTGGCAACGAACGTAGCGACATCTATTCGCTCGGTATCATTCTCTACGAAATTGTGACAGGCGTCACGCCATTTCGTGGCATGAATCCGCTCGATGTGATGAATCAACACATCAATAGCACGCCGCTCTCGCCTGTTTTAATCAGTCCGCATATTCCACCCGCCCTGACGCTTGTGATTATGCGCTGCCTCTCGAAAGAGCCAGCGGCGCGTTTCCCTACTGCCTCGTCGCTCACAATAGCTCTCGCGGAAGCGCTCAACCAGCCTATTCCCGAAGTGCTGGGCCAACCCACGTATCCGACAACGCCAATGGAGATGCCAACTGGTTTACAAAATTTTGCCACTTCATCTGCGACACACCTTGCATCCCCAGCCGTGCCACCTACCCCCGTTCTCGTCGCGCCAACTGGACAGCCCAATGTCACACCAGTTCTTTCGGCCGCTACATTTTCGACTGTCATCACACCACCTACACCTCTAGGCGTGGGCGCACCACTCGCACCAACACAAGCAGGACAAGGCAGCAGGCGCAGAAGATGGTATATCATGCTGGCAATTGCCTTCATCGTGCTCCTGCTCGGCTCCAGTCTGGGAGCCTACTTTATCTTCTTTCAACATCCCGTCACATCCCCTTCCATCGTCGGTAACGCCTTTTTTGTCAGTAGCGGACAGGTGCGCTCTGATACTACCCAGGGAATTGCCGATCAGATCAAGATCGTGCTACACAACGTTCCTGCACCAGCAGCGGGGAAAAGCTATCATCTCTGGCTTTTAGGCGATCTCTACCCGACGAACACGCCTGATCTGCTCGGCACACCACCTATTCAAGTTCCCTTGCTGCTCACTGCCGCCTTGCCAGTTCAGAACGGCGGTATCAATTACCTCTATCCCGGTGATACGAACCATGATAACCTGTTCTCCGTGGGTAGCCGTCTCCTGATTACCGAGGAGAGCAGTAACGCAGATGGCGCCCCCTCAACCGATAGAAACACATGGCAGTACTATGCTGCCTTGCCACAGGACCCCATTCCACTTGACCCCAATCATTTTAGCGCAGTCATCCACATTCGCCATCTTTTTTATAACGAGAGTGGCATTAGGGTACTGGGACTGCCGGGCGGACTCGACACATGGTTTACGCGCAATACCGAAAAATTGTTAGAATGGGCCATTAGTGCTCGCGACTACTGGCAAGGCACAAACACGCCATCCATCAATATACTGCTGATGCATAACCAATTCATCCGCATTTTAGACTATCTGGATGGCGCGCCCAACGTGCATATTGATGTTGCAGCGGGAACTCCCTTGCTGGCAGACCCCACATTCTCCAAAGTGGCCTTATTGACGGTTGACCCCCAGCATCAAGGTCTGCCGCAGACCGATGCTGTCAACCCACCAGGTTACGTCGATCATATTCAGTTACACGTCAGTCAGGTCAGCAAGGCTGTGGATATTACACCACAGGAGCGCGCATTGACGACCCATATCCTTGACGCTGTTAATAATGCGAAGACATGGCTCCTGCGTGCCCACCAGGACGCCATCCAACTCTATCAAATGAATAACCAGCAATTAATGCAACAAAGCAGTGGCGCACTGGTGGATGATTTGGCAACACAAATTACCTACGCATATATAGGCCAGCTTGATGCACTCACCAATCAGGTCCATCCAGGAGTGCTACAAATGCATTATGATATCCAACAACTGGCAACATTCACATTTACGACAAATATCCCACAAACAATCTAGGGGCATGACAATAACAGGGAGTTTGAGCATGTGTGCTACACTGAGACGGTTGGGCAAATACGAACTACAGGAACGTCTTGCCAGCGGCGGCACGGGTGAGGTTTGGAAAGCCTTCGACACGCAGTTACAACGCTATGTCGCCATCAAACTCCTGCTCAGCACGGTGCAACATGACCCTGACTTCGTGGAACGTTTTCAGCGCGAGGCACGCCTGATTGCAGCTTTGCGCCATCCCAATATTGTACCTGTACACGACTTCGCGTTCGCACGTGAAGAAGGCTCAACCATCACGACCGCGTATATGGTCATGGCCTATGTACAGGGACAAACACTCGCCGACTACATTCGCCAGACCATTCGGCGCGGTCAACTGCCACCAGCAGCCGATCTCGTCTACATCTTCGCCAGAATAGGAAGCGCGCTTGACTACGCCCATCAACAGGGAATGATACACCGCGATATCAAGCCGGCGAATATTCTGCTCGATCAACAATTTCCAGGGGCGCGCCCGATGGGTGAACCGATTTTGACAGATTTTGGTATTGCGCGCCTCAAAAGCGTTTCATCCGCCACTGTAGTCGGCGCGGTACTCGGCACACCGCTCTACATCGCACCTGAACAGGCTCAGGGCCGCGATAGCGACCGCCGTAGCGACCTCTACTCACTCGGCATCGTCCTCTATGAGATACTGACAGGCGTGACACCGTTTCGCGCAGACACGCCGCTAGTGCTGATGATGCAGCATTTACAAGCTGTACCCACGCCACCCGCGCTCATTAATCCTTCCATCACACCCAAGCTTTCCGGCATTGTGCTGAAAAGTATCGCCAAAAACCCGGACGAACGCTTTCAAAGTGCGCAAGAACTCACTGTTGCCCTCGCCAACGCGCTCAATGTTCCGCTTCCTCCCGTAGGGGTTGCCTCTGTGCATCTCACTCCACCAAAAGCAGTTAATCCTTTTGATACTCTTCCAGCCGCTTATATTCCACCTTCACCGATTTCATCACCTGCTCCGGCCACGCCTGCCATTCCTGCCGCTCCTGTTATCCCGCCATCAAAAAAAGTTGATAAGCGGAATAGCAGAGTGACAACACGCACGCTGGTCCTCTCAGGACTACTCTTACTCCTGTTGATTGCAGGCAGTGTAAGCGCGTTTTTCGTGTTTAAGGGTAAGACAACGCCCCCAACAACCTCCGTAGGACAAATTCGCTTTTTTGGGAGTGTACAGGCACGCGCAGGCAGTTACGATAGCTTACAAATTACGCTCCACAATCTGCCTACCCCTGCCGCCAATCATATCTATTACGCCTGGGTAGATAATCCAGGCATCGAGGGCGAACAACCCCATTGGAAAATGAGCGACCAGAATGGAAATGTGCAGATGACGAACCTGACCTACCCCGGCTACCCCAATCTGCTAATTGCCAACAGCCTGTTCTTGATTACCGAGGAACAGAACACGGGCAATCCCATCGTGCCCTACACGGACCCCAACGCACGTCGTTATTACGCCAAAATCAGCAGCACAAGCACCACTGTCTTTGCTGTGTTCCCCTGTCCGCCCTCTAGCAGTTCGCTGGTCTGTATCACAGGCGTATAAAGGTGATCCAGTTGCTCATTTTCGCTCTTGACATATTGCCACAATGGGTATAGTATATTCATATTGGATATACCCATTGTGGCAATATGTCATTTTACAGAAGAAGGGACGAAATATGCCACCAGATACCCGTAGCCCCGATTCTCTACTGCCATTGACGCCTGCTGTGTTTCACATCTTGCTGGCTCTGGCAGACGGAGAACGCCACGGTTACAGCATCATGCAAGAGATCGCGGCTCAGACGCAAGGCAAATTGCGCATCGGCCCTACAACGCTCTATCGCTCGATCAAGCATATGCTGAGCGATGGCCTGATTATCGAAACAGAAGCCCGACCCGACCCGGCATTGGATGATGAGCGCAGACGCTATTACCGTCTCACACCCTTTGGACGGCAGGTCGCGCTCGCCGAAATAGAACGACTGTCACAAGCCCTTCACGTCGCACGCAGCAAAGCACTCTTTGGTGGCTTGCCAACGCGCGCCACGTCGGAAGGAGCCACGTCATGAAACATCCTTTATCAACAACGCAAGCGCGTATTATTGCGTTCTCTGTGTACATGTACCGCTGCTTGCTGCGCACAGGACCAAGAGCATTTTTCGAAGAATATGGCGAGTCCATGCTCCAGGTGTTTCGCCAATGTTGTATTGACGCGCTTCAGCAACGCGGCATCGCAGGTGTGCTATTGCTCTGGTTCCCTATGTTTGGCGATCTTTTAACTGGTGTAATCACTGAACACATCACGCAATTGTACGCGCTCATTACGCGCAACCGCCTCGCGCTGGCAGGCTTTAGCGGTGAAAGGAACAGGACAATGCTGCGCACACAACGCCGCTCCACGCTGATCATCTTTGTCTCGTTCATTCTTTTTGGTCTGGCGTGGCTCAATTTTTTCCGCTTGAACGACCCGCTCTCTCTCTGGCTCCCGCTTGTGCGCCAACATCCAGAAATCGATGTTACCTACCGCGTGATTAAAATCGCAGGGCAGATAGCCTTGCTCATGCTATTAGTTGGCGGCGTGCCATTGTTATTCGCCGTCGTGCGCGATACATGGCGAACGAGGCGACGGAATGTTTTACTTTGGTTTGGAATGACAGCCTTGCTGCTGACACTGTTTGTAGCTATTACGGCGATCATTCTACTGGCCCCTGCTTGGTGGAAGAATATTGACCCCAATGGCGGCATTTTCTTCATCGTGTTCTTGCTAACCCTGATCGTAGGTGCGATCAGCATCTGGCGCGCCGTCATTCGGAGTGAGATCAGCGCGCGCCTGCTACGTTTCGCCTTGCTCTCGGCAACGGTTGTTATTGTAGCAATGCTCATCGCCCTGCTTGCCTCGCTGGTCGAAGGTGCGCTATTCCTCAGCTATGTCCCTGCAACCTTGAACGGCAATGATATCATCAATTGGATCATTGCTGACGTGATGATGGTTGTGGCAATCGGCCTTTCCACAGTCGCGCTCTGGCGCGGTCTGCGCACACATCCAGCAACAATTGCATGAAATAATAATGAATATGGGATAGACACAAGAGAGCAAGAGGCCAATCAACAAAAGCAATAGCACATTTAGCCAGAGCTGATCTAGCGATGTGCCTGTATACAGCAGAACAGGAAGGTGGTAGAAGGCGAAAAAAATCTGCGGGATAAGCACGGCCAGGACAAGGCGCAAACGCGGACGTTGCGCAAAACCAGTGAACTTGAGATACAACTGTGGAATAAACAGACCACGCCAGACTGTCTCTTCAAACAAACTGTTGCCTAACAGTTGACTCAGGATCAGCGAGGCCAGCACGAGCACAACACCATACTGGCTCCAGTTCGAGTTTAACGTGACATGCCTGTTGTCGCGAGCGAGGTTACCAGCGCGAAAACTTGAATGAGCAACCAGATAATCAATGTGATAAGCAAACCTATAGGAAGCTCGCGCAGATGTAAGCCAACATCTTGTGGACGTAGCTTTCCCAATAGAAAGACCACGCCCACGACGATCACCAGCAGTCCAAGCAAGTAATTGAAAAATGTACCCAGGGACAATGGCAGCACGATAATAGGAAATAGGATCGTCAGAAGTAGGGCAGTGATGATGACCCACCAGCGCGTGGCTCTGACCTTCTGAAATTGCATGCTGAACCTCCTTGATAATGAGAGTTAGCCGGACATAACCATCAACTTCAGTTTTTCCATCTCAAGCATAGCACACAGACAGCCAGGAGCAATCACAGCACTCTCACTATCGCCTATCAAAGATGAGAGCTATTCTTTGTGCTCAGTTGCCTGTCCCCATCCACCGCCGCCAGGAGAGGCAATCGTCAATCGATCATTTGGAAAGGTACGCAGGCGAATCTTACCGGGCAAAAGCGTCTCCTCACCATCATGGACAAGGCGATTCTCGCCACACATGCCCGGCTCACCGCCTTGCAAACCATAAGGTTGCCTCTGCCGTCGCTCCGTGAGTAGCGTAACCTCGGTTGGAACCGTGAAGGTAATCTCACGGACCAGACCGTCGCCTCCACGCGCCAGTCCGTGTCCGCCAGAGCCATCGCGCAATTGGTAGCGCGTGATACGCATAGGATAGGCATATTCCAGAGCCTCGACGGGCGTGTTGAGAGTGTTGCTCATATGTGTGTGAACGCCAGAAAGTCCGTCGAGGTGCGGACGCGCCCCCATGCCACCACCCATCGTCTCATAGTAGGCAAACGGTTTTTCCGTGCGCGGGTCGATGCCGCCAGCAGTAATATTGTTCATTGTGCCCTGGCTAGCGGCGGGTACGACCTCTGGCAGAGCCTGTGCAAACGCGCCAAAGATTACATCGGTAATGCGTTGCGATGTCTCCACATTGCCCTGCGCCACAGCAGCGGGTGGACGCGCATTGACGACCGTGCCGGCAGGGGCAATTACGCTAATCGGCGCAAAGGTTCCATGATTGACGGGCGTATCGTCGGGCATCAGGCAGCGCAACACATAATACGCCGCCGATCGTGCAACAGAGGCTACCGCGTTAACATTGCCGCGTGTTTGTGGGCTGCTACCCGTAAAATCAACTGTTACCACACTACCACGTACAGTGACAGTCACCGCGATGGGCACCGGAGTCGTGCCCATGCCATCATCATCGAGGGCATCGGCAAAATGATAGGAGCCATCGGGAATCGTCTCAATCGTCGCCTCCGCAATTCGCTGCGCATAATCGATCAGGGCATCAAAGTGCTCTTCAAGCTGCGCCCTGCCCCAACGCTCAACCAGATCTTGAATGCGGCGTGTCGCGGTGCGATTGGCTGCGACCTGGGCCGCGAGATCGCCACGCCGCTCGTCGGGCGTGCGCACATTGCGCAAAATCAGCGTGAGTAAGGGCTGATTGAGCTGCCCTGCCTCCCAAAGCTTGATGGGTGGCAGGATAATCCCTTCTTGATAAATCTCGCTGGCAAGCGGCATTGAACCAGGGGACATGCCACCGACATCCGCGTGGTGGGCGCGATTAGCCGCAAACCCCAATAGATGCTGCTCGTGTTCAATCTCAACAAAAATGGGAGCAATCAGCGTGATATCGGGCAGATGCGAACCGCCAAGAAAAGGATCATTAAGGGCGATACAATCTCCAGGGGCAAAGTGCTCAAACGTGGCGAGGGCCGCTGCAACAGAATCGGGCATGGCTCCCAGATGCACGGGGATATGCGCGGCCTGCGCAATCAGTCGCCCATGTGCATCAAAGAGGGCACATGAAAAATCACGCCGCTCTTTGATATTGGGAGAGTAGCTGCTATGCATCAGCACCGCACCCATCTCCTCTGCAATCGCCGTCAAAGCACTGCGAAAAATCTCCAGGCTTACAGGATCTACCATTATCGTCTCCGTTTGTTCTCTATCGCTCGCCACCATTGGCATTTAACAAATGAATATGGGTTGCGTATGCGGATGGAATTTTTCAATGCCATCATCACGCCCTTCGTCCACGTCACACGCCCTCGTCCCACGTCACACGCCCTCGTCCCACGTCACATGGCTCCCCAGGCCGATCGATGGGCGAGCAGGGCGTGATAAATCACGCCCCTACAGCCGTTATTGCCTGTTGAGGGTATTCCAATATAATATTGCCGAAGTGATCGATCTGAAATTGCCATGCGGGAGGGACAACCGTTGTCGTGTCGTACTGCGTGATAATCGCGGGACCCTCAAAGAGTTGCCCGGTTCTCAGGATACCGCGCTCGTAGACTGGGACCTCCTGCACATGGATTGGTTCCGCGCCTGCGAAAGTCACGGACCGCCTCATATCTGGTGTCATACTCACTTCTTGCGCGTCTCTTGCATGTTCTACCAGCCATAAGGCAGAAAGGCCACGCGCTTTTAGCCTGACATTGACAACCGTGACCCGTTCAGCCTCATCACAATAGCCAAAGCGACGTTCATGCGTCGCGTGAAATGCCTGGATAGCGTGTTGCATCTCGCCATAAAAAGGAATAGTCAACTCGTAGGACTGCCCTACATAGCGCATATCTACAAAGGCTTCGAGGGCAATCTGTTCTGCGGCAATACCCTCGGTCAGCAAGGCGGCGCGTCCCTGTTGTCGTAAATCCTCCAGCGTCGTCATCACAAGTTCCTGGGCCTCTTCGCCTGCAATCATCACTGTGCGTACATAGTCTTTCAACGTGTCGGCAATCAGCATACCGAGGGCAGAGAGCACACCCGGAATCGCGGGAATCAGCACACGTGGGATGTGTAGCGCCTCGGCGAGTTCACAGGCGTGCAGCGGTCCCGCGCCACCATAGGCAACGAGCGTAAAGAAGCGGGGATCGCCGCCGCGCTCGACCGAGATCACGCGAATTGCCGCCTCCATATTGGCATTGACCACGCGCAACATGCCGAGTGCCGCCTCTTCCACTGAGGTTTGCAGACGCTGAGCGATAGCAGACATGGCCTGTTGCGCACATGCTCTATCGAGGCGCATGGTGCCACCCAGAAAGGCATCGGGGATGAGCCGACCGAGGACGACGTGGGCATCCGTGATGGTCGCTTGCGTGCCTCCACGCCCGTAAGCGGCTGGCCCTGGGTATGCGCCAACTGAGGCTGGACCGACGCGCAATGCACCGCCCAGATCAAACCAGCCAATGCTACCACCACCCGCGCCAACAGTATGGATATCAATCATTGGCAGTTTTGTGGGATAGCCACCCACGTTGCCGCTGGTCGTCTCCGTCACCGCGCCATCTACCAAAGCGACATCTGTTGATGTGCCGCCAATGTCCAGACTAATGATGCGTTCATAATTTGCCTGTCGCGCCACAAACGCTGCTCCAACCACGCCAGCGGCTGGTCCAGAAAGCAGCGTTCTGGCCGCCTCGCGGCGCGCTGTACCGCTCAAGATGGAGCCACCGTTGGATTGCATGATACGCAATACGGTAGATGCAGGCAGTTGCGCTTCCAAACGGGCTAAATAGCGGTCAATCAGCGGCCCGACATAGGCATTGAGCACAACGGTACTGGTGCGTTCATATTCGCGAAATTCCGGCAACACCTCATACGAGGCCGAGACATAGAGACCCGTTGCACGAGCAGCCTCCGTCACCTGCTGTTCATGCAGTGGATTGGCAAAGCTGAACAGCAACGAGATCGCGATTGCCTCTACGCCCGCCTGCTGTAACTGCGCGATAGCCGTGTGCAACGAATCCTCGTCAAGTGGTTGCAGGACCGCGCCACGCTCATCCAGGCGTTCAATTACCTCAACACGCCGCGCTCGTGGAACCAGCGGCGCGATTTTCTGCACGCGCAGATCATACAGTTTGGGACGTGTCTGCCGCCCAATCTCCAACACGTCGCGGAAGCCTGCCGTCGTTATCAGGCCAGTCACCGCGCCTTTGCCCTCAAGCACCGCATTAGTCGCAACGGTCGAGCCATGCACCATCACATGCAGACTTTCTAATGCTCCAAGCTGCTGTACACCGTCGATGATTGCTCGCGCCGGGTCATCGGGCGTCGAAAGCACCTTGAGAACGCGGAGTTGGCCGTCGCGTAGCAGCACGATATCAGTAAACGTTCCACCTGTATCAACGCCAACAAGCACATCTACCATAAATAGTCTCCAATTCATATAAAGCAGTATACACAAAGTTCTCAGCAAATTATGTCTAAATCTGGCATTTGCAATAAGCAATTCATGTGTTATAGTTATAACAAGCACTCGCTCTTGTTTGTATCTGAGAAAGGGAAAACCCATCATGGGCCGCTATGACAACTTGCATCTCATTCAACAATTGGACCCAGAAAAGGATTGTGTGCGTATCTACGAACTGACCACATGCTACGATTTCCCCTGGGATCATACACGTGCGCTAGAAGTTGCGCTCTATCGCACATATTGTATTCCCAGTATCTCCAAGCTCCTGGATGAAACGGGTGAATTTGCACATCACGCGCAAAAACGCTATGATGATACAGCGATCATCGTCGCAGAAATGTCGGCTTTTGGCTATGATAGTGAGCGCGGGCGCACAGCTCAACGGCGCATGAACCGCATCCATAAGCAGTATGCCATCTCTAACGACGACTATCTGTACGTGCTTTCGACGTTTATCTACGAGCCGATTCGTTGGAACGCACGCTTTGGCTGGCGTCCGATGTGCGAGAAGGAGAAGCTTGCCGCCTATTATTGCTGGCGTGAGATTGGACGGAGGATGAATATCAAAGACATTCCGCCCACATTTGAGGCATTCGAGCAATTTAAGAACGATTACGAGCGCGAGCATTTTCGCTATGCAGAGAGTAACCGCCATATTGGTGAGGCAACACGTGATCTGTTCCTGAGTTGGTTTCCTCTACCCGTCTTCATGCGTGAATTGCTCAAACCCGCAATTTATGCCCTGTTGGATGATGCGATGCTCGACGCCTTTGGCTTCCCGCATCCGCCCAACTGGTTGCGCGCCACACTGGCAGCCACGCTTAAAACACGCGCATTTGCGCTACGCTTCTTTCCACCACGCAAACGTCCATTCCTCTATGTGCGAGACGTGAAGCACCGCAGTTACCCAAATGGCTATACGATAGCACAGGTAGGACCAGCCAGTATGCTGGCGATGCTCAACGGGACAGCAGATCACCAGCAACAGCTATAAAGAGTGTGGCACATACGGCATTCCGAGGTAGAACTTCATATCATCCAGCGACATCTGCACAGTATACGCACCATTGACCGTTGCGTATCGCCTTTGCATGATATGGAGCACTGCCTCGGTGATATTTTCCATAATTGGCAATGTGCCCTCAATAGTATGAGCATATTGTTGCAACTGTTCTATACCCAGGCCAGTCAAGACAAGAATAGGTTGAATACCAGCAGCACGTGCAGCCTGTACATCGGTCACGCTATCACCGATAAACACAGCATCGTTCATATCCAGCCCAAGCTCGTCGCGTGCGCGTAGCAACATCCCTGGGCGCGGTTTGCGACACACGCACTTTCCATCACGCCCATGTGGACAATAATAGACACGCTCAATATAGCCGCCAGCAGCCCTAATCTGCATCAACATGCGTGCATGAATATCCTCAATCACCTCGACAGGAATAATGCCACGCGCAACACCTGCCTGATTGGTGCACACGATAAGACGATGACCCATGCGCGTCAATTGCACAATTGCTTCAATTGCCCCTGGTAAGAACTGAAACTCTTGCCAACTTTTGACGTAGTCCGCACGATTTTCATTAATAACGCCATCACGATCAAGGAAAATAGTAGACAAGGAAGCCCCCCATAAGCAGATATGTATATCTCTATATTACGCGCATCGACCTTTATATCACTTCGGTTAAGGCAGCGGGACCTCAATATCCAAACGAGTTCCGCGTCCGGGCACGCTTTCAATCATAACGTGACCACCGAGGATCTCGACACGTTCATGCAGGCCTACCAATCCTTGCTGGCACCCTGGGCGGTATATCTGCTCCGGCACTTGACTCATACCAATTCCATTGTCTCCGATACTGAGATGGAGAGATTGCTCATCCATGAACAAGAATAGTGTAATGGCAGAGGCATGTGCGTGTTTATGGATATTGGTAAAGGCTTCACGCACGATACAATAAAGATTTGAGCTATATTCAAAAGGTAAAGCAACGGGCCAATCTGTACATTCATATGTAACGCTATATCCCTGCACACGAAATCTTTGGACGAGCACCTGTATCTCCTGCTCAAAATCAGCGGGCCCCCGTTGCTGGCGCAGCCCTCCCAAGGTTTGGCGCATGGAAAGTAAGCTATCACGGGCAAGCTCTTGCCACATTTCCAGTCTAGTTTCCATCTCCTGATCTGCATTGTCAGGATTATGTTGGCAGCGCATGCGAAAAAATTCCAAATCGGTAAGCAGGGCAGTGAGCGATTGCACCGCACCATCGTGCAATTCGCGCGCAATGCGCCGTCGCTCAGCCTCCTGAGCAATTTGCGTAAGTGAGGAGTCTATCACTTCTAGCATACGTCGCCATCCTTTTCGCAAACATATCTTTTATCGCTACAACTTACTAAACCCTTCTATCTTCCCCTAGCGTTATCATACATAGGTATATGTATATATATACCATACATACGTTAATGTTCAATGGAGGGAATACTATGAGATCGGTTGAGATTATGTACTTCATACGCCGACTTCTTAACCGTTTGTATTTTGTCTGAGCGTGATGGAGATATTTACGGTTCAAGGCTACGGCCAGCCAAAGAGCACGCGGCGCGATCTTGCATCAGGCTCAGCAATCGTGTATGCTTCGTACAGACATATCCCTGTGGCAGATCAAAAGGAGGGCTTGTGACGGCAAACCAGCGATCAATTCTTGTAGTGGGAAGTCTCAATATGGACCAAGTGGTGCGTGTCCCGCGTGTCCCACTTTTGGGTGAGACCTTACTGGGGGCAGGTTCTCTCACACTGGTTCCCGGTGGCAAAGGGGCCAATCAAGCAGTCGCGATGGCCCGACTGGGAGCTTCCGTCAAAATGGCGGGGCGCATCGGTACGGACCCCTTTGGGGAACGCCTGATCCGCGCCCTTGAAAATGACCATATCCAGACCGACCTGATTGCCATTGATCAAGAGGAGGCCAGTGGCGTTGCCTTTATCTTTCTGACTCCCGAAGGCAACAATGCCATCGTGGTCGCACCAGGAGCAAATATGCGCGTCAGCCCTGAGATAGATGCAGTGCAGTGGAGACGCATCGCGCAAGCCATCCAACAGGCGCAGGCCCTGGTATTGCAGCTAGAGATTCCACTGGAAAGTGTTAAACAGTTAATTAGCATCGCACATGACGCAGGCGTTCCCGTGATTTTGAATCTGGCTCCGGCCCAATCACTTCCAAAAGAGACGCTACGACAAATCTCCGTTTTGGTTGTCAACGAGAGTGAGGCGACCCTGCTGAGTGGGCAGCGTGTTGAAACGGTAGAAGATGCGCAGATCGTCGCCAACGTGCTATACAGCTATGGTATTTCGACCGTCGTTGTAACGCTAGGCTCACGTGGAGCATTGCTTGTTACAGCTGATAGCACGGGTAAATCCCAACGCATCTATCAGGCCGCCCCAAAAGTGCAGGTGCTTGATACGACCGCCGCCGGTGATTGTTTTGTAGGAGCATTGACCGTCGCACTCACCGAAGGGCAACGTCCTGAAGAGTTGCTCCGTTTCGCAGTCCATGCCAGTGCGCTCAAAGTCACCAAATTTGGAGCGCAATCTGGTTTACCCACACGGGAGGAAGTCCTTGCTTCGTATTATTCTGGATACTGATCCTGGTATTGATGACGCCCTGGCCCTGTTTCTGGCTCTGGCATCGCCCGAAGTACAACTTGCCGCAGTCACCACCGTAAGCGGCAATGTTTCCGTCGAGCAGACCACACGCAACGCGCTCACGCTCCTGACACTGGCAGGGCGTAGCGATATTCCCGTCGCACGGGGGAGCGCGCAACCGCTCGTGAGTACATCAATTGACGCAGCCCATGTACACGGCGCAAATGGCCTGGGCGAGGTAGATTTTCCCATCCCCACGCTAGAACCTGTTACGCGCCATGCTGTTGACCTCATCATTGAAATGGTCATGCAGGCTCCAGGCGAGATCACACTTGTACCAATAGGACCACTGACGAACATTGCCCTGGCAGTGCGCAAAGAGCCACGCATCACAGAACGCGTGCGCGAGGTCGTTATCATGGGCGGTGCGCTACGAGTCCCTGGGAATGTCACGCCACATGCTGAGTTTAATATCGCTTCCGACGCGCACGCCGCCCATATCGTGCTGCATGCAGGCTGGCCCATTCGCCTCGTTAGCCTCGACACGACGACACGCGCGATTATGCATCGCGCGCAAGTCGAAGAGCTAGCGGCAAACGGCAGTCGTGTGACAACCGCGATCCGTCAGATGATGAGCTACTACTTTGAGGTCTTCGGCCCCCAGCACGGCAATACTGATCGCTTTCATATGCATGACCCACTCTGCCTCGCGGCGGCATTCCAGCCAGATTTGATTACCTGGGAGCCTGTTTATGTAGATGTAGAGCTAACAGGAACGCTGACGCAAGGCACAACCGTCGGCTATTTCAATCGCCCACATACGCCAGCACCTAATGTACTCGCGTCCGTTGCAGTAGATACAGAGCGGTTTATTCGCCTTTACATGGAGCGCGTTGCCGCCGCTTTTTGACAATCGTCACTCGTATGGGCTATACTAGCGATAGATAGAGATAGCTAGCACACGCATGGGCGTGGAGGAAAATATATAATGGCACAAATTAACGAAGCAGAATTGATGGACGCGCTCCGTGAGTGTTATGACCCGGAAATTCCAGTCAATGTCGTCGATCTCGGCCTCATTTATGGAGTCGATATTGATGAAGAGCAGGGCCATGTTCAGGTAACTATGACGCTAACCGCGCTGGGTTGCCCGATGGCAGGCGAAGTAATCTCCGAGGTTGAAATGCGCGTTATGCAGGTAGAGAACGTACAAAGCTGCAAAGTTGAAATGACTTTTGACCCCCCCTGGTCTCCTGATCGTATGACCGAGGATGCCAAGTGGGAATTGGGCATGATCTAGTATCATTATAAAAAGGCGTTTTATCTGCATAGGATAAGCAGGTAAAACGCTTTTTGTTTGCTAAAGACTTTTTCTACATGCTAGCAAGAAGAGGAACTCCCAAAAACAAGAAGAAGGCACGTTTTCTTACTGATGACATCCACCTTTGCGACTGACTGGTAGCATGATATACTAGCCAAGCAATCGTATTTTTTCATTAATGACAAAGTAGGGAAATACAATGGCAGCAGGACAGGATAATTATAATTTGCGTGCCACCCTGGCAATTAGCCAGGAGGAGGCATGGAACGGGACAAGCCGTGTACTCTCACTTCCTAATGGACGCGCTGTGACAGTTGTTGTTCCAGCGGGAACACGCGCTGGTCAAGAAATTCGTTTAGATGGTCAGGGATTGACACGCCCAGATGGGTATACAGGTGCGCTGATCCTGACAATTACGATTTTAGCGGCTAAGCCGCCTATAGGTACATCCCAGGTAGAGGATGCCATGCCGACCTTGAGCACACCACCGCCAAACGCTCTCCCACGGACAGAGCGAGCAGCACCCTATACCTATCCCACCCCTCCATCAGCAAGCCAGCCCGGTATTGCCCATAACGAGACCTATACTCCCTCCTCCCCTATTACGCCGCCACCCCCTCCTCCCCCTTTATACAGTGATCAGGGTGTAACACTCCAGGCGACATCTCCCTACGCTCAGACACCTCCTTATGGGCAGCCATATTCACCCCCCCCATCCGCGCCTGCCCCTGCA
Source organism: Ktedonobacterales bacterium (assembly GCA_027451525.1). Classification (GTDB taxonomy): domain Bacteria; phylum Chloroflexota; class Ktedonobacteria; order Ktedonobacterales; family Ktedonobacteraceae; genus DTNP01. The sequence goes on from DAIDJF010000021.1 coordinate 23,509, forward strand.
CCACAACCTAAAGCACCACGCCCTCAACCACGTTCTCGTCTGGCAACAATTATTATCGCCGTCATCGCACTACTCGTTATTATTGGCGGTATTGGCCTCTACTCTGGCGTCTATCTACCCGCGCAACGTCAGGCCCAGGCAACTGCTACAGCCGTTGCGCAGGTAACAGGCACAGCCAACACACAAGCTACTGCCACAGGACAGGTTGTCGCGACGCAACAAGCCTTTATTAATGCAACAGCTACTACACAAGCACAACTCAACCAGCAGGCAACCGCAACCGTAACGGCGCGTCAGACCCTCTATACGCAGACGATCAGTGCTACTCCGACACTCAACGATAGTCTCTCAACACCTGATACCTACAACTGGGACACAGGCAGTAACTGTTTCTATAACAGTGGCGCGTATCATGTCAAAACCTCACAGACCCAAATCGTCCTCTACTGCGTTGCGAATAACACAAATTATAGTAATTTCATCTATCGCGTGCAGATGACGATTGTGAGCGGAACCTATGGTGGCATTATCTTCCGTGCTGACTCGCAAAACTCGCGTTTCTATCTCTTCCGCATCGCCCAGGATGGCAGCTATACACTTTATGCCTATGTCGATAGTACAGGGAGCCACGCAAAAAACTTGACCAGTGGCACGGCGAGTAGCTTTCACAATGGCTTTAACCAAAGCAACCAGATTGCAGTTCTCGTGCGCAACAAAGAAATTGACCTCTATGTCAATGATACCTATATTGACTCGATCAGCGATGCTACGCTCCAATCAGGTCAGATAGGCGTCGTTGCGGATGGTAATGCTACCGCTCCAGAGGTCGTTTATAGTAATGCACAGGTTTGGAAAATCTAGAAGCGGGTCCGTCCTTAGGGACGGACCATTTCGTGCACCAACGGATCAGGCGAGACGGGGGCTTCGCTCCAGCTATAGGCACCCAGCAACTCGGCGCGTATCGCCTCCGCCTCCGTCTCTGTGCGCGCATGAATCTCGACAAGCGGCTCGTTTTCGCGGCGGTAGTCACCAATTTTGGCCTGTAAGATCAGCCCCGTGCGATGGTCGATCACATCTTTTTTGCTAAAGCGTCCAGCCCCCAGACGCATACTCACAAGGCCAATCGTCTCCGCGCGGATACCAGCAATATAGCCCGCACGGGGAGCCAAGAGCATTACACGCACGGGAGCCTGTGGCAAAAGTTCTGGCTGCTCCAACTGGCGTGTATTACCCCCTTGTGCCGCAATCACCTCCAGCAGTTTTTCAAATGCTCTCCCAGAACGAAGTGCCTCCATAACACGCGCCTCAGCCGCGAGCATGTTCGGCTCTTTTCCCGTCATGACGAGCAATTCTGCCGCCTCGTGATAACATAAATCTGCGACATCCTGAGGCCCTTCACCTTTAAGGATCGCCAATGCCTCTTTTACCTCGACAGCATTACCAACTGCTTTTCCCAGCGGCTGCGCCATCGAGGTAATCGCGGCAACAGTATGGATGCCCGCCAGTTTGCCAATATCCACCATCATCTGCGCCAGCGGATAGGCTTGCTCGACCGTCTTTACGGAGACACGCGACCCGTATTTGACATCTAAGAGCAGATGAGACGCGCCAATCGCAATTTTTTTACTCATGATACTTGAGGCGATCAAGGCCACACTCTCCACAGTGCCCGTGACATCGCGCAAGGCATAGATTTTGCCATCGGCAGGAGCCAGATCACCCGATTGACCCGCTAACACGATATGATGTTGCGCAAAAATACGCAAAAATTCCTCGCGTGTCAGCGTCATGCGCAACCCTTCAATTGACTCTAATTTGTCAATTGTGCCACCCGTATAGCCAAGGCCGCGCCCCGTCATTTTCCCGACAGCGACACCACAGGCGGCAACGAGCGGCGCAACCACAATCGTCACCTTGTCTCCCACGCCTCCTGTGCTATGCTTGTCGATAACAGGTGAAACGATATCACGCAGATGTAGCTGATCCCCTGTGTTGACCATTGCTAGCGTCAGGTCGCGCGTTTCGCGAGCATCCATTCCACGCCAGCAGATCGCCATTAGCCAGGCAGATAGCTGGTAATCGGGGATCTCGCCTTGCGTATAATGCTGTATCAGCCAGTCAATCTCCTCTTTCGCCAGCACAAAGCCATCGCGCTTCTTCTCAATCATCTGCACGACATTCATTCTCGGCCTCATTTTCTATCATCTATGCACTTATTCCTCGGACAACACAATACGCAGAGAGTCGCTACTAAAGCCATTGCCTGTCTCAATCTGATAGCGCGTGAGCATATGATCTCCCAGGCGGACATTGCACTCAAAACAGAGTTGTCCATTCGTAAAGTTGTAGACATCAGTTTCCTGCGCAAAAACACCCTGCACAATCACCGTATCAAATTTGTCCATATTGTATTCTTTGAGGGCTTTCAGCAGTGTCGCAACCTGCTGCCACGCAGACGTGCGCGCATAGACAATGCGCACCGTTTTGCGTCGTCCATTGCCAATTATTTCACTGACCAGCGTATAGGGTAGAGCGCCCTGCATTAAAGCTTGTAATTGAGCTATTGTGCGCGGCGGAAATGGCACTGGCGGCTCAGGTGCAACGACTTTTGGAGGTACAACAGGTGTGGCAGGCTGCATACGAGGGGCAGGCTGTACAGGCGGACGCGCGGGTGGCTGTGGTTGCCTCTGCGACGATGGAAACTGTGACGGCTGTGATGGTTGTGATGGTTGTTGTCCATAAGATGATGAGGGACGCGGCCCATTCTGGGGTTGTGACACCAAGCTGCGTCCGCAACTCACACAAAAACTTGCGTGGTCCGCATTAAAACTTTTGCAATAAGGGCAGTGCATAGTATCTTCTCCCAAGCATTTTTCTTCGCTGTTTTAGCTGTAGTATAACATATTTTCCTACTTCCTCTTCTCATAGTAACGCAGTGTATCCGATTATATCGCATTGCCATGCCTCAGTATCGTTACCCTTCTATAGCTCGTGTACAAAAATGAATGAAGGGACCCTATATTTGCATTAGAGGTTATTATATTCCTTCAAAACATGACACATTTTATTGTAAGAACAGCGTCTTATATATAGTTTTCCCATATATTACTGATTGTCACTGATTGTTCAGTTATATTGCACTCATCTATCTGCTTAAGGAGGCAACATATGCATCAAACGCTACCCGTCACAAAACGCCAACGACAGACACCAACCGAGTATATGAAACATGCCATAGAAGAGCGCATGGTTGCCTGCTCACACGGGGCCTATGATAATTTGGATTGGGAACATGAAGTCGAAGCTATCCGCAACCCTACACTTTCATACCCTGACTATTATCTCGCCCCCCATCACGGGATCACGGAAGGATATCTCTCTAACGCGCAAGCTATGGGTTGGGCCTTTATTGAGCGACTTTTCCGCGTAGAAAGCGTGCTTCCTGGATGGCTTGCTCTCGCAGGTGCTATCCCTCCAAAACATATCATCGACCTCGGTTGCGGCACAGCAACCGCCAGCATTGCCCTAGCGCAACGCTTCCCCGAGGCGCATCTGACCCTGATCGACCTCTCGCCCTATCAACTTGTCGCGGCCCGTCGGCAAGCTCAACGCGCAGGTCTGGCGGAACGCACCACGTATATACATGCAACAGCGGAATATACAAATCTGCCCGATGAAAGCGCGGACCTGGTAATGTCCACGCTACTCTTCCACGAACTTCCGCGCCCACAAGCATATGAGGTTGTACGTGAAGCCTATCGTCTGCTCACCGCTGGCGGTCGCTTCGTCGAGTTTGACCCTATCCAACACGCCTTGCCCTGGCACTGGGCAGACATGGCAGTCAACCGTCTCCTGGCAAAACTCATTCACGAAGTCTACTGGCTCGAATACATGCAGCAGCCTCTCTGGGAGGTCTGTCAAAACTGTGATTTCCAACAAATTGAGCGCAAGCTACTGGTCGCTTTTCCCTGGGTCTATCAGACGGTCATAGCACGCAAATAAAATAACGAGCATAAACAACAGACTTTTTCATGCTGTCAGGGCATGAAGCGCGGTATTTTATAATTAGCCCTGGTTCAGGATGGCCTCGATAAGACGGGCATTAGAGGATGTTTTCTCAAAGAGGTTGACCAGTTGGGACGCACCATCGCGGCGCGACAGGTCAGCAAGACGGCGGCGGATAATCGCCATTGCGCGCAATTCATCGGCTGAGAGCAGACGCTCCTCCTGGCGTGTACTAGAGGCCATCACATCAATTGCGGGAAAAATGCGCCGCTCTGCCAGTTCACGCGAGAGACGAATTTCCAGATTGCCCGTCCCCTTGAACTCCTCATAGACAACCTCATCTAAACGACTGCCGGTCTCAACGAGACAACTGGCAACTATTGTCAGGCTACCGCCTTCTTCGAGTGTGCGTGCAGCCCCAAAAACACGCCTGCCAACCTCTAAGGCGCGGGCATCGATACCGCCAGAGAGCGTGCGACTGCCATAGTTGCCATTGCCACCCCGTCCTGAGCGCGGACGCTCCCACATCTCACTGCTCAAATTGTGGGCACGGGCCAGACGGGTCAGCGAGTCGAGTAGCATGACGACATCGCGCCCCTGCTCAGCCTGCCGTTTGGCGTCTTGCAAGGCCTGCTCCACCATGCGCCCATGTTTACTCGACTGCTGATCAAAACTGGATGCATAGACGCGCACCTGTGGCCCCTGAATCTCACTTTTCCACTCGGTTACCTCTTCTGGACGCTCATCGACGAGACAGAGAAAGACGCTGGCCTGTGGATGATTGGCCTGCACGGCTTGCGCAACCTGCCGTAATATAGTGGTTTTGCCAGTCTGAGGTGGTGCGACAACGAGGGCACGCTGTCCAAAGCCCAGTGGAATAAAAAGATCAATCACACGCGGTGCGAGCGGAGTTGCGCCCGTTTCCAGGGTAATCCGACGATTTGGATGAATAGGTGTAAGTCGCTCAAAAGGTGTTGGTGTAGCTGCCACTCGTCCTCATTTCTGCTTTGTCAAAGCAAACACAACACAAAGTCTCTCTTCTTAAAGAGTATCACATAGTGGCAAGGTAGGAACACGATGACAGATTATGGCGTGAGCAATGTACGAATGTATTCTTGAATACACTCTTTAAAAGCCTCTTGCGTTCCCGTATTGGTAATTCGCTCGCTGCTTTTTACAAGATAATTGGCTGCAAAATGTTGTTGCTGGTAATAGTTTTGCAAAGCTTCTTTAGAAACGAAATGATCATCTGCGCTATACGGATGTGAGACGCGTTCATAAATGCGCTGGATACAAATTTCAATCCGCGTTTCGATGAAAAGGATATGAGCATCATGTAAAAATGATAAAGAGAATGACTGCATAGGCTGATCATAGTCGTCGCGAGCAAACTCAATTATCAGGACGTCTCGACTCTGCTGAGTAGGAAGATAGTTTTCTATCCTTTGCTTCAAATCATCTAGAGCGAGATCAAGGACTGTAAAATCAAGAATATCAAAACCTTCATAATCCGTTGGTCGGAATCTAGCAGGCTGTTTATCACGACATTTTTCTTTTTGCTCTTCACGAAACATGTTTTGTAGAAATTCGTAGTCATTAAATCTTTCTACATGCCAACCTTGCCTTTGTACGATGTCACTTATCACATGAGCAGCTAACGATTTACCACAACCAGGACGACCAAAGATAAAAATTTTGAGCACCATCCAGCAGGCTCCACAAAGATAAGGAAGATTATAGAAACCATTTTAAAATAGCACTGTGCTTTCAAGATCAGCCTATTAAAACATAACATCTAAATGCACATAAATCAATACAATAAAACATAAAGAAACACTCTGAGTTGCGATAAAAGAGAGCGAGATATCCTTTACAGAAAGACCTTTTTCTGTAAAGGATATCTCGCTCTCTCAAATATTTCTTGGAGATTTGATAATAGCGATTTTTTATTGCTGACAAAACCTATGGTATAGCTGAGACCAACGGTTTAGACGTATGTGAGTCAATCTCTGGAACTACAACCTGTGCAAAAAAGCGTTTCACCTGCCCAGCAAAATCTTTCCAACTTCCCATAGTGTCAATAATAGCAACATGCTGTGGATCTATACCATATTCCTGAACAAAGCCATTAATGAAGTAGCCACTATCATCATGGCGATAGTAACGAAAAAGTATATCGTCGGATAAGAAATGATCATCAAGAGATGCGGGATAGAAGGCACGCTCTTTAATGCGCATCTCGCATATTTCAATATCAGCCTTGAAAAAGAGAAAGTAGGCAGAGTGCAAAAAATCTTTTCCAAAGATACTAAACGCATCACGATAAGTGCAACGCGCAAACTCTATCAGAATTAAACTATGTTGCTCTTGTAAAAGAAGAGCTTGCTGCTTCATACTTTCAAGAGCAACGTTCAGTACGTTGAAATCAATGACGTCAAAACCCTCATTCTCTTGGGGACCCACTGGCTTGAATTGTTTATGCTCTTTATCCGCAAGATACATCTCACGTAAAAACGTGTAATCATTCAATTTTTCAATGGGCAACATTTGATGACGTTGAATGCTATCGTTAAACAGCACCTCTATGTAGCGGGCAGCGGTTGATTTACCGCTACCAGGACGTCCCGACAAAAACAAAAACTTACTAGCCAACGCTCTATACTCCATGTTAAATAGAATCACAACAACCAACAACCTGACAACCATGTCAAAATCAAGGTTAGAAGCGAAGATATTGCTGAATATACCAGCACAAAAAGGAGTAAATATCGGCATCCATAACAGAGAAAAATTATACTTTGTACACGCTCTGTAAGGGATGCACGATGACTCTTTGATATTGTGTAAGGAGGTTATCTGTTCGACGCAGGCAGTGAGGGAGACCAACGTCTGAAACCGCGTGTGGTCGGATCCCAAGCAATAACAACATTTCCTCCCTCATCCGCTCCCATTTTGAGGCCCTGGTCTAGCGAACGAATGATTTGAGTAATAAATCCTGTTACAGGCTCCTCATCACCTTTATCCTCTATCAGATTCTCAATAATTTTTGTGTATTCATATGATGTAACAGCAAGGCGAACAGTAATATCAGGAAGAGTAAGTTTGGACTCAGGTAACGTTACCTGATTGATAAAAGTTCGTCTTGCATCGATTTGGTATGGTACGTTCAGAGCCAAACGCAAACGTTCTGCATCGTCTCGCGCACGATCCAAAGAGATATGATTGAGAAATATGTAGAATCTGTCAGCATACATGTAATAAAGGCGATAATCAATACGTTTTGAAAAAATTGCGTCTAACAAACCTCGAATGCGCGTTCCCACCTCCTGACTCAAATTTCTTGTTAGCAAATCACCATACTTGCTAGCAAGGCTACTATGTTTATCGACATCAACGGCTATAAACGACATCACAGGAAGATCTTCTTGTGTCCCACTTTGCTCATATTGTTTACGCAAATTATATATATCAAACAATGCTTTTTTTACATCTTCAAGAAACTCATTTTCGGATTGGAAGGCAGCAAACGCCATATCCACCCTTTCAGGTTTTTGCATAATATCTCTTAACTTATCTACCACCTGTAGACGTAGGGAGTAGGTTTTGAGAAGCTCTTCTATCATCCTTCCTACAATTCTCAAGATGCGCATATCCTCTGAAGCAAATGCATTCTCTACGTCAGAAACAAGATATGCAACCGCTATAGATTGTCCCACTTCGCCACCTATGGGTATTGCCACCGCAGATCGAAGCTGACCTTCTTGCTCATGGCGAGCAATAAAGAATTCATTAGAAGAGATATGCGAACGATAGATAATATTACCGCTTTGAAACGCGCGTATTGAAAGGCTACTTCCATGTTCCAGTGGCGTGACAAGCGTGTTACCAACACTATGCGGTGCATCTTGACTCTGTGCACGCACGACAAGCCTGCGTTGATGCACAGGTAAAATGACATCATTGGAAGCAGGAGTAAGAATACAGCAGAAACGCCATTTATTTTGACCATTCACTTTTCCACCCAGCCGTACAAGCATTTCCGCCAAACCATTTAAAATGATATCGGGATAAATGGCACTATTATCTACATCAGGCGAGGGCTCCATCAGGTCACGCATTCCCCTATCAAGATAAGATTTTATTTGCAGGGCATCTTCATATACAGGACACAAGAGGCGCGTAATAACCTCTACTTTTTCATTGTCTAAAGAAAGCGATTTTATATCACGTTTTGATATAATCAAAGTTCGGTCCTGTGATTTTGAGAGTCCTCCGCCAGATTCGTCATCTTTTGTAGTCTGCAACCTATGTACATGATACTCACGTTCATATTGGAAGGTAGGACGTGCCACATATAAGGTATGGGATGAATGGCTCTTGCTAAGCCAGCCTATAAGCGAATCCCCCAATTGATATAAATCCTCTACATTACTTACTGAATCGATATTTATTCCCTGCTGTATTGGCAACACTAAACCAAATATTGGTCCCGGAATATCTTCGTCTATCAACATTAATGCCATACGCAACACACGCGAAACATAAAAACGCCAGAACAACTCCGAACGCGCCAATTCTATTCTCTCATCAATAGGCAGATCTAAAACGTGCTGTTGTTCGCCTTCAACATCTCTTTTTAAGGGCATAGAGGTCTGTGGCGATGCTTCAACCTCCTCCCATAGCATATCTACGTTGACGGGAATCTCGCTGATACTATAGTCATGTTCAATCAATTCATATATCACCGCTAGCTTGCGCAGATCGGCAAGCGAGTATTGGCGTTGACCCGTCTTCTCTTTTGAACGCACAGGTGTGAGCACGCCGATACGCTCCCACTCGCGCAGGCGCGCCTCACTTATAGAGAACAATTCTGCCGCCCGCCCAATCGTGACCCTGGCCTCGACCTGCGTTCGCCCGATATTTTCTCGGATATGTTGTTGGACCTTTGGGTCCTGTAAAAATTTCCTGATCTTTTCCACGCTTGCTTCGTCGTTTTCCATGCTCATTACCCACAATGTTGCTGTCTGACTTATAGGTTTCTTAATCTTGAACCATTTTATCATACAGCTATGATATATACAATAGAAACTTTCACGTTCTTATGATTAAACGAATCAATGCATACAAATTTTCTCATGTTTATGAACATCAAAAGAGCCAAATATTTTTCCATTTCTTATTTTATTAAGTTTTCTTAAGCGACTGTTAAACGACTAACAGATTTTCTTTAAACACAGAGATACACGATGAAAACCATTGACACAAAGAGCAACTTCAATGTATAATTTTTACAAGCAATCTGATATTTTCTATCAGATCCACGTTCTAATAAGCACACATATTACAAGTATTCTATTTTACAGTGTAAAAACTAACGAGAAGACGGTATTTTCTCTCCCTATGCACAGGTTTTCTCATGAAGCAGTGCTTTTTCTGCTCAAAGGAGGTAGAGATCATGCAGAGCGAAACAAACTTTTCTAAAGAACCACAGTGGGATGCACTCTATAAGTCTCTCACCAAATTTGTCAAAGGGTATATAGCTAGTCAGAATGTTTCGTGCTGGCAGGGGCAAATTGATGATCTGGTGGATGACATTGTACAGCATAGTATAGTGCGTCTCTACATGTATCTTGAGCAGGTGAAGCGAGGCGAAGCCAAACCACTTCTCTCTTTAGAATGGTTTGGGAAGACTATTGCCCGCAATTACTGCAGTGATCTGCGGCGTAAAGACAAGCGTATGATACGTCCACAGCAGGACGAGGAGAGCGGGGAAAGCGAGCTATGGCTATATGACGATAATGACCAGCCAGAAGAGATAGTGGAGGTGGTCTCCGACACTATCGCATTCAATGTCGCGGTCTCGGTTATAGCCGATCTCGCCGCTAAGCAGCAGACATCGGTGATTACTGATCTGGCAAAGTATGCCCATTTCGAAGATGGTCAGGATCAGACGCCCTTGGAGCAGGCATTTGATGAGGTCGGCATCAATTTTCGCGCTTATCGGCATCTTTTACCTGTTGATCCTCTACTCAAGGGACGCCATGCCGCTTCCTTGAGCATCGGCTACAAGAAAGTGCGTGAACAAACGCTTGCCATATTACGTGAAATTGGCCTTGTATCTTGACGCTCTTAAAAGGCGTCTTCGGCATATGTAACTGGCCTCTTCATCTCTTAACGCTTTGCCTGTTTCTGAGCACTAACGATACATCAGGAGGCTATATGAAACGAAAACCTGAAGGGGATTTTCCTCTCGCACTGCTTGTCAGTGGTATCATTGCTTGCATCGCGCTTTTCATTTTCCAGGCAACTCCCATCTTCCTGCATGGTCTTGGCTGGATGTTCCCTCTGTATGCCGTTTTCTCTACTACGTTATTCCTCCTGGTGTTTATTGTCACGATTTGTCTCTTCTTCGCGTTTATGGTTGAAGAGCTTTATGATCGCCACGACCTGCACACCACGAAGTCGCGCTATCGGCGTATCAAGCTCATGCACTATCGGAAGAGACTTATGCTCGAACAGCGGCGTCCTTCTCAGGAGCAGGCAATGCAGACGCTGCCACGTCCCACACGCAAGCATCAGGCACTCATCCACGCCTATCTGCATGTACTGACGCATTTCCCTTTCAAAAAGCAAGATCGGGGGCATGATAAAAGTATCTAACAGCTTAGCTGTGGCGCGTTTGCGCACTTCATCAAACGCAGCATGTTCTGCGCAGACAACGTCACAACCAGGAGTGTACGCGGATCTTGGGCATGTGGGACAATCTCTATACACCATGCAACCAGCTCACCCGCATGCCATGTTGGGCGGGTTATCAACCAACGCCGCGACCAGTGCTCTGACGAGGTGAATGTCAGCGTCAGGCCCGCACTCTGCTTGATCGCTATAGGAGCACCGTGTACTGCATGCCACGCGCATACAAAAAAGATTTGCTCAATAGGCAACGGCAAGAAAGCGGCATTCCAGGTCGCGCGGATGCACTGATACCGTTCTCTGATATCTTGCTCAGCATATTGTGCCTTTAGAAGCTGCTCGCGGATGGTTGGCAGCGGATCTTGCTTCAATAAGGCAAAAGCGAGCAACGGTTGGCGTAGTTCACTGATCGTTGCCCGCACATAGAGAAGATGTGTTGTCGCCACGATACCTGATCTATCGCGGTACGCTCCCTGTTCTCTCCCTGTTTGCAGCATATGGCTTTCTCCTTACGTTTGATGGCTTTTACCATGTCTTATCGACCACTTTTGGAGAAAACTATAGCCCCACACAAGAGATATGCCATTTTCACCCCAAGCTGTAATGGTACAATACGGCATAGCAACTAAATTCGTTGTGTGGTACTACATGTTTTAACAGAGGACAGACTACATGCCATCACCGCTATCCGCCCTATCACCACGCTATCTTCCTTTACTTGAGGAATATCAACCCGCCATGCTTGAGCGGCTGGCAACGCTGGTTAATATCGACTCAGGCACAGGGCAACACGAGGGCATCAATCAGATTATTGCTTATCTTGCTGATTGGATGCGCGAACTCGATTTCTCCGTTACGCTGCATAATACGCCTCCGTTTGGCAATAATCTGGTCGCGCGGCGTCAAGGGCGGGGCAGCCGACGTATTCTGCTAGTTGGTCATGTGGATACCGTCTATCTGGCAGGGGCGGCGGAGAGCAATCCCTTCACACTGCGTGATGGGCTGGCATATGGCCCAGGCGTGATTGATATGAAATCCGGTGTTATCATGGGTATCTACACCCTACGCGCCTTGCTGCAAAACCAGTTCGAGCACTATGGGGAGTTGTGCGTGGTATTCAACAACGATGAAGAGGTTGGTTCTCCGGGTAGCACACCGCTCCTACGCGAGATCGCGACAGGCATGGACGTGGGACTGGTACTGGAGGCTTCACGCGCACACGAATTTATTACGCACGCGCGCAAGGGTGCCGATAAGTATATCCTCGAAGTACGTGGCATCCCAGCCCATTCAGGAGCAGAGCCACACAAAGGACGCTCTGCCGTTGTCGAATTGGCGCATAAAATACTTGCGATACATCATCTTAATATGCTCGCCCCTGGTATTACCTGCAACGTGACACGCATCAGTAGCAGCGAGCAATTAAATATTGTGCCAGATATCGCCCGTTGTCATATCTCTGTACGCGCCTATAACGCGCAGGGATTAGATATGGCGGCAGAGGCGTTAGAACGCATTGCTGCCAGTTGCAGCATTCCCGATACCCATACCACCTTGACACGCAATCGTGGGCGGCGTCCCTATCGTCCCACACCTGAGGTCACTCATCTGGTTGAGATGGCGCAGATAGAGGGTGCAGCACTCGGTCACAATCTGGTAGCAGAGAGCAAAGGCGGCGTCTCCGATGCCAATACGCTCATGGAAGTGGGCTTACCCACTATTGATAGCCTCGGCCCTATTGGCGGCGGCATGCACGATCTCAACAAAGAGTATTTGCGCACCGCGTCTCTCACGCAACGCGGCACGCTACTGGCGGGCTTGATCGAACGCATCTGCCTGTCAGAATCTACAGGCGGCCAACCGTCTATCTAAACGGCCCACCTCACAGCGAATATCAGCTATACTTTATGCAATACTCGTTCAACCCAGGCGGCGTTTTGGAATAAACGATATATCGTATTGCGTTCTAAAGGGAAAGAAAGACAGCAACCTCTGTAATCACGCAGGCATATATACATCAGGAGTAATTTTTATGGCATTTCATGGCATGGGCGGCGGTATGGCCTCCTACGCAGAAGAACAGAAGCGGCGCGGACGCAAAACCGACTCACGCACAGTACGCCGTGTCGCGCAGGCATTCAGCCCTTACAAGTGGCAGATTTTCATGGTTCTCATCGCGATTCTGCTCACGACCGTTTTGGGACTGGTCAACCCGTTGTTAATTCAACAGATTTTTGACAAAGCAATTGGCGGCAGGAACGCGACCCTACTGCTCATCTTTGTCGGCATTATGATTATCACGCCGATTATATCGGGTATCATCGGCGTCTGGCAGACCTACCTGAATAATATCATTGGGCAAAACGTGATGCGCGATTTCCGCAATCGCCTCTATGCCCATCTCCAGAGCATGTCGTTACGCTTCTTTACGGCGACGCGGACAGGCGAAATCCAGTCACGCCTGTCCAATGACGTAGGTGGAGTCGAGGGTGTTGTCACGAATACCGCAACCAGCATCGTCGCCAATATCTCGACGGCCCTCAGCACCATCATCGCTATGCTCTATATCAGCCCACTGCTCACGCTGGTCTCGCTCGGCCTGCTGCCAATTTTCCTGTGGATCACGTACAAGGTCGGCAATGTGCGTCGCCAGACCACCAAAGAGACACAACAGAGCATGGCATCTCTCACAGCGATGATGCAAGAAACGCTTTCCGTTAGTGGCATTCTCTTGATGAAAACGTTTGGTCGTCAACAGTTCGAGCGCACAAAGTTTGAACAGGAAAATCAGCATTTGACCGATCTGGAAGTGCGCCAGCAGATGATTGGTCGCTGGTTCTTTATGTTCATCGGCACGTTCTTCTCGATCACACCCGCGATAGTCTATCTCATCGCGGGCTGGCAGATCATTCACAGCTTGCACGCGACGATTACGCTCGGCGGGATCGTGGCCTTCACGACGCTACAGAGTCGGCTCTTCTTCCCCATCGGGCAACTGCTCAACATTCAGGTTGAGGTTCAAGGTGCATTGGCCCTGTTTGATCGCATTTTTGAATATCTCGACCTGCCAATTGATATTCAAGATGCTCAGACCGCGCGACAGTTTAAGCCAGAAGAGATCAACGGCGCGGTACAATTCTCCGATGTCTCCTTCACCTACAAGCGCGACGAGTCGGGTGTGTTCAAAAGTCTTGCGGAAAGCGAGCAGGAGGCGCGGGAAAACGAGTTGACGCCCCGTCCGGCCCTCAATCACATCTCGTTCGAGATCAAGCCCGGTCAACTCGCGGCCTTAGTGGGACCAAGTGGAGCCGGCAAGACAACAATTACCTATCTGGTACCGCGTCTGTACGATGCCGATAGCGGGAGTGTTGCGATTGACGGACATGATATCAAGGATATCGCACTCTCCTCGCTCGGTGAATTGATCGGCGTAGTCACGCAAGAAACGTACCTGTTCCATGCCTCGGTGCGCGACAATCTGCTCTATGCCAGACCCGATGCCAGCGAGGAAGAGATCATCGCGGCGGCAAAAGCGGCCGCCATCCATGATCGCATTATGGAACTGGACAAGGGCTATGATACCATTGTCGGCGAACGCGGCTATAAGCTCTCCGGCGGTGAGAAACAGCGCATCGCCATTGCCCGCGTCATCCTTAAGAATCCGCGCATCCTCATTCTGGACGAGGCCACCAGCGCGCTTGACACACATTCGGAACGCCTGATTCAGGCCGCATTGGAACCGCTGATGAAGGGGCGCACCACGCTGGCAATCGCGCACCGCCTCTCAACAATCCTCTCGGCAGATATCATTCTTGTCGTTGACAAGGGTGAGATTGTCGAGCGCGGCACACACGAGGAGCTACTGGCGCAGGATGGGTTATACGCGCGGCTCTACAACGAACAATTCTCACAGTTCGCCGAGAACGAGGAAGAAATGGCAATCTCATAAGCTAGATAGAACAGACATACAGGCATTGATTGCACCATCTTCATCATGTGCGGAGCAACGCATAAACAGACAGGTCGCCCTAGAGCTTAGGGAGACCTGTCTGTTTATGGAGCCAATCGTCGTTCTATCTCGTCAAGCGTGATGCCTTCTATTGCAAGCAATTTCTGTCTGCCAGTCGCACCGCGCACAATCGTAATCGCGCGGCGCGGGATGGCAAACTGCTCCGCTAGCAAAGCAATCAAGGCCTCGTTCGCCGCTCCATCGACAGGAGGAGCCGTAAGACGGGCCTTTAGCGTTCCCTGTTCCCATTCCAGGCTATTTTTACTGCTACGCGGCAACACACGTACAGCGATACGAACCATCTGTCTTTACCAGGCAGCGGGCAACGCTTGTAACAGCAGCAATTGCAGCGTTGTTAATAAAAACCAGACAACTAAGTAAGAGAGGTCTATACCCATCACTGATGGGATACGTGCAAGGCGTCGCACGGGATCAATAAACGGGTCCGTGATGTGTGCGAGAAAGCGCACAAAGGCAAAACGCTCGTCGATACGAAACCACGAGGCAATTATACGAATCAGCATTGCCAGAATTACGGCTCCAATCCCGTAGGAAACAAGCGTATGAATGAGATTGAGTTGCAGCCAGATCATGAGCTACTCCTGTACAGTATGCACTTGTATGAAAGGGACGCCCAGCACTCTACGACGGTAGATATCGGTAACGCGCACACCTGCCAGATCTGGCAGCGTCGTAAAGTGTTTCTGCACATATTCGCCTAGTGGACGCGCCGCAGCCCAGCCAGCAAGTGAGGAGGCCGCAGCGGTCGCAACGCGCGTGCGTGTATTGTTTGATGCCATGCCCAACATCGTACCAAAGGTGACAAGCGAGATACCTACCGCGAGATTGGTGCCACAATTCGGATGAATCGCCAGATGCGCCTCACCCGCTTGCAGGCGACGCAGAGCCTCGTTGGTTGCGCGGCGCAACAAATCCAGGTCCAGATCAGCAAAAACAATAAAACCGTCCGAGAAGGAACGCGCACTTCCGGTAAATGTTGGCTCCCACTCCGCGAGAATGGTAAACGTCGCATGCTCTAATGCATGATTTTGACGCACACGCCGTCCCATAAGTATGTCTGTGACTTTCATTATTTGCTCCTCTAGACCTTTTGAGAGATTTTTACTTTACAACACGCTCTCGCTCACCAAAGATCGCCCGTCCAACACGAACTATCGTCGCACCCTCTTCAATCGCAATCTGATAATCATCAGTCATGCCCATTGAAAGATGAGGCATAGCAAGACCGGGTAACTCATTGTGCAGTTGCTCACGCAGGAGACGCAACGCACGAAATACCCAACGTACCTCTTCAGGATTCTCTACCTGGGGCGCAACCGTCATTAAGCCCTGTACCTCAAGATGGGACAAGGTGAGCATTTGACGTACTAACGCGGGCAGTTGCGCGGGTGTCGTGCCCTCTTTGCTCTCTTCACCCGCGATATTCACCTCTAGTAATACGGGCAAGCGCGTCTCGCGTTGCGCGGCATAGCGATCAAGTGCCTGCGCAACATGCAGGCTATCAACGCTCTGCACCCAATCAAAGGCAGGGGCAACCTTAGTGGCTTTATTGCTCTGCACGTGACCGATCATATGCCAGCGTATCCCCTGGGGATGAAATGCGGCTATTTTCTGCAGTGCCTCTTGCACACGGTTTTCACCAAAATCTGTTATGCCCAGGCGATATGCAGCTTCCACAAGTTCAAGCGGTTTGGTTTTTGAGACAGCAACCAGTGTGATCTCGTGTGGAGAGCGACCAGCACGCTCTGCCGCTTCAGCAATATGTGCACGCACTTGGGCGATATTGTGAGCCAGTTCCGCCTCTCGGTTTGCAAGGTTGTTCTCTATCACATCATTGTCCCATAGTAATCAACAACGCCGGGCAATACGTGCAGATTGAGGCACCGATGCGACACAGCCCAGCATAACTACGCTGTCTGTATTATATCAAGTTTGTACAGAGGTTGTGCAGGTTCATGGACGTAGAGCAAGCAGCGTTGGGAAGCGTCCAGTTTTGCCATGCTCTGCGCGATGCGAGAAGAAAAGCTCTTTGTGACAACTGGTGCAGAGCGCCGCCTGCTCAATATGGGCGGGTAAGATGCCCGCACTTATAAGCTGATTGTACGTCGTTTGCCAGAGATCAAGGCGCAAGCTCTGGCGACCGGGCAGTTCTACGGTCGTAAACACGGCGGACTCACGCACCAGGCCCTGATAGTGTGGGGCCGTGGGCATCACCTCAAACTGTTCTTGCCCGATAAAAAGCTGTCGTACCTGTTCCGAAACTTCATAGCAACAAGGACCAATCGCCGGCCCAATACCCACGCGCAGGTCTTGGGCTAGGCAGCCAAAGCGTTCCTGCATGGCATCAATGGTGGCAAGAACCACTCCACGCGCCGTGCCGCGCCAGCCGCCGTGCGCGATGCCAATCACCTGCTGCACAGGGTCATAAAATGTGATTGGCGTGCAGTCAGCGAACGAGAGAGCCAAGGCTACGCCGCGCTCGTGTGTGATGATGGCATCGCCTTTGCGAAGATACTCCGCAGTCCAGTGTTGCTCGAAATAGGTGAGATTTGCCCAATCGGTGCGCCAGGGGTCGCTCCGTTCAAATACAGCAACATCCGCGCCATGAATATTCCACAGCGTGACACACGGCATCTCTTCCAACGCGAGAGCGCGTAGCACGAGTTGCCGATTACTGACCACATGCGGCAGATGATCGCCACCTTTCAAGTTGCCAAGCGTATTGAGACTGTGATAGGGAGATTTGCTATGCCCACCCCGGCGCGTAAAGACGCCGTGTATCAGTTCCGGGTAGGGGTGATAGTGCTGAAATTGCAGGTAACACACATCACCGTAGTATTGCTCAATCAAAGTAACTCCTTCTGCATAGTGTTACAAGCATTTTAACATTTTATCCCCCCACATTACAGCTTTGTTGATTGCCCAGGCCGAAAATCTGGTTGACGACAGGCTGAATATTGGTGCAGTTTGGAATAATCACATCCTGATTGGCTCCCACTGTCGGGTCGTAGACGCTAGAGTAATCGCCGTAGTCTTGCGCTCCGCTGCCAGGACCAAGCGTCAAATGCTGGATATTGCTACTGCGCAACGTGTGCCCAAAATTGGCGAAGGCCAGCAGTTCCTGTTCGCTGAGATCAGTGTAGACCGAGCCGGAGAGGTCTTGAATAAGCTGTGGAAGATTGGTGATTACGCTGTCCGCGTTGAGTTTTCCCTTGAGAGCCTCCAACACCTGCTGCTGCCGCTGTGTGCGTCCAATATCGCCCACAAGGTCTGCGTGCCGTGAACGCACATACTCTAATGCCTGTTGTCCATTCAAATGCTGTGGACCAGGAGCAATATAGAGGCGTTTATAGCCATAGGGGTCATTTGGGTTTGCACTCGCGCCTGTATCATTGGGGTACGAGTCGTCAACGATTGGATGGATAACATCGATATCAACACCGCCCAGCGTATCAATCACCTTCGCAAAGCCACTGAGTCCCACCCACGCATAGCGATCTATCGTGATGCCATAGTCTTTTTCAATCGTAAGACGCGCCAAACGCACCCCGTCATCAAAGGAGTTATTCCGCGTCACGCCGAGGAAGAACGCCTGATCGATCTTATGCATACCGCCCACCTGAGGAACCGTCACCCACGAGTCACGCGGGATCGAGACCATTGAGACCGTGTTTGCCACAGGGTCGATATGCACGACCATCATCACCTGCGTCAATACCGCCGGAAAGGTATATTTGCCGTCATTGTCACTCCCCATGAGCAGAATATTCCAGGAGCGTGTGCCAAGTGAGAGACCAGAGGCCGCTACACCGCTCGTCGGTTCCTCTTGCCCTCGACTCACGGGACGTACAAGTGCGCTTAGTGGCTGTTGAATCGTGCTATTGAAATAGCTATAGCCATAACTAATTGCCCCTCCAGCAAGCAAGACAGAAACAATCAGTAGGAATACCCCTGCGCGCTTTCGCGTAGAAGAACCTGTGCGCACCTTTTTCAATGGAGGCAACGGAGCTAGCGGTGGTTTTATCGATGTTTTCATAATAGAGTAGTATTTCCATAGCAAGAATAGAGATACGGGCAGACAGAGATATGCTTATGAGATAAGTATACCAGAAGCCCATACACAAGTGTATCAATTTACATCATCTTGATGGAATCTTGAGGAAGGGAAGAGCAGGGCGTGTAAAGAGGTCTTATAAAGATGAAAGCGTTGCTTGTTTTTATTGCATGAAATAAGGAACCAGCCATTTTTTGTAACACGGTTCTTGAAAGAGAATAAGTAACATCCTGCTACTACAAAAAGGAGCGTGCCAGATATGGATGGCACGCTCCCATCGACGAGATGCATTCACGCTATAGCTGAAACTTGGCTGGACTATATTGGGTAACAGCTTTTGTGAGCAGACCCACATGAGAAATTTTTTACGCAACTATTAAAACTCTATACGTTTCACTAAAAGATGCTTTATGTACCACCACACGGCATCTGTTACTAGCTATTGAACACGTCCTAACGAACGGGACGTCCAGTGTGCTCTTCAGCATGTTCTACATAAGGAGCCACGTAAAAGCCCAGGTAAATGCCGACGATCCCTAGAATGATCTCCATGATATTATCCACCCAGTTATAGTGGATAAAATGGAAGAGAATGCCACCAGTGTTAAAGCCTGGGATAAAGCTGAGAATACCCCAGACGAGGTAAATGATCCCAAAGATGCGATTAAACGCCCGTGATGCATCATTGCCCATATATGCAGCCGCCAAAGCAAAAATGGCTGTAATCGTGAAAATGATGTTGCGCGTCACGGCTGTTGCAAACACACCAAAAATGAGCGACCCCGTTGGAGCAAAAATCCAGCCAAAAACCGTCAATACCAGAAAGAATATCCCCACGAGTAAGGTATACACGCGATTTGGTGTCCACACATTACTCCTGCCATAGTTCATACGCCCTAGCATACTAACCTCCTTGTTTTACATTCATCCTGTTTGTTACTCACAAGGTCTGGCATATCGGAAATGCATCTCTCTAGAGATGTCACGAAAAGGGCTTTCCTATTGTTGACAAGAAGGCATTATATTCAGGCAATCAAGGTATTACCGCTTTCTTTATCATTTGTTGCTATTCTAATAGCTCGTTTTGAAAGACACTAAGCCCTATTCTTGCTGGTACATACCGTAAATATCTGTCGCCTCGCCTGTTAAATGGTCAACATGTTCTGGTATCCATTGTTCTGTTAGCGGCCGCCCTGCTTGCACAGTATTCTCATAACGCAGGATGGCATCATAGGGAGAGTCTTCCGTTGGATGCACATGCGGCAGGAGAGTTTTTTCAACTGCGACAGCATATGCCACGCTTTGTGTACGCGCATTGCCACGCCGTATAAAGAAAAAGAGCAATATTCCCCCCACAATTGGCAGGAGGATCAACAATATCCCAACACTAAGGTACAATGGCGCGTTGGGGTCACTCAAACTAGTCTGCGTTATATGTTGTGGCGTAGAGGCGACAGGGGACGAAGAGGAGAGCGAGAGTTGCCACCGTTTCTCTAACTGACTGGAGTCTACACCCAGTGCCTGTTGCATATCTTCATCAAAACTACGTTCGGGCGTGTTCATGCTCGCGATAAAGGTTACCATTTTGCGTTGACCAAACGTGGTGTACATATACGTCATCAGTTTCCAACTCTGCGCGTAGGCAAGATAGGCCTGGTCAGCATCCGCGGGAAAACCGTTGGTTAGAGAGGCAAAGGGCAGCAACGCGTTCGTGGAAACAGCAGCAGTAAAGACTTGCGTAAGATCTGGTTCATGGTACGGCTGATTATACATCGCCAGACCCTCGTCAAACCAGGTCGGGATGTCCATATACAGCGAAGTGATCTGGTGGAAGATCAGATGCGTTAGCTCGTGCGGCATATCGCGTACCATCGTCAAATCATTGATGCTGTCAGCAACAATAAAACTCTCGTTCCAAATTGGGAAAGCAATCCCCCCAACCCACTCGTGAATCTGAGGGGAGAGCGCGGTAAGCAGGTCCGCGTGGCTCTGATAAATCCAGAGATTGATGGGTGTGCGCAAGCCACTGCCTAATGAGAGGCTAATTCGAGCGACACTGGCAACAGCCTTTGCCAGATACGCCTGACCAGTAGTCATACTTTGCTTATACCAATGCAAATGTACCAAACCTTGAGACAGTTCTTGCCATTGAAAACGGGTATCGGTCACAGTGATCTGCTCATTGGGCAAATAGGAAGAACCATTCGCATCTTGTAAGGCCCAATAATAGCTGATATGGGTTCCCGGAATAACAAAATTGCTATTTGTAATACTTTCCTGATAACTGGCGGTTGTTATTGCGCCAATTGTCTGAAACGTCACCGTATGCGATTCAAGTGAGCTATTGGGCATATCAGTAGAAAGCAGCAAGGTTGCCTGGGTAATGGGTCCCGTACTATCTTGTACGCGCACCTGAAAAGTAATTGCGGTTGGAAATGCGACAGTTGCGTTTTCAGTAAGAACGGTAATAGCATGATGAGTAGTTGATGCAGCAAAACTGGGCAAATGATACCAGAGAGAAATACACATCCCCACGCAGAGACTGAAAAAGAGCAGTGCGCAACGTAAAAGATGGCGATATCGCGCGAGCATAACGAATCCCCCTATACCATATCATATTAGATGTAATATCACACGTATTTTACACGATTTGCCATCTGGCTGCCTTTTTCTAGTACTAATACATCACCATTGCTTATGCCCTCTATCGCACACAAACGACAGAAACCTATGGTACAATAGATATAATTGGTTGGTATTAGACACAAACGCATTGCAAGCCACGAGGAGAACTCATCAATATGATTGAGCAAAAACCGACAACACCAATGGAGCCTGTTGCCGAAACCATACAGGGAACACTTTTCGACGCGAACGAACTGGCACGCCTTACCGTCACACAACAGAACTGGGAGGAGAGCACTCTCAACACATCTCTGAAACGTGTGCCAGAGCGCGATTTTCTGATGACGACATCAGGCGTCCCGATTAAACGTATCTACACGCCGCTCGATAACCAATCCCTGCACTACAGCCGCGACCTCGGCTTGCCAGGGGAATACCCTTATACACGGGGCGTTCAGCCGACAATGTATCGCGCAAAACCCTGGACGATGCGTATGTTCGCGGGATTTGGGACAGCCGAGGATACCAATGCGCGTTTCAAATATTTGCTCAAGCAGGGGCAAACGGGTCTCTCCACCGCTTTCGATATGGCAACATTGTATGGCTATGATACTGATCATCCCCTGGCTACGGGCGAGTTTGGCAAATGTGGTGTCGCCATCTCCTCGCTAGCGGATATGGAGATTCTCTTCGCAGACCTGCCCCTAGACAAGATTACCACCTCCATGACGATCAATAGCCCCGCGTCAGTGATCTGGGCGATGTATATTGTCAACGCGGAGAAACATGGCTTTCCTATCGCCTCGCTCGGTGGCACACTCCAAAACGATATCCTCAAAGAGTATATCGCGCAGAAAGAGTTCCTCTTCCCACCAGAACCGTCGATGCGTTTAGTGACCGATACTGTCGAGTTCGGCACACGCTATATGCCCAAGTGGAACACGATCAGTATCAGCGGCTACCACATCCGCGAGGCGGGAGCGACCGCCGTGCAGGAGTTGGCATTCACGCTTGCCGACGGTTTGGCTTATGTCGATGCAGCCCTGGAGCGTGGTCTGAAGATTGACGAATTTGCGCCACGCCTTTCCTTCTTCTTCGATGTCCACAATGACTTCTTCGAGGAGATTGCCAAGTTTCGCGCAGGACGCCGCCTGTGGGCCAAATTGATGCGCGAACGCTATGGAGCCAAAGATCCGCGTTCCTGGTTACTGCGCTGCCACGCGCAGACGGCTGGCGTCTCACTGACGGCTCAACAGCCCGAAAACAATATAGTACGTACAGCAATTCAGGCTCTGGCCGCAGTCCTGGGTGGCACCAATTCGCTGCACACTAACTCACTTGACGAGGCGCTGGCTCTCCCCACTGAACGCGCCGTACTCATCGCCCTGCGCACACAACAGATCATCGCGCATGAAAGCGGCGTCGTCAATACCGTTGACCCGCTCGGTGGTTCCTACTTCATTGAGGCACTAACCGATGAGACTGAGCAAGCGGCAATAGACTACATCAACCGCATTGACGCGCTGGGCGGCGTGCTATCGTGCATCCAAAACGGCTTTTTCCAGCGTGAAATTGCGGAGTCAGCCTACCGTTATCAGCAAGAGATCGATCAGCACCAGCGCACGATTGTTGGTGTGAACGACTACACGCTAGGTGAAGGGATCAAAGTTCCCACGCTCTATGTGGACTACGAGGGACAGAAAGCGCACCTGGAGCGACTCAACCGTGTGCGTCGCGAACGCGATCAGGGCGCAGTGAAACGGGCATTGGAGAACCTGACACGGGTCTGTGAGGGAAACGAGAATACGATGCCCGCGATCATCGAGGCCGTGCGTGCCTATGCCACCCTCGGCGAGATTATGGATGTCTTCCGCACCGTCTTTGGCGAATACATGGAACCCGCGGTGTTTTAAGAAACATCGCTGTATCTCATCCTTCACATCTACACAAGGCATAGAGGACCGATGGGGCGCGTGAAGTTGCTGTTCTGCATAGTGCGAGCAGCCTCGTAGCCGGGTTCATTTCTTCACGCGCCCCATCGGTCCCTGCGCAATTCTTACAGACAAAGGAAGCATTGTTCCATGCACAACATGACACACGTAGAAATTGCTATAAAACATAGTTTGACACCCACAGAACGTGAGGCCGTGCTCACATTGCTGACCAACTGTGACACAACAGAGCAATTACATACCGCACAACTCTTACGCCTGTTACGGATGCAGTCTGATAGCGAGGCAAATGATTTTCTCATCTATGCTGATGGGATGCTCATTGGGTATGCTGCTCTCAGTAACTATGGAACCGATGAGCGTGACATACTCGCGATCATTGATCCACAGTATCGTCGGCAGGGTATTTTTCGTAGATTGTTACACACAATCACAACAACGTGCCAGCAACGACGTATAGAGCGCATCGTCATACCATGCGAACACCACACTGAGGCGGCGCGCTTGTGTATGGAGGCTCTGGCTATCCCATTCCTCTATGCTGAACACGCGATGACGCTAGGTACGCTGCAAAGCCGTCCCATGCCAGCTACGCCAGTCCTCTTCCGCGCCGCTCAAACGGATGAAGGCCCATTGATTACAGCCCTTATGATGGATGGCACGATGTCAGCAGAGACAATTCAAGAGCTTGTGACCAACGCGCTGCAAAAACCCAACGAACGCTTTTATTTTGGCATAGTGCATAATGAAATCATTGGCATCTTACGCCTGATTCAGATGCAAGAGCGCGTCGGCATCTACAGCTTTGTTGTGCGTGAAGATTGTCGTGGCAAGGGCTACGGACGACAAATGTTGCAACAGGCAATTTATATCGCGCAAGAACAGAAGCCGCAGGAGATTACGCTCGAAGTCGATGTCACGAATACCAACGCCATCGGCCTATATCGCTCCTGCGGCTTCACTATCACCACCACCTACGACTATTATCTCTACAACATTCCACAACGTTAAGACCACTTGCTCATCTGGATGCTAATTGGTAATCGTAAAATGGGCAACATGCGCCAGTTGAGCATCACTACAATCGGATTGTGTACACCAATAGAGCGCAAATGCACCATTGCCAGCACGTTGATAGGGCAGCGAAAAGTAGCCAAAGTTGTGTGAGGCGATATGATGAAACTGCTTGTGGTAGACCAGCGTGCCATCAAGATACCATCTGCCCATAATATAGCCATCATTGCCGTTTGAATTAATCGCAAACGTGATATAAACTGTCTGACCTGCGGTAAAGGTTGAGGTCACATTCGTGGGCGAATAGTTGCTGTCAACGGCGCTCGAGATCTGCAAGGAAGAGAAAATTGTGGAGGCAGAGGTAACAACTGAAGTATCGGCTGGAACGCCATTGGCAGCATTAGCGGTCGCTGTTGCCGCTGCATCATTCTGTCCTCCCAGAGTAGCAAGACCAAAAAAGCCCGTAAGACTTCCCGCGAGCAAGAGCACGATAATGCCAACGACCAGACCTATGAGCCATCCGCGCCGACGTTTTTTCGGCGCGGCGGGCAACGGAGGAGTAGCGGTCAAGGTATTCACGTCAGGCGATAAGAAGGTTCCCGACCCAGGGGTAGCTGGAATAGTGCCATTGCTATAGCTACTGGGATAGGGTAAAGGCGTGTTGCCATAATTTATAGGGTTAGAATTAGGAATAACTGGTGTTGGATAGGATGCCTGCGACATTGGTGAAACACTGTAGGGATCTGAGGGGATCGGCACGACAGGTGTCACACTATATGGGTCTGGGGGAACCTGCGATACGGGCGGCGCATTGTATGAACTGGGGGGCGGTGGGGGAGGTGCATTTACAGACAATACTGTCTGATCGTTGCCCATATCTGGCATCCCATTAGGGCGCATAGTAGTCACAGGAGAACCACAATAAGAACAAAATGCGGTTCCTGGCGATAGCAAAGTCCCACATGTGCGACATTGCATGGAAAAACCTCCTCGACAAGTCACAGAGATACGGCTTATGCGGATATGTCTGTGCGTTGCAATTCAAAACCGGAGATGTATGGCACTCAATTCTCCGTTTATTATATCTCTTTTGCAAGCCAAACGCACAGGTCAAAAACTACCTGCATGCATTCATGCCGTGACAGTAAAAGTGGCACGCTGACTCAAAACCTTATTGGGGTCGGAGCAAGAAGCCTGTGGACTCCAATAAATTTCAACATAGCCCGACCCTGCGTTAGCAACTTTTGCAAAGGAATAGGCCAGTGTCGCGGACGTGCCGACAGAAAAAGCATAGAGACTAAACTGTTGGCTATTAATGTACCAGAGCAGGCAGACACCCCCACTATTGCCATTAGGATGGACTTGAAAGGTGACATAAATCCGCTGATTGGTCTTAAACGTGGCGGCAGCAGTGATAATTTGCGCGGTTGTGGTATTCACGGCACTTGCCGTTTGTGCATTATCAATATACTGCTGACCTGGAAAGGTGGGAGTTGGCGTGATTGCAGGCGTCGGCGAAGGCACAGCCGTTGGCGAGACAACAGAGGTTTGCTGCAAGTTTTGTGTCGTGGAGGTATCTGGGCGCACCAGTCCCAAAGACATCACATAGACAAACACAAGAATAAGTGCTCCCATCGTGAGACAGAGACCTGCGATGGTAAAACCGAGGCGCGATGAACGTTTCCCGCCTCCACGACGTGTCGGTAGAGAGGGAGCTGGTGTAGGCGGGAAAAAAGTGGCCTGCCCTTGTGCTTGCGGTTGTTGTAATCCTCCACTGCCAGCAAAACCTCCCTGCCCCTGTCCGAAGTAGCCAGGCATCTGAGGAGGGGTTGTAGGAGTGACATCCGAGAAGGTTGGCACGGCACCCCAAGCATTCGATCCTTGCTCTGGTGGCGTCGGCATGCCCCACTGCCCTTGTTGAGCCATCTGCGCATCAGCAGGCGTCCAGGCAGGATGACTCTCTGAACCTGTAAATGCTGGTGCTGGCGACCACATATTTGTAGGTTGAACAGGCGCGGCAACCTGCCCTTTTCCTACACTCACTCCACAGCGCGGACATTGCGAACGCGCAGGAGAAAGCGGAAACCCACAATTTTCACACTTCATAGCAACGGTACTCCCTTGTCTGTCTTCTACCCATGACCTATTACATCATCTGTTATGACGAATGATTGCCCGCCTTGTAAAGCAAGGTATCTTCAATAGGACATTTGGCATAGTACCCGCTGGAGAGTAATCACCGTCTCCTTGTAAAGATGGGCTATACCTCTTGACACTGTTGCCCTACATCACTACAATAGTTTTATAAGTGTATGCAACTATTGGTATATTGTCACTTCTCTCTAGAGGGAAGGTGGGTGGTCATCTGGGTTTATAGTGGGCAGATGCAGATGGGAATTTTAACGTGACACAAAACGACAACATAGAGTACATATTACGCCAATATCTTCCTCGCTTACAGGTATGTCTCCAACATGCATCGGGGGATAGCGATGGGCCGGAAGAGGGGAGTGATGCATGGCTCCTTCTGAACATCTTGATTGGCAACGGTGATAAAGCGGGCAACGCACTCCTCACACAGTTTGAGCAATCTGGACGCTCTCTTGCGGAGCAGGGCGGACGGCTCGACGCGCGTTTACAAGGCCTTCAACGTTATTTAGATGCGCTTGTGCTGGAATGCAAAACAATTTTCACTACGCAACCACAACTGCTACTAGAGATCCTGGAATACCTCTATCGTACGCATACGCAGTGTGTCCTTGCCCTCATGCGAGGCTATCAGAGTATTGCTGACCACATGGTTGCGGAACGTATCGCAATAACGCAACGCATGGAACATCGCCTGCTCGCGCTGCAACATATCAATGGGGTCAGTAACTCGACAATGGACCTCGATCAGACCCTGGAAGATATTGCCTCGGTCGTTGCCGACGAGCTAAACGCACAACTGTGCTCTATTTTCTTTTATGACGAGCTTCAGCGTGTCCTCACGTTACGCGCAACCAACGGTCCTCGTCCTCTCGGTGGTATGCACTTCATTCTTCGTTTAGGCGAAGGGTATAGTGGCTGGGTCGCGGAAAAAGGGCGTCCATTACTGCTACATGATGTCCTCAACGAGACCAATTTTGCCAGTGAGGTCCGTGCCTATCTCAACGACTATCGCGGTTTGATGGCCCTTCCTATTATCTTTTTTGGCAATACTGAACGATTAATCGGGGTCATCAGCGTACAGACCGAAGAACCGCGCGATTTTACCCGCGAAGAAATCAGTTTTGTCGAGGTGATCGCGGGTATTGTCGCCATCAACATGGAGAATGGACGCCTCTACGAGCAGACCGACGAGCAATTGCGACGCAAGGTCTATGAGTTGGCGACCATGCATCGCGTCTCCGCCATCATCGCTTCAACATTAAACCTGGATGAGGTGCTTCAGACCATTACGACGCAAGCAGTGCATCTCTCTGGAGCGGAACGCTCTTGCATTTTTGAGTTGGATGCCGATACACAACGTCTACACGTGCTGGCCCACTATGGCATGGACAGCACGGCAGCGCGCAATATGCAACTTAACCTCGGCCAGTGTTGCGCTGGTCGCACGGTACAAACAGGCCGTCCAAATATCGCCGTTGATTGCTTCCATACTGACAAAAATTGTATACTCAATTCCGATCCTTTTGTCTCTTCAGAAATTCACTCGGTTCTCTGTGTGCCGCTCCAGGTGCGCCAGAAGACACTCGGCTGTATCTGTATCTATAGCAGTCACCGCCATCCTATCAGCCAGGAGCAGATGCAGATGGTCGTAACATTCGCCAATGAAGCGGCCATCGCCATCGAAAATGCCCGCCTCTATGAAGAGACACGCCGTGGCCTTGAATTAAAGTCTGTCTTACTGCGCGAACTCCATCATCGTGTGAAGAATAATCTGGCAACTGTCGGAGGCATTCTTTCACTTCAGATGCGCCGCACGCGCTCGCCCGAAGTGCAACGCACGCTGGCGGAAAGTGTGAACCGCGTACAGGGTTTGGCCGCGACGCATGATCTGCTGGCCCATGAGGATGTAGGAGAGGCACGTATTGACGATATTGCGCGCAAGATTGTTGGCGTTGCGAATGCTAATTTGACACCACCAGATAAACATATCTTATTTGATGTCCAGACCAGTTCGATTGTTATCCCGTCACGCTCTGTCTCGATTCTGGCTCTTGTCCTTAACGAGATGGTCTCGAATGCAATCAAACATGGCATGGCGCATCGAACAGAAGGTACAATCTCCATTCGCGGATGGGAAGAGGATGGCATTGTCATTATCCAGGTGATCGATGATGGCGGTACGTCTCTCCAGCATAGCGAGAATAGTTCATCCGAGGGACTTGGACTCTCGCTCATCAAAAACATGATTGGCGATCTCAGTGGCACTTTTTCGCTCTATAGCACACAGGCTAATCACAATTTTAGTGGGGGAGACCTTTCAAACAGTTCCTCCTCCACGCTACAGATAACCCGCACTGTTTCCGAAGTACGCTTCCCGCTGAAGCCCTATCGACGTAACTGACATCTATTGTTGTAATGTTTTGTAATGTATAGCAGGTGGTATTGTAGAGGTGACACAATGAATACTGTTCTCAAACACAGACTCCTTATTGTTGAGGACGATCCCGATATTCAGCATGTAGTAAGCTTCTTTCTCAAACGCGCTGGATTTGAGGTATATGCAGTGTCTAGTGGGCAGGAAGCAATTGACATTATTCCAAATTATCGCCCTGATCTCATTATTCTTGACTTGATGATGTACCCTGTCTCTGGTTGGGATGTCCTCAACTGGTTACGCGCGCAACATCTTCTCACTTCCATACCTGTTCTCTTGCTCACTGCCCTTGTTCATCTCGCCGAACAATTACACGGCTTTGAAGAGGGAGCCGTTGAATATCTGACGAAGCCGACGCAACCCAGTACAATTGTCGAGCGCGTCTGCACACTATTATCGCTTAGCCCAGAACAGCGACAGCTCTTGCAACACAAACGTATGGATGAGCAACGCATGATGTTAGAGCGTATTCACGCCCCCCTGCCTGATGAGTTTGTCTACTGAGCGCGCAGAAAGCTAGCATATCACAATAACGGAAGCGACAAACCACAGCGGGTACAGAAACGATTGCCGATGCTATTCTGGTTGCTACAGCGCGGACAGGCATTGAGCGTATGACCGCAGCGTGTGCAAAAACGCACCTGCGCTTTATTAAGCGCGTGACAGCGCGGACAGCTATAGCGCCACGTCTGCTGTGCATCAGAGGGTGAACCAGTGGCGGGTATCTGCGCAAACTCGCGTACAGGACTCAGGGGCACAAAGCCTTGATCGCGCCGTATTGGAAACGCAGATACGCCTGTCGCAGGTAGACCGCCTTGTGGCCTGCTTTGTGCAAACGCCTGCTCCAAAGCCTGCATCATCTCCTGTGCATTTTGGTAGCGTTGCTGAGGATGTTTCATCAAGGCTGTGAGAATCACCTTTTCAAAAGCAGGCGGGATCGCAGGGTTGAGCGAGGCGGGACGTGGTGGTATTTCATAAATGTGACTATGGGCTAGAGCAGGATAATTGTCACCCTGAAATGGTGGTCGCCCTGTCATAGCCTCAAACATTACGACCCCCAGAGCATAGATATCGGCCCGTCCATCTACGGCTTTCCCCTGACATTGTTCGGGTGACATATACTCTGGTGTGCCCACACCAGCCCCAGGGCGCGTCAGATGATCGTTGGTGCTGGCAAGTGCTTTGGCAATCCCAAAGTCGGATAAAATTGGACGACGCGCCTGATCCATAAGCACGTTCACGGGCTTAATATCACGATGAATAATGCCTTGTTTGTGTGCGTAGGCCAGTGCATCAGCAAGCGGCACAAAAATCGTCATCGTCTCACTGGCATCCATTGCGCGGCCTTGCGCTTGTAACTGATCTAGCCGTTGCTTCAGCGTTCCACCACTAATCAACTGCATCACAATATACAGATGACCGTTCTGCTCGCTGGCATCATGGACGGTCACGATATTTGGATGAGACAGCCGGGCAACCAGACGCGCTTCAAGATTGAAACGTTCCACAAAGTTACGATCTGCTGCATACCAAGGAGGAAGAACCTTTATCGCCACCTCACGATCCAGGTTCTCTTGGTATGCACGATAGACCTTTGCCATGCCCCCTTGACCCAGCGGAGCGATGATCCGGTAATTGCCTAGCATTGTGCCAATCAGGTCGTCTTGCATTGCGCCTCTATCTTATCGCCGCGCAAAGACCAGAACTGTCTGTCCCAACTGGATGCGGTCTCCCTCTTGCAACGGATAAGTTTGGAACTTATTGACAAGTTGCCCATTTACCTTTGTGCCATTAGCACTGCCTTCATCTTTAAGAGCATAGCTACCATTGCCAAGATTGACGATAGAGGCGTGGAGGCGTGAGACTGCAAGGTCTTCCAGAAAGATGTCACTATCGCGACTTCTTCCGATGCTTAATGAGCCTTTGAGAACCTCATAGACACGTCCAGGCTCTTTGCCTTCCTCAACCTGGACAACACCACGTCCAGCCTGCGGGTCCATACTGCGCAGCATTGTTTTGTCACTATCGGCAAACACGGTATTGGCACCAGCACCCGCCGCCGCATTGCCACCAAAACCACCTTGCTGCTGCCAGGGGGATGCAGGAGCGGGTGTACCAGGTGTAGGAACGGGCGTTGCTCCCCAGGCATCAGCGGGCGCAGGGGTCTGTCCCCAGGCCTGACCTTGATTAGCCGCGCCATAGGCCGTTGGTGGCATCTGCTGCTGCTGCTGCTGAGGCATGCCCCAACCAGCACCTTGTTGTGCCTGAGCTTGCTGCGCCCAGGGGTCTTGTGCGACGGGTGCAGAAGTAGCATCCCATGCCTGCTGCTGAGCGGCAGGGCCTCCCCAGCCACCAGCCTGCGCCGCCGGATTTTCCCAGGGATTCGCGGGTTGTGCCTGCTGCGTCCCGCCCGGTGTGCCCCAGGGATTCGCGGGTTGTGCCTGTTGTGTCCCCCCTAGTGTACCCCAACCGCCTTGCGCCTGCTGTCCTCCCGCTGGTGCGCCCCAAGGATTCGCGGGTTGCGCCTGTTGTGTCCCCCCCGGTGTACCCCAACCGCCTTGCGCCTGTTGTCCTCCAGTTGGTGCGCCCCAACCGCCGGGGGCTTGCTGCGTCCCAGTTGGTGCGCCCCAACCACCAGGGGCCTGCTGCCCCTGCCCCCATGCGTCTCCTTGCGCTCCCATCCCTTGCGGATTCCAGCCACCTGCCCCTGTTCCACCTTGCATGGGGGCTTGGGGCTGCCAGCTAGCAGCACCGCTACCCCCGCTCGCCTTCGCGTCCTTTTTGTTGCCTCTTAACAGGTAAAAGGAAAAACCTGCTACAATCGCTGCAAGCAAGAGGCCTGCGACTACAATAACTACAGGCGAGACTGGAAAAGACGCAATAACCATTAGCTGCTCTTTCATGCTATTCACCCCTCAGTAGAGACACCTACTCACATTTCCTTCTCGTGTGCTCTTTATGAAATGCGATGTTGTGCCATTCCGCTTTGCTTGTGCGGGTTGCCTTGTCCATGCGTCCCGCGACTCCATCACTCTAATTTATCTGCACCATGCCTACAGTAACTCAAAACGCACTTCGACACTGCCAAAACGCAACACATCACCATTTTTTAGCGTGTGCTCCTCATTTGGCGTCAAGGTCACCCCATTCAGGCGTGTCTTGTTCAAAGCATTTAAATCCTCAATCGTATATGTCCCATGCTGGTTTCGCAAATGTGCATGCCGCCGACCAACCGTCTTATCCGCCAGACTGATCTCTGGATAGATGCCCAATGTTGGATCTTTTCGTCCCACTATCATCAGTTCACCGCGCAAAGGAATAATCTCCCCATTTGAGATAACCACCAGCCGCGCCTCTTTTTGCGTGACTGGCAGTCCCTTCCCCATATTTATCGGAGTCACACTCTCTTGCATAGCCGCCCCATTCGCTTCCTGACCCCCTGCATGCCGCTCCTGTTGCCCACCTTGGACGATCTCTTGCAAATGTTCGAGTGCCGCCATAAATTCTTGAGGGGTTGGATATCGCTCATCAGGCCGCTTTGCCAACGCTTTTTGCATAAACTGATCCATCTCTATCGGCAAACTTGGACGGAGACGGCAGATTGACGGGACTTTGTCGTTATGGTGCTTGATCACAATGTCAACCGCCGTCTCTCCCTGATATGGCGGTCGTCCCGCCAGCATCTCAAATAGCACGGCTGCTACCGAATAAAGATCAGAGCGCGTATCCGCGGAACGTCCACTATCCGCCTGCTCTGGCGAAATATAATAAGGAGTTCCCATAAATACGTTTGACTGCGTCAGTGTCACCGTTTCACGGCTACGCGCCAGACCAAAATCTGTGATTTTTACTACATCCCAGCTATTCACCAGAATATTCTGCGGCTTAATATCGCGGTGTACCACACCTTGCCTGTAAGCCGCTTCTAAACCTTCTACAATCTGATGCGTATAATTGAGTGCTCGTAGAACATCCATTGGCCCATTACTATTATGCATGTGATAACGCAACGTTTGACCATCAATGTAATCCATGACTATATAATACATTCTATCCTCGTTGCCGTAATCAACCATACGCACAATATGTGTATCGTTGAGGTGCAAGAGAATATTGGCCTCGCGTTGAAAACGTGCCAGCAACTCATCGTCATCCGATAGTTCTAAATGCATGACTTTTATTGCATAAATTTTATTGTTCTCTAGGTCTCGTGCTACGTAGACGACGGCAAAGTTCCCCCGTCCACGCTCATCAATAAGCTTATAGCGACCCTTGAGAACACGCCCAGCCAGGTCTCCTTGCATGCACTGAACTCCTTTATGAGCATACTGTTAGCCGCTCTATTATACACCATCTCTTAGCCATGAGATAGTATCATGATAGCACATGTTTTACCATTATGCTCGTGCTTTTTCTATCATGCCAGATATCTCATCCTTGACACTGGTATCTCTTTGGCGTGTATACTTTACTACATGACTGTACGCAAACCGCCCCAGGCAGGTATCTATACTATAACCCGACTAGCCTGATTATGCTATGGTATTCTTCACATTTGAGCGTAGTAAAGGAAGAATTGCAGTGCCATTGACCACCCCACGCGCAATCATCTGCGATATCGACGGTGTCTTACACGTCAGCATGCACCCCATTGCCGGAGCCGCCGAAACGCTAACACAGCTTGCCACAAGCGGTTACCGCCTCTGTTTCGCAACCAATACGACTATACTATCACAGGTTATGCTGGCGCAACGGCTACAAGATATGGGTTTCTCTATCCCGACCCAGACACTGCTGACCGCACCCGTTGCTACCGCCCATTATATTCGCCAGCATTTCCCCGGCAAACGCTGCTGGGTTCTGACTAAGGGTGAGACGACCAGTGACTTCGCTGGCATTGAACTCGTCGATCTGACCAGTGAAGAGGCTGATGTCGTGGTTATTGGGGGGGCTGAGGAACTTTTAAGCTATGAAGCCATGAATCGCGCCTTTCGCATGTTAATGCGCGGCGCGGCCTTTCTCACCATGCATCGCAACCTGTACTGGAAGACCAGCACGGGCCTCCAAATCGATAGCGGTGCCTATGTGCATGCTCTCGAAATTGCGACAGGTAGGCAGGCCACCGTCTTAGGTAAACCAGATCAGGCCTTTTTTGAACAGGCCCTTTTGACGTTGGGCGTTGCTGCTCACGAGACGATCATGGTAGGCGATGATGTTGTGAACGATATAGCGGGTGCGCAGCACGCAGGCATGCGCGCTATACTGGTCTGTACAGGCAAATATCAGGCTCACGCCGCTCTACCGCCCCATATCGTCCCAGATGCTATTTTACCCTCGTTACGCGAGCTGCCAGCCTATCTCGCGCAACTATCATAACAGTAAAGAACAGACGACGAATGGAGCGCATCGCCGCCTGTTCTTTTTTAGAGAACTATGTTCAATTAGCGAGTAGAGAGCTATCCCCCCACGTAGCCAATCACATCCGTACCACCAAGATCACCGCTATAATTGAAGTACATGGGCCGTTCGGCCACCACGGTGCCGCTCAGTGCCTGCACATCCATCGAAACCTCATACGCAAAGGAGCGCGGATTGCTCGGATACGCTGTCGCCAGCGGATAGATGATCGCGCTCACACTGACCGTTGTCCGACTGTGCGCGGGCAGCACCTTGATCTCTTGCACGATAGTGTTATCGGCAAAGAAGGTGAGAGCCACACTTTCCGCGTTGTTGTTGGGATTTTGCAGCGTCAGATACTCCGAGAAATTGCTATTGGTATAGCCCTCCGCGAAAGCATAGACGTTGTGGCTGGTCGGACCAGCCTCGCCCACCACGTCAGTGATGCCGGGCAGCTGTGAACCTCCAAAGTGGAAGTACATGAGACGTTCGGCAACCAGCGTCGTCGCGCTCGCTGTGACCTCCGCAGAGACATCATTTGTCGGTGTACAATTGCAGCCTGCGACCGGGTTGGCATGCGCATTATTCACGTCAAAGTAGTACTGGCTCATGGCAGGGACGCTAACAGGCACAATCTGAAATGTACCGTTGCCATATTCCAGTTTGACATTGACAGATGTTGCCGCCGTGCCGAAATTGGCAAGCACCAGATATTCCTGGAAATTGGTGCCCGTGTAGCCTTCAGCAAAGAGCCAGTCATTGCCCGTGCTGGTCGCGCCAACCGCTGAAGCCGCACCCGTGACAGGACCACCCGCGTTAGGGATATTGTCGATAACATACATTGGTCGCTCGACAACGATACCAAGATCGGACGTGACCTTGACCGCAAGCTGTTGATAGAGACCAATTGCGGCCGGAGTTGCCGTACCACGCTGCAAGGGGCCAACCGTCACATTCTCCGTACCTGCCACGCGCCCTTGACTATAGTAGGTAATCACAACGTGCGCGCTCTGCGTCGTGCTGGGATTGAGCATCGTGATGTAGGTATGGTAGTTCTGCGTCGCATTCTGACGAGTATCGCTTTCCGCGAAGTAGAACGTTGTATGAGTGGCATTGGTCGCCCCGACCGCATCTGTGCCACTGGCAACACCATGACTAAAGTACATCGGGCGTTCGGCAACCACTGGAATATTCGAGTTTACAATCGCCGAGATCGCCTGCTGAGCGGCATAGGTGGGGATATTCAGGTCGGCATTCGCGCTAACTGTGTAACGCGCACTCGCGGGAACAGTGTGCTGTACAGTCACAGCAGGCTTGTTCTCAAAGAGATAGGTA
Source organism: Ktedonobacterales bacterium (assembly GCA_027451525.1). Lineage (GTDB taxonomy): Bacteria > Chloroflexota > Ktedonobacteria > Ktedonobacterales > Ktedonobacteraceae > DTNP01. The sequence goes on from DAIDJF010000021.1 coordinate 59,199, forward strand.
ATCGCGACATTGGCCGCCTGGTTCGCGCTGGGATTGAGCAGCGTGATGTACTCGGCAAAGGTATGACCGACACTGCCCTCGGCAAAGTACCACGTGGTATTGGCAGGCGCGGATCGCGCATTGGTCTGGTTCTTCGCCAGTGTCTCCAGATCATTCGCCAGAGGAGCCGCATTCAAGCTGCCCAGACCGCTTGCCATATCATAGTTCGGTGTTGCAGGATATTTGCCGTCATTATAGGCAGCGTTATTGCCCTGCGTGATGTCATGGAAATCGTTGGCATAGTTCGTGCCCGAAGCATTCTGTCCGATCTGATAGAGCAGCGGATTCAGGAAACCAAGATTAAAGTTGCCATCATGCAGTGATTTCTCATTAGCAAGAGCAGTAAACGCAGCCCACATGGGTGCGGCAGCCGATGTTCCCCCAATGGGGAGCCAGGGCGTGAAGGTAGAACATTGCGCGGCGGTAACTGTACAGTAGACAGGATACCCTGTATAGGGGTCCGCATCAAATGCAACATCGGGCACCTCACGACAATATGCCCCATTGCTGTTACAAACCGTTTTGCTGCTGTACTGGTTGACAACGCCCGGTCCTTGCTGCCAGGTGGGTGCGGTCCAGAAACTGCTGATTCCACCACCACCAGCGGAGAACTGGCCCTGGATGATGCCACGATTCCAGACAGTCTCATTACCATAGCTGTTATTTGTGCCCAGATTGAGCGTTGTTCCACCGACGCTCGTAACATAAGGCTGGGAGGCGGGATCGTCTACGGCCTCGCTATTGAAAGTGACACCCGATACGCCGCTACAATCGGCAGTGCCATGATCGCCAGCAGCGGCGAAAATGCTCTGGCCCTGGGCAGCGGCAACCATAAAGATGCTATTTTCCATATTGGCATAGGATGAAGTCATGCCTGGCTCACAGACACCCCAACTCGTGCTTACGACGGGAACTGCGTCATTAACGATCTGTCCCCACTCCGCTAAATACGCGGCACTAGTGTTAGGAGCCTCATAGACACGCAAGCCAGCCAGATGCGGAGCGGCACTCAACACCAACTCCATATCTAGTTCAACCTCGATAGCTCCAGCACCTATTTTGCCAGAACCACCATCGACGAGAATACGCGAAATCGGCACTGATGCCCCACCATAACAGGCGGTATACGTACTAATATCACTTTGTGAGTAGTCGTCAAGTTCAAAAAGCGCGACTGTCTGGCCCTCGCCATGAAAGCCCGCGTTATATAGACTTGTCAGATTATAGGCACTGGCAATCTGCCCTGGCGTATAACCCGCGCTGGTGGGAGCGCACGCGGTATTGGGGCTCAGATTTGCACTGACATGCGCAGTCGGGCGCACTGTCGGAATGGGTGGATGCGTATAGATAACGGCATTATCCAGGCCACCAATAGTCTGAATGATGCCTCCAAGCGTCTGGGGAACCGAGGGATTGCTGGCAGAAGCAAAGAATATGCGCCCATTGGGTGCGCGATAATTGTTGATCTGCACCTGAAACGCATTGTCAGCCTGCCCCACTGTACCCTGAAAGCCGATAAGCAGATGATTTTTATAGGTGGTAGTAACCGTAAAACCCGCCTGTTGCATATAATCAATCACCGCTTGGGTGCTGGCAGGTAGAGGTCCAAATGCATTCGCGATCTGATCGGGGGTCAGGTAACGATGTGTTGATGTTACATGCGCTTGTGAGATAGTGCTGACATACGAGGCTAACACCGCCTGATTGCGCAACTGTAAACCAAGCGTCAATGAGAGTGGCGTATTTGGGTCGGTCGCGCCGAGTAGCTGACTATGTTTTACAAGGGCTGGCACATGGCCCGGCAACTGCACTGTACCACTGGCATGCGCGCCAGCGATCTGCCGAAGTGGTGAGAAGAAGAATGCCACAACCATTCCCAGCAGTAACAGACAGGTAAATGGAATCAGTGCAAGCTTTAACGAGCGCGAAAGCTTTGGCTGGCTCTCACGTCTCCTACGCTGAAGCACATTCATACAAATATTTTCCCCAACTTTCTTTCCTGGTTTTAAACTGAAGAACTCCTCCAATAGCTGTGATAAATAACATGCATTCTAATAAACGAGCTACTCTACATTTCTCTAACACCGACTTACCTATCGGTACTTGCTTCCTATGCGTTTAAACATCCTGAAACACACATACTACACATCATCTACCAGCACACACGCTGGCTCATGACGTTGTGCATAACGGCACAACAAAGCGGTTATGCCGCCCTGAAAATTTCGCTGGTAAAAATTGCAAGGTTGGACCGTGATATATACATGAGACAAATAGCATAGAGGAGTACGCTGGTATGTTCTATTCGGTAGTCATTCCTGGTATACTACAAACAAAGCCTCTGCATGAGGCAAAAAGTGATCGACAACCAGGAGAGAGAGCAGCTGTCACTATGACTGTGGAACAACCAGCGGAATCTCGCCATTCGGGGACGCAAAACGATGTCGCGCTCTCCCTGACGATGCTCTATGAGCAGTTCCGCCGTCCCATCCATTCCTATATTTATCGTCTGCTCGGCAATCAGGAAGATGCCGATGACGTGACACAAGAGGTCTTTGTGCGCGCATGTACCTCTTGGAATGGCTTGCACGAGCGCGATCATCTTTCACCCTGGCTCTATCGCATTGCCACCAATCTTTGTGTAGATATCCTAAGACGCAAGAAACGCATCTCCTGGTGGCCGCTCTCTCATCGGAACCGCAACAATGAGCAGAGTGATGATCTAATGGGTGATGATACCTCCTACCTGCTTGCCGACACTGGCGGTATCCCGGAGATCGCTGAGCGTGAGCACATCCGTCAGGCATTGGCGCATATTCCTGAAGATTACGCCGTGGTGTTAATCCTTCATGCAGCTCAAGGGATACCCTATCAGGAAATTGCGAGCATTATTGGCATCTCTCCTAACGCGGCAGCAACGCGTATTTCTCGCGCAAAAAAGATGTTTGTGGAACAATATCAACGTATAAGCAAGGACGGTGCTGGAAAACAGGAGAAACAGCGATGAACGAAACACATCTCCCTCCACTCCCTCCTATCGGAACCTACGGCACAGAGGTATGCGCAACCGTTAAGATTTATCTTGCGATCTGGTCCGATCTCACACCAGAACAGCAAGATACTATTCTTCATCATGTGCGCATCTGTCCACCGTGCGCAGAAGAAGAACATATTCTTCAGCAGGCGACACATGCTATCTCCCATCTGGAAGCGTCCAGCCCTTCCGAGCGTGTCAATCGCGCAATCATCGCAGCGATTGAGGCAAAAAGTCGCGCGCAACAGAAACAGAAAGGGCGCGTGCTGCCATTGCGACCATACCGCCAGAAACAGGGCTATGCCCCTCTACGTTTTGGTCTAGCCAGTGTTGTGGTAGCGGCGACCTTCTTGCTTGTAGCGTTGGTCGCGTTACATTTTGTGAAAACTCCCTCCAACGGCCAGCAAGCATTTATACTCCCTGCCGCCCTTACCTGGACGAGCTATGTGCTCTATCAAACGGAAACCAGAACAAACCAAAAGGGCGACACCTATCATGTTATCGGCTATTATGATCCTCAGCATCAACGTATCAATGTCGAGACAAAAATGCTCGATGGCTCGTTAGATGTTATCATGGTAGGCAACGAGCAGGCGCACGAGGCTCTAGGACTAGATATGATGCATCATGTGGCACAATGGAATGCCGATCAGTGGTCTATCGACGAGTCGATGTTCAGCTTGAACGCCTTGCGCGAAGAATTGCGCACGCAACAAGCAACATATTGGGGCACTACGCAATTTCAAGGCCAAACGGTCTATGCCATTCACTGTAACAACGGCCTTGTCATACTGCTTGATATGCACTACATGCCTGTAAATATCCTGAGTGGCGCAACCAAACCCGGCACAGGCCAACCCATCTATGATACGCTCAAGTGGATGCAGCCAACAGCAGTCTCACCCACATTATGGAATATGAGCGTTCCCCTCGGCTTCACAATGGGCACATTGCCTGCCAAACCATAGATGCACACCTCTTCGCTGCCAGCAGTATTGATTGCGAAAGAGGACTAAAGACCAAAAAACGAGAGAGTGGGAACAGGGCGAAGCTCGTCCTATTCCCACCCTTTTTTCACATGTCCACCTGTATTACATTTTTATAATAATTTGCTGAATATCAGCAAATACTCTATCACCTCTTTACTTTACAATAAAATACATATCTTGTATAACATGGTATTGACTTCTTATCAGTTATGGGGTAAGCTATGCGGTGTACAATCGTAGTTCAAAGATCAATTCTAGCATACATTCATCCACCGCGCGCGTAAAGCCATTACCTATTCTTGTATTGACATCCTTGAATACACATGAACAGAAGAGCAACTATCGATTTAAGTGATAAAGGTCAAGGCCCATTTTATGAATAGAGCAGAGACATGGCGTGAATTCCTAGGAGAGATTGTCAGCAGCGCAAAGGAACGTAAACGCCTGGCAAACCAATTAGAGATCAATGCGGCTACCCTGACACGTTGGATAGAAAATCGCTCAGACCCTCGTCAGGATAATGTACTTGCGTTGCTTGAGGCCCTTCCACACCATCGTCAGCGACTTACGGAGTTACTGATATTAGAATTCCCCCACTATTTCAGCGAGACGTCACCCAATGCGATTCTCCCAGAGATTCCCTCCAACTTTTACTATCATGTCATTAAAGAAAGTACTGCGCAACCACCGCAAATCAGTGCTATCGTGATACCAACACTGATCGCCCAACAGGCACTGGGCCATCTAGACCCACAAAAACGCGGAATGGCGGTAGTGGTCATTGAGTGTGTACCTCCGCCCAAAGGTGAGAAAGTCCGTAGCCTGCGCATTTTACAAGGGCGCGGCACACCGCCCTGGGATAGAATGATAGAGGAAGCCACGCAACTTTTTGGGAAAGAGTCGCCTGTCGGACATGCCGTAGAGCAGGGACGAGCGATTGTGCTGCCAAATGCAGACGTGAGAAAGCAACAATATCCTCTCTATACGCCGACAGCCTCCTGGACAGAAAGTGAAATGGCATTCCCGATTATGCGCCACAATAAACTTGTGGGAAGCCTCTATATTGCCAGCACACAACGTGACTACTTTACCCCTGAAATGCAGACGGTAGGATTGAGCTATAGTATGCTTCTTACAATAGCGTTTGAGACGGCACGTTTCTATGAAATCAATACGATTAATCTTGGTTTGATGCCGTCACGCGAGCAACAGCACTCAGTACTCATTCATCTTCAAAGCACAATAAAACAGGTAATGGTAGAATATAAGCGCAATGGTCACATCCTTACCCGCGTAGAGGCCGAACCGCTCGCGTGGAGCAAACTAGAGCAGGAATTATTCCGAATTTCCGCTGAGAGCGATTTCTAGATGTTGAAAGGATAGAATATTTACTCATGGCCACAAATGATGGTCCACAGCAGGCAAATTCCTATATATTTGATGCAGAAAGTGCGCTCGAAATGTCTCGCCTGCTCGATCTAGATAAAATTGTCACCATGACAATGGGCGGCATTCTCGCCGAGTACACGCCGCAGGAGATAAACAAATTTCAGCACGTCCTGGATATTGGTTGTGGGCCTGGCGGCTGGGTTCATGAGATGGCTTTTATGTATCCCGATAAAGAGATCACTGGCATTGATATCAGCGAGAACATGATTCGCTATGCACAGGCACACGCGCAGGTGCGTGGACTACACAATGCCCACTTTCAAGTCCTCGATGCACTTGATATGCATATGCTTCCCGATAGTACATTTGATCTGGTGAATATTCGTCTTGCCGTTGGCTTTGTTCCCAACCAGCACTGGCTGGATTTACTGACAGAATGCGAACGTGTTCTGCGTCCAGGCGGGATGTTGCGCCAGACTGAGATTGAGGTCGGCTTTACCAATAAACCTGCGCTAGAAACAATCCTGGCGATAAGTCAGGATGCCTTGCATCGCGTCGGTCGCGGTTTCTCACCAACAGGCCGTCATACAGGCATGACCTACATGTTACGTTACCTCTTTCAGCAAGCGGGCTTTCAACAGATCAGCACACGTGCCTATGGTATGGATTTTTCTTTTGGGACAGTAGCACATACAGCTGTTTTTAGTGATTACAAGTTCGTCTTGTTACTGGCAAAACCGCTTATTGCGCATACAGGCATTCTCCCAGAGCCTGAGTATGACGCGCTTTATGCGCAAGCAATGAGCGAGATGCAGCAACCTGACTTCTGTGGTATGTCCTTTCTCTTTACTGCGTGGGGATACAAACCCATTTAGGTCAAAAGGAGCACACAATGGCAGAAAACCCATCATCGCGTAACACAGAATCTAACACGTATATCATCGACACGGAGAATGCAGCCGAGATGGCCCGCCTGCTCGATCAGGAACGCCTCTTTACGGAGGCCATGGGTGGACCTTTCTCGGAACGCGATAAAGAGGAGATGGCAAACATTCACGATATCCTCGATATTGCCTGCGGTCCCGGTGGGTGGGTGCTTGATGTCGCACGCACATATCCCCATATTCAAGTCACAGGTGCCGATATCAGCCCATCCATGATCCACTATGCGCAGGCACAAGCAGAAGCGCAGCAGTTGCCCAACGCACATTTCCGCGTGATGAGTGCAATGGAACCATTCACCTTTCCAGATAATAGTTTTGATATCGTCAATGCGCGTGCCATTGTCGGTTTTATGCCACGGAGCTATTGGCCGACTTTCTTGCAAGAGTGCAAACGTATCTTACGCCCAGAAGGGATCATTCGTCTTACCGAGGGAGAAATGGGCTTTGGTACGACACCGGCATTTGAAACTTTAGTCAGTAAAGGGATTGAAGCTATTTTCCGCGTCGGACAAAGTTTTTCCAGCACGGGCCGTCATCTAGGCATTACACCCGTGCTCAGTCGCCTCATACGTGAAGCTGGCTTTGAGCATGTGCAGGCACAAGCCTATGCCATTGATCATTCTTATGGCACAAAAGCATATCGGGGCTTCACAGAAGACTATAAGATGATGTTTTCGTTAGGACGCAATTTTTATCTAAAGACACAAATCCTCACGCCCGAAGAATTTGATCAGCTCTACGCACAAGTATTGGAAGAACTGGCATCACCCGACTTCTCCGCAATTGCCTATCTGCTCAACTCCTGGGGAGAGAAACCGCGCGAGGCGTAAGTACTCACACCTCGCGCAAACAGCCCGTTATGCAGGTAATGCGGCAATGAGATCAGGCAACAGGTGGGCTGCGTTGGGTGTGCCAAAACCCGTTACCGCATCCCAGCCTGTTGTCGCATTATAACCTGTCACGTGCGCGACGGGATTAGAATTATTCCCTGTCGTTACGTCATGAAAATCCTGCGCGTATGATAATGAAGCCGCGAGTTTATAGATGGCGGGATTGATAAACCCTAGTGGGCGACCTGCCATCTGATTCGCAATCGCCATCAGTGCGGCCCACAATGGCGCACTGGCACTCGTTCCACCCGCCTGCGTCCATTGACCTGCCAGATACACCGCCAAACCCGTGTTGGGATCTGCATCGCCAGCTACATCTGGCACACCACGTTTATTGTGAAACTCGCCTTGCACGCTATTGGGGAGCGTCTGCTGATACGAGGGCATTGGGAAAAAACGACTGAAGCCGCCGCCGCCTGCATTGCCACCATCGTTCCAGACCGTTTCGCTCCATACACCGCTATTGTCGGTAATTGATGTTCCACCGACAGCCGTGACCCAGGGATCATCGGGTGGGAAACTGGTAGTAGCAACATTGGCAAGATGCTTGGCCTGTAAATCCGCATAGTCAGTTGCACCATTGTCGCCCGAAGAGGCAAAAAAAGTCATTCCCTGCTGCGTGGTAGCTTGCTGGAAGAAGCTATTCCACTGTTGAACCTGCTGCTGACCCGCCTGATCTTGCAGCGTCAATTCGGATGCCCCCCAACTCTGGGAAATAATATTGCCGAGGTGATGATTGACGGCATACTGTTCCAGTTGCAAAAACTCTGGTAAGCCAATTGTCCCTTCAGTCTCCGCCACCGGACTGGTGAGCACGACAATATTGGCATCAGGAGCCAACGCGTGAATGATCTCAACATCCAGTTCAGTCTCCTGTGCCCAGCCCGCACGATCATTATTGGGATCGCTGATTGGCTCATTGATTGGTGAAATAACCTGGATATGAATAGGCGGCAAGCCGAATTGGTTGTCAAAGATATCCATATCTTGTTGCAGCGTTGGACTACCAAACGATACGATATCTACGACGGTCTGCCCCTTGCCTGTAAAACCACGCTGTAGCAGCGCAGTCGCCCCATAGGCGGCACGAAATGCCTGTGGCGTAAAACAGTTGGGATTCGCCTTAAGATCAACGGGGCAAGCCGTCATCACAGCCATGCGTGGTGTTGATGTTACTACAGGATTGGAGGCAGGCGTTTTTGTCGCTTGTCCAGCAGATGCTGGACCTGTTCCCGTCGGAATACTACACGCAGTCATTATACTCAGTAACAACAATAAAGGCAAAATTCGATGAAACGCGATACGGCTCATGAATACCTCTCCTAGCCTAATGCATTAATCAGATCAGGCAATAAATGGTCAGCAAGTGGCGTGCCCCAACCCGTAACGGCGTCCCAGCCTGGTTGAGCCGAAAATCCCTGCACCTGTACCGTTGTGTGCACACTATTATTGCCACTCACTATATCACGAAAATCGACCATGCCATGTGTAGATAATGCTACCTTGTAAATACCAGGGTTGATAAATCCCAATGGATGGCCCGCCATCTGATTGGCAATCGCTACTAAAGCCGCCCATAATGGTGTGCTGGCACTCGTTCCGCCTGTCTGCGTCCAATTTCCATTAAAGTAGAATGCCATGCCCGTCTGCGGATTGGCATCAGCCGCAATATCGGGAATACCGCGCTGACCCTTAAGCATACTTTGCACGCTCGCGGGTAGTCCTTGCTGAAAGCTCGGCTCCGTAAAAAACTTGCTCATACCACCACCACTACCACTCCAAGCCGCCTCATCGTAGCCTGTTGTGCCACTTTGCAGCGTCGTCCCTCCTACCGAGGTGACCCAGGGAACGTCAGCCGGAAAATTCACTATCGGCGTTGGAGCCAGTTGCGTAGCGGCAAGATTGGCCCAATCAGTCGCGCCATTGTCACCAGAACCAGAAACAACCGTCCATCCGTCCTGCGTCGTGATCTGCTTATAAAAATCTGTATACTGCTTCACTAATTGCTGACCTGCACTATCGCTTAGCGTTGCCTCAGACGCGACATAGCTCTGCGAGAAGACCTGCCCTAGATGATGATTGACAGCATATTGTTCCAATTGCAGAAATTCCGGCAAGCCAATCGTGCCCTCAGTCTCATCTACGGGGCTAGTCATCACAATAATATTGGCATCAGGAGCGATAGCATGCATAATCTGCACATCCAGTTCGGTTTCACCAGCCCAGCCCATCATATCCCCGTTCTTTGGGTCAAAAGGGACCGTACCCAGCGGAGCTATAACTTGAATATGCAGCGAGGGCAACCCAAACTGATTGTCAAATACATCCATATCTTTCTGCAAAGTTGGACTTCCATAGGAGACGATATCGACCAGCGTTTGCCCTTTACCAGTGAAACCGCGCGCAGTGAGGGATTGCACACCATAGGCAACACGCAGCGCGTAGGGTGTATAACAATTGGAAGTCCCACTTAAATAGGAAGGACATTGGTAGAGTGGCGAGGTTGTGGAAACTGGTGTCAGCGCATTTGCTGATGCCGTTGACGATCGCACTGCTGTAGGCGAAGGTGTTGCGATTGGACCTCCAAAGCTACAACCAACGCATAAAAAGGCAATTACGCTCAAAAATAAAAAACTTGTCCTGCGACGTACAAGCATGCATGACGCTCCTTGTGTTTCATTCTATTTCATCACATAAAATGGTTGTGTCTATCTCTATAACGGATAGCCCTGGCAAATTTGGCACGCACGCGGTAAGATAACACACTGTAACCTTTCAGCTAGCTCCTTACTAGTTCAGACACACTCGAAAGATGAAGGTGAGGTTCTCATGGCACCACAAAAACCTCTCACACTTTATGACTCCAGTATAACCTTCTCACATGCTCCCATCACGCAACAATGGGGTGACACCATTCTGCTCGGAAACTGGTTTGTCTTTCTCAAAACAGACTGGCTTGCACGTTCTGGCCTCGAAGCCCTGCTCGCGCTCTCTGGCATTGAGGCACAGTGCGCCTCCTGTCGGCTCTCCGCCACCAACGGGAAGAGGCCCACTGTTGGCCCGTATGAGTAACACGGGACGAACTACGTATCCCACTAGCAGCAGTGGGGAAAACAGTATTCTCAACTGAGAAGCCGAACCGCAACCTGTTCGAGCGATGGTTTGGCTGCGATGCTCGCCAGGGACAGCGATGGGCCGTGCTGGTGCGCAACATGTTCAAAGAAGAACAGGTCGGCAACCCTGGCCTATTGCAGGTCATCGTCGAATAAGCAACAGCAAGATATGCTTGGGAGAACCGATTGATGCCCGTTAAACGCCATACGTCGGTTCTCCCCGTTTTTACTAGAAGCAAGCGGGCAGCACATCGAGAAGATGATGGTATAGCACATCATTACCTCAGCCTAGTCCTATAGTCCTACACCAGGCATTCAGAACTTGACCGATCACAGGCTAACAGGTACATTCTATGGTAAAGAGCAATCAAAAATAATTTGAAAGATACCAGTATCTTTTTTCTACTATTGTGGACTGGATTGAAGGAAAAAGTATGTCGTCTATAGATGAGCGTCAGCAGTACATAGCTCCCTGGCAACAGGTGGAGGGGACGAATGTGGGTCAAGGGATGCCCCCCGTTCCAGGTGAGCAGAGTGCGTTGCCAGATCAATTATCTTTTCCCACGACACCGCCAATCTACGGTATGGCTCAGTCGCAACAGGGAATGCAGGCTCCATCCTATCCACCACAGGGCCAGGCATATCCAGCACAGCCAAACTTCACACATCAACACATGGAGTATCCTCCTGTAGCAGTGCAGACCCGTCAACTGAATGATTACACACCTGCACCAGTTACAACACAGACATTGCCCGATGTACAGACAGGAACCTTGCCATCTGCCCGGCGTACGACGACCTCTCTGCGCGAGCCAATAGTTATTCGTGGGACTGGCAAGAAGAGCAAAGGGATCCGCCCTCCCCAAGGACGCAAGTTAGTTGTCCATATCGCCACGATTATCGTGCTTATTTTAATTGGTATGGGAGCGTTAATAGCAGTTGTACCGACAGGCAGCGAGGGCGCAAGTATTTGGAACCCCTTTAAGGCAACAATGGATATGGCGAAGGGAAGCAGCAATAACCCTGGTCTGATCGCGCAACAAGCAGCAACCGCAACCGCAGTCACACAGGATGGCTATGATCCGGGTGGTAGTCAGACATTCGCAGGTCTGCCAACGGCTCCCACAGGGAGCGGCGGCGGCGGTCTGGATCGTTTCTTTTATGGGCAATGCACCTACTGGGCCAACATGCGCTATCACCAGCTGACAGGCTACTGGGTTCCCTGGCTGGGCAACGCCTGGCAGTGGAAAGCAGGAGCGTTGAATTACGGCTGGGTGGTCTCTGCGACGCCCAAGGTGCCATCCATCATCGTGCTCCAACCCGGTGTACAGGGCGCGGGCTGGTATGGGCATGTCGCAGTCGTTGAGCGCATCAATGCCGACGGTTCGGTATTAACCAGCAACTATAACTGGGCGGGCAACTGGGCTGTCGAAACCTTTGTCACATTCACCCCAGGACCTGGTGTGAGCTTTGTCTGGCATCCGTAAGCCCTAAAGACATTTCGTAATCACGAGGATATCCATGCTTGCATAATTGCATGGATATCCTCGTTTGCTATAGTTCCTCATCGGAAACATCGTTAGCCCATTGCTGCAAAAGAAAACGATAATGGGCGCATTGTGCCTCGTGATAGGAGATCTCTTCGGGGTGTGCTTGTAGCTGCAGTTGATGATAATGAAGATGCTCCCTCACTTCTGCAAGAGCTTTTTTTGAAACCAGCACAGACTGTACCGCAGCATGTGGGCCATGTTGCCAGGAGCATGTGTTATGCCAGTTGATATAGGGACAATGGCGGCAACGATTCGCGCAACAATAGCCACGCCGCACCAGGAATCCACGCGTGGCGACATACAGTCCCTCCCGCGTAATCTCCCAATCAGCCTCATCGGAAGTAGACATCGAAATAGATTTCCTTACCAGCTGAAAGCATAGATATATTTTAACTCACTACGCATAAACTGCATCATCGATAATTCGATAAAATAAAACGAATTGACACACAAAAATTCACCATACACTACAGCACACGATGCTCTTGTGTTATCATATTGTAATGCTGCTGTGATCAGATACTGCCTGATTGTAGCAAAAGGAGGTAAGGATAGCAATATTGCTGTCTTATTGCCATTTCACTAAGCATCGTGTAGGGAGAGTCTATTACAGTGTCCGACCAATCACCATTTTCCTATTGGTTTCATTCAGAACAGTCTTTTTCTTCAGAGTCAGCTTATGTCTTTATCGGTCACTGTATTCAGACAAACCATCAACAGATGTTTTGGGCTGAAGGCGAAGAAGTTGCTCTTAAAATATTAAAGGAATACAAAGATATACGGTTCAACCATTGGGAACAAGAAAAACGCAGAAATACACAAAAAGAGGCTCTACAGTTTAATAGGCTATTTACGCCAGATGTTTATATTGGTATTGCACCGCTTATTGAGCCACAAATGAGAGAATTATCATCTAGTACTTCCCAGCTACGCATTGGAGAGATTATTACCGATGCCGACAAGCTGAGCCAAAATTCGTTTTCAGGTCAGGAATATGTATTAGTGATGAAACGTTTACCGAATGAACTACGACTCGATATGCTTTGGCGGGACGAGCAGAAACGCGAACAAACACTTCATCTTCTGCTAGAACGCATTGTTCATATGCATACACAACCTATTCCTCCACAGACCATTTCTGCCGTGCAACCTTGGGGTTGTATCGAACAAATTTGTAGCAAATTAGATCACAACATAGAGCTTTTTAAAGCGATACCATTAGACTATCAGAATTTGGACACTGATCTCTATGCCCGCATCAGAAATTTGCTCACAACATTACGTAAAGACCTTTCAACTGCACAGTATCGTTCTTTATTCGAACAACGTGTTAACGAACAAAGAATAATGCGCTGTCATGGCGACCTGAAATGTACTAATATTTGGGTTTTACCTTCTGAGTTTGAACAATCTGCATTAATTCAGGTAAAAATATTAGATGCTATTGACTTTAACCACCAGTACAGCGTGATTGATATTCTCAGCGATTTTGCAATGCTCGTGGTAGACCTACTGGCACATACTATCGCACAAACACAAGAAGCATCTATCGTAAAAGATTTTATCAATGACTATTTGAAAGCGACGGGCCAGCAAGGTGACGAGATTGCAGAGGCAGTACTTCGCTACTATCTTTTCGAAAAGGCTATTGTTTGTGCATCAGTCGAAGCAATCGCTCCTGAATATGATTCGGAAAGAACGGAGTATTTCTATAAGCAATTTCTTAAAATTGCTCTGTCCTCCTGGGAACAACTCTAGAGAATTACAAGTACCTTACATAAGTCAGCACATTGTTGATTATAAATATTATATTAAAGTTTACGAAATCTATTGACAGGCATAACAAACTACGTTACAATAAATCCTGTTTTGATAAAGTACTTAGTAAATATGAGATAACTTTCCTCATCATCTCTCTTTTCTAAGAAACTTTGCAATCATTCAAGGTTCGTGCTCATGCCATGCAGACAGATCTCTTCATCTGAGGAGAACTAGCAGCAACACAAACATGGTTCACAAAACGCTAACACTACTTATAATCGTTGAAAGAGTTGTAGTATGAATGTTATTTATCCAGATAGGAAAACAGAGAACAAAAAATCCTTAAAAGTCCTTAATTCTGCACCTTCAGAAGTACCTCCTCCATCACTTCCACAAGGTGAAGTTCCTAATAATATACTCTCTATATTTTTAAAAAAGCATTCATGCGAAATAAAGCAGCAAATTTCTTCTCCTGCCACCCTTATTCTTATTATTGAAGACACACAATACTGCTTAAAACTGTGGCGTACTTGCTTAAATGAGCTTTATGATACTCAGGATAATTATAAAAATCTTTGTTTTCTGTTAGATGGCTTGAATTTTAATAAACGTTTTGCTAGTGATGTCTATCTGGGTATTATACCCGTCTACTCTTCAGAACAAGAAATACGAGAAAAAAATAGCATTGAACTTGGAGAATTGATTACCGACCCAATCATAGAGCATTTAGACCCCAAGAAAAACTATGCTCTCGTTATGAGATATCTGGATCAAGACTGGCGACTGGATAGTAATCTCACATGCCATCAATATGGGAATACAAATGGCATGCTTGAACTAAGCAAGCAGATAGTTGCCATGCAGCACCGCTATGAGCAGATAGTCGAAAATATCGATGGCACGCAAAGGAATCGCCTTAATAAGAGCCTAAAAT
>DAIDJF010000022.1 GCA_027451525.1 Ktedonobacterales bacterium
GGGCATCCTCATGTAACAGCATGGAGGCCCAGACGAATTCATGCTCCAACGTATTGCAGTCCCCTCAACACGGGGCATCCTCATGTAACCGAGGGCTAATATGAAGATACTATACCTCATATACAAGAGATCAGTCAAGAAAAAGGCCAGGATTGGCTTTATAGTGACCTGTTTTAGGAGGGTTGGTGACAAAAAAGCCGCTTATTGCTGAGCTTGTTCGCAAATCGGTTTTTGCTCCAAAAAGGGGGGGGATTTGCGAAAGGTTTTGGGAAAGTATACCTGTGTTAGAGGTTATAAAGGCGCGATTTGGAGCGTTTTATGGCTCTTATAGCAAGCTAGCGGTGAGATTTGCGAAAATGGCCTCAAAAAGCGGTCTTTTTCGCTTCCCTCCATCAGACGCTGTACCAGATTATGCTTACACCTCTTCTTTAATATGCTAAATCTTCACTGGATTATGGCGTCTGCATCATCTGCCACGCATTCAGAGCAAGCTCATCGCCATCAGCGAATAATCAGGTTTCGCTTCGTAATGAAATATAAAGAGGTTGTGCGAACGGCTTGCTAAAGGAACAAAAGATGTACTTCCGTGACTTGCCAGCCGTTTAACGCTACAGTATAATTGCACCGAGGAACCCTGACACGTCCTCACTATGCAATTAGCTCGCTGATTGCTTCACAGAAAGGAGATGCCGTACTTCTCCGTCATACTGTGCTGGCGGCTTCTACGGCTCGCTATTTTTATTAGTATGAATATACAACAAACTTCTCAGCCACTCGCCACAATCGAATTTCTGACTGGTCCTCACGCAGGGCAGACACATTCGATTACAAAAACGCTGGTGACGATAGGACGCGATCCCAGCAGTGATATTGTCATCTCCGAGCATGAAAAGTCTGTTTCACGCCGCCACGCGCAAATTTTCTGGAATAATGGCTTCTGGACCATCAAAAATCTTTCAAGCGGCAACAAAGTTCTTATCAACCAGCACGAAGTACAAGAGCATCCATTACATAATCGCGACACGATTGCATTGGGCACAGGCATCACGACCTTTATCTTCCTTTATGATAACGAGATGATGCCAACGTTACATGATACGAACGCAACCACACCTGAGCAGGTCCCATTTTCTGCTGGGCCACTTTCGCCATTGCCATCGGCCGCCTCACCCGCATCTTTTATTCCATCTACCCCCAGGTCAGTGTCACCGCCGATGCAGCCACCAGCACCAAAAACTCAGATTGGGCAGCCAGCCTCGCCCGCACCATTCGCGGAGCGCAGTCCACAGCAAGGTCCATTGATCCTGCATGCTGGCAATGAAGGCATGGCTTTCACTCCTCATGGTCAGACGGTCGATACGCGCGTGCAGCAGGAACAACAATTGAGCTTTCCAGTTGCGGAGGAGCCGGGGTCATTTACCGCACCTCACAATCCCACGTCTATGGCGCAACCGCCTATCGGGCCACAGCAACAGGCAACAAATCTAGTCGTAGGGCCGATGGGAACAGAGCGTGCTGATCTAGGGTCAATTGGCATAGGACGAGGCGTTCCCACGCTGGAGATCACCAATAACAGCAACGCGCAGCGACGTACGCAGGAGCTAAATAAGGCGGTTATCAATATTGGGCGCGACCCACGCAATGATATCGTGCTTGAGACGCCCACCGTCTCCTCGCTACATATGCAAATTGTGCGCGAGGGTGGGCAGTATGTGCTGCTTCATCCACACCCTGAGCGTTCCAGCACCGTCAATGGTCTGATCTATAATGGACGTGTCATTAAAGGCAGTGAACGTTTTCGTGAGGTTTTGAAGCGCGGCGATGTCATTCGTATCAGTGACATGCATGACACCTATGTCGCGTTGAAATATAACGATAATACTGGGCCAGTGCGTGATATCCTGCCAGAAATTCGTCCTATTCCTCTCAATAAACCGACCATCACGATTGGACGCATACCAGGAAACGATGTGGTTCTGAATCATCCCCAGGTCTCTAGTCGCCACGCCCGTTTGGAACAGGCCCAGGGCGGCTATCGCATCGTTGACCAGAACAGCACCAATGGCGTCTATGTCAACGCGAAGCGCATCAGCGGCAAGCAACTCTTGAAGCCCAATGATGAGATTCGCGTCGGCCCCTTCAAGCTCACCTACACGGGCACACAGCTTACACAATATGACGAGCGCAATAGCATCCGTATTGATGCCGTCAATATCAAACGTGAAGGCGATAAACACAAGGTCTTGATCAACAACATTTCGCTGGTAATCGAGCCACGCTCGTTTGTAGCGATTGTTGGTGGCTCTGGTGCAGGTAAATCCACGCTGATGGATGCCTTAAATGGCAGACGGCCCGCGCAAACAGGCAAGGTCTACTATAACGGACAAGACTATTATGAGCATCTGGCAGCTTTTAGCACGCAGCTTGGTTACGTGCCGCAAAAGGATATTATTCATAACGATCTGAGCGTCGAACGTGCCCTATACTACGCCGCCAAGTTGCGTCTGCCCGATGACTACACGGATGCACAAATTCAAGAGCGCATTAAAGAGGTCTTGGAAGATGTCGATATGGTTGACCGCCGTAGCCTGCTCATCAAAAAACTATCGGGCGGTCAACAGAAGCGTGTCTCGATTGCGCTCGAACTGCTAGCAAACCCCAGTGTCTTCTTCCTTGATGAACCGACCTCCGGCCTCGATCCTGGTCTGGACCGCAAGATGATGGCACTGTTGCGCAAACTTGCCGATAGAGGACGCACGATTGTACTTGTGACGCACGCGACGAATAACATCAATTTCTGTGATCGCGTCTGTTTTCTCTGCAAAGGTGGGCGTCTGGCCTTCTACGGCACACCTGATGAGGCCAAACGCTACTTTGACAAGACCGATTTTGCCGAGATTTATAGCGAACTGGAGCCGACGAGCGAGAAGGACGAGGAGCCAATCGCGGCTGAGGTGCGCTTCAAAAAATCCGAGGAGTATCGTCGCTACATTGATGGCCCGCTACGCATGGGGCCAGCCTCCGGTCAGAATGTACTCGCGCCAACGGCGGCCGTCAAGCAACCGAAGCGCGGCGATCCCTGGAAGCAATTCCGCCTGCTCTCGATGCGCTACCTGGAACTGCTGAAAAACGATTTCGGCAACCTGGCAATTCTGCTGCTGCAAGCACCCGCGATTGGCTTGATTCTGTTCGCGTTGGCAAGTCAAGCCACATTTGTTGAGAGCAGCGTAGTAACCTGCCCGCCGAATTCGCAGATTCCGCGTACCGTTGCCAATAGCTCTAGCTGCCAGAACGAAATCAATGCCTTCAATACGCCTCAGGGCCAAACATTCATGCAGCAAAAGGGCTTTGCCACGCCAATCGATGCCACGCAGCAGTTTATCACACCCGGCTCTGGTCAGGATGCGCAGAAGATTCTGCTGATTATGGCCTTTGCCGCTGTGATGTTTGGTTGTATCAATGGCGCGCGTGAAATTGTGAAGGAGTCGTCGATTTATCAGCGTGAGCGGGCTGTAAATCTAGGTATCGTGCCTTATATGTTCTCTAAGATTGCAGTCTTGGGCGTGTTCTGTCTCGTACAGAGTGGTATTCTAGTCTTGATGGTCAACGTTAAAGCACCATTCCATCACAGCACATTTTTACCGCCCTTACTAGAAATTTATATTACGCTGGCCCTGACCTCGCTGGCGGGTCTGATGCTCGGCCTCACGCTCTCGGCAATCGTGGAGAACAACGACCGCGCAATGAGTTTTGTGCCGATCATCCTGATTCCGCAAATCATCTTTTCGGGAGCGATCTTTGCCCTGAACAATCCCGTTCTGCAATTCATTGGAGCCTTCTTCGCCGCACACTGGGCAATGGCAGGGATGGGTTCCACTGTGGGTCTGCACGGGGATAAGGTCTTGCCAGGAGATAATTTCATCTACGCGAGCACGCTCTTCTCGCCCACGACCCAGGCCGAGGCCGTTCTTCACCTGCTGCTGACGTGGTCTATCCTGGGCATCATCATCGTCGTGCTTGGCTTCGCCATCGCCTACTTCCTTAAGAAAAAGGACGTGCGCGCATAAGAACATAAGAGCAGAAAAGCAGAAAAAATTGCTGGGACATGGTATGACAAGCCGCGCCCCAGCAATTTTTCTGCTTTTATGCTCGCAACATCGCTTCTAACGCGCGCCACACGTGATCTACGCTAAGGGCGGAGAGGTCGGGGGCATGCAACACGGAGACCGCTGGACCGACGGGTCGCCAGATAATAGGGTCGCTGGGGCCGAAGAGGGACAGCGTGGGCAGGCCAAGTAGTGCAGCCAGATGCGTGATTCCCGCGTCATTGCCGAGATAGCCCTGACAGCCTTGCAGGCGTGCGGCAAGCGCGTTAAGCGGAACATCTTGCAGGATAGTCAATAACTCGGCGCGTGACGGCGTGGGCAAGAGGTTCAGCAGGCGCGTCAACAGGTCACGCTCAGCAGGTCCCGCCAATAAAAGGATCGCCTGTCCATGTTGCCAGAAACGGGTGATGAGTTCAGCAAAAGCCGGAACGGGCCAGCACTTGGCGACACCACCACTGCCTGGATGAATGGCAAACGGCGCATCCTTATGTATCGGAGGGCGCGTGATAGTGACGGGTGAGCGAGTGATCTCAATGGCATTTGGCAGGCTCAACGTCTGCGCGAGGTAGGCCGTGAGATGGAGGCTTGAACCAGGAAGCGGACGGCCAGGAGCCACAATAACCTGCTTGATACGCAGGGCGCGTAGATTGCTCTCCACTCGTCCATCAGGGTCGCGCAACCAGCCAATCACAAGGTCTGCTGCTTGCAGGCGTTCGAGCAGACGTGGTGCGCGAATGCCGCGCGTGGAAAAAAGGTCGCTCCACAACATCTCTTCATAATCATACACGCTTTCGGCAATACCCCACGCTTGTGCCAGCGGCAACACGGCGGCATTGCCCACAAGGGTAAGATGGGTATAGGCATATCGTGCGCGCAATGCATGTAGGACAGGCAGGCACAGCAACGTATCGCCGAGTGCGCCAGGACGGATAACCACTATTCGCATACGTCTATTTCTTTGCCAATGAGAGAATTTCAACGACGACGGCCGCTCCAAAGATCGTAATACCCATGAAGAGGTTCCAGCTATGCAAGGCACGCAACAGCAGATTGAGCGTCACCGCCAGCGACAAGAGGATACTTTGCCGCAGAGCTTGACGCACGGACGCGCGGTACTGATAACGCGCCAGCACACGGGCCGCCATGCCGTAGGCCAGCGGCGTCAATGTGCAGGTAATGGCGACAATGAGCAGCAGAAAAAAGGCGACAAAGGCCATTATGTTTTGCGGAGCCACATCGCGTGTAAAGATTACAAGGCCGGCCCACGCGAGCAGGCCCATACTGCCCGCCATGAGGAGAGCGGTGCGTGTTGTCATACTCTATCCTTTTATTTATTTCAGCAAGTTAAAGCCCTTGTTGCTGTTGCCCAGAGGAGCCTCGCTACGCTTACGACTTTCAAAGGCGTCATTGCTGAAATACTGCTGCCACATATCGGGAGCGTCCTTGCTCTCGCCACCATGTTTGGTAATGCGCGTGCGCACGCGACAGATCACAGGCGTATTGACGCTTGCCCCCGCGACGATGACCTGACCTTTTGAGAGAGCCGGTAGATTATCAAGCAGGTCGCGCCCAACGCCTTCGATAGCTGCCGCCACGCTTTTCTGATCAATCTCGTTGACGATACGCATGATGCACTGAGTCTGACACTGGCTTAGCACATCGGCATCCAGTTTGCCGGGTCGCTGACTGATGAGGCCCACGCCAATGCCAAACTTACGTCCTTCCGCCAGCACCTGTTTGAGGATGCCTGTCGAGACCACCTCCGCCCCGCCAGGAGCAAAGTGGTGCGCCTCTTCTAGCAGCGTGAAGACCGGATAGGGCAGATAGGACTCGCCGGAGTGCACCTTACCGCGCTCTGTATCCATGCGCGCCTTGTAGAGACGGCGCAACAGCGTGGCGACAATCACCTGCTGGTCACGGTCATCAATCTCGTTGAGTTGTAGCACGGTACACTGTCCAGGCTTCAAGATTTCCGAGAGGTCGAGATGCTGGGAATCATCGAAGGTAAAACTATTCTCGAAGCGTTGCGAGAGACGCCATTCGAGGGCGCGCACCGTCGTGGAGTCATCGGCCCCATCATCATCATCATTCTTCTGCTTTGCCACATCGTTGATAGCTTTTTTCAGGTCCGCCAATCCCCAAAGAGGTTTGTTCTTATTCTCCTGCACTTTGCGCAAAGCGCGTCCTAACAGATATTGCTGTTTCTCCGTCATCTCCGTCAACAACTGACGCATATCCCCCATATTGAGCGAAGAGAGGCGCACCTTGACCTGCTCAGGCTTGTAGATACGCACCTGCGCACGATAGCCACTGCCGCGTCCGTCACCCGCCTCGGAGAATTGCGCGAAATTGGGCAGTTGATCGAGTGTACTGTATTCGCCATGCGGATCAATAATCAGCACGCTGGCTTTATTATGTGGCTGCATCAATTCTTCAATCAGGACGCTCGCCAGATAGCTTTTGCCAGCCCCCGTGCTGGCAATGATCGCGAGATGCGTACTGACCACATCCTTGACAGAGAGGACGATAGGAACTGCCCCTGGAGCGCGTGTCAGGAGCGAGCCAATGGTTGCCGAACCGGGCTGCTTCTCCTTCTTGCGGCTAAGGATATCGGTAAGCATGGCATCATCGGCGAGGTAGATTTTCTTGCCTGACTGCGGCGGAATCCAGGGATTGATAAACGAGCCAGTCACGTGGTCATAATAGCCCATGATCGCAACGTGCATCTCAAAGAGATCGTTGGCGCGTGCATTATAACCAACCATTGCCGCGACCTGCGAGGGCGAGATTTCTGGTTCACCCAGGAAGGTATCGGGATAGAGTTGCAGAGGCACGCGCTTGAGGATACGCCCCAGCACCCGCCGTAGCGCAAATTGACCGTTCTGGCTCTCCAGATCTGGCTCTTCCAGCTCATAATACACGTATTCGCCGTTTTTGAGGCGTTGCTGCTCATCGCGTGAAACAAAGGTATATTCATGGGTCGTCTCGCCTGGCCCTTTCGTAATGCCAACCGCGCTACGCATCAACGGTTCTTGCGAGAATGCTGTGTAATCGAACATTGGCTTTAGCCTCCCTTATCCTGCGGTTTCCACTTTGAGACGCCAGGCGAAATTGCGTTTGACAATAGAAAGTAGGGCGAGATTTTGAGGAAAGAGGCGTTCAAGCTGTTCAATGATACGAAGCGTGACCATCGGGAGCAGACTATTGCGTTGCGCGATAATATGTGGCAAATAGCCCATGTGCAGGTAAGGACGTGTGTTATCTGGCCCTGTGATATCGCGGAAAAAGTGGAAGGCGCGCACCTGCTCGTCGTCCATCGTCTCAATCTCACATTCCAATTCGAGCGCGAGCGGCGGGATGCCATGCGTCACGGCGTATCTTTCGGTCTGATTGCCAGCATAGGGGCGCATCTCCATCATACCCAGGACCATAATGTAGACCAGCACGGCCTTCTCATTGATATAATCCGGCGAAAAAATCTCTACCTGAGTTTCATTCGAGAGACGTGGCCCCAGCGTACCAAAAGCGGGATTTTGCAGAATAGTATCGTAGATGACGCCCACGACATAGATGGTGGGTTCGCTGCTTCCACCAGGAGAAGATGGAGCGTCAAAGAGGTCATTGCCCTGGCGCGCGCGCATGAGAACGCGCACAAAACGCCCAAAGGCATAATCCTCCGGTCGAGGATAGCTTTCACTATCATAAGGACCATTAATATGACAAATATAATTAATATGTGACTCTGATTTGACGATTTTGCCGATTAACATACTGTGTCACGCTCCCTGCCCGCTCTTTCTGCCGAGCTAAACCAATCCTCTTTATTAGAACAGATGATTAAGGCAATTATAACATAGACCGATTGTTTTGCGCCGCTTTCGCGCTCGATAAAGACATAAACAGGTGCAAATAGTACCTATCCTATGCTTGAAATTTTGTTGACGCTATGTTACATGTAATGAGGATTATTGTTTTTCGACGATAGTATTAAGGAGCGTGAACATTCCATGTCCACGTCACATTCATCGCCATTGCCTGAAGAAATCTCCACATCTTCCCAAAAGATTAGCAGGCAACACCCGACATGTCGTCCACCAGAGGTTGATCAGTATGTTGATGCGTTCCTCTCCGCCGTGTGCGATACGAGTCGCCGCTACATTTTAGAGCTACTGGCTCAACCTAAAGAAGGTGAAGAGCACACATTACCGGAAAAACGTTCAGGCGAGATTGCGAGCGCAATTGGCCTCGCACCAGCGACAACATCAGAACATCTACGCCATCTTTTACGCGCGGGCCTTTTGACATCGCGGCGCGATGGCAATATGATCTACTACAGTTTACGCAATCATACGTTAGTACACGCCTTTCAGGAACTCATGGAGGCCCTGGATAACGATTATTACAATGAGCAGGGAGTACGCCTCCTGTGAGTGCTCATTCGCCCGCGCTGGCACCAACCACAAAGGCATCAACCTGCTTGAGTTTGCCGCGCCAATAGGGAAGTTTGACTTTATGGCCCGCGCTCATAATCGTCACGTCACGCAAGTGAACGTAACGGAAAAGCGTGGGCAATCCTTCTGGACCAATCTCTGGTTGGTCAGGAGCGGGAATCAGAGCACGATAATACTCTTGCAAGAAGTCTGCGGTCTCCGGTTCTTGCTGACGATAGAGTTCCTCGTGCAGGTCAATATAAAACTGCGCATAGGCTTGCGTACTAACCATCGTCCCAAAGACCAGCAGCCCATGCATCTGCAACATGACTTCGATCTCCAGTCCCTGCTGCTCAACCAGACGTGCCCACGCCTGAAGGGCAACATCCTGCTCGCCATACTCGGAAAGCCAGAGATTGCGCCGTTCGACGCGCGTCATTGGACGGAACGCGCTCTCGGTTGCGCCCGTCTCCTGTGGTGTATGCTCTTCTTGTGCCATGCGTAACTCCTCTACTCTCTGCTCATATGTTCTGGCCTTATTAAACCACAGAATACCTCAATCGTGCCAAAGTAAATAGGCTATTCACTGTCTCGTCACATCGCTATCACATGATGCGACGAGTGCGTTGATCAGAAAAAGAGACGTAAGCCTGCGCAGGACATGCTGTTCGTAGCGAAGACAGAGGTGGCATTCCTGGCATGCTATCCAAATTGGTAGAGAACAAACCAGCGCGTTACCTCGTTCGTAGTAGAGATGATATACATACGATATTTTTGAAAGCGAGGCGAGAAAACGCATGACACGCAGAGGCAGGCGGGACTCCGAGTATTGGGAAGAGCCAGAAGAGGAGTACTACGAGAATGAGTATGATGAAGAGGACGGTGAGTATGATGAGGAAGAAGAAGAGTATTACGAGCCGCGCCCACAACCACGCAGGAGACGCCGGGCACGTCCGCGCAAACGGCGCATCTGGCCCACGCTCCTTATGGGATGTGGATTGGGCATCTTCCTTGTGGTACTTGCCGCAGCCGCTGTCGTATTTTTCGCCATCCGCTCTATTCCGGGTGTCGGCTCACAAAATGGTTTGGGCGGCCTGGGAACCATCAACAATGGCACAGCCTATACACAGACGATTCCAATCGCTCCCATTCAGTTAAACACGCTGACACAGATACAAATCTGCGATAAGATTGGCAATGTCACGCTAACAACCTCATCTGATCCAAATGCGAACACCATTACCGTAACGGCAACCAAAGTCGTGCAGACCAGTAGCCAAAGTCAGGCGAATCAGGAGTTTCAGCGGCTTTCAGTCGAGACCCAACCACCGACGACGTTGACAACTACACCGACCTGCACAGCTCAAACCGCCGTGCCCACGGCCACAACAGGGCAGGGCACCAGCAATAGCACGCTAACCATCAATGCTATTATGCCCGATGTGAGCAATATGCTACACGGAGCGAGTGATTCGATTAATATTGCTGTCACGCTCCCCAGCAACCTCGTGCAACAGGCAGGCCCCGGTTTGTCAGTGCTCATTAATGCGCCACTTGGCAATATCACAATGGATAATGTAAGCGGTAATTTGCAAGTCAAAGCCAGTAGCGGCAACATCAAGATCAGCCACGCCGTCATAGAAATCGGCTCACACATCGAGACCGGGCAGGGCAATATCACCTTTAGCGGCGTGCTTGGACAAAGCAGTACGGCAAACGGGCAGACGGCACGCTACCTTTTCCAGTGTGAGCAGGGCAACATTGATCTCACGCTGCCGACGACCACAAATGTGACAGTCGATGCCAACACGAATGTTGGTACAATTGGCGGTGATTTTCACCTGGCCGTACAGAATAGCAATGGTATCACAACCTATAACGGCCCGCTCTCCTCTACAGCAGGCACGCCCCCAGCAAATCTTCTGCTGGTCACAGATGTCAGCACGGGCAATATTACCTTTCACGCCCTACAATCCTCGTGAGCATGGTGCAGATTCCTGTATACATAAGTGAAAAGTTATGTATAGTATCCAGAAGACCTATCCTAATTCGTAGACTTTCGCCCCTCGCTCCTGGTAGACTTTACTGCATAGCCAGGAACGAGGGGCAACCCATAATTGCAGAGCGACGTTCCTGTTATCACGGGTAATATGGTACAAACAGCTGTACTATCCCGACCTATACTCATCCACCTGGATAGATGGTGAGCCTGTTGAACTTATCACGTGGGAGGAAATGATCTATGATTATACAGAGAACAAGCAATGACTTACATGAGGCGATTATACACACTATACCAGGTGCATCCCTTGACACCCTGTATCAGTCCCGCAAAGTAGCACAGAAACGCGCCGCTCGCCCCGCCACGCATCGCTGGGTGTGCGAAGCATGCGGTATGCCCCATACAGGTTCTCTGCCAACCGAATGCGAAAGCTGTGGACGCGCCGATGCCTTTGCCCCAGAACAGCATCCTCGCACAGAGATATTTAGCCGCTGGTAGTATACTGATAGTATATAAGATTGGCTTTATAAGATGAAGAGGGCGAGGGCAAGCCTCGCTCCTACAATGAAGCGATGTCTGTTATGCATGTGTTCATTGTAAGGGCGAGGCTTGCCCTCGCCTTATTTATGTTGTTTTGACTTTTCCTACTATTTGGGCGATATTTCGGGCACTATTTCAATATAGGTGCGCGTCAGCTTGCGTATATTGCCCACAAACATGAAAGCTTTGTACATAAAGCCATATTTACGCGCTAACAGGTCGCTGGCACGGGCAAATTCGCTGGCCGGGAGTTCACGCGCCTGTCCCTCAATCTCTTTGCCATCGCCCACAATCTGACCAGAGCGCGTGCAAGGCGTGAGCGTCACATGCCCGTTGTTGCGTATGCGTTTCACCTTACCCGTGTTGCTGACCGTCATAAAATAGAGTCGGCCCTGCTGATCATGGGCGAACCAGATCGGCGTGGGAACGGCTACCCCGCTCTTGCGAAACGTTCTAAGTAACGCAAACTGGTAGGGATAGAGTGAGGTGAATGGGGAAAGCGCGTCCTGCTGCGCATTATTCTCAACTGCCATTGTATTTCTGCCTCCTTGATAGATACTTATAACACTATTACTGCTTGCTACGAGACGTTGCCCACAAAACAATTGGGTAACATCCTCTTTTTCTCCTACTCGATAGGGCTGCGTGCTACGATTGCACAATACTTGTGTAGCATACAGTTTTAAACTGTGCTATACTAGTAACGCAAAAATGGCCTTTCTCGTGAGCGGCTACCCTACTGGCTATCTCGGACTCACCTCTAGCGACTCTGAAAAACTGCCACAGGCCGAGGTCGTGTACACGAACGCGCGTATCTAGCAACTTTAACGCACATCCACCACAACATATATTGACAGAGCGACTACGGAAGTCGCTCTGTTTTTTTGCCCCGAATAAGTCGAGAAGAGACTTGACATCCATTACAGCATAACATATACTTTGAGTAATGAAATGAGAATGATTATCATTATTAGGGTGACCTAATATCGTGATAGAGGCAACACCAGAGAGACAGTAAGATAAGAGAGGCTATCGGCATAATGGAAAAAAAGACGACGACACAGGGCAGAAGTTTTTTGCTGGCGAGCTTTTTTATGAGTATCGGCTTGCCTGGAATTGCGCACCGCTTAAACAAGCAGTCCGTTAACCCAAATGTGACAGCGGAGGAACACTCGAACCGCTTTCTACTGCAGGTGGTACAGCCTGGACTGGCGGGTCTGATGGATGGCTCTGTTTCCACGCTGGCCCCAATTTTCGCGACCGCGTTCGCTACACACCGCCCGTTTACCGCGTTCCTCGTTGGTATGGCGGCGGCAACTGGCGCGGGTATTAGCATGGCCTTTTCAGAGGCCCTTTCAGACGATGGCGTGCTGACTGGGCGTGGCAATCCTGTGCTACGTGGCACAATTACTGGTTTGATGACCTTCCTCGGTGGCGCAGGCCATACGCTGCCCTTCCTTATTCAGAATTTGCATACCGCCCTGATCGCAGCTTACGTCGTCGTGGCTATTGAACTGATCGTGATCGCGGCAATTCGTCATCGCTACTTTGGCACCAGTTGGGCCATCTCCATCGGTCAGGTTGTTGGCGGCGGTATCCTGGTCTTCGCGGCTGGCCTGATCTTCGGAAGCGCGTAGACCCAAAGAATTTTCGAGCTCTCTATTGCGTTGAGAACGGACGGGTAATCCTCTGAGGACTGCCCGTCCGTTCTTCATATGCCCATCCATCCCTTACACTCCGTTGCTTGCACTGTACAATTGTATCGTGTTGCGATATAATAAAAATATAGGCTGTGTAACAAATGGAGGGTACCTCGCTTGGATACCACGTTCTGGCAAAAATTTACTGCTGCAATGCGCGGGGAAGAGGTTAGCAAGCACCTGGGCGATTTCACGATGACGCCGCGTGTGCTGCTGATCTCGCTGATCGCGCTTGTCGTTGGCGCGCTGGCAAGCATCGTCGCGCTCATTTTATTGCGTTTGATTGGTCTGTTCACCAATCTGTTCTTCTTTCAACGCTGGGAGACCGCCCTTATTTCGCCCGCTGGCAACCATTTAGGGATGTTTGTCATTTTGGTTCCCATCATTGGCGCGCTGATTGTTGGTCTGATGGCGCGTTTCGGCTCGGAGCGGATTCGCGGGCACGGCATACCAGAGGCAATTGAGGCGATTTTGATGCGTGGCAGCCGCGTTGAACCGCGTGTGACGCTGCTCAAACCGCTCTCGTCCGCTATCTCAATTGGTTCGGGTGGACCATTTGGCGCGGAAGGGCCAATTATTGTCACGGGCGGCGCGCTCGGCTCGCTAATCGCGCAATTCTTCCACCTCTCGAACGCGGAGCGCAAAACGCTGCTGGTAGCTGGTGCGGCTGCTGGAATGGCCGCCACGTTTGCCGCGCCCATCTCTTCGGTGCTGCTGGCTGTTGAAATTCTGCTCTTTGAGTGGAAACCGCGCAGCTTAATTCCCGTCGCGCTGGCGAGCGCGACCGCCGCGATTCTGCGCTACTACCTGCTTGGAGCGGGACCCCTCTTTCCCGTGCCACCGCATGTCGCGTTCATCGGTCCCATCGGCTTTCTTGGCTGCGTGCTGGTTGGCCTGCTGGCGGCAGGTGTGGCAACCATCTTGACCCTGGCGGTCTATTCAATGGAAGATTTGTACCGCAAACTGCCCATCCATTGGATGTGGTGGCCCGCGCTTGGTGGACTGGTGGTCGGCATTGGCGGCTACTTCTTCCCGCAAGCACTCGGCGTGGGCTACGACGTGATTGCTAGCTTGTTGCAGGGCCACGCGCTGCTGGGTCTGCTGCTCGGCATTTTGATTGTCAAGTCGATCATCTGGTCGGTCTCGCTCGGCTCCGGCACGTCGGGCGGTATCCTGGCTCCGTTGCTGCTGATTGGTGGCGCGCTTGGCGGTGTGCTTGGCTCGTTCCTGCCTTTTGAGGGGGCTGGCTTCTGGTCGCTTATCTGTATGGCTGCCGTGCTGGGCGGTGCAATGCGTGCTCCCCTGACCGCGATCATTTTCACTCTGGAACTGACACACGATTTTAATGCCGCGTTACCGCTTCTAATCGCAGTCATTGTCGCATATGCCTGTACTGTGCTTGTACTGCGTCGCTCGATTTTGACCGAGAAGATCGCGCGTCGTGGTTACCATCTCAGTAGCGAATACGCCACCGACCCGCTGGAAATCCTGTTTGTGCGCGAGGTGATGCGCACCAATGTCGTCGCACTGCCCGCATCCACCACGCTTAGCGATGTGAAGCCGCTGCTTGATGGCAATCGTGCCCCTCGTATGCAACGCCTCTTTCCAGTGCTGGATGATGAGAAACATCTTGTAGGCGTGGTGACGCGCAACGATCTGAGCCAGCTTTTAGAAAATGCGCAGAAAAGTGGTCGTGTCGAACAGAGCGTGCATATTACAGAAATCACCGCCAAACCCATTGTAGCCTATCCAGATGAGCCGTTGCGCAGTGCCGTCTATCGGATGGCGGAGACGGGTTTTACGCGCTTCCCCGTCGTCAAACGCGACCATCCTGAGCAGTTGCTGGGCATCGTTGCGCTCAATGACCTGCTTACAGCACGCAAACGCAACCTGAGCGAGGAACGCGAGCGCGAGCGTGTGCTCAAAATGCGCCTGCTCTTCCCACAACATCGGAAGACAGTAGCGATCACCATGCCTATTGAAGAACAAAACGAGGATAAAATGACAAAGGTGTAGGGGCGTGATTCCATCACGCCCTCGTCCCCGTCACACCGCTCCACGGGCCGATCTGTGCGTAAAAGGGCGTGATAAATCACGCCCCTACGCACCATGTGATTGCCATTTTCATGCGCTATACGTGATGAAGCGGTCAACACACATATTTGTTATTCTTCGGGCAGGCTAATCAGGATGGTCTGTCCGTCAATTTTGACAGGATAGGTTAAGACCTCCTGGCGGGCGGGGCCGCGTAGCACCTTGCCCGTGCGCACATCGAATTGTGCCAGATGCCAGGGGCAGGTCAGCACGCAGCCGCTCAATTCGCCATCGCTGAGTGGGCCGCTGATGTGCGTGCAGTTATCGGTAAAGGCGTAGATGGTCCCATCCACATTGGCGAGGCAGACGGGTTCGCCATCGACCTCAAAGGCGCGCAAGCTCCCCACGGGAACCTCGTCCAGTTCCGCAACTTTCAGAAATTCGCTCATACGCTCTCATACCCTATGTAATTTGTTCTACTACAGGCGCGTCACGGGCAGAATGACGCCGCTCACGCCGCTGCTTGCTGGCGAGACCAGGAAAAGTGCCGCTTCAGCCAATTGTTCCAGGCTCACCCACTTCTGCTCTATCTCATCCTGTGAGGGCTTCATATCGTCCAGGTTTGATTGCGTGACCAGCAGACCAGGACCAAGCGCGTTGACGCGAATGCCCAAGGCTTTGCCCTCTTTGGCGAAGGTGCGTGTCAGGGCATCAATACCAGCTTTAGCGCAGTTATAGGCCAGCATGTTGGGGCCAGAACCTTCGATGCCACCCGCGCGGCTGAAATTGAGGATGTTGCCACTGCCTTGTTTGCGCATCACGGGCCAGACGGCGCGTATACACAGGAACGCCGAGCGCAGGTTGTTATTTAGCTCGGACTCCCAATCGGCCAGCGTCAATTCATCCGAGGGGCCGTATTTCGTGAGGCCACCCGCGAGATTGACCAGGATGTCGATGCGCTCATATGCTCCGAGCGTCTGCGCGATCAAGTCTTTTGTTCCCTCTTCGCTCGTGAGGTCCGCCGCGATGGGCAGCACCATCTTCGCTCCTTGCGCGCGTAACTCCTGTGCGCGTGCCTGTACGCGCTCCGCGCTGCGTGCGGCAATCGCCAGATCGGCTCCTTCACGCGCAAAGGCTTTTGCCAGCGCGAAGCCTGCCTGTCCCGCCTGACTGACACCCGTGATGACGGCTACCTTTCCCTGTAAACGCATTTATTCGTCCTCGTCTCTAGAAACCGTCTCCAAACCCGCGATTGCCAGGCCGCGATGCAGGACACGTAGTGAGAGAAACGCGCATTTGGTACGTGCAGGACTGATCGGCACGCCTAATGCCTCTAAGACATCATCTTTCCCTAACGCGATCACCTCTTCAAGTGTTTTGCCTTCGATCATCTCCGAAAGCATCGAGGCTGCGGCCTGACTGATTGCACAACCGCGCCCACGAAAGCGTACCTCAGTGACGAGATCGCCATCGACTTTCAGGTCCATCGCAAGCTGGTCGCCGCACAGTGGATTCGAGTCCTCCGAATGCACATCTGGCTTTTCAATCGTGCCATAGTTGCGCGGGTTGCGATAATGTTCCAATATGTATTCGCGATAATCCATTGACATAGGTACACCTACCTCTTATTATATGCCGCCCTTTTCATACGGGCAATTGCGCCAATGCGCCCCGAATACTACGTTGTATCTTAAAAGCTAAAGATTTGGCGGGCCTTATGCAAGCCTTGCACGAGGGTGTCAATCTCTTCCTTCATAGTATACACGTAAAAGCTGGCCCGTGCAGTAGCGGCAAGGTTGTAGCGTTCCATCAATGGTTGCGCGCAGTGATGACCGGCGCGAACTGAGACGCCCACTTCCTGATCGAGAATGGAGGCAAGGTCATGCGGGTGGATATCGCCGAGCGTGAACGAGACGACGCCGCCGCGTTTCTCGGCCTCTGGTCCGTAGATCATCAGTTCCGGCACTGTGCGCAATTGTTCCATCGCATAGGCAGTCAGTTCCTGTTCGTGCCGTTGCACCTGCTCCATCCCTAGCGCGTTTAGATAATCGACCGCCGCTCCCAAGCCAATCGCCTCGGCGACGGCGGGTGTACCAGCTTCAAACTTCCAGGGCAGATCGTTCCACGTGGACTCGCGCAACTTGACGGTGCGAATCATATCGCCGCCGCCCATGAATGGGGGCATCGCCTCTAGCAGGTCACGTTTGCCATAGAGGACGCCGATCCCTGTTGGGCCAAGCATCTTGTGGCCGCTGAAACACAGGAAATCTACGTCGAGGGCCTGGACATCGACGGGCAGGTGGGGCACACTCTGCGCACCATCGACCAGCACGGTCGCTCCCGCTGCGTGCGCCTGCGCGATCATCTGCTGCGCGGGGTTAATTGTGCCCAGTACATTAGACATGTGTGTAAAGGCCACGAGTTTCGGCTGCTGCTTGAGCAGTTCCTCATAGATATCAAGACGCAGCAGGCCGTCATCGGTCACGGGGACAAATTCCAGACGTGCGCCCGTGCGCGCGGCGAGCAGTTGCCAGGGAACAAGGTTGCTATGATGCTCCATCTCTGTTGTGATGATGAGATCACCAGCGTGAATATTGGCATTGCCCCAGCTATAGGCGACCAGATTGATGCTCTCAGTCGCGTTGCGTGTGAAAATTATCTGCTTGCTCTGGCGCGCATTGATGAAACGGGCTGTCTTGACGCGCGCGCGTTCCATTGCCGCTGTTGCCTCTTCGCTAATATGATAGACGCCGCGATGCACATTGGCATTATAGGTCTGGTAATAGATGCTCATGGCGTCAATGACTGATTGTGGTTTTTGCGAGCTTGCTGTACTATCGAGGTAGACCAGTGGCTTTCCGTGTACCTGCTCTTTGAGGATGGGGAAGTCATTGCGAATATCTGCGATGGTGGGGGACGACGGACGCGATAAATCGGCCTGCGGACGCGATAAATCGGTCCCTACAACATGTGCGTCCTTGCTCTGCTCTGCGTGATTATGTGCGGTCGTTGTCATAAATTTCCTTCCCACCCGATAAATGATTGTCGCACGTGTGGAATGCATGTGCGAACGGGCAATGTGCTTGGATGGATGCTGGTTTGCAGGCAAGGAGTGCAGAGCAGGGGCAATGTGTGCAGGGCGGGGGCAAGCCCCGCCCCTACAATGATACGATACGTGTGTTGCCCCGTGTCATTGTAGGGGCGACCCTTGCGGTCGCCCTGCCTTGTCCCGCCTGTCCACTCCCTGTCCCATTAGCGCATTCCACACAATATTTTTAATATTCGGCGAGTTTGATCTCGTCGTCGTTGGGGTTGCCATCCAGATGGATTGCGCCCTCGTCAACGCCCTCGATCTCCCAGCGTTCTTGCGCGTCAACCCAGGTATCCGCCTCGGTCTCATACTCGCCACGCATACGGCGCACGATGCTACGGCGCAGGCGCGCACGCAGGTTTTCTAGCGGGATGCGCTGCAGGACAGGCTCGAAGAAGCCCTGCACAATGATCCGCTCGGCCTCTTCACGGGCAATGCCGCGCACCATCAGGTAGAAGAGCTGTTCCTCATCGATCTGTCCAGTGGTCGCGCCGTGACTGGCACTGACCTCGTTCGCGGCGATCTCCAGGCCAGGGATGAACTCGGCACGCGCCTTCTTGCTCAACAGCAGGCCATGCGCCGAGAGGAACGAAGCTGTCTGCTGCGCCCCTGGCTCGATGCGAATCATGCCGTCAAACTCGACACGTGACTCATCGGTCAACACGCCTTTGACCATCGTTTCCGCGTTGGTCGAAAGCGCGTTATGATGCGAGAGCGTGTTGATGGCGAAACGCTGGTCATGGTCGGTGAAGAAGACACCGACCAGTTCGCCCGCGCTGCCGTTACCGCCCAGACCCGCGCCAATCGTCTCATGCATGACCTTCGCGCCCAGATCGGCAACCACAAAGGTCGCGCTGCCATCCTTCGCAAAGAGCGCGTTCTTATTCGTGATATGCCAGACGTTCTGGCCCAGGTCTTGCAGGTTGCTGAACTCGACACGCGCCGCGTTCTGCGCGTAGACCTCGACGACATCGCTAAGGAACGCGCTCTGCTCGTGTGCCACGCCAGAGGTGTATTCCTCGACGAAACGCACGCTGCTCAGCTCTTCCGCGATAATCAGCGTGTGCGTGAAGGTTGCCGCAGCGGAGGCATCAAGCCAGACCTGTGCCAGCAGCGGAGCCTCGATCTCAACCCCCTTCGGGATATAGAGGAAGAAGCCGCCGCTCCAAAAGGCCGCGTGCAAAGCGGTATATTTGCTCTGCGCGACGGGCACACATTCGGTCATAAAGTATTGCTGTACCAGTTCTGGATGCTCGCGCACAGCAGTATCCAGATCACTCAGAATGACGCCTTGCTGCTTGAGTTCCTCGCTCAATTCGGTATGTACGACCGAGGCGTTGTGCTGCACGATCAGGCCAGACCGCTCATTGACGAGGGCGTTTTGCAGCGATTGCTGGATAGAAACAGGCAGTGCCTCACTGCGCGTGCTGGGCACAAAGGGCTGCAACTGCTGAAAGTTGAAATTTGAGAATGTGCGCAACGTGCCCAGATCGCCGCGTCTTCCCAGTGGGACAGGAGTCTGCTCATAGCGTTCCCAGGCATCCAGGCGTTTCTGAAGCATCCACTCCGGCTCACCTTTGAAGCGCGATAGCTCGATGACGGCGTCGCGGGAGAAGCCAGGAGCCGAAACGTTAAGCATTGACCATCTCCCCGTTTTCGCTATCTTCGGGCTTGAGCCACTCATAGCCCTTCTCCTCAAGTTCCAGAGCCAGTTCTTTGCCGCCGGACTTGATGATACGACCGTTAAACATCACGTGCACGTAATCAGGCGTGATATAGTTGAGCATACGCTGATAGTGCGTGATAAGCAGAACGCCCAGGTTGGGGCCAGTCAGCGCGTTGACACTCTCCGAGACGATCTTGAGGGCGTCGATATCAAGGCCAGAATCGGTCTCGTCCATCAGGGCGATTTCAGGCTCCAGCAGGGCCATCTGCAAGATTTCGGCGCGTTTCTTTTCGCCGCCGGAGAAACCGTCATTGATCGAGCGGTTAATAAAGCTATTATCGACCTTGAGCAGTTTCATCTTGGCTTGCAAGAGTTTGCGGAACTCGCCGGGGGGGATAGTCTTGCGCTTCCCCATGCGTCCAGTGGGATTATCACCCTCTTCTAACGGCTTATTGCCCTCGCGCACGGCTTCGAGTGAGCGGCGCAAGAAGTTCGCGACACTGACGCCCGGGATGGACATTGGATATTGAAACGCGAGGAAGAGGCGCATACGCGCGCGGCGGTCGGGGGAATATTCGAGGATGTTCTCGCCCTTAAACCAGATTTCTCCATCGGTGACTTCATATTTGGGGTTGCCCATGATGACGTTCGCCAGCGTGCTTTTGCCGGAGCCATTAGGTCCCATCAGGGCATGGATTTCGCCCTGTTTGACGACGAGGTCCACACCACGTAATATCGGCTTGCCTTCAATATTGGCATGCAAGTTTTTGATTATCAGTTCTGATCCCATAGCCAGAAACGTACCTTCCTTAAAGTAGCTCTTTCCTTTATTTAGACAAAGGGCGAAATCCTGTCTCGGACTCACCATCTTTGGGTATGTAGTACCCGCCAGAGATTGGGCCTACATGTATATCGGAGAGTGCAATAAACTGATTGTGGGTAGCAACAGGAAATGCTTGCTGCTCGCCCTGTGCTTGTGCGGCTTCCCGTGATGATTCGCGGGCAAGGTCAGCGAGGGTCATCGTATCGAGGGTGTGCGCCACAACATCACGCACTTTCGTCCAGAGATATTTGGTTTTGCAGGCATCGAGGAAGCCACAGACCTGAGCCATTTCGCCCTCGGTCGCGCAAATCATAGGTGCAATGGGGCCTTCCAGAACGCGCACGATCTCGCCCATCGTGATCTGTGCCGGGTCGCGACTCAGCCGATAGCCCCCGTGTGCGCCGCGTGTGCTGGAAACGAGCGGGGGTTCAGCTTCACGGAGAAGTTTGACCAGTTGCTCAAGATATGCCAGCGGCAGCATTTCTGCCTGCGAGATGTCGGTTAGTGAGCGGGGACGTTCACCGTAGTGACGAGCGAGATCGACCATGATTCGCACGCCATACTCACCCTTGGTAGAAACACGTAACATTCACGGCCTCTCCCTTCTCATCAAAATTGTCGGGTTCATGCGTCGTCAGAACGGGACCTGTATGTCTCGTTAATCCGACCTTTTAACTAGGATATATTGTAGCACATGCCTACCAGGAACGCAACTGGCAGCACAAACCCAGCATTTTTCGCTCGATTAGCCCCAGAAGCCCGTACAGCACAAAGAGCCATAAAGGTTTTTCATCCTTTATAGCCCTTTTTTTGCCCTATTTTTTGCCATTTTTTTGGCAGATAGTAGCACTTGCAAATACCGATGCACATGCTATTGCTCTGTCAACGTTCATTCCAACCGTTTGAGAGGAGCAAGGGCGTGATGATGGCATTGAAAAATTGAATCCGCATCCGTCATGGGATGCGTAGTGCTCTGTCAAGTGCCATTAGACACGTTTTGGGTGTGGGGGCAGGGCGTGATAAATCACGCCCTGCCCCTCTTCACAACGAAGTGTCCCGCCTTTTAGCTAATTGCCGAAGAGGTTGTTAAGTGTATTCATTGTGCCGCCAAGGTTGCTCTGGCCGCCAGCCTGTTGCGCACCTTCGGCCTGGGGTGGATGGTAGGTCATGGATTGAAGGCCGATGCGTCCTGGGCCAGTGAAGCGGTTTAGCACAAAGGATGCGCCCGCGATCATGCCGCCAATAGCACCGAAGATGCCACCGCCGCGCTGTGAATTGGCAACGGTCGTCACCTGCATCTGCACCGAGGGGTCTTTCCAGAGCCACGCGCCCGGCTCCACGTCAAGCGTCTCACCCGGAGCAAGCGTCTTCTCGAACACGTTGCCGTAGCCGTGCAGCAGCAGCAGGCCTTCGCTACCACGTGCTGTGAACTGGTCGATAAAGAGACCTGTACGGCTGAAGATGATATTGGCCGCTCCTTGCATAAAGGTGAAGCCATAGTCAACGTTGCTGGTGGCGACGAGGAACTGATGCTCACGCACCTCGACCATCTGGCCCGGTTGGAGACGTAGCGCAACGATTTGTCCAACCGAGTCGCGCGAGAACGAAATGTTGCCCGGCCCTTGTGCCTCGGTCATGAAAATTGGAATGCCCGCGAACAGACGTTTGGCCGCCCCTTTGAGCGATTTGAAACCGATCTGGACACCGGGGTGTTTCCAGAGCAGGATATGATGCTCGAAGTAGATGGAGAGTTGGTTGCCCAGCATGACATCGACGACGGGCACAAGCTCACCATCAATCGAAATGGTCATATCAGCAATTTTCAAAGGTCCCTTTGGATTATGCAGCTCGGCCTTTGGAACCGCATTACCAAAAATACTATTATTATACTCTTCATACTGGTTAGGAGGAACATAGCCACCATCGGGAGCGGTATAACCGGCATTGGCGGCTTGCTGCGGTTGTGCTTGTGGTGCGCCACCAGTTAACGTAGAGCCACAGAAGCCGCAAAAGCGCACACCATCCGCGACAGTATTATGGCATTTTGGACAAACCATGTGTAAAGTCTCCTTCGCGTGTGTAGAAATCCTCAATTACAGCAGGGTAATGAGCCAGGATCGAGCCTATATATCCGTACCATACTAATTGGTCGGCCCACCTCATGTCATGAGGAGAGTTGGCATGATAATAGCAGGTATTGTAGGGATATACAAGTGTTAGAAATCACATTGAAAAAGAGAAATATTACCAAAGGCGGGATTGGAATGTAGATGAGAACAAGCAACATCGGGACATAATTCACCGCGCCCTGTTCATACGTCGCTCTGCCTATAGCACAGTACGATGGGAGAGAGGGAGATACGATAATGCCATGTAACAAATGAATATGGGAATGCGTAGAGGCGTGATTGATCATCGGATGAATTTTTTTAACACGATCATCACGCCCCTACTGCTCTGTCAAACGTCATTGCACCTGTTTGGGAGAGGCAGGGCGACCGCAAGCCTCGCCCCTACAATGAGACGATGCCCGTTTTCCCCGTCATCATTGTAGGGGCGTGATTTATCACGCCCTGCCCCCCACACGCCGAAAAGTGCGCAATGACGTTTGACAGAGCAGTAGGGGCGTGATTTATCACGCCCTTCGCCCCCTTTAGCATGGCCTCCCAGGCGGTTTCATGCACGGGAAGGGCGTGATTCATCACGCCTTTACGCCACCCACAATAATTTGTTAAACATCCATAGGTAGCCCGACGTTTTGCACTGTCAGTACCGTTTTGTTACGAGCACTACGTACGCAACGTTTAAGTTTGGTGTAATGTAGTGTTTTGTAGGAGCGGCCTTATGAGAAAAGCCACTATCTGGCGTATCCTGTGTATATGCTGTTGTCTATTTTGTTATGGTCTGATTGCTGTGTTGCAATCGCCTTCGGCTCATGCTGCGACACCGCAGGTAATGATAAGCCAGGCAGGCAGTAATGGTGGTGCGGTGGGTGGGCAGGTTGGTTCGAGTATTCATCTCAGCGGTTCTGGTTTCACGCCTGGAACCGTCAATTTATATACGACAACCAATAATGATCCAACGAAATGCACTAATCAAGGTCAACCTGGAAATCTTGGTCTTATGCCATTTACCCCTGCAACAGCGACCGCGCAGCAAGATGGCACTTTTGCGCTCGATACCACGTGGCCCAATAGCGCGGGAACGGTTGGCGCGGCCTACTATATCTGCGCAGTCACCCCGACTGCCAGCATGTTGTCAAGTAATACCTTTACGGTGACGCCTGCTCCGACTATTGTTATTTCTCCCACAAGTATCGCTGCTGGTGGACAGATCACAATTACGGGTGAGAATTGGTTCCCGCCGCAGCAATTGACGGTAGCGGTGACTGACGCAACACAAACGGTCATTGTGAGTCAGCAAACGAATCCCGATCAGACGGGCAAGATCAACGTGATGTTGACCATTCCCGCGACGGCACCTGCTGGTACGGACACGGTGAGCGTCGCCGCCAACGATAATCCCTCACTCAAAGTAGTACAAAATAACGCTTTGACTATTACGGCTACCAGTACACCCACACCAACTGTATCTCCCAGTCCTAGCCCAACGCCTGCATCTTCGCCAACTGCTGCTTCAACCAACGTGCCAGCCACGCCCACCTCTTCTGGTGGTAATGCTGGTGGAAACGGCGGTAGTAGTAGTAACGGTGGTGGTGGTGGCACGATCAATATCCTGCTATTTTTGATGGCGGGCCTCGGCATTATTCTGGTAATTGTAGGAATTATTCTCTTCGCGGCCTACTCACGCGAACGTCAATAGCCTGTTTTTACAGACCAGAGAGTGCAAAACGCTTTGTTCTGCACTCTCTGGTCTGTAAAATGTTATAGTGAGAGGCGTTTGAAGATGCTTTCGGGGATGCTGCGCACGATCAGCATGATTGGTTGCCAGAACCAGGGTAGGTAGACCACATCGCGCCTTTGCTGCATCGCTTTATAGATGCCCTCACCCACCGGGCGTGCCTGCGCGAATAACAGCCCCTGCCGAACGGATGCCGTCATAGGCGTCGCCACAAAGCCCGGTTTGATTGTCACGACTGCCACCCCAGCCTTTGCCATACGCGCTCGTAAGCCCTGCAAAAAGGCGTTTAAGGCCGCTTTTGCCGTTCCATAGACGTAGTTGCTGGGGCGGCCACGATCACCCGCCACCGAACTGATGACAGCGATACACCCTTTACGCCGCTGCTCAAAATAATTGGCGCCGATCGTCAGCAGGGAGATCACGCTGAGCGCGTTATTATTCAGTTCGTGCAGGGTCTCCTCGACGCTCCGCTGACACTGCTGCTGATTGCTCAGCGTGCCATGCGCGATCAATAGCATATCGAGTGTGCCAAGAGCAGCAATTGCGGCATCAAAAAGCTCTTGATGGCGGTCGAATTGCATGAGATCGAGAACGAAGGTTTCAACCTGCTGTGCCCCGCGCACCCGTAAATCGGCGGCGATAGCCTCTAAACGTTCGCCGTTGCGTGCGACCAGAAAAAGGTGTGCGCCATCGCTGGCGAAACATTTGGCCGTCTCTTGCGCGATGGCTGAGGCGGCTCCAATAATCAGAATATTTGTCATAGTGCTACCATTCAATTTGCATACAGTATTCTTCAACTTTTATTGCGTCACGCGCCGCCAGAAACTCGACGAGAAGCGCGGGTCAATAGAGGGCACAAAACGTTCCCATTGCGGATAATAGGTCTGAAAGCTTTCCGCTGTCATGTGCGCGTCTTTGGCGGGATAGACCGAGCCGCCGCTCTGGCGCACGATGTGATCCAATGTGTCGAAGAGTCTGAGCGTTTTGCGTCCGTTATAGGGAAAATCGAGGGCCAGTGTCAGACCGGGGCGCGGGAATGAGAGTATGCCGGGCGAGGGCACATCGCCAAAGCGTTTCAGCACGGTCAAGAACGAGCCTTCGCCGGAACGACTGATGCTGCGCAAGATATCGCTCATCACCGCGTAACCATCCTCAAGCGGGACGACACATTGATACTGTAAAAAGCCGCGCTTCCCATACATGCGGTTCCAGTGGTAAATAGCATCTAAAGGATAGAAAAACGGCTCGTACTGCTCAAGTTTCTGTACACGTTCGCCGCGCTGGGCATGGTAATAGACCTCGTTGAAGGCTTTAATGCTCAACGTATTCAGCACAAAAGGTGGGAAATCGACGGGCACTGTCAGCGGAATTTTTTTCCGTAGAGAGTAGTTTGCTCGCGTCTGATCGTGGTTGCCACGCATGAAGAGGCCGCGTCCAAGCTGATTACCAGTGGCGAGGCAATCAACCCACGCGACGGTATATTCGTAGTCCTGGTCGGACTCGGCGGATAGCTCCATGAAATCTCTGAGTGAGCGATAGCGGATGCGTTCCATATCGATCAGTGAATTGACAATAGGCTTGAGGCGAATTTCGGCCCACAGGATGACGCCCGTCAAGCCAAGCCCGCCGATAGTAGCGCGAAAGAGTTCGCTGTTTTCGTCGGGCGAGCAGAGCAGGCGTTCACCAGTGGAGCGCAAGAGTTCAAATTGTGTGACGTGACAGCCGAAGGTTCCCGCCTTATGATGGTTTTTGCCATGCACATCGTTGGCAATCGCTCCACCAACCGAGACAAATTTTGTGCCGGGCGTGACGGGCAGAAACCAGCCACGCGGCACAACGAGTTCCAGAATACCTGCCAGCGTGACCCCCGCCTCGCAACGTAAAATGCCCGCCTGTTCATCAAAAGCCATAAAGCGATTGAGGTGGCTCACATCGAGCGTGATACCGCCCTCGTTCAGACAACTGTCGCCATAGCTGCGTCCGCAGGCAAACGGCAAAACAGATTGTTCATAGGCCGAGAGGTCTGGCAACTCGTCGCGCCAGTAGACAGGCACGACGCCCTGCGGCTTAACCTTTGGATAACGTCCCCATGATTCTGGGGCGGTTGGCAATGTGTCCATGTGATACGATGACCTTTACAAACTTAATAAAATTCTCTATAGAGAAGAACGGTTGACGGAGATGAGAGGCTACGCAACAAGACGAAAGGTACTGAGAGGATGCATTGTGTGATTTTCGCGGGCGGAACGTTGCGCCCCGGCACGGCGGTCACGACAGCAATTGCGAGCGCGGATATGGTGATTGCCGCCGATGGAGGAGCATCAACGGCGTTACACTACGGGCGCGTGCCATCGCTCATTGTGGGAGATTTCGACTCGCTGCGCCTGCCTGTTGCTGAACTAGAGCGGCAAGGGAGCCAGATTGTGCGTGTTGCCGTTGAGAAGGATGAGACCGACACGGAACTGGCGGTGCAACTGGCGCTCGAACATGGCGCGACCCGCATTACGCTGCTGGGAGCAATCGGAGGAGCGCGCTTCGATCACACTATCGCCAATATTTTGTTACTGGCCGATATCACCACCGTGCCAACGCGCATTGTGGATGGTCCCTCGCAGGCATGGCTCTTGCGCGGTCCCACCGGTACGACGATCACGGGCGCGGTCGGCGACCTGCTCTCACTCTTCCCGCTCACGGGCGCGGCAACGGGCATCACGACGACGGGTCTGTATTATCCGCTCCACGCAAGCACCCTCCATTTCGGCAAACCACGCGGCATCAGCAACGTGCTGACCCACGAACAAGCCGAGGTGACGCTGACCGATGGCCTGTTATTATGCATTCACACGAGAAAAGATGAATTACAAGAATGAGTAGTGCGCTATAATTGCCTATGTAGCTTGCCGCTGAGATACTATCTCATACTCCTCACTTTAGAGAAAGATGGTGTATTTCTATGAAAGGTTAAGGCAATGGATAAGCAAGATATTGAACCTTACTGCTCGTGTACAATATGTTGTGGAAGAATTGTTTGCTTGAATGAGGGGGCAGCACATATGGCAATATATCACTGGCATCGCTATAGTGCCGTAGAAAGCTTTGAACGTATTCTACATAGTGAAGACCCCTGGGTAGCACTGGGAGACTTCCTTGATGATTGGAATCGTTCCAAACTAGAAGATCGTTCCATACTGGTTGCTCAGCCTCTCGGAGAAGCAAGAACACCTGAAGAAGTACGCTGGGCTGCCCTTTTTGCCGCAACTGTCGAGCACCTCTGTTCGCAAGACCAACTTCCACATCCTACCTGGACGGATGCTTCTAGCTATTATCTGGTAGATCCCTGGTACCTGGGTGTGAAAACAGAGCGATTACGCCGTCTTCAAGAAGAGACCACGCCCGAAATTTTCAGAAAACATAACATTTTCGGGGGCGATAGGCTATTATTGCGTGTTTAGATGTCTCTAACAACAAGACTAACTTGTAGCGTTTTCCCCTTAAATCCATCATCATACTCCTACTACGCTGTCACACGTGACTGGAGCCCCTGTGTATGGGCAGTACGACGGGCAACTACCAGGAATTGCCCGTCCATTTACCCATGTTCAAAAAATACAGCGTGCTACTGTAAAAACTGGTTGGTGTAGAGGGTGCTGAAATCCATGCTGGTGAGGGCTTTGCCCGAGGCATCCTGAATCGCACCCGCTTTGAGCATAAATTCGGGGTAGCCTTGCCACGCGGCGGCATCCTGCCAGCCCCACTTTTGTTGCGAGTCGGAATAGTGCGTACTGAGGAAGGTCTGACTCTGTGTGACTAATCCCGTATCAGGGAAGACACCAGGATTCTGGTCAAGCAGCATCTGGGCTGATTGCTGTGGATGAGTCTCGGCATACTCATAGCCGCGCTGCGTTGCAGCCATGAAACGACGTAACAGGTCAGGCTGTGTCTTGATTTCTTGCGGACTGGTGATGATGTTGGGCGTGTAGTAATCGGGAATGCCGAAACTGGTGATTGGGAAGACGTTGAGCTTATAGCCCTGCCGTTCGGCCTGAATGACCTCCCAGCCCTCGAAAACCCAGGCGAAATCGATGCGGTGCGCTTCTAATGCCTGCATCGCGTCGGTGCTGAGCGTGACATTCTTGAAATTGCCTGTGCCGCCCGCGTTCTTGATAATCGCGCTGACGACCGCGCTTTCATAGGGCGCGCCAAATCCACCATAGACCTTGCCGTCAAGCTGCTTGGGACTGCTGATGCCCGAACTTGCCAGTGTGACAAGGGCTGAGGTGTTGTGCTGGATAATCGCCGCGATAGAGACGACAGGCTGACCCGTCGCGGCATCGGCGACAATGCCCTCTGTCGAACTGATGCCGACATCGGCCTTGCCTGTGCTGACCAGCGTGTCGGGATAGACGCTATCGGAATAGGGGATCAGTTGCAGGTTGATGCCCTCGTCGCGATACCAGCCCTGTGCCAGCGCGACATAAATGCCCGTGTGGTTGGTATTGGGTGTCCAGTCCAGAGCCAGTTTCATCGTTGTGATTGGCCCTGTCCAGGGCGTGGGAGTTGCCGTGCCAGCCGTGACCGCTTTGGCGGATGGCGTAGGCGTGTTGGCACGCTGTTGTTGCACGATGAAACCGATAACAATAGCGATAATGAGGATGGCAGGTAATCCGATACTAAGGATGAGCCGTGTACGTGAGTTCATTCCTATGAACCTTTCTGTATGCGTTTACGCCATTTTTTGCGCAAACGCGCTATGTGAGCGGTGATACCAGGGTAACGCAATACGTTCAATAAGCGCTACAAAGCCAAATAAGAGCAGACTGAGAATGGTCGTCACCAGGATGGCGGCGAAGACGCGAGAGATGGCGAACGAGTGCGCCATATTCTGCATATAGATACCCAGCCCCTGATACGCGCCGACATATTCGCCGACAATTGCGCCTGTGACGCTATAGGTGGCGGCGATGCGCAGGCCCGAAAAGAAGGATGGCATGGCACTGGGCAGTTGTACCAGCCAGAGCGTCTGCCAGCGTGACGCTTTCATGCTTTTCATCAGGCGCAACAGGTCTGGGTCGGTTCCCAGCAGACCATCGGCACAGGCGACGGCGATGGGAAAGAAACAATACAGGACAACAACGATCACTTTCGGTTCCAGTCCATAGCCGAGCCAGATCAGCAGCAGCGGAGCTAGGGCCAGCATGGGAATGGTTTGCGAAATGATGAGTAGTGGGTAGAGCGTGCTGCGTATCCATTGCGACATATTGAGCAGGATAGCCAGCACGACGCCGAGCAGGGTCGCGATAGCCAGACCGATGACCGTCTCGACTAGCGTTTGCATGGCGTTGACCGAGATAATATCCCAGTTATTCCATGTGGCCTGCAAAACGCTGATGGGCGTTGGTAGCACAC
Organism: Ktedonobacterales bacterium; assembly: GCA_027451525.1. Lineage (GTDB taxonomy): Bacteria > Chloroflexota > Ktedonobacteria > Ktedonobacterales > Ktedonobacteraceae > DTNP01. The sequence goes on from DAIDJF010000022.1 coordinate 29,660, forward strand.
TTGGGCTGATCTGCCCGGCGCGCACGTACAGTTCCCAGAGCAGGAGCAACGCTAACGAGAAGAGAATGGCGGGACCATAGCCCGCGAGACGATAGATGCCGCGCAATGTCATACGTGTTGCTCCTTCATCAGTACTTGCAACAACTCCTGTTCCAGTTGCAGCGAGGTGGGTAAGGCCAGATGCTCCTGCTTGCGTGGACGGGGCAGGTCGATATTGATGACGCGCAACACGTGGGCAGGGCGCGCGCTCAGGACATAGACGCGGTCGGAGAGCAGAATGGCCTCGCGCACATCATGGGTGATAAACAACACGCTGGCCTGTAAGGTTTGCCAGAGTTCGAGTAGCCACATCTGTAGCGAGAAGCGCGTGAGGGCATCAAGCGCGCCAAAAGGCTCATCAAGCAGCAGAAACGATGAATTGAAGAGCACTGTGCGCAACAGGGCCACGCGCTGACGCATTCCACCAGAGAGCGTGGTGGGGTAGTTTTGCGCGAACTCCGCGAGGCCAAAGCGTTTGAGCAGTTCCTGTGCCTCCTGCTGAGCCTTTTGGCGTGGCACGTGGCGCACATCCAGACCGAGCATGACATTCTCCTCGACCGTGCGCCAGGGCAGCAGTAGCGGTTGCTGCAGCATGTAGCCGCACTGACCCGCGCGTGTTCCATCGCTGCGTCCGTCGATGGCAATGCTACCTGTGCTGGCCTCGTCCACGCCCGCGATAATGTTGAAGAGCGTGCTTTTGCCGCAGCCGCTTGGCCCAATCAATGTCACAAACTCGCCGCTGGCAATGGTGAGATCAATCGGGTCCAGCGCGGGAAGCTGACGTGCCCCGTCACGATATATTTTGCTGACGCCGCGCACCGCCAGTTTGGGAACTGACTGTGGCGTCTCTGCCATCGTTTGTTGACTGTCCACTAGCCTGACCTCCTACTGCTCCGTCAAACTTCATTGCGTCCTTTTTGGAAGAGCAGGGCGAACCCTTGCGGTTCTTACACATGTAGGTTTTTTGGACCCATTGGTGCATGGTGTGGTCGCCCGTTCTGCCCCACATCCGCCTGATGCCCCTTCCGAGAAAAACCAACACGTGTACGCCCTTGCGGTCGCCCTGCCCCCTTCCCAATGCAGTGGGCTGCAATGCCCGTGTGGTTGCAATGAACTTTGACAGAGTACTACTTGTGCATAGAAAAGGCCGCACCCCTGAAAATGAGGGATGCGGCCTTCTAACATTATAATCTGTCAGATTGTCGCTGCTTCCCTACGCTGGTATTAACCAAGATCAGGTTCATAGGGTCAGCGACGCGCCCAATGTGCTCGCTTCTCAGCCGAATGGCTCCCCTAGCAGCTTGCTATGCAGTTGTCGTATTGTGTCACTTATCTTAAAGAATATGCTTGCTTTCCATAGTATAGTGCAGAACGATGGGGTTTGTCAAAAAATTACCGCACCTTCATCTTTGAAGCCGTGAGGTCCAAAAAAGCGTTACCTGAATTACTTGGGGATGGCTAATACAATAACAAATACAACAAGGTGTAGGACCACGAAGAGAAACAAGAAACGCGCTAACCAGGAGAAATCGCGTTGTAGTTCTTGTTCTGCACGAATCTTTGGCGAGTGGTGAGGGGAGCGTTCGGCTGCTACAAGTCCCATGGCAATTCGCAGGCGCATAGAGGGGCGAATAGAAGAGTTGCGCATGGTTAATTGCAAGGCTTCATGGCAAGGTTTACACAGTATCCATTCCTGGCGAGGTTCGGGAGCCTCAAGTGGTTCTTTCAAGGCAATGGGGCGCAACCAGATGCGGCTCGTACAGATAGAGCAACGTATCTCTCTATACCACCGCTTGAGCAAAGCTGTCAGATGTCTGCCAGGAACTGTTTCGCGATGATCTGTCCTCATAATTTTGTGTACCTCCCGGCCTGTGCGGGCATACTGTTGGGTTCTGGCAAGAGAAACTTATGCCTCTGCTTACTTATGTATTGTACCATTACAATGTGATCTTTTTGTGATGTAATATGAGAGGGAAAAAGGGGCGAACACAAGCTATAGTGCTCGCTCTGTATTCTCCATTCACCTACTATAGGACGGAGAGAATGGCTGAAAAGGGGCAATTCTATTGTCTTATAAATCTGTAGAGCTAACAAACGAAGCTGTAAAATGTGTTTGGTATACGTAATAGCATGTTGGTATAATGAGCGTGGCAAGAGATGATGAGCGATAGCGGTCATATCTCATATGGAAGACGCAAGCGGCTTGGGGGCAGCTTGCGTCTCATCGTGACGGTCAATGTACGAACACGGCTGTGATCTGCTGTGCAGGTATGGCAACCATGTCTGCAATCTCAAATGCTATACTGCATCCCAACCGCCATCGGCAGGAATAATCGTACCATTGATGTGGATGGATTCATCCGAGGCGAGGAAGAGAGCGAGGCTAGCGATATCCGTTGGTTCTAGATATGCTGGGACAAGGGCCGCGAAGGCACCTGCGCGTTGTGCTCCCTCGGCATCCAGACGGTCAGGAGGCATGGTGTCTCCGATATTGGTGCGTGTCGCTCCTGGGCAGATCGCGTTACAGCGAATGCCTTTCTTGGCATACATCCAGGCAGTATTGCGCGTGAGACCGACTAGAGCGTGTTTAGATGCTGTGTAGGCTGCTCCCGCCGCGCCACCATGAAGGCCTGCGGTCGAGGCAATATTTACGATAGAACCTCCGCCATGTGTCAGCATGTATTGTAGTGCGCGCCGACTCGTAAACATTGGTCCGTCGAGATTAATGCCCAAGACACGACGCCAGACATCGTTTGAAAGCTCTCCTACTCCTTGCATATAATCCATGACACCAGCATTGTTGCACAGAATATTCAAGCCTTCATAGGTACTGATCGCAAGGTCGATCAATTGCTCAGCTGTTGTCTGCTCTGCAATATTGCCTTGTTGCCCGATGATTGTGCCACCACAGGCCTTAATCTGCGCAACTGCTGCCTCTAATCGTGGTCCATTCCAATCTCCTACCACGAGCCGCGCACCTTCCGCTGCAAAAAGGGTTGCCATTGCCAGTCCCATCCCGGAACCAGCACCTGTAATAACAGCAACTTTGCCTTGTAATCGCATTGTTTTCTCCTTCTTTCTGGCATATGTAGCGCACGGGCTAACGTAGTCCGTGTTTTCTTGAACAGAAGGAACATGTGCCACATAGAGTTGTTAAGCAGTTTCCTTTTTCAAGGAAAAGCATACGTAACGGAGCACGAATAGTGGTTTGCGTATGTGTATTAGCAGTGTACCCTGAAAACATCACCAAGTAGTCTCAAAAAGGGATATGCTGTGTTCAATACAATCACAAAGGACAATACACAGAGCCATCATGTTGGTCAGTTAGAGCGTATAAATGACAGAGGCGTATCTTCTCGCATTCGTCTTCAGGGCTTACGTTTTCTAATGGTAATTGGGGAGTCACTTGACAAGAGAGGACAATCTTTTCTATTAGTCTGATGTATGAACCAATCTGCATTGAGGAGCATCACAGAATGTATTATCGGAACGGAACGATTGGGCCGAGTCGGGGTATGGGTGCGATCTGGCAACAACGCCAGACGCTACAGTATTTGCAGGATGGAAAGCCTGATGTACGGCGTACCCTGCGTCGTCTCTGGCGCGTCGTCCGGCCATATCGCTGGCAATTTATTGGTGGCACGGTGTTGATGCTGGGCGGCATCGTGCTTGGCTTGATACCACCACTGCTTATTCGCCAGTTGATTGATAATGCCATTCCCGCGCGCAACCTGACCTTGCTCCTGTTGCTTGCCGCTGGCATGATCGTTTTCCCCGTGCTGAGCGCATTGCTCGGCCTGTTGCAAAACTATGTCAGTGTGCTGGTGGCGCAGAGCATGATCGCCGACCTGCGCGAACAGCTCTATCAGCATATTCAAGTGCTGGGTGTGGAATTTTTTACCTGGACGCGCGCGGGCGAGATTCAGAGCCGTTTTCTCAATGATGCCGCCGCCTTACAGGCAGTGTTGACGCAGGCGTTTCTGGGCACGATCTCCAATCTGCTCACCGTGATCGGTGCGCTGATCGTGATGGCGAGCATTAACTGGCAATTGGCCCTGATTGCTGCCCTCGTCCTGCCAACCTTTGCCTTTCCTGTGCTGCACTTTGGACGCCGTACTTATAGTGCGACCGAAAGTACGCAGAAGGCCCTGGGCCGTCTCTCAACGCTCTTGGAGGAGACGCTTGGGCTTTCTGGCGCGCTGGTTATTAAGACGTTTGGCACGGAGCGGCGTGAATTAGAGCGTTTTCGTGTCTATAATCGCGAGGTCCAACAGGCGCAGGTTGAGCAGGCACTGTTAGGGCAGTGGGCCGCTGTCGTCGTGCAGGGGTTGGCCGCTATTGGTCCAGCACTGCTCTACGGGTATGGCGCGTATCTGATTATTATGCATGCCATCCCGCTTGGTACAGTTGTCGCCTTCGCTGCCTATCTCGCGCAACTCTACCGTCCCGCCTCGTCTCTGGCGGGAGCAAACACGACGATTCTGGGCGGGCTGGCCCTGTTTGATCGCCTCTTCCAGGTCCTTGACATTGAGCCGACCGTGAAGGAGAGCACGAACCCCAAACCCTTGCCTGTCCCGCCGACACGGGGTATGACCTTTGAAAACGTGACGTTTCACTATCCCAAAAGCTCCGATGTGTTGCATGATGTCTCCTTTGACGCGCCACTAGGCCACTTGACGGCTCTCGTTGGCCCCAGCGGTGCGGGTAAATCGACAATCTTATCGCTGGCGGCGCGTCTCTATGACCCCTCAAGTGGTAGTATCTCTCTGGAGGGGATTGACCTGCGCGAGATAGAGAATGCAGCGTTGCGTCAGCATATCGCGATTGTGACGCAAGAAATCTTTCTTTTCCACACAACGCTCCGTGAAAATATTCTCTATGGGACGCCCGATGCCAGCGAGGAAGAGTTGCAAGAGGCGATAACCGCCGCGCAATTGCAGGAGTTGCTTGAACGTTTGCCGGATGGTCTGGAGACGCTTGTAGGTGAGCGTGGCTACCGTCTCTCTGGTGGTGAGAAACAGCGCGTGGCGATTGCGCGTGCTATTCTGCGCAAATCGCCCTTCTTGTTGCTTGACGAGGCCACCAGTTCGCTTGACTCGCAGGCCGAGCGACTGATTCAGCGTGCCTTGGAGACATTGATGCAGGGGCGCACTGTCATTGCTATTGCCCATCGCCTCTCGACTATCCAGCGGGCCAACCAGATTCTTGTCGTCGAGCAAGGAAGCATCGTGGAGCGCGGCACGCATGAAAGCCTGCTCGCGCAATCCGGCCTCTATCAGCGTCTCTATGAAGCGCAATTTAACGTCGCGTCGGAAGAGCAGGTGAGCGGATAGCACGTGCCTATGAACTAGAGGGCAGGGCACTGATCGTCTTGTCGGGTGACTCTCCATCTTCATTGTGGTTGAAAAGCGGATGTTGCATAAACCATGCTTGGCTATCAAAGGCTGCCTCTTCGCCAGAAGGCTGGATATGCACATAGTGACCATCCGCTTGCAACATATGTGCATTGGCTGTATCGGAAAGTTCAGGACGCAAGATTTGCTCGTAGATTACGCGCTGCAGGACTTGTGACTCAATGGGAACCAATGACTCGACACGCATGTTAAGGTTGCGCTGCATCATATCCGCGCTCCCGATGTAGATTTCGGGCCTGGCATTATTGCCGAAGTAGTAGATACGACTGTGTTCGAGGAAGCGACCTACAAGGCTGCGCACTTTGATTGTCTCGCTGATACCCTCCAGGCCTGGACGCAGGCTACAGATGCCGCGTACGATCAGATCAATCGGGATACCTGCCTGCGAAGCGCGATAGAGCAAGGCGATGATGCCTGGGTCGGTGAGAGCATTCATCTTGAAGATGATGCGTCCATTGTGGTATTGCTCATGCAGATGTATCTCACGCTCGATCCGCTCAGCGATCCCGCGCCGCAGGCTGACAGGGGCAATGAGCAGGCGGCGATAGTCGGCCTGGCGTGAATAGCCAGTCAGGGCGTTGAAGAGATCGGAGACATCGGAGCCGATCTCTGGGCGGCAGGTGAGCAAACAGAGGTCTTCGTAGATCCGCGCCGTGCCCGCGTTATAGTTGCCCGTGCCGATATGGAGGTAGCGGCGCAGACCATGCTCCTCTTTGCGTACAATCATCGCTACTTTTGTATGCGTTTTCAACCCGATCAGACCGTAGACGACATGGACGCCCGCGCTCTCTAGCTCTCTGGCCCAGGTGATATTGTTTTCTTCGTCGAAGCGTGCCTTTAGTTCGACCAGAACAGCGACCTGCTTCCCATTCTCGACGGCCTCAAGCAGAGCCTTGACCACGGGCGAATTGGAGCCAACGCGGTAGAGTGTCTGTTTGATTGCCAGCACATGCGGGTCGTGGGCGGCAGCCTGGATAAACTCAACTACGGTACCAAAACTATCATAGGGATGATGTAAAAGCAGGTCATTGCGTTGAATGGCGGTAAATAGGTCGGTTCCGCTGTGGAGAAACGTGGGAATGCGCGGCGTAAAGGGCGTATCCTTGAGGTCTGGGCGGTCCAAATTGTAGAGTTCCATCACATCGCCCATGCCGAGTGGCCCGTCAATGATCGTCATATCTTTTTCGCTAATCTCCAGGTTCTCTAAAAGGAGGTTCTGGATACGTAGCGGTATTGATGGGTTTACTGCCAGATCAACGACGATACCGAAACGTCGTTCACGTACTTCTTGCTCAATGATATCGAGTAAAAGCAGATCTCCGGCTTCGTCTTCCTGTAGCTCGATATCGGCATCGCGCAAGACGCGGAAGGCATACGATTCCAGGACAGCAAAGCCAGGGAAGAGGCGTTTCAGGTGGGCCGCGATGACTTGTTCCACCCAGACAAAGGCGGCAACGGCTACCTCGTCCTGTTCGACTGGAACGGGTACGAACCGTGGTAGCGAGGCGGGAACTTTGACGCGCGCGAAGCGTTCGCCATGCGCGGTGTCGCTAATTACTACTGCCAGATTCAAGCTGCGATTTGAAATATGGGGAAAGGGATGGCCGGGGTCTACCGCCAAAGGGGTAAGGACTGGAAAAATCTCATTTTCAAAGTAATTGAGCATGGCGGCGCGTTGCTGCTGATTGAGTTGTTCATAATCAAGGATATGAATATGCTGCTCCGCAAGCAGCGGTAGTAGCGTATCGCGCCAATAGCGGCGGACGTCTTGGATAAGTGGTGCCAGATGCTGACGCACTGAGTGAAGCTGTTGCTCAGGAGTGCGACCATCAGGGCTGCGCACTTTCTTGCTCGCTGAACTTGTGGCTTGCTCTTTAAGACCTGCAACTCGAATCATCATAAACTCATCGAGATTGGTTTCAAAGATCGAGAGGAACTTGGCACGCTCTAGAAGAGGGTGGCGAATTGCTTTTGCTTCCTGAAAGACTCGTCTATTGAAATCAATCCAGCTTAATTCGCGGTTGATATAGAGGTCTGGTCGTTCTAAATCCTGGTTGGAGAATGGTGTGTGGTGATGCATAATTTACAATTCTGCTATGCGACGGCAACACTTTTTTGTATTGTATCATCCTTACCAGGGTTATGTCATCCATGTCGTTTGAGCAAAGCAGGCGAGTTCTCCTTCTTCCCCAAATAGTCCCTTTTCTCATGGAATGTATTCGGAATTGCTCTCGTTTGTGGTAGACTCACGGTAATAAACAAACAGGGTGTTAAGTTGGGCAGCATAGGTCTCGCGCGCTGGTGTGAGAGTATGCCCGACACTCAGCTTTTCGTCACGTTCATTCTTTGAGATGGTGGGTGAAAAGGTGATTGTGAGATATCGGCATATGTTTATAGAAGCAAGATAAAGCGATGACAGAGCAGATAGTGGGACAAGAACAAGGTCGGGACCGATTTATCGCGTCCGGCGATAGCGTGGTGACGCTCGTATTGACGGCTGATAACCATCTTGGTTATGCAACGGGCAGTCAGCACCCACGCAAGCGCGAGGAACGTTTGCAGCGTCTACGCGCAGCCTTTCAGAGCGCGACGGATTTTGCCATTACGCAAGGCGTGGATTTCTTCATTCAGGCAGGCGATCTTTTTGATAGCACGACGCCAGATGAATATGAGCGCAGTTTTGTGGCTGAGAGGTTGGCGCAGTTGAAGCAGGCGGGCATTAAAACGGTCGCGTTGGGTGGGGTGCATGATACGCCTACGGAGAGCTCCTTGTTGCGCAAGACGAAAGGCCAGGGTAGTGCATCGTTGGCTCCTGCTCCGCAGATGAGCTATGCGCGTTTGGGAGCGTTGCAATATCTCTCGCCTGTGCCTGAAGAGGATGAAGCGTTGCAACCGCTCATGTTTGAGATTCGTGGTTTGCGTATAGGTATCTGTGGACGTGGCGTGTTAGCAGGGCAAGAGGGAGACCCGCTGGAGCGGCTATCTGTAGAGGATGAGATTGAGGGGGCAGACATCGCGCTACTGGTGTTGCATGCTCCGATTGAAGGTTTAACGGCAGGCTCCTCGCTTTTGGATACACGTGCGCAGGTGAGCCGAAACAGTATTATGAAACAATCCTGGTTTGATTGCATCCTGGCAGGTTATCATCATAGTTATAGTCGCATGCGCGTGGGGCAGAGTGAGCTTGTAGTTGCGGGCGCGACGCAGCATATTGACTTTAGTACGCCTGATCACGCGCCCGGTTTTGTCTTCCTGGGCCTTGCTGCCGATGGGATACGCTGGTGCAATCATATCGCGGTTGATGCGATGCCGCTGCAACGCCTTATGATCCAGGCCAAGGACCTCTGGCCCGTGACTGCTGCTGTCGTACCTTCTCCATCTCCCACCGAGTTTATTCTTGAACGTCTACGACCCTTGTGCGCCCCCGATACAATGATTCAGCTCAAGCTGGAAGGAGAGATAACGCCGAGCCGTTATCACCAGTTAAACTTAAATCAGATACGCCACTATGGTGAGGAGCACTGTTTTGCGCTCGCGATTGATGATAGTAGTCTTACATTGTTGCCGGAACAAGAATTTGTTGCTACGGAAGCGGGGGAGCGTTTTTCACCGCGTGATGAGTTAATTGCGCTTGCCGATGAATGGATTGCTGCGACGGACGATGAGCAAGAGAAAAAAGCCTGGCGCCTGACAAGAGAAGAATTACTGTTGGCGTTAGATGAAGCCCGTCGTCGAGCGATGGCGTAGAGGCGTGATTATATCACATCTATACCATCGTTCCATGCTATTTTGTGAAGGACGATAAGGGAGAGCACTATGATTATCCTGAAACATGTAACTGTGGAACGTTTTAGACTTCTACGCGAGGTGAATCTGCACTTTCCGCAGCGTGGTAGCATTCTTATTCAAGGTCCCAATGAGGCTGGCAAGTCGGCATTGCTGGAAAGCATCTACTTTGCGCTATACGGTGATACGCTGGTGGAGCGCGGCAAACGGACGCTTGATGACTTGATCTCTTATGGTTCGAGCAACGCGGTGGTGTCACTGACGGTAGCGGTAAGTACGACAGAGCTGGCGATTACGCGGACGCTTGAACGGGGGAAGGGCCAGAAGGTCACGCTCTATGTGCGCAGATTAGGGATGTTAGAAGAAGGGCCAATCACGCGACTGGCGACGGCGAATGAGCGGATTATCAGTGAACTGGGGCGGATGGATGGGGAGGCACTGCGGAATTCGTGCTTGATTGAGCAAAAAGGGTTGGAACGGTTAGAGGTGCTGGGAGGAAGCTTGCGCGAGGAAACGGTGCGCAAGCTGCTCGGTATTGATCGTCTGACCCGCATCGCGGAACGCTTTAAGTTGTCTCCTAACGATGAGCAGCAACTTGAGGAGGCGAGCGAGCGCGTGCGTCTGGCAGAGGTGCAGGAGCGTATTCCAGAATTGAGTGCGCGGTTTGAGAAGATTGAGTCTGCTTTAGACGCGATTACATTGCTTAAAGATATTCATGAGATTGAGCAGCAAGAGGCAGAGGTTGCGGAGCAAGAGGAGCAGTTGGAGCGGATTGCCGCGCGTCGTTTTGAAATCAAGGCGCGGCAGACGCGCGTGCAGCAGTTAAAGACGGCGGATGGGACGCTGAAGCAAATTGTGACGGCCTATGAGGAGATGGCGCAGGCACGGGAGTCGTTGCCGCTGCTAGAGAAGCAGATTGAGGATGTGGAGCGACGCGAGCGGGAAGAGTTGCCCGTGCAGGAGCAGCGCGTCGGAGAATTGTCTGAGTTAAGAGGTTCTTTTGGCGCGTTAGAGCGGATGTCGAACGATTTGCTGACAGCCATGGATACGCTGAAGGAATTAGAGCAAGATGTAAAGTATCAGGCGGAGGTTGAGGAAGATTTAGAGAGCCTGGAAGAGCAGGTGGAGCAGGTGGAGATGCGTGTGGTGGAGACGCAGAAGGCTCTACGTGATCTAGAGGAGCGGAGACGGGCTGGGCGTCCAATACTGGAGGGACGTTTGCAGCGTATGGGTGTGTTGAAGGAACGCCTTGAGACTTTGCAGCAGTTAGAGATGCAGTATGAGCATCGGCTGAAGAACCGGGGGCCGTACAAGGCCAATGCAGAGCGATTGCGGCAGGTTCGAAGAGAGTTAGAAGAGACGGAGCAAGAGTACAGGCTGGTGGAGTCAGAGGCGCAACAGGCGAAGGATGAGGCGAATCAGTTAGAAAATCGTTTGCGCAGGTTGAGTATGCGTCGTCAGGTGGGGGAGTGGCTGCGTTTGAAGGATCAGAGTCAACGCTTGCAGGATGCGGAACAGCATGTGCGTGCGGCTCATCAGCAGCAAGAGGCCTTGACGGAGGCGACCCTTGCCGCGCGTCGTACGGCGACGAAGCATTTGGGGATTGCGATTGTCTGTATCGTTTTTTTCGTCTTTTGTGGCTTAGGGGCATTGGTAGAGGGGTTGCAACACTCGACAACGTCGATGATCTGGGCGGCGGTCGCGGGCGTGCTGGCTCTGCTGGTAGCGGCTGGGGCTGGCTTGAGTCTGCAAAATTATGGCAAAGCGCGTATTGAGGAGCGTCTTGCCAATCAGCAGATGCAGGAGGCGACCAACCGTGTCAGTATGATGGTCGCGGCGCGTGAGGCCGTTATTCGCGTGGGTGGCAGTCAAGAGGATGTATTCAAGATTGAACGTGAAATTCAGAATCTTGGCGGAAATGTGCCGCGTTCGCTTGATGAGGCGCGTCAGTTGATGCAGCAGACGCCAGACAATGGCGAAAGTCTGGCGGATATTCAGAAGCGCGCGCAGATGAAACGCGAGGAGGCGAACACGGGTCGCAATCAGGTGAATGTGACGATGGAGGCGGTGGCGGCACTACAAAAGGAATATGCGCGTTTAGAAGAGGCGCGAGTGCGTGAGGGGTGGGACAGTATTGATGAGGCTTTGCGCGCTGATATGGCAGGATTACAGCGATTGCATCAGGAGATTACGCTGCTGGCTGGGCAGGAGGGTCTCCCACTTTCGAGCGTGCAGGCGCGTTTGCAGCGCATGGGTATTGCCTCAATAGACTTGCTCCCCCCCCTAACGCCGCTGTTACCGGAGCGAGAAGAAGCGGAAGTTAATCTCCCATCGCTGGATGAGCTAGTAAACAATACGGTCAAGGCGACAGAGCGGGAACTCGCGGTCCTTGATGGTAAGGTTGAGTCTGTAACCGACCTGACAGGCCAGTTGAAAAATGAACGGGAGTCGCTTGAAGTGTTGTTGGCGCGGAAAAAGACGCTTGAGGAACGCTATCTGCGTTACCAAACAAGCAATCCGCTTGAGCAGATGGAACGGGTGCGTGAGCAGCAGACGATGTTGCGTGGTGCGCTCCAAAGCCTGCAAGATTCGTTGCGACAGCGTGTGAAGCCATTGGGCATTCCGTTTGGGCAGGCGGCAATTAATAGTGCGGAGTTGGCGGCACGAAAGCAATTGGAAGAGTTGCATATTGTGTTGGCTGGCAAGCTAAAATTACAAAATGAGCGAGAACGCGCTTTGACACTCTTGAAGGATCATCAGGAGTCGCTGGCGGAATATTATAAGCAGTTGGCGAAGTTGAGCAATACCCTGGGCAGTTGGGTAGTACCACTGAACCCCTTCGCGGATGCCCTGAAAGCCTTGCGTAACCGTTGTCAGCAGGAGCTTGCGGAAGCGAACGAACTAAGCATTATGAAAGAACTGGATGCTTTACAGGTAGAAGAGGGGGCATATCGGGCGAGGATTGCGCTGTGCCGTGAGGAGATTGAAGAGGTGCAGGAGCGCGTCGCGGCGATGCTGGTGCAACGTCATCGACCCGCGCCGAAGCGTTATGATTTGGCGGACTTGGTGTTGGTGTGGCCTTTGCTGGCTGAATATACACAGGAAGACAACGAGCGTCTGGAAGCAGAGCGTGTCGCGGTTGAGCAAGAGTTGACGCGCTTGGAAGCAGAAGAGGCCAGATTGAGTGCGCTACTGCATACAGGCGGGGTCGTGATTGACCTGCTGCTGGCGCGGGCGCGTCTGGATCAACAGGAGCGGCTCTATCAGACGAAGAAGCGAGGCAATGAGCTAGTGCAGGCGACGGGCGAGCGGCTACTGCGTAAGGTTATTCCGCGCACTGAATACAATATGCAGCATTTATTGCCATTGATTACCAGTGGTCGCTACCACGACGTGCATGTGACGACGGAAGCGGAAGAGGGGAGCCTGAGTGGTGGGCCGTTCTCGTTGCGCGTGTGGGATACGGCGGCGGGTGAATATGTGTCGAAGTCGGCCCTGTCGGGTGGCGCGGCAAACCAACTATCGCTCGCCTTACGTCTGGCTTTTGCGATAGCGGTTCTACCGCGCGAACTAACAGCAGCCCCCGGCTTTCTGATCTTGGATGAGCCACTGGGTTCATTTGATCGCACGCGCGCGCAGGCTCTTGTGGACGCGCTGGCGGGTGAGATGGTGAGTCAGCATTTTGAGCAGATTATTTTGATCTCGCATAGCAACGCTTTTGACCCGGCGATGTTCCCGTATCACGTATACCTTGAGGATGGTCTGGTAGTTGAAAGCAACCTGCCTGTTGTGCAAGTGGCGGCGCAGACGGTTATAGCTGTGGAGAAGAGTGACGAGGATGATCTGGATGGTGGAGAAACGTTACATATTGCCGCGCTACCTGCCTGATGCTGTAACATACCTTGCACACAATGAAGAGCCTTGCACAAATGTGCAAGGCTCTTCCCATTTGACACCTGTCCCTCTCCTGTGCTAGGATACACAGTGAGGAAGTGTACTTTGGACACTACTACGTAGTTCTACGCGCTCTGCTTCTGGCATGGCGTTATATATTGCGCATATTTAAAGTAGAAATGAAGGATCCCAGCTATGGGAATGACACCACTCCCCATTCTTATTATGGTTGGCCTGGCTGTCCTCTTCGGTATCCTGGTGATGGGCGTGACAGCAGTTCTCGGTCCTAAGAAACCGACGCCCGAAAAACTTGCACCATACGAGTGCGGGATTCAGGAGATCGAAGCACCAACCCGGCGCTTCCCCGTAAAGTATCTCTTAACGGGTATGCTTTTTATTGCCTTTGATATCGAAATTGTCTCATTTTATCCTCTTGCCATTCTCCTACATCAGTTGAAAGTATTCGGACTGATCGAACTGCTCATCTTTCTGCTGGTGTTGGGCATTGGCTATGTATACGTGTGGAGAAAGGGAGCGTTTTCATGGGAGTAAAAAATCCCTGGGAGCCTGTACAAACTGTCTCTAACAGTCAGACTCCCCGCCAAGGACGCGAACTCCATGTGAAAAATGGTGAGCTAGGTATTCTAACGACGCAGGTCAACAAGTTGATTGACTGGGGGCGTAGCGCGTCGTTGTGGCCCGCGCTCTTTGGTCTGGCCTGTTGCGCAATCGAGATGATGGCAACCAGTGCTGACCGTTTCGACATTTCGCGCTTTGGCGCGGAGGTCTATCGTGCCTCACCACGCCAGGCGGATTTGATGATTGTGGCGGGCCGCTGTTCGATCAAAATGGCTCCAGTGTTGCGCCAGATTTACGATCAGATGCCAGAACCCAAATGGGTGATCTCAATGGGAGCCTGTGCCTCGTGTGGAGGGGTCTTCAACAACTATGCCATTGTGCAGGGCGTTGATAAAATTGTCCCGGTCGATGTGTTTATTCCGGGCTGCCCTCCAACGCCTGATATGTTGCTGTTTGGCTTTAACGAGTTACAGCGCAAAATACGTGAAGGGATTCCAAATCCTCCCGATCCCCTTAAGGCCAGTGGACTCAAGCTGGTGGGGCCGGTCGGCGAGGAAGTATGACGCGGCACGTTAGAACACTACGCAGAGACGTTGTTGTATGGCACGCAAAGGCGCGGTTTCCTGCCTCTTTGCGTGCCATATACACGTCACGTAGATAAGGAATGTATGGTGTATGGTTATAACAGCGGCATCAACGGTAGAAACGGTACGGGAAAAATTTCCGCACGCCGTTCTCGACACGCTTGAGTATCGTGATGAGCAGACCATTTTGCTTGCACCCGCCATGCTGGTCGAGGTGTGTAGCTATCTCAAGCAGCGCATGGGCTATGATTTTCTCGAAACCGTGACGGCGGTAGATTGGCCTGAGCGTACGCCACGCTTCGACGTGGTCTACCAATTGCTTTCCACAACGCACCAGTGTTTTCTGCGCCTCAAAGTGCAGGTGGGACAACGGCGCGAGCAACATCCAGCCGTCCCGACTGTCACAGGCATATGGCCTGGAGCGAACTGGTATGAGCGCGAGGTCAATGATCTTTTTGGCATCACTTTTACAGATCATCCCGACCCACGTCGTATTTTAATGCCCCCCGATTGGACAACGCACCCACTGCGCAAAGACTATCCACTCTCTGGTTTTGATTTGCCAGAACCGCATTGGGGCGGACAGATTCCCTATGATTTAGATCCCGGTGTTGGTGGGCAAACCTTGCGCACGCCCGATGGACGTGAATTGAACGAGCATCGCTCTAGCATCAATTCGGCTCAGGAGCCGGGTACATTGCCGCAGAAAGATACTCCCAGTCATTCATAAGCGATTGAGCGGCTAAGCAAATTTTTCACCGTCTGAAAAGAGAAAACAGTAAGAGATAACAGAATGAAACAACAAGAGATTGAACGAGAATATCTCATAGAAGATAGCGAGCAGACGGAAGATGGGCAACATGTCGATACGATGAAGATCAATATGGGGCCGCAGCACCCCAGCACGCACGGCGTGTTGCGTCTCGTCCTCACGATTGAGGGCGAAACGGTTATCAAAGCGGTTCCTGATATTGGCTATCTTCATACAGGCATTGAGAAGACCGCCGAGGCCAAAACCTATCATCAGGCTCTGGTGCTCACTGATCGTATGGACTATCTGGCCCCGCTCTCTAATAACCTGGGCTATGCTCTGACCGTTGAACGCCTGCTCGGTATTGACGATGAGATCACAAATAAGATCAAATACGTGCGCGTTCTGCTTGCTGAATTGCAACGCATTGCCAGTCACCTCGTCTGGCTAGGCACGCATGCCCTTGATCTGGGTGCGCAAAGCGTCTTCCTCTACTGCTTCCGTGAGCGCGAAGTGATCCTCGATATCTTTGAGTACATTACCGGTGTACGCATGATGACCAGCTATATCTGCCCCGGTGGACTGCAGGCTGATCTGCCGCTGGGTTTTGAGCGGAAAGTCAAAGCCTTTACGGACGTTTTTCCAGATCGCTTGCAAGAATATCACGACCTGCTGACCAATAACCAGCTCTGGCTGGAGCGCACACGCAATGTTGGATTGCTGAGCGCGCAGGATGCCATCGCCTATGGCGCGAGTGGTCCCGTCTTGCGTGGCAGCGGCGTTGTCTGGGATGTGCGCAAAGTCTTCCCCTATAGTGGCTATGAGCAGTTCGACTTTGATATTCCCGTTGGTAGCAACGGTGATGTCTATGATCGCTATATGGTGCGTATGCTGGAGATGGAGCAGAGCTTCAAGATCGTCAATCAGGCGATGGAGGGTATGCCCACTGGAGCGTATCGTGTGAGCAATCCGAAGATCGCACCGCCGCCCAAGTGGGAGATCACGGGCAGCATGGAAGCCCTGATTCATCACTTCAAACTCTTTACCGAGGGGTATCGCCCACCGAAGGGTGAGGTGTTTGTGCGCACAGAGTCGCCAAAGGGCGAACTGGCCTATTATATCGTCAGCGATGGTAGCGCGAAACCGTATCGTATGCACGTGCGCGGTGCTTCGTTCGCCAATTTGCAGGTCTTGCCCCTGATGGTTGAAGGCAATCTGCTCGCTGATGTAGTTGCTGCTATCGGCAGCATTGATATCGTGCTAGGTGAGGTTGACAGATGATTTCAGAACAGGCCAAACAGCGTATGCGCGATCTCGCCGCACGCTATCCCGTTGCGCGCTCGGCGGTGATGCCCTCATTACATATTGCGCAGCAGGAGGAAGGGTACATTACCAAAGAGGGGTTGCAAACGGTTGCCGAGGTTCTCAACATGACGGTTGACGACGTGGAGAGCGTGGCAACCTTCTATACGATGTATTATCAGCGGCCCGTTGGCAAGAAAGTAATCAATATCTGTACAGGCATCTCGTGCTATCTGCGCAATTGTGACGCGCTCCTCCAGCATTTAGAGCAACGCCTCGGCATTAAAGCAGGCGAGACGACGCCGGACGGGAACTACACGCTTATCAAGATGGAGTGCCTTGCGTCTTGTGGAACCGCGCCAGTTTTACAGGTGAACGACGAATTTGTAGAGAATGTGACGCCTGAGATGGTGGATGCACTGATCGAGCAATGGAACGCCGAGAGTATGTCGTCTACGCCTCGCCCTACGTCCGCTAATGGTTCGCGCCCACAGGGCGTATAAGGGGGTATGGACTATGCCAGAACTGGTTGTTACAAAAAATATTGATGTTGCGGGCATTGATCGCCTTGAGGTCTATCGGCATCACGGTGGCTACGAGGCATTGAAAAAAGCCCTCAAAGAATATCAGCCCGATCAGATCGTGGATATCGTCAAAGCTTCGGGCTTGCGCGGACGTGGGGGAGCAGGCTTTCCAACTGGTATGAAATGGAGCTTCCTCGCCAAGAACGATAAGCCGCGCTATCTGTGCTGCAATGCGGATGAAAGCGAACCAGGAACCTTTAAGGACCGCATGTTGATGGAGAAGAATCCGCATCAGCTTGTCGAGGGTGTGATTCTCACCAGCTATGCCTGTCGCGTGGGCATTGCGTTTATCTATGTGCGCGGCGAGTTGGCACTGGCGGCACGACAAGTTTCTCGCGCAGTTGATGAGGCATATGCGGCTGGTCTACTTGGAAAAAATATTCTCGGTAGCGATTTTAGCCTGGATATCATCGTTCATCGCGGGGCGGGTGCCTATATTTGCGGCGAAGAGAGTGCGCTTATGGAGTCGCTTGAAGGCAAGCGCGGCTATCCTCGTCTCAAACCGCCTTTCCCAGCCGTTGTTGGTCTCTACGGTGGTCCGACGGTGATCAATAACTGTGAGACGCTGTGTACTGTGCCGCATGTCGTGCAGAACGGCGCGGACTGGTACAAGCAGTTTGGTACGGAGAAGAGTAGTGGGACACGCGTGTTCTGTCTGAGCGGCCAGGTCAAGAAGCCCGGTAACTACGAGTTGCCGCTGGGCACATCACTGCGTACGCTGATCTATGATGAGCGGTATGGCGGTGGCGTTCTTGGCGACAAGCAGATCAAAGCGATTATCCCTGGTGGTTCTTCCTCGCCAATGCTGAGTGCGGATAAAATCGACATTACTCTCGACTACGAGGCGATTGCGGCGGCGGGTTCGATGGCAGGTTCCGGTGGTGTCATTGTCATGCACGAAGATACGTGTATCGTGGGGGCGATTTTGCGCATGACCGAGTTTTATCGTGACGAGTCATGCGGCAAATGTACACCTTGTCGCGAAGGCACGTACTGGCTGACGGAGATCCTGGAACGCCTGGAGCATGGACATGGCAAAGAGAAAGACGTTGCTCTCCTGCTTGACATCTGCGATAACCTGAGTGGAAAATCGTTCTGTCCACTCGGTGACGCCGCTACCAGTTGTATTACCAGCGGTATCAAGCTTTTCCGCGAAGAGTTTCTCTATCACGCCACACATGGACATTGCATGGTTGGCCCTGGTCGCATTCACACGGAAGCCAACGGTGCAGCTTTACGGACGCGATAAATCGGTCCCTGCACGCAGATTAAAACGTTTGCAATTATTGTATCTAAAAACGGTAGAAACATATGCCAGAAGAAAAAAAAGACGAACTCGTCCATTTGACCATTGACGGTAAGCCCGTCGCTGTCCCTCCGGGGACGCTGGTCTGGGCGGCGGCAAAGCAGGCGGGCATCGAGATTCCTATCTACTGCTATCATCCCAAGATGCCTCCGCTGGGAGCGTGCCGCATGTGCTTTGTGGAAATCGAGAAGATGCCCAAGCCACCGCAGACCTCTTGCACAACGCCCGTCAGCGAGGGCATGGTCGTGTATACCAAAACCGAGAAGGTGCTAAAAGCGCGGCGCGGTACGCTAGAATTTCTGCTGATTAACCACCCGCTGGATTGTCCGATCTGTGACAAGGGCGGCGAGTGCGATCTGCAAGACTTCACGCTGCGCCACGGTCCCGGCGGCACGCGCTTTGACCTCGCGAAACGCCACTACCCCAAGCCCGTTCCCGTCAGCGAGAAGGTGATGCTGGACCGCGAACGCTGTATCTTATGCCAACGCTGTACGCGCTTTAGCTCCGAAATCTCGATGGATAACGGGCTGGTGATGATCTCGCGTGGGTTCCGCATGGAGGTTGGCACGGCTCCCGATCACGCATTTGACTCGATCTTCTCCGGCAACACGGTCGAGATGTGTCCCGTCGGCGCGCTGACTGCCAGTGCCTATCGCTTTAAGTCGCGGCCCTGGGAACTCAAGCGCACGCCGGGTATCTGCACCAACTGTAGCGTGGGCTGCAACGTGCGTGTCGATGTACGCGTCGATAAGATCATGCGTATGATGTCGCGTGCGAACGATGAGATCGACGACGGCTGGCTGTGTGATCGCGGTCGCTGGGGTTTTGAGCTTGTCAATAGCGACCAGCGTATCCGCACGCCTTACATTCGGCGCAACGGCAAACTGACGGCTGCGACATGGGATGAGGCATTGGCCTATATCAGTACGCGCCTGAAAGAGATTATTGCCACACATGGGGCGCAAGCAGTTGGGGGCATCGGTTCGCCACGCACGACCAACGAAGATGCCTACCTCTTCCAGAAATTGCTGCGCGAGGTCATCGGCACCGCGAACGTAGATCATTTCCATGGGACTTTCCCTGGCGCGCGTGATAGCCTGACAGGGCGGCCCTGGATGATGACCAACAGCATTGCCGAGATCGAAAAAGCCTCGCATATCGTACTGATCGCCTCAGACCCCTACCAGCGTCAGCCCATCCTCAATCTGCGTATCAAGAAGGCAATGAAGGCGGGGGCGAAAATCTACATCGTCAACTCTGAAAAGACTGAGCTTGACCGCTTTGCAACCAGCAAAATCACTATTCCGCAGCACGGCGCGGGGCTTGCTGCTAAAGTTCTGCTGCAACAAGCTGCCACCATCGTTGCCGCCAATGCCGACGCCAGCGAGGAACGCAAGAACGCGCTGGCCCAAATCGGTACTGTCAACGCTGATGCATCAGCGTTCAGCAGCGCAGTAAGCGCGCAACTTCAGCAACTTGCCAGCGCAATTGCGGGTGCGAATGGTGCGATTATTCTGTATGACGAACTGGCGACGCTCGACCCTGGTTGCGCTGATCTCGCGCCAGACCTGCAAGCTCTGGCGGTGATTACGAACAACATTGGCCGCCCTGGTGCTGGCGTTGGCCCGCTCTTCTCGCATGCTAATTCGCTTGGTGCGCGTGATATGGGTCTGTTGCCCGATGTGCTCCCTGGCTATCAGCCTGCTTCTCAGAAGGGCTTGAACGCGCATGAAATGCTGAGCAATCCGCAGATCAAAGCTCTGCTCATTATGGGGACCAGTCCGCTTCGTCATTTGTCGATGCCCGCGTTACCTTCTACATTAGAGTTTGTTGTTGTGCAGGATATCGTGTTGAACGAGACCGCACAGCAGGCCGATGTGGTGCTACCTGCCGTCACTTTTGCCGAAAAAGAGGGCAGCATGACCAACGTCGATCACCATGTGCAGGCCATTCGCCGCGCTCTACGTCCTCTGCCAGGGGCAAAGGCCGACTGGGAGATACTGAGCGAACTGGCAAGCTACCTGGGCAAGCACTGGGAGTATGCCAGCCCACGCGATATCTTGCTGGAGATCGCCGAGAGCAATCCATTCTACGCTGGCCTGACCTGGGAAGACCTGGGCACACAGGGCGTACGTACCGATGGTACACCGCGCCCAGCAGAGGAGGAGGTGGCTCATGCTTAGCTTCTTGAATAACATTGTCGTCGCCTCGATCATCAAAAGCGCGATTGCTATTGTTGCCTTGCTCACGGCGTTTGCCTATATGACGCTGATCGAGCGGCGTGTCGTTGCCGTCATTCAGGGACGCCTCGGTCCGAACCGTACTGGTCCCTTTGGTCTGTTCCAGCCTGTCGCTGATGCGATCAAAATGGCCTTCAAAGAGCAGATCGTGCCAACACAGGCGAAAAAGTTCATTTACCTGATCGCGCCAATTATCTCGGTGATTGTCGCCCTCTCTGCCTTCGCCGTTGTGCCTATCGGCGGCTCGTGGGACCCGGCCCATCCGAGCATATGGGATCCCGTTGTCGGCGATATCAACGTCGGTATCTTGTGGATTCTCTCGGTCTCTTCACTGGCTGTCTATGGGATCGTGCTGGGCGGTTGGGCATCGGGCAATCGCTACTCGCTGCTCGGCTCTCTGCGCAGTGCCGCCCAGATGGTCTCCTATGAGACCAGCCTTGGCCTCGCGCTGAGCGGTTCGCTGATGTGGGCGGGCACGTTGAGCATGGTCGGTATCGTGAATCAGCAACTTGGTCAGGGTATCTGGTTCTTTATGGCGCAACCGCTCGGCTTCTTCATCTACCTGATTGCCGGTACTGCTGAAGTCAACCGCGCCCCTTTCGATCTGCCTGAGGCGGAGCAAGAACTAACCGCTGGCTACCTGACCGAGTATAGCGGTTTGCGCTGGAGCCTCTATCAGATGGCTGAGTACATCAACATGATTACAGTCAGCGCGGTTATCACAACGCTCTATCTGGGTGGCTGGACACTGTTTGGTCTGGAACGCCTTTTCCCAGGGTTCTCGATCATCATTTTCCTGGTCAAAGTGGCTGTCTTCCTGTTCCTGTTCATCTGGCTGCGCGCTACCTTGCCGCGTATCCGCTATGATCGCCTGATGCGTCTGGGCTGGCAGGGCCTGTTGCCGCTGGCTGTATTGAACGTGGTTGTCACCGCTGTGATGATCGCGTTTGGTCTGCCCTGGTATGTAGACTTTGCGATTAGCGTGGTATTAATTATTGCCGTGCTGGCTATCTTCCGTCAGCAGAGTATTCTCGATGGAACGCGCTTCTTCGAGCCTGCTCCCGCCAGACGCGCCGAGGAGAAGACGATACTGCCCACGTCGGTGCGCCTCGTGAAGTTCGAGAAACCCAAGGCCGCGCTCGCAGAGGCAGAGAGCGTAGCAGCAGAGGCAGGCGCGTCAGAGGCGCAAGATGTAGTCAAAGCGTAGTAGTTTGTTAAAGAATAACAGGGCGAGGGCAAGCCTCGCCCCTACAATGATACGAAACGAGCAAGACATGCAGCGTATCATTGTAGGGGCGACCCTCGCGGTCGCCCTGTCTCTTGACGATTTTAAGACATCAGCGGTCAACGGGCAGAACTAATAGATGTTATAAGGAGTATACCGTGTCATTTGACATTCTCAAGGGAATGGCGACAACCCTCAAAAACATGGGGAAGAAGCC
Source organism: Ktedonobacterales bacterium (assembly GCA_027451525.1). Lineage (GTDB taxonomy): Bacteria > Chloroflexota > Ktedonobacteria > Ktedonobacterales > Ktedonobacteraceae > DTNP01. Next base: position 51,581 of record DAIDJF010000022.1, read on the forward strand.
AACCACCGTTTCCTATCCAGAGGAGGAGCGTCAGCTACCACCGCGTTTTCGTGGACGCCACGTGCTGCATCGCTACGACAATGGTATGGAACGTTGCGTGGGTTGCTTCCTGTGCGCGGGGGCCTGTCCTGCCAATGCAATTTATATTGAGGCCCAGGAGAACACAGACGAGAATCATGTCTCACCGGGCGAGCGGTACGCGAAAGTTTTTGATGTCAATATGCTGCGCTGCATCTTCTGCGGCTATTGTCAGGCAGCATGTCCTACAGGGGCTATCACGCTCGAACAAGAGTATAAACTGGCCTCGTACTACCCAGAGGAACTGGTCTATCATAAGGAACAATTGCTTGAGAAGCAAGGCGAGAATGTGATTGGAGCCAGAACAGGTTCGAACAAGGTCTGGGCCGATCCCCCACCGCCGGAGGCCGCGCAACCAGTTCCACAGGAGCTCAAGGTGTTCGATGGTTCTCAGGCCAGTGCCGCCGCTGTCGGTCTCGGCAACGTGCAGACCGAGCGCAACGTGCTGCTGACCAATGAGGAGCAGGACGAGGACCGCAGAAAGTTGTAGGGATAGATGTTATGTTGGTTACACAAATCTCGTTTTTCGTGCTGGCAGTTGCCAGCACGCTATCTGCGATTGGCGTTATCACGTTCAAAAACGCGGTTCATAGTGCCCTAAGCCTTATTCTTACATTGCTCTTTCTCGCCTTGTTTTATCTGCAATTAGGGGCGATGTTTATCGCTGTCGTACAAATCCTGATTTACGCGGGAGCGATTATGGTGCTATTCCTGTTCGTGGTAACAATGCTTGCCACGGACCCATTGGATGGCGAGCCACGTGATCGTATGCCCTGGCAGCGGGTGGCGGCAGGCATTCTGGGCGTCGTGCTGGTTGGCTCATTGAGCTACCTGCTCTTCACCGGAACCGCGTTGAGTACCCCCGAACATGCCAGCGGCGGCAGTTTCTCGCAGATGGTCGCGCAACAGGGCAATATTGAGGCTTTTGGTCTCGCGCTCTTTCATGGCTTCTCGTTTCCCTTTGAAGTCACGAGCTTGTTGATTGTTGTCGCGATTTTGGGTGCGCTTGTCTTTGGACGCAAAGCATAGAGGAGGGAACCTATGCCATTATCAGCCTATCTTATCATGAGTGCGGTTCTCTTCACGATTGGCGTGTGCGGCGTGCTTATTCGCCGAAACCCACTCATTATCTTTATGTCTATCGAATTGATGTTAAATGCCGTCAATCTCTCATTTGTAGCTCTTTCCAGTTTTCTTGATTCGGCAGATGGACAGATGTTTGTGTTCCTGGTATTAACCGTGGCCGCCGCGGAAGTCGTGGTCGGTCTGGCTCTTATTGTTTCCATCTTCCGCACGCGCCGCGCTATTGATGTTGACGACATGAACGTGTTGCGAGGGTAGGGACCGATGTATCGTGTCCAATCGCATTCGACCGATTTATGGATGAAAGCATATGATAAATCTTAGTTTTTGGGTGCTGCTGCTCCCGCTCCTGGGCTTTATTATCCTGGGTATCGCGGGGCGGGCGATGTCGCGCACGGCAATAGTCACAGTGGGCTGGGGAGCGTGCGGTCTGGCCTTCGTCTTTGCAGCTATCAGTTTCTTCTCGATGCTCGGCACCCCCGTTGCAGGACGTATTGCCGACCAGAGCATCTATACCTGGGTCACATCTGGCTCATTTCAGTTAAATTTTGGCCTGCTGTTTGACCCACTCTCCGCTGTGATGTTGATGGTGGTGACGGGCGTTGGCTTCCTGATCCACGTCTATTCAGCGGGTTATATGGAAGATGACCCCAGTTTCTGGCGTTTCTTCGCCTACCTGAACTTCTTTATTTTCGCGATGGTGCTACTGGTGACAGCCGATAATTTTCTTTTCCTCCTCGTGGGTTGGGGATTGGTCGGCCTGGCATCCTTCCTGCTCATCGGGTTCTGGTATCAGCGACGTGCGGCAGTCGCGGCGGCGCGCAAGGCTTTTGTCATCAACGTGATTGGTGACTTCGGCCTGATGCTGGCAATCTTCCTGATCTTCATCAATTACGGTACACTCAGTTATCAGAGCGTGTTCAGCAAAGGCGGTGTGCTAACATCAGGTAGCGCGGCTGCCAATGCGATTGCGCTACTGCTTTTCGTGGCTTGTGCTGCCAAGTCTGCGCAGTTGCCGCTTTATATGTGGTTGCCGGACGCGATGGAAGGCCCAACACCGGTCAGTGCGCTGATCCACGCGGCAACGATGGTCACTGCTGGCGTCTATCTCGTTGCACGCGCCAATCCGCTCTTCGAGTTATCGCCCGTTGCGCTCTACACAGTCGCGGGCATTGGTACGGCCACTGCCCTCTTTGCCGCCACTATCGCAATCTTCCAACTTGATATCAAGCGTGTGCTGGCCTACTCGACGATCAGCCAGCTTGGCTATATGTTCATGAGCGAGGGCGTGCATAACTACACGGGTGGTATCTTCCACCTCGTCACACATGCCTTCTTCAAGGCCCTGCTCTTCTTGGGCGCGGGTGCGGTCATTCATGCTCTGGCCGGTGAGCAGGATATGCGTCAGATGGGCGGCCTGTGGGGACGCATGCCGATTACTGCCTGGACCTTCTTAGCGGCAGCACTGGCAATCAGCGGTATCTTCCCTCTGGCAGGCTTCTGGAGTAAGGACGATATTCTGGCCTCTGTCCTGGCGCAGGCGACTGCGACAGGCAATCCCTGGTTCTATGTGATCTGGATTGTTGGCCTGCTGACCGCTGGTCTCACGGCTTTCTACATGTTCCGTCTCTTCTTCGGCATCTTCACTGGAACCTATCGCGGAACGGCGCGGGTTAGCGGAGATCACGAGGATGACGAGGAAAACATGGAAGACGAGGATGCGGCGGGTCATCATGGACACAAACCCTCTTACAACACTATTCGCGAGGTCTCACCCGTGATGAGCATTCCGCTTATTATCCTGGGCATCCTCACCGTCGTCGGTGGCATTTTCGGTTCGTTTGCCCTCATCGGCCTGCCCAACTGGCATCCATTGGCGGCTTTCCTGGCTCCCGTTTTGAGCGGCGTGCATAACGTGGCGGAGCCTGCGCTCGGTTTGGAATGGCTTTCAACAGGTATTAGCCTCGCGCTGGCTCTTGTGGGTATCTTTGCTGCATGGCGGCTCTATCGCGGCGGCTTTGCCTACAAAGAGAACCGCAACCCGCTCTATCAGTTGGTTTTCCATAAATATTATGTTGATGAAGCCTTCACGGTCATTCTGATTAATCCCTTGCTCGCGCTGGGGCGCGGCGCGACCCGCTTCATCGAGGGAGCTACACTCGACAATCTCAGCAATGGCATTGGGGTCTCATTCCGGGGCGTCAGTTCTGGTCTACGCCGCCTGCAAACAGGCTATATGCGCAACTATGCACTGGCAATCTTAATCGGCGCGGTCGTGATCGTGCTGTACTACGCGGTGAGGGGGTAGAAGCATGTTTCCTATTCTTTCGGTTATCGTCTTCCTGCCCCTGCTTGGAGCAATCCTTTTGCTTTTCTTCCCGCAAGAGCAACTGGGAGCGATTCGCTGGGGCGCACTGGCTTTTGCTGGTATTGATCTTGTGCTTGCGCTGATTCTCGCGCTCAGCTATTCGACGATAAACACGAGCGCGACCTACCTGGGAACCTTCCATTTTATCGAAACCATTCCCTGGATTAGTGCGCTGGGCATCAACTATAGTCTGGGCGTAGATGGCATTAGCCTGTTGCTCGTTGTCTTGACAACGCTGTTGACGCTGGTTTGTATCGTGGCCTCTTTTAGCATCGAGCAGAAGACCAAGAACTATATGGCGCTGATGCTACTATTGGAATGTGGTATGCTCGGTGTCTTTCTGGCAACTAACCTGTTCCTGTTCTACATCTTCTGGGAGCTAATGCTTATTCCTGCCTATCTGCTGGTGGGTAGTTGGGGTGGGCCACGCCGTATCTATGCCGCCTTCAAGTTCGTGCTGTACACCTCGGTTGGTAGCCTGTTGATGCTGGCGGGTATCATCGCCCTCGGCTACTATCACCAGATCGCGACTGGCACGTATACGCTGGAACTACAAAATCTGCTCAACATGAAGTTGGATAGTGGCGTGCAGGCGTGGCTCTTCCTCGCTTTTGCGGCTGCGTTCGCGATCAAGGTCCCGCTTGTGCCGTTCCATAGCTGGCTGCCCGATGCCTATAGTGAGGCTCCCTTTCCGGTCACGGCTATGCTGGCTGGCGCAATGTCCAAGACTGGCGCGTATGGTTTCATTCGCTTCTGTATCCCGCTCTTCCCGTCAGCAGCCCACATGTTTGCTCCGCTGATTAGCATCCTGGCTGTCATCGGTATTCTCTATTGCGCGGTTCTGGCTCTGGTGCAGACCGATCTGAAACGCCTGTTGGGATATTCGAGCATCAGTCACCTGGGCGTGGTTATGCTTGGCATGTTTGCCTTTAACGTCCAGGGTGCGGAAGGCTCCGTCTTGCAGATGGTCAATCACGGGATCACAACCGCCGCGCTCTTCCTGATCGCGGGTTATATTGAGCAACGTGCAGGCACACGCAACCTGAACGATTTTGGTGGGCTGGCAACGCGCATTCCCATCCTGGCAACAGTTATGGGTATTGCCGCCCTTTCTTCGCTTGGTTTGCCTGGGCTAAACAGTTTCGCGGGTGAATTTCTCGCGCTGTTAGGAGCGTTCCGCGCAAATATCGCGCTTGGCACGCTGGGTACTGCTGTAGTTATTCCGGCTGCATGGTATCTGTTACGCTTCTTACAGGGTGTCATGCAGGGCCAACGCCAGCGCGTGGGTGTGGTAGGTGCTGCACTACGTAAGGGAACGCTGGCGGATATCGGTTTGGGCGAGTTCTTCTCGCTACTGCCGCTCCTGGCCTTGATGTTCTACATCGGTCTCCAGCCCGCGCCGTTGACCTTCTTGCTAGAGCCATCGGTTGTCAGTACATTGAATAATCTTGGCTCTGCCTTTCTGAGATAGGGGTTTTCGACATGACATTTACGTATACTGTTACTGCCGCCGACTGGGGGGCAATTGCGCCAGAGCTGGTTCTGGCGGGCATGGCACTACTCGTCATGCTCGTAGACCTGCTGTTGCCGCATGAGGGGCCGCGCTCGAAAGAGAGCGGACCCACCAATTTCGTCGTGTTGCCCCTGTTGAGCGTGCTAGGCGTGTTGGGCGCAATCGCGGCAACTATCGTGCTGTTTGTGGTTGGCAACGGGACACAGGCCTTTAACCACATGATCGGCAGCGATCAGGGGTCACTCTACGGCTATCTCGTTATTCTCGTTGCCAGTGGCCTGGGTATCCTGCTCTCGCCTGCGTATCTCAAGCGGCTCAAACTGGTGCATCAGGGCGAATACTATACACTGTTGCTGCTCGCCACTGTCGGCATGTTGATTATGGCGGCGGCGACCAGTTTCCTGACCGTCTTCCTGGGTCTGGAGATGCTCTCGCTTGCTCTCTATATCCTGTGTGGTTTCGCGGCACGGCGTAAGACCTCGCAAGAAGCAGGTATGAAATACTTCCTGCTTAGCTCGTTCGCCTCGGCCTTCCTGCTCTACGGCATTGCCCTAACCTATGGCGCGACGGGCAATACATCCTTCACAGGCATTGCGACTTTTCTTGCGCACCCATTGGTCCATTCAGTGCCAGCCAATTTTGTCTATCACGCGCCAACTATGCTGTTGATCGCGATGGGCTTGTTGGCGGTCGGTTTTTCGTTCAAGATTTCGGCGATCCCGTTCCAGGCGTGGACGCCCGATGTCTACGAAGGCGCGCCCGCTCCCGTCACGGCCTTTATGTCGGTTGGCACCAAGGCTGCGGCTTTGATCGCTTTCGCGCGCGTCTTCGATGTCGCCTTCGCGGTAGTCATTCGTGACTGGCAGCCAATCATTTGGGCGATTGCCATCTTGACGATTATTGGTGGCAACGTGCTGGCACTGGCGCAGGCCAATACCAAACGCTTGCTGGCTTATTCGAGCATTGCGCACGCTGGCTATCTGCTGATCGGCGTGGTTGTCGGCGGCATCTATGGTCTCTCGGCCATCCTGTTCTATCTGCTCTGCTACAGTTTTATGAACCTGGGTGCGTTTGGCGTCGTCTCGATGCTGGAACGCTCTGACAACACAGGTAGCACAGTGCGCGACCTGCGTGGCCTCTGGTATCGTCAACCAGTGCTGGCGGGCTTCCTGGCCTTCTTCCTCTTCGCGCTGGCAGGCTTCCCGCCCATGTCAGGCTTTGCGGGTAAATACTCGATGTTCTATGCCGCTCTCGTGGGTGGCCATCCTGAACTGCTGATCATTGGTGTTGTTGCCAGTGTACTGGGTATGTACTACTACCTGCGCATTATCGCCACGATGTTCATGGAGCAGGAAGCTGCGCCAGCCGCGAGTGTGGCTCTCGTAGCACCCGCACCTGCACCCGCTGTAGCAATTGCAGCAGGCAAAACGGGCGCGGTACGTGCCGCAACGGGTGGACTGCGCATGGGTAGCACGGCGACAGCGGTAGCGGTGAAACCAATCGCGCGTGTGGCAACGCAAAGTGCGCAGAAGGTCACTCTCACCGCCGAAGCTATTGCTGAATCAGAGCCTGAGCAAGACCTGAACAGTTTTTCCTGGCTTGCAATCGGCATTGCCGCGCTTGGTACGCTAGCAATGGGTACGATCTTGCCCTTCTGGCTGGTCAATGTAGCGCAACAGGCTGCGCAAATGATGCTGAAATAATCATTTCCGCTTCAAAAGCAAGGTGGTTATCAAGCAGGGCGACTCACGCGGGTCGCCCTGCTTTTTGTTCTGGAAGATGGCAAAATAGGTATGCCAATAGAATATCCACAACGCGCCGATAAACGTAATATAGGGAGAGAGGCGATAGAGCACTTCGGGTTATGCAGAATGGCAGAGTAAGCCGAGTGATTGGGTAAGCTGTCTGCACTGTTCCCCACGCCAAAACAAGGAGCAATTGTAGAGGTGTGATTACTACTTGTTGAGGTCTATAGCGGCGTTTTTACGCTCAACCCACTAAACTTTTTGGAAGAAATGTGCTATAATAGGGTATACCCATCGGAAATGTGGACTTGACCAGCAGTGTTTTAAGTGGTGTGGGGCTGAGCCAGGTAATTCTCTGGGGGGCATAGCATTTTCTTTCTAGTGAAATGAGAAAGGATAACTTGAAACATTGCAGGAGCATCATTCGGATGCATCTCGCACAAATATCCCCTCGTCATGGACTATGGCGTCGGACGAAGGACATAACGCAAAACAGTTCAGCAGAACCTCTACAACGTTGGAAAGGGCTGGTTCTCTCTCTCTGAGTGTGAGAAAGAGGCTGGCTCTTTTGGTCTCATTACAGATGTATGTTCGGGTATGATGAGAAACAAAGCGCGGTTTTCCGTCTGCCAGAAACAACGTGTGCTTACACGCATCCTCTATCCGGCCTCGTAATGCGTTTTCCCGGCTGTGTATTGTAGTCTAGATTAGTGGACTGAAGAGGCACCGAACTGAGGGGTGGATTTTCCATCAAAGGGAGCCTCACTAGCCGCTAAGTCATACAACAGAGAGAGGTTGACTTATGGATTTGGTGAAGCGGTTGGAAGAATATCGGGATCGTGAACGAAATCTTCTGTGGGAAGGCACCTTTGCTCAATACTTCGAGATTGCCAGCAAACGATCAGAAGTCGCGCGTCTTTCCCATGAGCGCATCTACCATATGATTATGGATGGAGGCGTCGAAACGACCCGTGCAGGTGAGCCACGTTATTCGTTCTTCAGCCAGGAAATCTTTGGTATTGAAAAACCCCTTCAGCAGATCGTTGACTACTTCCATTCCGCTGCTCAGCGGTTAGAGGTGCGTAAACGTGTGCTGTTACTTATGGGACCCGTCGGCGGCGGTAAGTCTACGATTGTCTACCTGATTAAGCGCGGTCTGGAAGCCTACAGCCGCACAGAAGAAGGGGCGGTCTACGCGATCAAAGATTGTCCGATGCATGAAGAGCCATTGCACCTGATCCCCCATGAGTTACGCGCCGATGTGGAAAAAGAGTTTGGTATCTATATCGAAGGCGATCTGTGTCCACAGTGCCGCTATACGGTCGATACCGTCTATCATGGACATATCGAAGAGGTTCCGGTAAAACGTATTGCCTTTAGCGAAAAGTACCGCGTTGGCGTCGGAACATTTACCCCGTCCGACCCCAAGTCGCAAGATATTAGTGAATTAGTCGGTGGCATTGATCTTTCTACGATTGGTGAGGTTGGTGTCGAGAGCGACCCACGCGCCTATCGCTTCGACGGCGAACTCAATATCGCCAATCGCGGTGTTATGGAATTCGTCGAAATGTTAAAAACGGACGAGAAGTTCCTTTATGTCCTGCTCACGCTCAGTCAGGAGCAGAACATTAAAACCGGACGTTTCAGCATGATCTATGCCGACGAGGTCGTGGTGAGCCATACCAACGAGCATGAGTATCAGTCGTTCGTGGGCAATAAAAAGTCGGAAGCGTTGCAAGACCGTATTATCCTGGTCAAGGTGCCCTACAACCTGCGCGTCTCCGATGAAGTCAAGATTTATGAGAAACTGCTTAAACAGAGCGCGTTGCAGAATGTCCATATTGCTCCCTATACCCTACGTATCGCCAGTATCTTCGCAATTCTCACGCGCCTGGAGCCATCCAAGAAGGCTGGCATGAGCCTGCTGAAGAAACTGCGCCTCTACGATGGTGAGGATACGGAGGATTTTAAACAGAAGGATGTCAAGGAGTTGCAGGATGAGGCGGTACGCGAGGGTATGGATGGCATCTCGCCACGCTACGTCATCAACCGTCTCTCGAATGCCCTGGTGCGTCAGAATGTGACCTGCATCAATCCAATTGATGCCCTGCGTGCCCTGCGTGATGGTCTCGATCAGCATACCAGCATCACACGCGAGGAGCGTGAGCGGTACCTGAATTTCATCAGCGAAGCGCGCAAAGAGTATGACGAAATGGCAAAGAAAGAGGTCCAGCGGGCTTTTGTCTACTCCTACGAGGAGTCCGCGCGCACGTTGCTCAACAATTACCTGGACAACGTTGAAGCATACTGCAATAAGAACAAACTGCGCGACCCCATCACCGAGGAGGAGATGGAGCCAGATGAGCATTTGATGCGCTCTATTGAGGAGCAGATTGGCATCACTGAGAATGCCAAACGTTCCTTCCGCGAGGAGATTCTTATTCGCATCTCATCGCTTGCGCGGCGCGGACAGTCTTTCGAGTATACCAGTCACGAGCGGCTTAAGGAGGCCATTGAGAAAAAACTCTTCGCTGATCTGCGCGATGTCGTGAAGATCACCACTTCGACGCGTACTCCCGACAAGGAGCAACTGCGCAAGATCAACGAGGTTGTCAATCGTCTGATGACCGAGCATGGCTACTGCCACGTCTGCGCAAACGAAATTTTGCGCTATACAGGCAGTTTGTTAAACCGATAATTCTAGCGTGTAATGTTGATGGAGCGCGTTCATGTATATCAGGCGATGAACGCGCTCTATTGGCCTTTTCGACTAGAGGATATTGATAGAAGAAGGAGCATGCTCTATGTCCGTCTCTCAACATGATTGGTCTCTGCACCGCAAAGGACAGATTGATCAGGAGCGTCACAAAGAGAAGATCCGCGAAGCCATCAAAAAAAACCTCAGCGACATCGTGAGTGAAGAGAGCATTATCCTCTCGGACGGCAAAAAGGCCGTGCGTATTCCCGTGCGCTCGCTCGAAGAGTATCGTTTCCGCTATGATCCCGGACGCCAGCAACACGGTGGGCAAGGCAATGGTAAGAGCAAGGTTGGCGATGTTGTGGCGCAAGAGCCAAAACAGGGCAAAGGCAAAAAGGGCGATGCTGGCAAGGATGCCGGTTATGACTACTACGAGGCCGAAATCTCGATGGAAGAACTGGCCGCGATGATCTTTGAAGACCTCGGCCTGCCCAACCTGGAACAGAAACGCCAGCAAGAGATGCAGACCGATGCCGTGCGCTTTACCGATGTGCGCAAAAAAGGCCCAATGGCCAACCTGGATAAAAAGCGCACGATTATGGAGAACATGAAGCGCAACGCGGCCAAAGGTGAGGCCGAATTTAAGGATATCAAGTCTGAAGACCTGCGTTTCAAAGTCTGGGAACCCACGATTAAATATCAATCCAACGCCGTTGTGATCGCCATGATGGATGTATCAGGGTCGATGGGCGAATTTGAGAAGTATATCGCGCGTAGCTTCTACTTCTGGATGGTGCGTTTCTTACGTACTAAATACAATAATGTGCAGATCGTGTTTATCAGCCATCATACCGAGGCTAAAGAGGTCACGGAAGAGGAGTTCTTCCACAAGGGTGAGAGCGGCGGCACACAGGTTTCCTCGGCCTATGAACTGGCCCTGCAGATCATTAAAGAACGCTATAACCCGAACGACTGGAACATCTACCCCTTCCACTTCTCGGATGGTGATAATCTGCCCTGGGATAATGATCGCTGCGTGCAACTAGTCAACAAATTGATGGAACTATGCAACATTTTCGGCTACGGCGAGATTCGCGAGGGCCACTACCGCTCGCCCAGCACGCTCATGTCGGCTTATAACAAGATCACCGACAAGAAATTTACCGCCGTCACCATCTCCGATAAGAAGGAGGTCTATCCCGCGCTCCGCAAATTCTTCGCGCAACGCGACCCAGTGCCCACGCGCTAAGGCTGGGGCAGCAAACCGTCCTTCATAGACATGCTGTGTAGATAAAGGAGTGTTTGATGATTATTGAAAATGGTAGCGACATCGAGCGATTGCGCGATGCCATTGATAAGGCGTGGGAGACGGCACTACGTTTTGGATTAGACCCTTTCCCCACGCACTTTGAACTGGTTCCCGCGTCAATCATGTATGAATTTGCCTCCTATGGCTTGCCAGGCCGTTTTAGCCACTGGACGCATGGCAAGGCCTATTATCGACAGAAGATGCAGTACGACCTGGGCCTGAGCAAAATCTACGAGATGGTAGTCAACACAAATCCGAGCTATGCCTTTCTGATGGAGATGAATAACCTGCTGCAAAATACCTTTGTGGCGGCCCACGTCTTTGGGCATACGGATTTCTTCAAGAATAATGCCTACTTCCAGCACACCTCGCGCCGCATGATCGACAAAGTCAGCATTCATGCCGAACGTATCGCCCAGTATGAGTTCGATCATGGCAAGGCCGAGGTCGAGCGTTTTCTGGATGCTGCCCTTGCCATTCAGGAGCATATTGACTATAACCTGTTTCTGCGCGGCGATGAGCCTGAACAGCATGACACGAAGGTCATTGAGCGCACGACGGAGTATGATGATCTGTGGGGCCTGGAGAAACGCGCAAAGCAGGCCGAGGAGGAACGTGATAAGCGTCCTGGCAAGTCCCCGAAATTTCCAGAGAAGCCCGAAAAAGATTTGTTGCTCTTCCTGATTCGCCATTCGCCCAATCTGCAACCCTGGCAGCGCGACATCATCGAGATTGTGCGTACCGAGATGATGTACTTCGTGCCACAGATGCAGACTAAGACAATGAACGAGGGATGGGCTAGTATATGGCACTCGCGTATTATGCGTGAATTGGGCGATATGGGCATCATCTCTGATGCCGAGACTATTGAGTTCGCGCAGTTACACTCCGGCGTGCTCTCGCCTTCGCGCACCTCGCTCAATCCCTATTATATCGGCTTCAAGATTTTCGAGGATATCGAGCGCCGCTGGGATGCTCCAACGACGGAGGAGCAGGAACGTTTGGGACGTAAAACTGGCATGGGCCATCAAAAAATGCTGGAAGTGCGTGAGATGGAGAATGATGTCTCGTTCTTGCGCAACTATCTCACCGAGGATCTTATCAAAGACCTGGACCTTTACCTCTATAAGAAAGAGGGCGATGAGTGGGTGATTGTCGAGAAGAACTGGGAGAAGGTGCGCGATGGCATTGTCGCCAGCATGACCAATTTTGGGATGCCTTACATCGTGGTCGAGAATGGCGATTATCGCGGCAATCGTGAACTCTATCTCAGACACATGTTTGAGGGCCAGGAACTCGATCTGGTTTACGCCGAGAAGACGTTGCAACACGTCTACACGCTCTGGGGTCGGCCGGTGCATCTGGAGACGGTTTTTGACAGCAAGCGCATTCTGCTCAGCTTTGATGGTGAGCGCAACACGAAAAGCTCTTTGGAAAAATAGGCGTAATCCTTACTCCCTCTGCCTGATTGCGCAAGCGTAGTTGGTAGTGCTTTTAAGGTATCACGTCCGGTGTATCCAACATACCTGTTGTGCCAGTTGGTTCTCATCGCTCCTCAATAGCGGCGAGGCTAGAAATGGCCTACAAATTGTATGGGTGCATTGGGCGTGATACTCTTCTTTATTGCGCTTATTCCACTTATGTAATTTATTTAGAAGAAAGTAGAATCTTACATAAGACAATCTTATGTTAAGGCGAGATTATCTTATACGACCATATTTAACCTGTGCTTAATTTAACTATTGTGTTTTCATCCTATTTGCTCCCTCCGTGAAAGCCGTAGCAAAGCTAAACTGAAGTATAATCAACTATACTGTTATACAGAAGCGAGTAGAGGCTATTTTACAGACGGCCTTATGAGGCTTGCTTGCTTCACTCTCATGCATTTGACTATTTGCACGAGTACTTTCCTGGGAGGAGTTTCTGCATGAAACACACACTACGAACTCTCACCTTTGCCCCCTTTATCAGCATGGCCTTGCTGCTTGTTGCCCTGGCTGGACCTCTGAGTGCCAGTGCCGCGACAGGAAACGGTCACGCGCATTTTATGAAAACACGGCAAAACTCGATTAAACCAGCCTCTCGTACAAGCAACATGACCTATCACAATGGTCCTGTGATGACAGGTACGGCTCATGTCTATGCGATCTTTTGGGAGCCTACTGGTTCCTATGTTAGCACCAACTACAATAGCCTGATCCTGCGCTATTTTGGCGATGTAGGCGGTTCTACGCTCTATCACAACAATACGCAATACAAACAATCGAGTGGTGCATATCCCAGTGGTGCTGTCTTGTCAGCCTCCTGGGTGGATACGGCCAGCTATCCTTCTAGCACGCTACAAGATAGCAATATCCAGAGTGAAGTGACGCACGCTGAGCAGGTCAACGGCTGGACATCAAGCATCAACAATATTTTCTTCGTCTTTACTGCTAAGAACGAAAATATTTGCGCGGGCAGCCAGTGCAGTTTTACCACTTTCTGTGCATATCACAGTAATTTTGGAAGTAACACGCTCTACGCAGCAATGCCTTACACTGGTACTAATCTGAGTGCCTGTGGCGTTACCACCAGCCCCAACGGCGATTTTGACGCTGACAGCACCATCAACGTGACTTCGCACGAGCAGATGGAAGCGGCTACCGATCCGCTGGGAACAGCATGGTATGATCGCACTGGCTATGAGATTGGTGATAAGTGCGCCTGGAAATTCGGCACGACCAACAGTAGCGGCGGCGACGTGACCTGGAACGGCCACACTTACGAAGTCCAGAAAGAGTGGGACAACCACGTGACTGGTTGTGTCCTCGCTGGGCCGTAAACGCTAAATTTATAGTATAACAAAGCACCCGTTGAAGTAGGCCTCAGCTTCAGCGGGTGCTTTGTTATCGGTGAATGCGGTTATTGGTTATTTGGGCCGCCGATTTGCCGCTGATCAGCGTTAGCTCCGCCCAGTTGCATCTGTTGCTTCATGGCGCGTAACTGATCTTCGATATTCTGCTGCGAGGAAATCTGGCGCAATTCGCGCTCCAGTGGATCGCTAGAACCTGCGCCGAGCAAGCCCTGATCGCCCAGTGTGCCCTGCTCAATCAAGGTATCCATCGCGTTGGCGCGCGCCTGCATGTTGAGCACTTTATCCTGCGCGCGCTGCATGGCGAGGTTCATCTCGCTCATCTCCTCCGAGATACCTGTCACAGCCTCGTTGATCTTCACCTGCGCCTGGGCCGCGCCATATTGTGCCTTGACCATCTCCTTCTGCGTGCGGAACGTCTCGATGCGGGCCGAGATGGTGCGCTCCATCGTAATCAGGCGTTGCTCCTGTTCACGCAACTGCGCCAGTTGCTGCTCGTATGTAGAAAGTTGGGCCACAATGGTCTCTTTGCGTTGCAATGCCATACGTGCCAGGTCTTCACGTCCGGCCTGTAGAGCCTGCATTGCCTGTTGGTCCAACTTGTTCAATTGCTGCTGTAGCTGAGATTGCTGCATCTCCAAGCGTTTCTCGTTGGTCACCACTTCGGCGATCGAACGCTTCAAATTTTGCAGTTGCTCAAGCTGTTTCTGATACGAATAGTCCATGACCTGACCGGGATCTTCCGCCTTATCAAGAGCTGCATTGGCGCGCATCTTAAAAAAGTTCGCGAGACGTGAGAAGAAGCCCATAAAATCCTCCTGTTGTGCAGAATGTCATTCATTGATACTGGTCTGCAACAGTCCTATGTTATTATTTGATTATCAGAATATCGCCACGTTTATAGTGATATGATAACATAAACGTAGAGGATGTGGAGAATCAAATAGGAAGGAGTAAGGCGCGGATGTATGGTGATATCAACGAGCCGTTACAGGTAGACCTGCTGGCGGCATCATTGCGCGCTGATATGACAGACCTCAAGGCGTTTATGGAGGCTCTCGCTGTCAAGCTGGAAGGGGCGTTGCCGGCTCATACGGTTGTGACGCGCCAGAGTAGCCTGTTCTCGCGTGAACACCCGGTCAAAGAGATCGCGGTGACGTTGGGTGATACGCAGTATCGTCTTGGGCGTGAACGTCAGGGACCGCTGTTAGCTTTGCGCGCGAAAGTAGTGCGTGGCATCGTGCTAAAAACGGAGCCGATCCCAGTCGAGCAATGGGTTGAGGAACTGGCAACCCTGCTTGCGCAAGAGGCGAACCGCAATGCACAAGCAAGGGCTGCTCTCGAACGCTTCCTTTTATAGTCATAGAGAGCGCGTGAGAGCTATTTACTCAGTAGAAAGGATGTTGGGATGTTCTTTCGCAGGAAATCATCGCCGGAAGAGCAGCAACGTCAGGCCGAGGCGGCACAGCAGGCACAGGCGAGCTTGCAATCGCTAGAGGCGGGAGGCTTGCCACTTCAGGCACAGCGGCGGTTGAGTGAGGAGATGGAGGCTGGTCACCCGCTATTTACCAGCGATCTGAGCGCGAACGAATTTCTGTTGACGCGCAAACTGGGTTATCAGCCACTTAGTCAGGTAATGGGTAGTTCGATCTATCAGGTCGGCTGGCAGTATGTGCGCAACTATACCTGGAATACGCAGGAGTCCGAACTAACTACGCTCTCCAACGCTCATCAGCATGCAGCCCAACTGGCTCTCGGTCGTTTGGAACAAGAAGCCACGCTTCTGCGCGCCCATGGTGTCATCGGCGTGCGTTTCATGCGCCGCGATCAGGCATGGGCGCAAAATCTGATCGAGTATACCGCGATTGGAACCGCGATTCGTTTGCCAGATGTGCCGCTGGGAGCGCATCCTTTTCTCAGTGATCTTTCTGGTCAGGAGTTTTGGACGCTCTGGCAGGCGGGCTATTATCCGACGGGCATTGTCACGGGCTATTGTTCCTACTACGTCTCGTTGGGGCGGCGCTTGACCGAGCAGATGCGCGGCTGGTGGGGCACAGGAGGCTCGAATCAAGAGATCACCGCCTTTTCGCATGGTATCTCGCAGGCGCGCCATATCGCTATGGGACGCGCTAATGCGATGGCGCAACGGCTTAGTTCCGCAGGGATCGTCGGTATGCATATCGAGAATCAGCGGCAGATTATGGAATATGAACGTGAACGGGGCGAATACGCGCCAAAAGAATATTATATGGACCTCTCAGTGCACTTTGCCGTTATGGGTACGGCCATCACTGCGCAGAAAAAAGATCATATTATTCCCCAACCTAAATTAACGTTAACTATGACCGATCTTCGCCCTGGACGCTATGGCGAGAATCGCGAACTGACCTTGCGTGAAGAATAAAGAAGGAGCATAAATCGTATGTCGCAACAGATGCCACCCCAAGGCAATGATCTTCCCGTCCACGCGCGCGAACGCTTGAGCGCGATGCGTAGCGACCAGACCCATCGCGGTCTCTTCACGAGCGATTTGAGTATTAACGAGTTTTTGCTGGTCCGCGAGGCGGGCTTTGACCCGATTGGTCTGGTTGTGGGCAGTTCGATTTATCATATTGGTTATCAGCAGGCAAATTGGAGCCAGAACCAGGAGATGGGGGTATTGACGCAGGCGATGTACCACGCACGTGAACTGGCAATGACGCGCATGGAGGAAGAAGCGAACGCGCTGGGAGCCGATGGGATCGTCGGCGTGCGTTTGGAGGTCACGCGCCACGAGTGGGGCGAGTCGCTGGCGGAATTTGTCGCCATTGGCACGGCTATTCGTTCACGCAATGGGCAGCACTTCCGCAACAAACATGGTATGCCTTTCACTTCAGACCTCTCTGGTCAAGACTTTTGGACGCTGCTGCGCGCTGGCTATCGGCCTGTTGGCATGGTCATGGGCAATTGCGTCTATCACGTTGCGCGTCAGGGCGTAGGGCAGTGGTTCAAGCAAGTTGGGCGCAACGTCGAGATGGTGAACTATACGCAGGCCCTGTACGATGCGCGCGAGCTGGCGATGGAGCGTATGCAATCTGAGGCGGTCAGTCTAGCTGCTCAAGGGGTAGTAGGCGCACAGATTGTCGAACGCAGTCACGGTTGGGGTTCGCATATTATCGAGTTCTTTGCCATTGGTACAGCCGTGGTGAGTATCTCTGAAGATCATCAAGTACCAGAACCAACACTTTCCTTGCTGCTAAACGACTAGACTGTCAAGGCGGGAAAGTAATAACATAGATATCATTCTGCTCTTGTTTGTGGTATAGTATACCACCAAGAGCATTTTTGATTACCATCATGTCCTGTCTGTGGCCTCTGCAATTGACAGCGTGATAGATACTCGTTATAATCTACAAGATATTCCTAGTGGAGGAGAAAATAGGGTCATATGAAACGAACTTGGCAACCAAAGCGCATTCCGCGCAAACGAGAGCATGGCTTTATGAAACGAATGGCAACGCGCAACGGGCGGCGTGTGTTAAAGGCACGACGCGCGAAAGGGCGTTGGAGCCTGACCGTTTAACAAAAGCTATCTAGAGATAGAGTTATTGAAATAGCGTGGCACTGAAACGTGCATTTCGTCTGCGCAATAATGCAGATTTTCAACGGGTGAGGAAGCAAGGGCGTAATGTAACGTCGCGCCTCCTCGCCATTGCATGGATGCCCAATGATACCACACAAACACGCATCGGTTTTGTGGTAAGTAAACGTATCTCGAAGCATGCCGTTCGTCGTAACTATATCAAACGGATATTAAGTGAAGCAATTCGTCCCCTTTTGCCCGAACTTTCCGGTAACTGGGACGTAGTAATTAGTGCAAGAGGTCAGGCACTTAATGCCAGCTTGCAAGAATTGTCACAAGACATTGAACATGTATTACGTCGAGCGCGTCTGTTTACTGCTCAATATCCCGTAAACGGGGTATCAAACGAGCGCGGAGGTTGAGATACGCGCAGGGGTTAGCGACCGTGAAATACATAGCACTTGCTCTTATTCGTGTTTATCAGCACACGCTGTCGGTAGTCTTGCCTTCATCGTGTCGGTTTACGCCCTCATGCTCACATTATGGGTATGAGGCAATTGAACGTTTCGGATTTTTTCGTGGCGGCTGGATGACGATTAAGCGTATTGGACGCTGTCATCCATTTTATCACGGCGATCTCTACGATCCAGTCCCCCAGCGGTTAGACTAGGTCGAGGAAGGCAGGAGTATTCTTGTGGGTCAGATAGGCTATCTGTTCAATCTGATTTTTACCTTTCCCATCTTTAACGCCCTCATGCTGTTGTATCACCTCTTCGGTGACTTCGGCCTATCTATCATTGTTTTGACGCTCATCATCAAGTTAGTCCTTTTCCCTCTAACGTTGCAGCAGCTCAAATCAATGAAGGCGACGCAGGCATTACAGCCGCAGCTTGCCGAGATCCGCCGCAAATATGGAAAAGATCAGCAGGCGCAAGCCCTGGCAATGCAGGCCCTTTATAAAGAGTATGGCATCAATCCAGCAGCGGGATGTCTGCCGCTTTTTATTCAGCTTCCCGTTTTGTACGGTCTCTTTTATGCCTTAAGCGATGTTGTCAGAAGCACGGGCACAACCGCGCAGAAACTGACAAACCTGAACAACATTCTTTATCCGTTTGTACCACACTTCACGCACTATCCAAATATTGAACTAAACTGGTTCACGTTTATTAACTCTGGCTGGCATTTCTCGCTGGCAAGTCCCGACCCCACGCATATCCTACCTATTCTCGCTGGTCTGGCGACATTTATTCAGTTACGCATGTCGCAGCCTAAAACGAATACGGCGGCCACAACGGGCGCGAGTGATCCTACCGCGCAATCAATGAAAACGATGCAGTACATCATGCCTTTCATTACGGTTTTCTTTGGTTGGACATTCCCCGCTGGCCTTGCCCTCTACTGGACCGTTTCATCTGTTTTCCAGGCTGTTCAGCAGTACTTTGTTACTGGTTGGGGCGGACTTCTCACCACGCCTGATTTTCTAAAAGGCCGTGGTGGCAGCACTAGTAGCGCGAACAACGGTCGCTCTGGTAGCTCATCCAGCAATGGGAACGCGCGCGGATACGCGGCAGATCAGCCCCGTGATGAGAAAGTTAGCGATGAGGGAGAAGAGTCGAACGATGAGAATGGGACTGTAAGCCGTCAATTGCGCACTGTGCCACGTGGTACCAGCCCGGCCTCGGCCCGCCGCCGCCAGGGTGGTGGGAGTGCCTCGGCCCGTCGCCGCAGTAGCAATAACATGCAAAGGAAGAATGTCTCGTCGCGTTAGTCCGCTACCAGCGGGTGCGCAATGTGATCCGATCAGCCCAAGCTGAAAAAGAAAAATGAATAGAGATAAAGGGAGGCAAGGCAATCGTGGAAAGCATAGAGGCCAGTGGCAAGAGTGTCGATGATGCGGTACTCCAGGCATTGACTCGCCTGGGAAAACGCCGTGATGAGGTTGAGGTCACTGTACTACAGGAGCCAAGTCGGGGCATCGTTGGCTTGGGAGGTCGTGAGGCACGGGTGCGTGTCTCCGTGCGTCCTGCGCCTTCCAGCGCGGTGATTACGCCCGAAATGGCTGATGCTATCCTCGGTCCTGAAGGTCCTGAAATCGCCCTACCCGATGAAGAACTCTACGACGAAGAAGACGGAGAGTTCGAGGATGAGGAAGACGAGTATCTGGACGAAGACGAAGAGGATGGCGAATTCGATGAAGAAGTCGAAGAAGAGGATGAGGAAGACGAGCTAGAGGATGAAGAGGAGTCTGTGCCTTTTATCTCCTCGCTTCCCAGCGCGGCAGCCTTCTCCTCACCCGCTGAGACTGGCGCGGCAGGCACGCAGTTAGAAGAGATACAGGATGTAGAAGCCCCAACACGTGAAGATGTTGAGATTACGGTCGATGTGTTGCAGCATATTTTACGCTACATGAACATTCATGCAACCGTGCAGGTGCGCTCGACTAGCCCGCTCACGCTCAACATTCATGGCATTAACGAGAACCTGGGTCTGCTCATTGGACGGCGTGGAGAGACGCTCGCGGCTCTGCAACTTCTAGTCAATCTCGTAGTCAGCCATCGCACCCGTCATCGCATGCGTATTATCGTGGATGCCGAGAACTATCGCCAACGGCGCGAGGAGAATCTGCGTTCGCTTGCTCTTCGTGTCGCGCAGCAGGTGCGTAACTATCGCCGCTCTATCGCGTTAGAGGCGATGCCACCACACGAACGGCGTATCGTCCATATCGCGCTCTCCGAGAGCAAGGATATCAGCACAGAAAGCATTGGCGAGGGTGATGAACGGCGCGTCGTGATCTCCCTCAAACGCCCCGGACGCTCATAAGGCACGTAATAGATTTACATCGTGTAGGGGCGTGATTTATCACGCCCTGCCTGTGTGTCAATCGGCCTGGGAGGCCATGTGGGAGCTTACACGGGTAGGCTTTTTCTGGAAATGGGTATCTGGCGTATGTGGGGGACAACGGGCGACCACACGGGTCCCCACCCCACATCCACCCCACCCCCGCCCCTACTATATACGGAAATGCGCTCGCGTGCGAGCGCGCAATGACCATGCACTAAGTGCATCGTAGTATAAT